>NZ_JBHYGW010000001.1:0-20862 GCF_042738015.1 Lentzea sp. NPDC059081
TCGCCTTGGCCCGCTTCGATCCGCCTGGCCTTGCACCGGACCTGCGGCACCTCGGCTGCGTCGTCTCCACCTGGGTGAAGATCCTCAGGACAGCGCCTAGGCGCTGCCGGTTCCGCTGGGCCGCATCGACCAGGGGCGGGTCCGGCGCGACCAGGCGGCAGGCCGGTGGCGCTCAGATCCAGCCGCGACGCGTGGCTTCCATCGCGATCTGGAACCTCGTCCGCGCCCCGGTCCGCTGCATCAGCTTGGTGACGTGCCGCTGAACCGTGCGTTCGCTCCAGCCGAGCGCGCGGCCCACGGCCTTGTCGGGCACGCCGGACGCCAGCAGCATCAGCAGGGTCGACTCCTCCGACGACAGTTCACCGGGGTTCGCCGGACCGAACCGGACCGGCACGCTCCGCGTCCACACCGCCTCGAACAACGCGATCAGGGCGTCCAGCAGGGGTGACGGGTGGATGAGGTAGGAGGCGGTGAGCGCGGGGTCGCCGGGGCGCATCAGGGGGATGATCGCGAGGCGGTCGTCGGCGATCGCCAGCTTCATGGGGACGTCGCCCGCGATCCTCGCCTCCTCGCCGTGCCGCACGCCCAGTTCGATGTCGCCGAGCAGGCCGCGGAGCTCGATCGCGCTCTTGTCGTAGACCACCCGGTACTTGACGCCGCGGGCCAGCAGCGCGAGCTCCAGGTGGTTGGGTTCGCCGTGGCCCTGCGGGGCCGCGTACGGCGGGCGGTCGAAGCCGCGCATCTGCTCGCGGATGTCCTGCTGCATCCGCGCCCAGCGTTCGTTGACCTCGTCGCGTCCGGAGATGACCTCGACGAGTTCGCCGGGGTGGGCGAACCGGGTGCTCGCGCGGTAGGTCTCCATGAGGGTGCCGATGTGGCGGCGGGTGTCGCGCAGGGCTGCCTCGCGTTCGCGGAGGACGGCTTCGATGGCACGGTCCGGCGGGACGACCACGTAGCGCGTCGGGCGGCCGGTGGAGCGGGTCGCCAGGCCGCGCTCGACCAGGACCTGCACCGCACGTCGGGTCGCGGGCAGTGAGCGGTGGGTGTCGTGGGCGAGTTCGGGGGCGGTCGCCTGGGTGCGCCGGACGAGTGCCTCGTAGGTCGCCTCGTCCGCGCCGTTCACGCCGATCGACTCCAGCACGTCACCGCCCCCTCCTCGTGTCGGGTTCCCGACACGTGACCGGAATCCGCCGTGCCGATGACCTTGTCACGGCGGTGATCTTTCCTGCACCGTTTTCACGTCGACGGCGCGCAACCTCACACGGGGCGCGCCGTCTTGCTTGTCCGCGTGGTGTCGGAGCGAAGGAGTCTCCCCATGTCCCTGTCCGCTTTGCGGACCCGCGGCCGGTACCTGGCGCTCGCGGTGCTCGTCACCGCCGGGTGCCTCGGTACCGGGTCCGCCGTGGCCGTTGCCGACCCGCCTCCCGCGCCAGGCCGGTCGAAGATCGCGCAGGAGCTGCTCGACCGGATGGCCGGTGCCCGGTCCGGGCCGGACGCGCGGTTCGAGGCGGTCGTGGTCCTGAAGGACCGCGGTGTGCGGTCGTCCGCGCCGGAGACGGCGCGCAAGGTGCTCACCGACTCGGCGAAGGCCATGCAGGCCCCGGTCGCCGACCTGGTCGGCGCACGCGGGGACGAGGTGGTGAAGTCCTTCTGGCTCAAGAACATGGTGCTCGTCCGCGCCACCCCGGCCACCCTCGGCGCGGTGGCCGCGCTGCCGCTGGTCGACCGGGTCATCCCGAACTTCACGCTGCGGTCACCGGCCGAGCCCCGCAAGCAGGCCACGGCGGTGCAGACCGCCGTGACCTGGGGTGTGCAGAAGATCGGCGCCGACCGGGTGCAGCGGGACGGGGTCACCGGTGCGGGAGTGCGGGTGGCGGTCCTCGACACCGGCATCGACGTCGAGCACCCCGATCTCGCGGGCAAGCTCGTCAGCGGGGAGCCGGCGAACCCCGAGCACCCCGGTGGCTGGATCGAGTTCACCGCCGACGGCTCCCCGGTCCACTCCACCCCGCACGACAGCTCCTACCACGGCACCCACGTGGCCGGCACCATCGCGGGCGGCCACAGCTCCGGCACGCAGATCGGTGTCGCGCCCGGCGCCGAGCTGATGGCCGGGCTCGTCATCCCCGGCGGCACCGGCACGCTCGCGCAGGTGATCGCCGGCATGCAGTGGGCCATCGCGCCCTACGACGCCGACGGCAGGCCCGCAGGCCGGCCCGCGGACGTCGTGAGCATGTCGCTGGGCGAAGAGGGCTACAGCGGCGAGATGGTCGAGCCCGCCCGCAACATCTACCTGGCGGGCGCGTTCCCGGCGTTCGCCATCGGCAACGAGTGCGTGGCCGGCGGGTCCGCCGCTCCCGGCAACGTCTTCGAGGCGACCGGTGTCGGCGCGACCGACGCCGACGACAACGTGCCGGACTTCTCGTGCGGCGGTGTCGTGCGGAAGAAGGACTGGGTCGACGCGCCGGCGAGCTGGCCGGACAGCTACGTCGTGCCGGACCTGTCCGCACCCGGCGTCGACGTCCTCTCTGCGCTGCCCGGCGGTGAGTACGGCCTGCTGAGCGGCACGTCCATGGCCACGCCGCACGCCGCGGGCACCGTCGCGCTGATGCTCCAGGCACATCCGGGGCTCACGCCCGACGAGACGCTGGAGATCCTGACCGGGACGTCGTTCTCCGACGACCGCTACGGTGCGCGGCCCAACACCCGCTTCGGCGCCGGCCGGATCGACGCGGCCGCCGCCGTCGCCGAGGCGCGCCTCGCCAGCGGCATCAGCGGGACGGTCACCGCGGACCGGTCGCGGGATCCGTTGCGCGCCACCACGGTCACCGTGGCGTCCACCGGCAGGTCCTACACCAGCGACGCCGAGGGGCACTTCAAGATCCGCCTGCCCGCGGGCAGCTACGACCTGGACGTGTCCCGCTTCGGCTACCACGAGCAGCGTGTGCGCGTCGTCGTGAGAACCGGCAAGCTGACGGACCTGAAGGTCGCGCTGAAGCCGACGCCGCGGGGTGTGATCACCGGCCGCGTCACCTACGGGCCGACGGGGTCGCGGGTGCCCGGCGCGACGGTGCGGGTGCAGGACGTGCTGGACGACCTCACCGCCGTTTCGGACGGCAACGGCCATTACACGATCAAGGACGTCCCGGAAGGCACCTACCAGGTGTCCGCGTCGTCGGCCGGGATCTCGACCGCATCTCCGCGGAAGGTCACCGTGTCCGGCAAACGGCCCGCCGCAGCCGACTTCGCGCTGCCACGGCCGCCCGCGACGCAACGCGTCTCGCTGACCCGCGACGGCGGGCAGATCCAGGCCCACACCTTCTGGCCGGCCATGAGCGGCGACGCTGGGGTGGTCGCGTTCGCCAGCGCGGCCGGGGAGATAGCGCCCGGCGAGGCGAACGACGACATGGACATCTTCGCCAGGGACAACCGCACCGGCGTGATCGAACGGATCTCGGTCGCGACGAACGGCACCGGCGCGGACGCGTGGGCGATCAGCCCGACGATCAGTCCGGACGGCCGGTACGTCGGCTTCCTCAGCGGTGCCGCCAACCTCGTGCCCGGCGACGTCAACGGTGTGCCCGACTCGTTCGCGCACGACCGGCGGACGGGCACGACCGAGCTGATCTCGGTCTCGTCGGACGAGAAGCAGGCCGACGACCTGTCCGGGCAGCCGGTCTTCAGCGCCGACGGCCGGTACGCGGTGTTCCTCAGCCAGGCCACGAACCTGGTGCCGGGCGACACGAACGGCCGGCAGGACGTCTTCCTGCGCGACCGGGTGGCCGGCACCACCGAACGCGTCTCGCTGGGCGCCGGCGGCGTGCAGGCCGACGGCGACTCGCTGGAGCCGAGCGTCAGCGCCGACGGCAGGTTCGTCGCCTTCGAGAGCGGAGCGGAGAACCTGGTGCCGGGCAGCGCGAACGACCACCGCGACGTCTTCGTCCGCGACCGGGCGACCGGCACGACGGAAGTTCTTCCGGCACCGGCCGGGACGGAGGTGACCCAGCCGTCGATCAGCGCGGACGGCCGCAAGGTGGCCTACGCGAGCAGCGGTCCCGACGCGCCCTCGCAGGTCCACGTGTACGACCGGCAGACCCGGTCGAGCACGCTGGTGTCCCAGGCGGCGACCGGGACCGGCGGCGCGGACGCGTACACGTCGAGTCCGCGGATCAGCGCGGACGGGAACTTCGTGGCGTTCTTCAGCTTCGCCGCCAACCTCGTGCCCGGTGACGACGGCGGGTCGGACGTGTTCGTGCGCGACCTGCGGGCCCGGACGACGGCCAAGGTGTCCGGTGGTCTCGGCGGCCGGCCGGGCGACTCCTACAGCGACTTCCCGTCGATCAGCGCCGACGGCAGGTACATCGCGTTCGAGAGCGAGGCGACGAACATCGTCGAGGACGACACGAACGGCCGCTCGGACATCTTCGTCCACGACCGCGCACCCGCCCCGGAACCGCGGTTCGCGGTGGCGGACCTGCGCACCGAGGGCGGCCACGGGCGGGTGCCCGTGCGGATCACCGCATCGGTGAAGGACGTCGGCGAGGTCTCGGGCACCTACCAGGCCGTGCTGTGGGTGGACGGCGCCGTCGCCGCCGAGCGTGCGGTGCTCGTGCGGAAGAACCAGACCACCAAGGTCTCGTTCGAGGTGCGCGACCTGCCCCGCGGAACGCACGCGGTGCGGTTCGGGCCGCTGACGGGATCGGTGACCGTGCGGTGACGTGAGGAGCCGGGGGAGCGGCGCCGCTCTCCCGGCCGTCGGCGTTCGACGCGGTGACCTGCGAGCGCGGCTCTGGCGTCAGGCCCAGACGTCCGCGATGTTGCGGTCGAACATGGTCGCGACGGACACCAGGGCGCTTTCCAGGTCGACGTTCTCCGGATCGACCAACGCCTGGAGGTGGATGCCCAGGAGCGCGCCGTTGAGCGCGACGGCGGCGGCGCGCTCCTTCCCCTCCGCGACCGCCGGGTCGACGTCCGCCGGGCGGCGCAGGCGCAGCAGCACCTCGATGCCCTCGCGCCGCCGGGTGAAGAACTGCTGGTACTGCTCGGTCACGACACCCCGGTCGCCCAAGGCCTCGACCAGCACCATGAACACCAGCGCCGAGTTGCCGGACCGCAGCAGTTCCGCGGTCTCGGTGAACACCTCGGTGAGCGAAGGCACGGACTGGTAGCGCTCGGCGGGCCAGATCCGGTCGACCACGCGCTCGACGACGGCCATCACCAGACCGTCCTTGTTCTTGAAGTGCCACGGGATCGAGCCGCGGCTGATGCCCGAGCGCTTCGCGATGTCCACGAAGGACGTGCGGTCGAACCCGCGTTCGGCGAACAGCTCCTCGGCCGCGTCCAGGATGCGGCGGCGGCTCTCGTCACCGATCTCGTCGATCCGGCGCTGTCCGGGGGAGGTCACGGCGGTCATCGTACGAGCCTCGCGATGTCGCCGAGCACGTGCCGCGCGCTCACCACCAGGACGACTCCCGCGAGCACCGACCCGGCCGGCGCCACCACGGTGACCGCGGTCTGCTCGCCCCACAACCCCTTCGCCACACCGGTGACGAGGGCCCCGCCCAGGCCGCCGATGGCCGCCGTGCAGACCCCCATCAGCGCGAACGCCGTCGCCCGGATCTCGTGCGGCGTCACCGCGGCCACGACGAGGCTCAACGGGACGATCCCGGCGAACGTCATCGCCTGGGTCAGCACGCCGACGACCACGTACGTCGTCACGTCCGGCGCGTGCGCCTGCACGGCGAACCCGACGCCCAGCAGGGTGAGCGCGACCGCCGCGAGGTAGAGACATCCCTTGGGGCTGAAGCGGAACAGCCGGTCGCTGAGCCAGCCGCTGAGCGCCGCCCCGGCGAGCCCGCCCACCGCGCAGGCCGACGTGATCAGGCCGCGGGCCATGGCGTCCTGGCCGAGCTGGCGGTCCAGCAGGACGGACAGGTAGGTCGGCACCGTCGTCACGGCCATGCCGAACGCGCCGAGCCCGAGGGCGGCCAGGACGAACGTGCGGATGCCGAGGAGCTGGGTGAGCGCGCCCCGCGGGGTGGCCGTGGAGTGTTCGCGCGAGGGCTCCGGCAACCGGAACGCGCCGAGCCCCAGCAGCAGGGCGGGGACGGCGAGGAACGCGAACGCCCAGCGCCACGGCTCGTTCTCCACGGGGACCAGCGCCGCGAACGCCGCCGCCAGCAGCGGCCCGACCACGATCCCCAGCGGCTGGCCGCCCCGGTGCAGGCCGAGCACGCGTCCCCGGCCGTCCCGCGGGTAGGCGTCGACGAGCAGCGACGACTGGATCGGGCCCTCGTTCGCCTTGCCGACCCCCGAGACGACGCGCAGCACCACCGCCTGCCACAGGTGCTGGACCGTGCCCAGCAACCCGGCCGCCGCCGCCCACACGAGCGTGGCGGCCCCGGCGATCGTCGTGCGGCGATGTCGGTCCCCGAGCAGGCCCAGCGGCAGTGCGGCGACGGCGACCATCACCGCGGCCAGGGCGGCCAGCGTCGCCATCGTCTCCGTGCCGATCCCCAGCGACCGGCTGATCTCCGGCGCGAAGACCACGAGCATCACGCCGTCCACGCTGTCGAGCACCTGCAGTCCCACGAGCACGCCGAGGGTGGCCCGGCCCCCTCCGGCGAGCACCTTGCCGATCGTCATCTCCATGCCGAGCAGGCTACTGTGTTAGTCAACATAGAGTTAGTCAGCCGACATAGACGGGTGGTTCGATGCGGGACTGGACGGGGTCGGTCGCCTTCGTGACGGGCGGCGCGAGAGGGATCGGGCTGGGCATCGCGCGTGCCCTGGCGAGGCGGGGCGTGGGCCTGGCGCTGGCCGACGTGGACGAGCCGGCGCTGCACGCGAGCGCCGAGGAGCTGTCCGGGGTGACGGCGGTCCGGACCTACCGGCTCGACGTGCGCGACCGGGACGGGTTCGCCGCGGCCGCCGACGACGCGGAGGAGGAGCTGGGGCCGGTCGACCTGCTGTTCAACAACGCCGGGATCGTGCCGCACTCCACCGTCGACGAGCTGAGCTACGCGAAGTGGGACCTGGCGCTCGCGGTCAACCTGACCGGCGTCGTCAACGGCGTCCAGACCTTCCTGCCGCGCATGCTGGAGCGCCGTGCGGGGTGCATCGTCAACACCGCCTCGGGCGCCGGGCTCGTGTCCGACCCGAGCCTGCTCTACGCGACGGCGAAGTTCGCGGTGGTCGGGCTGTCGGAGTCGTTGCGGCTCAACGTGGCCGGGCGCGGCGTCGACGTCAGCGTGCTGTGTCCCGGTCCGGTCGACACGGGCATCGTCGCGAACACCAGGCGGTCGCACGCCGAGGTGGGGCTGAGCGAGGAGTACGTGCCCGCGGTCGAGGAGTTCCTGCGCGGCGGGCCGTCGGTCGACGAGGTGGGGGAGATGGTGCTCGCGGGCGTCGAGGCCGGGCAGACGTGGATCTTCACCGGTGACGAGATCCGGCCGCACCTGGAGAAGCGGGCGGCGGCCCTGCTCGACGCCTTCAGATCAGCGCCCTGATCGCCTTCTCGAACCCGATGACGTGCTGCGCCGCCAGTTCGGAGGCCTTCTCCTCGTCGCCCTCGACGATGGCGGTCAGCAGCGGCACGTGCTCGTCGACGTGTCCGGCCATCCCGGACAACCGCGGCAGGAACACGCACCAGATGCGCGTCGCCAGGTTGTCGTAGGAGATGAGCGTGTCCTCCAGGAACGGGTTGTGCACGCACCGGTAGATCGCCCGGTGCACGCCCACGTCGTCGCGCAGCAGCGCGATGTTGTCGCCCGGCCGCGCGGCGGTCTCCAGCTGGGACCGCAGCTCGGTCAGGGCGGCGCGGTCGGCCGTCGTGGCGCGCTCGGCCGCGGCGGCCGCGGCCAGCGGCTCCAGGGTGCGCCGGACCTCGGAGATGTGCGAGAGGTCCGAGATGTTCACGTCCGTGGCGAACGTGCCGCGGCGGGGGTAGGCGACGACGAGCCGTTCCTGTTCGAGGCGCTTGAGGGCCTCGCGGATCGGAGTGCGGCCGACGCCGAGCTCCGCGCGCAGCCGGTCCTCGTTGATGGGCTCGCCCGGCTTGATCTCCAGCATCACCAGGCGGTCGCGCAGGACCGCGTACGCCTGCTCGGTGAGTGAGACGGCGGCGGGCTCGTCGTTGACCCGTGCGTTCATGTGACCTACCGTACGGCACAGACTGATATACCAGTAGTCGACCAGATGACCCGCTGGAGGCGCCGTCCATGACCAGCCCGCCCGGAGCGCATCTGCCCGAGCACCCGGACTTCCTCTGGGACAACCCGGAGCCGAAGGCGTCCTACGACGTCGTGGTCGTCGGCGGAGGCGGGCACGGCATCGCGACCGCGTACTACCTCGCGAAGGTCCACGGCATCACGAACGTCGCGGTGCTGGAGAAGGGCTGGCTCGCCGGCGGGAACATGGCCCGCAACACCACGATCATCCGGTCGAACTACCTCTGGGACGAGAGCTCCGGCATCTACGAGCACTCGCTCAAGCTCTGGGAGGGCCTCGAGGACGACCTCGGCTACCCGATCCTGTTCGACCAGCGCGGCGTGCTGAACCTGGCGCACGGCCTGCAGGACGTGCGCGACAGCATCCGCCGGGTCAACGCCAACCGGCTCAACGGCATCGACGCGGAATGGGTGGATCCCGCCGGGGTCAAGGAGATCTGCCCGATCGTCAACATCTCGCCGGACGTGCGCTACCCCGTGCTGGGCGCGACCTACCAGCCCCGCGCGGGCATCGCGAAGCACGACTACGTGGCGTGGGG
Source organism: Lentzea sp. NPDC059081 (assembly GCF_042738015.1). Classification (NCBI taxonomy): domain Bacteria; kingdom Bacillati; phylum Actinomycetota; class Actinomycetes; order Pseudonocardiales; family Pseudonocardiaceae; genus Lentzea; species Lentzea sp. NPDC059081. The sequence goes on from NZ_JBHYGW010000001.1 coordinate 8,768, forward strand.
CTACGCGCGGGCCGCGCACGAGATGGGCGTCGACCTCATCCAGAACTGCGAGGTCACCGGACTGGAGACCGCGAACGGCCGGATCACCGCCGTGCAGACGTCCCGCGGTCGCATCGCCGCCGGGAAGGTCGCGTTGTGCGCCGCCGGGCACAGTTCGGTGCTCGCGAAGATGGTCGGCCTGCGGCTGCCGCTCGCCTCGCACCCGTTGCAGGCCCTGGTCTCCGAGCTGCTCGAACCCGTGCACCCGACCGTCGTGATGTCGAACGCCGTGCACGTCTACGTCTCCCAGGCGCACAAGGGAGAGCTCGTCATGGGCGCGGGCATCGACAGCTACAACGGCTACGGCCAGCGGGGTTCGTTCCACATCATCGAGCAGCAGATGGCGGCCGCGCTGGAGCTGTTCCCCGTCTTCGCCCGCGCGCACCTGCTGCGGACGTGGGCGGGCATCGTCGACGTCAGCCCGGACGCGTCGCCGATCGTCGGCCTCACCCCGGTCGGCGGGCTGTACCTGAACTGCGGCTGGGGGACCGGCGGGTTCAAGGCCACGCCCGGCGTCGGCGACTGCTTCGCGCACACCATCGCCCACGACAAACCGCACCCGTACAACGAGCCGTTCACCCTCGAGCGCTTCACCACCGGCGCCCTCGTCGACGAGCACGGCGCCGCCGCCGTCGCGCACTGACCGAATCTTCCGGGAGCTGACGATGCAACTCATCCCGTGCCCGTGGTGCGGACCGCGCGAGGAAGCCGAGTTCCACTACGGCGGCCAGGCCCACGTCGCCTACCCCGAGGACCCGGCGGCGCTCACCGACGAGGAGTGGGCTCAGTACGTGTTCTTCCGCGAGAACCCGAGCGGGCCGTTCGCCGAGCGCTGGAGCCACAGCGCCGGGTGCCGCCGGTGGTTCAACGCCGTGCGCGACACCCGCACCCACGACCTGCTCGCCGTCTACCGCGCGGGTGAGCCGATGCCGGAGGTGACCGCATGACGTTCCGCACCGCCACCGGTGGCTCGATCGACAGGAGCACGTCGCTGCGCTTCACCTTCAACGGCACCGAGTACACCGGGCACCCCGGTGACACGCTCGCGTCGGCGTTGCTGGCGAACGGCGTGCACGAGGTCGGCAGCAGCGTGAAGCTCGGCCGCCCGCGCGGGATCGTCGCGGCGGGCTCCGAGGACCCGACGTCGCTGGTCCAGGTCGAGGCGCCGTTCTCCGAACCGATGCTGCTCGCCACCACCGTCGAGCTCTACGACGGACTGGTGGCGCGTGGCCTGGCAGGACAGGGAAAGCTCGCGTCCGACCCGGACCCCGCGCGGTACGACGCCAAGCACGAGCACTGCGACGTGCTGGTCGTCGGTGCCGGACCCGCCGGCCTGATGGCGGCGCTGACCGCGGCCCGCAGCGGGGCTCGCGTCGTGCTGGTGGACGAGCAGAACCAGGCCGGCGGCGCATTGCTGGGCGTGGACGAGTACCTGGACGAGCGACCGGCTGCGGAGTGGGTCGCGGACGTCGTCGCGGAGCTGAAGAGCACGCCTGATGTGCTGGTGCTGGAACGGACCACGGCGTTCGGCATGTACCAGGACGGGTTCGTGCTGGCGTTGCAGAAGCGGACCGACCACCTCGGCTTCGCCGCACCCGCTTCCCATGCGCGCCACCGCGTCTGGCGGATCAGGACGAAGCAGACCGTGCTCGCGACCGGCGCCCACGAACGGCCGGTGGTGTTCCCGGACAACGACCGCCCCGGCATCATGCTCGCCTCCTCCGCCCGCACCTTCCTGCACCGCTACGGCGTGCTGCCCGGTTCGCGGGCGGTCGTGTTCACCACCAACGACAGCGCGTACTGCGCGGCGATCGACCTCGCCGAGTCCGGTGTGGACATCGCGCTGGTCGTGGACGCCCGGCCGGAGGTGCCCGCGAGGCTCGCCACCGAGTGCGCGGCAAGGGGGATCGAGGTCCGCGCCGGACAGGTGGTGACCGGGACCGAAGGCGCCGGGCGGATCACCGCCGCGCGCCTCGGCGACGAGACGATCTCCTGCGACACGCTGCTGGTGTCCGGCGGCTGGAACCCGGTCGTCAGCCTCTTCAGCCAGGCTCGCGGCAAGCTCCGGTACGACGCGGAGCTCGGTGCTTTCGTGCCGGGCGAAGAGCTTCCGACCGTGCGCGTGGCGGGATCGGCGACCGGCGAGCTGGACCTGAACGCCTGTGCGCGCCAGGGACGGGACGCCGCCGCGGCCGCGGGGTTCGCGTCCGGTGGCCAGGTTCCGGTGCCCGTGTCCGACTCGCGGTGCACGGCACGGTCCGGTCTCGTGCTGTGGCGCGTGCCCGGTTCCGACGACACGAGCTTCGTGGACCTGCAACGGGACGCGACCGTCGCCGACGTCCTGCGGGCGACCGGGGCAGGCCTGCGGTCGTTGGAGCACGTCAAGCGCTACACGACCATCGGCACGGCTCACGACCAGGGCAAGACGTCCGGCATGATCGCGGCGGGCATCGTCGCGGAGGCGCTCGGCGTCGAACTGGGGGAGCAGAAGCCCACGACGTTCCGCCCGCCGTACACGTCGGTCTCGTTCGCGGCACTGGCCGGACGCGACCGTGGTGAGCTGCACGACCCGGTGCGCGTCACGGCGATCCACCCGTGGCATGTGGCGCACGGCGCGCTGTTCGAGGACGTCGGTCAGTGGAAACGGCCCTGGTACTACCCGAAGCCGGGCGAGGACCTGCACACCGCGGTGCTGCGCGAGTGCAAGGCCACCCGGGAGAGCGTCGGCCTGATGGACGGCTCCACGCTCGGCAAGATCGACGTGCAGGGCGAGGACGCCGGGAAGTTCCTGGACATGCTCTACACCAACATGATGAGCACGCTGAAGGTCGGCCGCATCCGGTACGGCGTCATGTGCGGCGTCGACGGCATGGTGATCGACGACGGCACGGTGATCCGCGTCGGCGAGGAGCGCTACCTCGTCACCACGACCACCGGCAACGCCGCCAAGATCCTCGACTGGATGGAGGAGTGGCTGCAGACTGAGTGGCCGCACCTCGACGTGCACTGCACGTCCGTCACCGAGCACTGGGCCACGATCCCGTTGGTAGGCCCGAGATCTCGTGACGTGCTCGCGGCCGTGGCGCCGGACCTGGACGTCTCGAACGAGGCGTTCGAGTTCATGACCTGGCACGACACCGAGGTCGCCGGGGTGCCCGCGCGGGTGTGCCGGATCAGCTTCTCCGGCGAGCTGGCCTACGAGATCAACGTGACCGCCTGGCACGGCATCGCCGTCTGGGAGGCGTTGATGGCGGCGGGGGAGCAGTACGGGATCACGCCGTACGGCACCGAGACCATGCACGTGCTCCGCGCCGAGAAGGGCTACCCGATCATCGGCCAGGAGACCGACGCGACCGTCACCCCGCAGGACCTCGGCATGTCGTGGGCGGTGTCGAAGAAGAAGCCGGACTTCATCGGCAAACGCTCGTTCGCCCGCGCGGAGAACACCCGCGCGGACCGCAAGCAGCTCGTGGGGCTGTTGCCCGTCGACCCGTCCGTGCTGCTGCCGGAGGGCTCGCAGATCGTCGAGACCGACCGGCTTCCCGAGCCACCGGTCCGGATGCTCGGCCACGTCACGTCGAGCTACCCGAGCGCGGCGCTGGGCAGGACGTTCGCGCTGGCCCTGGTGCGGTCGGGGCACACGCGCATCGGCGAGACGCTGTACGTGCCCGTCGAGGACGCGCTCGTGCCGGTCACCGTCACCGAGTCCGTGCTGTACGACAAGGAGGGGACCCGTCGTGACGGCTGACCTGGTGAGCCCGCTGACCGCCTGGACCTCCCGGCTGGCCGCTCTCGCACCCGCGTTGTCGGTGGCGGAGCTGCCTTTCCGCTCGCAGCTCACGGTGCGGGTGTCCGCGCCCGAGGCGATCGCGGCGATGGGCGAGGCCCTGGGGGTCGCGTTCCCCGCCGCCTGCACCTTCACCTCCGGCACCGGGCCGTTCGGTGCCGTCGAGGTGCTCTGGCTCGGACCGGACGAGTTCCTGGTGGTGGCACCGCCCGGCCACCAGGTGGCGATCGAGGAGGTGGTGCGTGGCGCGCTCGGCACTTCGCGAGGGTCCGTTGTGGACACTTCGGCTCAGCGCACGACGGTGGCCCTGGAAGGGCCGCGCGTCCGGGACGTGCTGGCTCACGGATGTTCCGTGGACCTGCACCCGTCTTCGGCTCCCGCCGGCACTTGCGTGCAGACACTCCTCGCCAGGACGGGGATCGTCCTGCAGGTGAACGGCGACGACCGCTGCACCGTGCTGGTGCGGTCGTCCTTCGCCGGGTACTTCGCGGCCTGGCTCGCCGACGCGTGCACCGAGTACCTGGAGGTGCCGTGATGGCGAGGTTCACCCTGACCCTGCACTGCCCGGAACGCGCCGGCATCGTCCACGCCGTGACGTCGTTCCTGGTCGGCCACGGCTGCGACATCCTGCAGCACCAGCAGTTCGACGACGACGTGCGCGGCAGGCTGTTCCTGCGCACGGCCTTCTCCTGCACGTCCGTCGACGCCGACGACCTGACCCGCGAGTTCGCCGCCGTGGCGGCGGAGTTCGCGATGGACTTCGACCTGTGGGACGACCGGCCGCCGCGCATGCTCGTGTTGGTGTCGAAGGCCGGGCACTGCCTGAACGACCTGCTCTTCCGCTGGCGCGCGGGCAGCCTCGGCGGTGAGATCGCCGCGGTCGTGTCCAACCACGAGGACCTGCGCCCGATGGCGGAGGCCGCGGGGCTCGGCTTCGTGCACGTGCCGAACACCGCCGACACCAAGGCCGCCGCCGAGCAACGCCTGCTGGAGCTGGTCGAGGAGTACCAGGCCGATCTCGTCGTGCTGGCCAGGTACATGCAGGTGCTGTCGAACGACCTGTGCGCCAAGCTGGCCGGCCGGGTGATCAACATCCACCACTCGTTCCTGCCGGGCTTCAAGGGCGCCAAGCCGTACCACCAGGCCTACGACCGCGGCGTGAAGTACGTGGGCGCCACCGCCCACTACGTCACGCCGGACCTCGACGAGGGACCGATCATCGAGCAGGAGGTGCTGCGCGTCGACCACTCCTTCGACCCGCGGGCGCTCACCGCCGCCGGCCGGGACGCGGAGGCGCTGGCGTTGTCGAGGGCCGTGCGCTGGCACTGCGAGCACCGGGTGCTGCTCAACGGCAACGGCACGGTCGTGTTCCGCTGACCGGGCTATCGTCCTGATCAACTCGATCAGGAGGTGACGGTGCCGTTCGTCGCGGCGGTGGAACGCCACCAGGTCGCCGTCTACCTCGGCGCGCTGGCGGCCGGTGCGGCGGCGGGCCTCGCTGCCCCGGCCGCGGGTCCGTGGCTGGAGCACGCCATCAACCCGGTGCTCGCCGTCCTGCTCTACGTCACGTTCCTGCAGGTCCCGGTCGCGGAACTGGGCCGCTCGCTGCGCGCGGGCCGGTTCCTCGCGGCCGTGCTGGTGGTGAACTTCGCCGTGGTGCCCCTGGTCGTCGCGGCGATGATCGGGTTCCTGCCCGCGGACCAGGCCGTGCGGCTCGGCGTCCTGCTCGTGCTGCTCGCGCCGTGCGTCGACTACGTGATCGTCTTCAGCGGACTGGCGGGCGGCGACCACCGCCGGCTGCTCGCGGCGACTCCGCTGCTGCTGCTCGCGCAGATGGCCCTGCTGCCGGTGTTCCTGCTGCTGTTCCTCCGGGTGAACGTGGTCGAGCCCGGCCCGTTCGTGGAGGCGTTCGCGGTGCTGATCGCGATCCCGCTGGCACTGGCGTGGCTGACCCAGCGGTTCAGCGGGTTCGTCGGCGCCGTGAGCACCTCGATGGTGCCGTTGATGGCCGTGACCCTGTTCGCCGTGGTGGCGTCGCAGGTGCCGAAGCTGTCCGGCCTGGCGCAGGTCGTGAGCGTCGCGCCGTTCTACGTGGTGTTCCTGGTGGTCATGGCGTTCCTCGGGCTCGGCGTCGCCAGGCTGTTCCGGCTGGACGTGCCCGAGAGCCGCGCGATCGTGTTCACCGGCGCCACCCGCAACTCGCTCGTCGTGCTGCCGCTCGCCTTGGCGTTGCCCGGTGACGTCGCCGCGGTGGTCGTGACGCAGACGTTGGTCGAGGTCGTCGGGATGGTCGTCTACGTCCGCGCCGTGCCGCGGCTGCTGCCTAACGCCGGCTGACGACCAGGTACCGCTCGTCCTCGATCGGCCGTCCCCACAACGCCTCGCCGTCGAGCGGGGTGACCACGGCCTCGTCCCGCACCCGCAGCACCAGGTCGCGCGTCTCGGCCGCCGTGAGTCCAGACCCGGTCGACCAGCGCCCCTCGACGAGCACCAGCACGCCACCGGGCCGCAGCAACCGCGTCCACCTGCCGACCGCGGCCGCCGGGTCCGGCAACGCCCACAGGACGTGCCGGGCCAGGACGACGTCGAACGACGCCTCCTCGTACGGCGGATGAGCGGCGTCACCCGTGACGAGGTCGACGCGCACCCCGGCCTTGCTCGCCTTGGCCGCCGCGGCCTCGACCATCCGCGCCGAGAAGTCCAGCGCGCTGACGTCGTGCCCGGCCTGCGCGAGGAGCACCGCGAGGCTGCCGGTCCCGCACCCGAGGTCCACGACGGCCGCGTTCGCCCTCGGCACGAGCGGCAGCAGCACCGCGGCCCACGCCTCCCGCACGCGCTCGTCCCGCAGCCCGTGGTCGGGTTCGTCGTCGAACGTCGCCGCCTGCGCGTCCCAGAACTCCGCCGTCACGCCGTCTTCCTCAGCCACCACAACCCCAGGACCGGCAGCACCAGCGGGATGAACCCGTACCCGATGCCGAAGAACGACCACACCGTCGCGTCCGGGAACACGTGCGGCACGAACAGACTGACCAGCCCGACCGTGACGACGCCGATGAACTCGATGCCGCACGCGACGAACGCGATCCGCCGCGAGCCGGTCGCGAGGGTCACCGTCGCCACGATGTACACGACGGCCGCGAAGGCCGACAGCAGGTACGCGACCGGTGCCTGGTCGAAGCGGGTGGCGAGCTGCACGGCCGAGCGCGACGTCGCCGCGAGCGCGAAGATCCCGTAGACGGCGACCAGCATCCGCCCCGGCCCCTGCCGGATCGACGCGTCAGGCATGAGCCGCCCAGATCTGGCCGAGCCGCAGGACCATGACGGGGATGCTCAGGCACCCGACCGCCAGCACGCCGCCGCTCCACCGGCTGCGCTCACCCGCCGCCCACACCACGGCGACCGGGATGATCACGGCGGCGCCGATGAGGTACCCGGCGAACGAGAGCCGGTCGATCTCCCGCGACGTGATCTGCCCGAGCCCGATCACGGCCTGGACGAACAGGCCCGTCTCCAGCACCGCCAGCAGGGCCAGCAGGCCGCGCTTGGCCGTCGTGAACGGCAGCAGCGGCTGGTTCAGCACGACCAGCACCACCGACCAGACAGCGCCGGCCAGGGCGAGGACGGTCAGCACCGTCGGCAACACGTCGATCATCAGGCTCGATTCCCGGGTGGAGCGATCTACGCCCTGATGGTGTCACGGACCGGTCTTCCCGGCGTCGCGACCCTCCAGTGCGTCCAGGCCGTCCTGCCAGCGCTGCCGCCGCTCACTCGCCGTCTGCTCCCACCACGGGGTGCCGCGTTCGCCGAGGGCGACCTTCGCGAGCTGGACCCGTGCGCGGGCGTCCCGTTCCGCCTCGGCGTCGTCGGCGCGGAGGGCGGCGCCGACGTCCCGGCGGGCCGCCATCAGCAGGCTGCGCAGCCTGGCGGCCGGGTCGGGCGGGATCTCGGGGTCGGTGGCCCGCCACCGCCGTCCGTTGACCACGACGAAGTGCCCGTCGGACGTGTGCTCCGGTGCGGCCATCGCACCAGGATCGCATCGATCACACCGCGGGGCCCGGGAGGCGAACCCGACCCGGAACACGACCGGCATACCCGCGCACCGAGACTGGGTACAGGGGAGAGCGCGATGTCCGTCTCTCGGACCGCATGACGAAAGGACACGGGTGGACGACTCGTCGAAGGTCGGCCGGCCGGCACGGGCGGTGCTCGCCGCCGCGGACGCGTTCCGCGCCGAGGTGGCCGGGGTGCGCGCGGAACCGGAACGGCTGCTCGCCCTGGCCTCCGCCCAGTACCGGGCGGTCCGCGCCGCGCTGGTGGCCGAGCGGTTGCGCGCGATGCCGGTGGAGAAGCTCAGGGACACCACCGCGAACCTGCGGCTGAGCACGCTGAAGGACGCCGGCTACGGGACCGTGGCCGACGTCGCCGCGGCGGGACTGGCCGAGCTCGACCGCGTGCCGGGGGTCGGCAGGCAGACCGCCGAGCAGATCGTCCGGGTCGCCCGCGCCGTCGTCGAGGGCGTCGAACGGGACACGTCCGTCCGGCTCGACCCCGACCGCGCCGACCGAGCCCAGACCGAGCTGCTGCAGCTGCTGTCCAAGCTGCGCAGGGCGAACCAGCTCGTCGGACCGCTGCACGACGTGCTCGAGGACGTGCTGGAGAGGGTCGACGCCGACGTGCGCGCCGCCTCCCGCACCTGGAGCCGGGTGCGGATGTTCTTCTCCTCGCCGAGGAAGAAGCAGGCCGCCCTCGACTCGCTCGGCCGGCTCCGGACGTTGCTGGCCGGCCGTGACGTGGCGGCGTTGCGGGCGGTCGGCACGCAGCTGCGCGTGCCGGACCTGGACCACCGCGCGCTGTGGCGCGACTACGAGCTCGACGCGGCCGCGTACAACACGCTGCTCGCCGATCTCTCCGGGACGCGGGAGAAGCCGGACCACAGCGCCGCCAGGGGGTTCGTCCCCGCCGACATCGAGCACGAGGTCGACGCGACCCCGCTGGACACCAGCCTGCTGAAGGTGTCGCTGCGCGGCTACCAGGTGTTCGGCGCCAAGTTCGCGCTCGCCCGCAAGCGCGTGATCATCGGCGACGAGATGGGACTGGGCAAGACGATCGAGGCCGTCGCGGTGATGGCGAGCCTCGCCGCGCAGGGACGGCGCGGGTTCCTGGTGGTCTGCCCGGCGAGCGTCGTCGTCAACTGGGTCAACGAGATCGCCCGGCACAGCGACCTCGTGCCGCACCGGATGCACGGCGCGGGCCGTGACGGCGCGGTCGGGAAGTGGCTGGCGCAGGGCGGGGTCGGCGTGACGACGTTCGGCACGCTGCCGAAACTGGTGCTGCCGAAGAAGTTCCGTCCGACGCTGGTGGTCGTGGACGAGGCGCACTACGTCAAGAACCCGGACACGCAACGCTCGCAGGCGGTCGACGCGGTCGTGCAACGCGCGGAGCGGGCGGTGCTGCTCACCGGTACGCCGATGGAGAACCGCGTCGAGGAGTTCCGCAACCTGGTGGCCTACCTCCAGCCGGGCGTCGCGGCCCGCACGGGCACCATCGACGCCGTGGTGGGGGCGAAGGCCTTCCGCCGCGTCGTGGCCCCGGTGTACCTGCGGCGCAACCAGGAGGACGTGCTGGGCGAGCTGCCGGAGCTGCTGGAGGTCGAGGACTGGGTCGAGTTCGGCAGGCAGGACCGGGGTGCGTACCTCACCGCGGTGCGCGACGGGAACCTGATGGCGATGCGCCGTGCCGCCTACGCGCCGGGCACGCCCCGCGGCTCGGCCAAGCTGGAACGGCTGCTGGAGATCATCGAGGAGTCGCGGGACAACGGCTGGAAGGTCGTGGTGTTCTCGTACTTCCACGACGTGCTGGACGCGGTCGCGGAGCACGTCGACGTCTTCGGTCCGCTGACCGGCGCGACGTCGGCGGAGGGACGCCAGGAGCTCGTGGACGCGTTCACGGCGCGCGAGGGGCACGCGGTGCTGGTGGCCCAGATCGAGGCGGGCGGTGTGGGTCTCAACATCCAGGCCGCGTCCGTGGTGATCATCGCGGAGCCGCAGTGGAAGCCGAGCACCGAGGACCAGGCGATCGCCCGGTGCCACCGGATGGGCCAGGTACGCAAGGTGCACGTGCACCGGTTGCTGGTCAAGGACAGCGTGGACGCGCGGGTGCGGGAGATCCGCGACCACAAGACGTTGCTGTTCGACCACTACGCCCGGGAGAGCGACACGAAGCACACCCACGCGAGCGCGCTGGACTCGGCGGTGTCGGTGGAACAGCGGGTGGTGCAGGCCGAGCAGCAACGCCTGGGCGTCTAGAACCTGTGGCCGTGCGCGGAAACAGCGGCCGGACCGCCGTTTCCGCGCACGGGTTTGAGCGCACGGATTCAGCGCAGGCCGACGGGCTCCAGCAGCCCCTGCTCCGCCTCGGCCGCCTCCTTCGCCGCTTCCAGCTCCTTCGCCCGCTCCTTGGCCCGTTCGACGCGGTAGCCGACGACCACCGTCGTGATGAGGGACAGGGAGATCAGCGCCTCGGCGATGAAGAACGCGCCGAAGTCCACGACCGACCCGATCGGCGGCTGCCCGGGAACGGCGTTGCGCAGCGGCACGAGCGCGAACAGCAGAGCGCCCATGAAGCTCATCGACGGCCACAGCAGACCGTGGCGGCCCCTCACCGCGAAGTACGCGGCGATGACCGCCGCGAGGCTGAGGAACCACATGAACACCATGATGAACAGCGCGAACGAGAACGTGCCGGTCGAGCGCTTCGCCGCCACGGTGAACGTGAGCGCGTCGTGGGCCTCCTCGTGCTGCCCGAGCGTGAGCTTGAAGAACGAGTCGGCGTTCACCAGCGTCACGCCGACCGGCACCGCGGCGCCGTCGACCTCGGCGGTGAACCCGAAGTCCACCTGGTACCCGTCGAAGGGGTAGTCGGTGATCACGCCGTCGTTCATCGCCACCCTGAGGTCGGCGACGCTCGGCGTCTTGCCCGCCTTGAACGGCAGCACGTCACCCTTGACGCCGTTGGTGTAGAGGGTGATGTCCTTGCGCGGCAACCCGTTCTCGTCGGCCAGCGCGCCCTGCGGCAGCACCTCGACCTGGGCCGAGATCTCCTGCAGGACGGCGTCGGTCTTCTGGACGAACACGCTGACGTCGAGGCGGTTCGCCGACGTCGAGTCGCCCAGTGAGATCGCCTGTTGCCCCTGGGTGCGCTCCACCAGGTACACGGTCAGGCTTCCGGCGGTGACCAGCACCAGGAGTGCCACGAACGCCAGGACCTTCCAGGCGGATTTCCGTCGTGGGCGCAGGTCGGTGCTCATCGAGAAACCCTTTCGGAACCAATTTGGTAGGAGTCCTACGGATATTGGCACGCGGGGGAATGCGGGCGCAAGCGGTTCGAGGGGAAGAAAAGAATCCATTGTGGATTGATGCGATGTCCACTCTGGACTTGTGCTGGCAAGCCTGTTGAGACGCTGTGGCACTGGGAATGGCGGGTTTCCGGTATTCGGCCGCGCCGGGGCGGTGGTGGGGGAGCGGCGGCGGGCGGAAGAATCGGCGGAGATCGCCGGGCACGTGGTCCGGCGCCGCCGGAAGGACATCATGGGAATCGGGACCCGTCTCGCCGACCTGGCCGGAGCAGCCGTTCTCACGGCCGCGGAGGTCGTCGCCGTGGACCGGATCGACGAGCGGTTCGTGCTCGTCGAGCTGCACTCGCCCGCGTTCGGCTCCGCGACCTGGGCAGCGGGCGCCAAGCTGCAGATCCGCCCGCGCCGCGGCACGCTCGCGATGCGGACCTACACGCCCGTCGACTGGGACACCGGGCAGTCGCGCACCCGGCTGCTCGCCTACACGCACGGCGACGGGCCTGCCGCCGACTGGTTCCGCGCCGTCGAGCCGGGCACGACGGCGGAGCTGATGGGTCCGCGCCGGTCGATCTCCCCGCCCGCGAACGGGGAGCGGGTGGTGCTGGTCGGTGACGAGACGAGCATTGCGCTCGCGGTGGCGTTGCAGGGCACGGGTGCGCGGATCGCGACGGTGTTCGAAGCACAGCGGCCCGACCTGGTGCCCGCCGTCCTCGACCACGTCGGGCTGAAGACGGACTCCGTCGAGGTCGTGGCGTCGGCCGGAGGTCAGGATCGGACCGCTCTGCTCGACCGCGTCCGCGCCGCCGTGGCCGGGGTCGCCGGTCCTTGCCACTTTGGCGTGGAAGGGGAAGCCGCCACCATGTCCACCGCGCCCCGGGGAGGCCACAAACGGGGTGCACAGCACCCAAGAGTCACCCG
>NZ_JBHYGW010000001.1:20872-89982 GCF_042738015.1 Lentzea sp. NPDC059081
TGGTTCCCTCCGCTCCTGCTCTTTTTCCCAGCCTCCGCCCCCCGCCACCGTGCACGCCGTGCGCCGGGACGCCCGCAACTGGGCCGCACAGCCCGCGAGCGTCACCGGCAAGGCCTACTGGGCGGTGGGTCGCACCGGGCTCGACTGAGCGGGGGTCGTGACCGAGGTCGCGGCGCGGACGAACTCGGCGACCTGGAGCGAGGTGGACTCCCGGCGCCAGGCGATCACGAGGGTGGACGGCTCGGCGTCGGGGACCGGGCGGCTGACCGTGCCGGGCGGCAGCCGGTCGCGGACCGACTCCGGGAGCACCGCGACCATCCTGCCGAGCCGGACGAGCTGCAGCAGCTGGTCGGCGCCGGTGACGGGGTGGCCGGTCACCCCGGGACGGGCCTCCGGCCAGCGGGGCTGGGGCTGGTCGCGCAGGTCCGCCATCGACACCGAGGACCGGCCGGCGAGCGGGTGGCCCTCCGGGAGCACCACGACGTGGCGCTCGACGTGGAGGTCGTCGCTGTCCAGGCCGGTCAGGTCGTTCTGCGGCCGGTGCAGCAGCGCTAGGTCGGCACGCCCGTCGCGGACCATCGCGGCGCGTTCGCCGACGCTGAACGCGAGGTCGACCGGGACGGCGCCGGGCGTGGCGGCGTAGCGGTCCAGGATGGCCAGCAGCAGGCCTCCGTCGCCGCCGGCCTTGAGCGCCAGGACCAGGCGCGGAGTGGTCGCCGCCGCCCGGCGCGCCCGGCGGACGGCCGCGGTCATCGCGTCCAGCGCCAGGCGGCTCTCGGTCAGGAACACCTCGCCGGCCGCCGTGAGCCGGACGCCGCGGCTGGTGCGTTCCAGCAGGGCCACGTCCATCCGGTGTTCGAGCTGGCGGATCGCCCTGGACAGCGGCGGCTGGGCGATGCCGAGCCGGTGCGCGGCCCGTCCGAAGTGCAGCTCCTCGGCGACCGCGACGAAGTAGCGCAGCTCGCGGGTCTGGACGTCCATACCCCCAGGGTATCGAGCGAGACCGCGTCGGTCCTGGCTCGCGGGGCCGGGAGGTGGTGCGGTGGAGGCATGAGTGATGAAGCGACGATCGCACTGGTGACCGGGGCGAACAAGGGGATCGGACGGGCCGTCGCCGGGCGGCTCGCGGACCTCGGGGTGACGGTGCTCGTGGGCGCCAGGGACCGGGAGAAGGGCGCCGGGGCGGCGGCCGAGATCCAGGCGGCGGGCGGCACGGCGCACCCGATCGCCCTCGACGTGACCGACGAGGCCGCCGTGCGCGCGGCGGCCGAGGAGATCGCCGGCCGGTTCGGGCACCTGGACGTCCTGGTCAACAACGCGGGCATCTCCGGCGACCTGCGGGCGCAGGCGCCGGGGTCGGCCCAGCTCGACGGCGTGCGGGCGGTGTTCGAGACGAACCTCTTCGGCGTCATCGCCGTGACCGAGGCGATGCTCCCGCTGCTGCGCCGCTCACCCGCGGCCCGGATCGTGAACGTCTCCAGCGGCACCTCGTCGATGGGGTGGACGACCGACGCCACCCACTACCTGAGCCGGATGCCGGGGACGGTGGCGTACCCGGTGTCGAAGGCCGCGCTGAACATGCTGACCGTCCAGTACGCCAAGGCCCTGGCGGGGGATGGGATCCTGGTGAACGCGATCGCGCCCGGCGCGTGCGACACGGACTTCGCCAAGGGACTGCCGTTCCAGCTGACGAGGACAGCGGACGACGGCGCCGCGATCGTGGTGCGGCTGGCCACGCTCGGCCGCGAGTGCCCGACCGGGGGCTTCTTCGACGACAACGGCAAGGTGCCCTGGTGAGGGTCAGCCGAGGGCGGTGCCGTCCTTCACGCCGCCCTCGGCCAGCAGGGGGATGACCCGCTCGACGAAACCGGAGATGTGGTCGCGCAGCGCCGTGGACGCGGCCTCGGCGTCACCGGCCCGCGCGGCCGCGAGGATCGCCCGGTGCTCGTCGGCCTCGTCGCGCCAGCCACCCGCCTCGCGCCAGCCGGAGACACTGATCAGCGCCGTCTGGTCGCGCAGGCCGTCGAGCGTGGCTACGAGCAGCGGGTTCCCGCAGCCGAGGTAGAGGGCGCGGTGGAACTCCCGGTTCGCGAGGCTCATGCCCGCGGTGTCTCCCGCTTCCCCCGCGGCCACCGCGCGGTCGAGCGTCTCGGCGGCGGTGGCGAGGTTCGCCCCGTTGCCGACGGCCCTGTTTTCGAGAGCCCTGTTTTCGAGAGCTCCGTTTTCGACGGCTCCGTTTTCGACTGCACGGCGCACGGCCTCGGGTTCGAGCAGCAGGCGCAGGTCGTAGAGGGCCGCGGCGGCCGGGGCATCGACCTCGCGCACGACGGCGCCCTTGTAGCGGCTGAGCACCACCAGGCCGGTGCCTACCAACGACTTCAGGGCCTCGCGGACGGGGGTCTTCGACACGCCGAGCATCGCGGCGAGGTCGGTCTCCACGAGCTGCTGGCCCGGCCGGAGCCGGCCGGTGAGGATCGCGCGCCGGATGGCGGCCAGCGCCCGGTCGGTGCGGTTCGCCAGCGGGTCGCCGTCCGCGTCGGCCAGCGACAGCCGGAACGCCGGGTCGGGCGGGATGCCGGCCATCGTGCTCCTCGGACGTCATATACGAGATACGAGCGCACCGTAGGGTCGGTGTCAGCGGGCCGTCAAGCAGGCGCGTCACGGGGCGAGGTCGCGGAGCCGGGCGTTGAGGTAGCGCTGCTCGGGCAGGCTGGTCGTGAGCCGGGCCGCCTGGCGGTAGCCGTCCACCGCACCGGCCAGGTCGCCGGTCATCTCCAGCAGGTGCGCGTGGACGGCGTGGGTGCGGTGGTGCCGGCGCATCGCCGGGTCGTCGAGCAACGGCCGGAGCAGGGCGAGGCCCTCCTCTAAGCCGAGCGCCATGCCGACCGCGACGGCCTGGTTGAGCGTCACGACGGGGCTGGGCGCCACCCGCGCGAGCATGGCGTAGAGCAGGCAGATCTGCGGCCAGTCCGTCCCCTCCCACGTGTCGGCCTCGGCGTGCACGGCGGCGACCGCGGCCTGGAGCTGGTACCTGCCGACGTGGCCGCGCGGCAGCACGCGTTCCAGGATCCCGACGCCCTCGGCGATCCGCGCGCGGTCCCACCGCGACCGGTCCTGCTCGGCCAGCGGCACGAGGTTGCCGCCGTCGGTGCGCGCCGGGGTGCGGGCGTGGGTGAGCAGCATCAGCGCCAGCGCGCCCGCGACCTCGTCGTGGCCGGGGATCACCGCGTGCAGCTGCCGGGTCAGCCGGATGGCCTCCTCGGCGAGGGTCGAGTCCACCAGCGCGTCACCGGTGGAGCGGGTGTGCCCCTCGGTGAAGAGCAGGTGGCAGGCGTCGAGCACCGCCGCGACGCGGGCGGGCAGGTCGTCCTCGCCGGGGAGCTCGAACACCGCGCCCGCCGCCCGCAGCGTCGCCCGCGCCCTGGTCAGCCGCTGGGTCATGGTGCGCTCGGGCACCAGGTACGCCGCCGCGATCTGGGCGGTGCCCAGGCCGCCGACCGCGTGCAGGGTGAGCGCGACCTGCGAGGACCGGCTCAGGCTGGGGTGGCAGCACAGCAGGAACAACCTCAGCGTGTCGTCGTGGTCCTGGCGGACGTGGTCGGCCGGCGGCGCGTCGTCGAGCCGGGCCGCGGCCACGGACTCCTCGCGTTCGGCCCGCGCGCTCTCGGACCGCAGCCGGTCGATCAGCCGCCGGGAGGCGACCCGGATCAGCCAGCCGCGCGGGTTGTCCGGCACGCCGTCCCGTTCCCACTGCCGTGCCGCCGCCTCGGCCGCCTCCTGCGCGGCGTCCTCGCAGTACCCGAGGTCGCCGTAGCGGTGCAGCAGGGCGCCGAGGACGTGCGCCGACTCGCGCCGCCACACGTCCTCGACCACCCGCGGGTCCACTACTCGCCACCGCCCGGCCACATGGTGGGCCGCAGCTCGACGGTCTCCTCCGGCCCGGAGAAGCGGGCGGCGATCTCCTCGGCGCGCTCGCGGCTGTCCACGTCGATCAGGAAGAACCCGGCCAGGTGCTCCTTGGCCTCGGAGTACGGCCCGTCGGTGACCAGCGGCTTGCCGTCGGCCCACCGGTAGAGCCGCGACGACTCGGGCGCGCCCAGCGCCTCGCCGGAGAGCAGCTCGCCCTTGTCCCGCAGCTCCGTGAGCATCTGCTCGAACTCGGCGTTCAGGCGCTCCTTCTCCTCCTCCGGCAGGTCCTGGTAGCCGGGCAGGTAGTCGGAGGTCGGGTGCCCCCACGGCTGCGGGTTGGAGTGGATCATGATCACGTACTTCACCGTCGGCTCCTTCGAGCTGGTCGTGGGCCCGGACGGCCCATCCTCACCCGGGACGTCGGAGCCGGCCGCGCCACGTCGACATCCCGGTTCCCGTCAGCCGGCGGTCCAGGTGCCGAGCGCGTCGACGGCGGCTTCGACCAGGGCGGGGTCCACCGGGCCGCGTTCGATGGTGGCGCGGTAGTACAGCGGCCCGATGGCCAGGGCGGCGGCGTCGCGCGTGCTGAGCGTGAGGGTGAGCTCGCCCCGTGCCTGCGCGTCGTCGAGGGCGGCCGCCAGCCGGTCCGCGAGGACCCCGGCGAACTGCGCCCGGCGGGCGTCCATCGTCCCGTCCCACAGGGCGGCGTTCGCCAGCGTCGTGGAGACGGCGCGCACGTCGTCGAGCTCGAGCTGCCGGGCCAGAGCGGTCAGCTCCCGCCGCAGCCAGTCCTTCGTCGGGGTGGTGGGCTGGGCGAGGAACGGCATCGGCACCTTCACCATGGCCTCGAGGAGCAGCGGTGCGGTCCGGGGCCAGTGCCGGTAGACCGTGGCTCTGGCGACCTCCGCCCGTTCCGCCACCTGCGCGTGCGTCACCGCCGCCGGGCCGCTCTCCAGCAGCAGCTCGCGTGCGGCGGTGAGGATCGCCTCCCGGCTGCGCAGGAACCGGGGATCCGTCTCGTCGGTCACCCGCCGATCTTATGAGACAACTTGACTCGTAGCGCGGCGAGGAGGAATAGTTCCCGCTATGAGACAATCTGTTTCACAAGGGGTCGCCGTCCTCGGCGCCTCCGGCGCCACCGGGCGTCACGTGGTGGCCACGGCGCTCCAGCGGGGGCACCGCGTGACGGCACTGGTCCGCCGGACGGGGACGTTCGCGCAGAGCGACGGCCTCACCGAGGTGATCTGGCCCGACGTCAGCGACAGCGCGGCCCTCGCGCGGGCACTGCCGGGCACCACCGCGGTGATCAGCGCGCTGGGCGGGGCGGAGAAGGGGCCCACGACGGTGTGCACCGACGGCATCCGTGCCGCGGTCACGGCGATGAAGGCGGCCGGTGTGCGACGCCTGGTCGCGGTCAGCGCGCACGGGGTCCTGGAGACGCACGACAAGTCGCTGTACTCGCTGGCCGTCTGGGCGAACGTGGCCGAGCGCATGCGCGACAAGGAGTCGATGGAGCCGCTCATCACGGCCTCCGGCCTGAGCTGGACGATCGTCCGCCCGCCGAAGCTCTCGGACCACGCCGCGACCGGCGAGTACCGCACCGGCACCGACCTGCGCATCCAGCTGTGGAGCTCCATCGGCAGGGCCGACCTCGCCGCGTTCCTGGTCGACGAGGCCGAGAACCCGCGGTACACCCACGCCTGCCCGAGGATCGCCCGATGACCGCCGTCCCCGACCTGACTGGCCGGGTCGCCGTCGTCACCGGTGCCACGGGCGGCATGGGACAGGTGATCGCCGCCGACCTCGTCCGCGCCGGTGCCCACGTGGTGACCATCGCCCGCGACCCGGCCCGTGCCGAGGCCCTGCGCTCCCACCTCGGCCCCCGGTCGGACCAGCTCGACGTCGTCGCGGGAGACCTGTCCCGACGCGCGGACGTCGTGGCCGCGGCGAGGACGATCGCGGACCGGTACGACCGGATCCACGTCCTCGTCAACAACGCCGGCGCGCACTTCTCCGAGCACCGGGTCTCGGCCGACGGCGTCGAGATGCACATCGCCCTCGACTACCTCGCGGCCTACGGCCTGATCACCCTGCTGGACGGACCGCTGCGCCGCGGCGGGGCACGCGTGGTGAACGTCGCCAGCGACACCCTCAACGACACCCGGCAGGTCAAGCTCCCCGGCAGGCCCCGTCCGGCGACGCTCGACCTGACCGGCGTCACCGGCCTGGCAGAACTGAACCCCGCCACCGGGTTCGTGCCGTTCGAGGCCTATGCGCGCGCCAAGCTCATGACCGTCACCGCCGGCTACGCCCTCGCACGGGACCTCGCCGCCGGGGGAGTGACCGTCAACGCCCTGCACCCCGGCCTCGTCGCCACCGGCATCGTCGACGACCTCGTGCCCGCACTGCTCCGTCCCGCGCGCACCCTCATCCGCCGCGCCCTGCTCACCCCGGCCGACGGCGCCGCCACGACCGTGCGCCTGGCGACCGATCCCGGCCTGTCCGGGGTCACGGGCCGGTACTTCCACCGGGCCGACGAGGCGAGCACCCCGCCGGTGTCGCACGACCGGCGGGTCCAGGCCCGGCTCCTCGACCTGAGCCGAGCCCACTTCGCCGGCTAGCCGTTCGACTCCAGCGGCAGGACGACCTGGAACCGCGTGTCACCGGGCACCGACTCCACCCGGATCGCGCCGTGGTGCTTGTTGACCACGATCCGCCACGAGATCTCCAGCCCGAGCCCCGTGCCCTCGCCGACCGGTTTGGTGGTGAAGAACGGTTCGAAGATCCGGTCCTTCACGCCCGCCGGGATGCCGGGGCCGGTGTCGCCGATCTCCACGACGAGGTTCCCGTCCTCGCGGGAGGTCCGCACGGTCAGCGTGCCGGACCCGCCCATCGCGCTCAGGGCGTTGTCGATCATGTTCGTCCACACCTGGTTGAGCTCGCCGGCGTAGGCGGGGACGTGGGGGAGCGTGCGGTCGTAGTCCTTGACCAGCCGCACGTCCCCGAGCTTGCCGCCGAACATGACCAGGGTGGAGTCGAGCAGCTCGTGCACGTCCACGACCTGGAACGGCGCGCGGTCCATCTGCGAGTACTGCTTGGCGGCGCCGACCAGGGTGGACACCCTGGTGGTGGCGTCCTCGATCTCGTTCATCAGCATCTCGGTCTCGACCGTGTAGCGCAGCCAGTGCACGGCGGAGCCCGTCATGGCCACCGGGCACGCCGTGAGCGAGCTCTCCAGCCACTCGACGTCCAGCCCGGCCGCGACCAGGACGGGCGCGACGTCCCAGCCGCCGGTGATGCCGTGGTCGTCGAGCCAGTCGGAGACCTCGTCCTCGGCGTCGCTCGCCTCCAGCGGGCTGAGCTTCGGCGCCTTGGCGACCCGCTCGACCGCCTTCTCCTGCAGCTTGACCAGCGCCGGCAGCTCGGACGGGTCGATCGACCCCTGGGCCAGCAGGGCGAGCTTGTGCCGCATGCCCGCGACCCGTTCGCGCAGGGCGGCGGTCGCGCGGACGGCGGCCGCGGCCGGGTTGTTCAGCTCGTGCGTGAGACCGGCGGACAACGCGCCGAGCGCGGTGAGCCGTTCGTGCTGGCCCACCGTCGCCTGGGTGTTGCGCATGCCCCAGAACAGGCCTTCCAGCAGGTGCATCGCCATCGGGAACCACGTGCGGATCATCGGCCCGAACTCGTCGGCGTCGAACTGCAGCATCGACGTGGCGGTGATCGACTCGACGGTCATCTGGTAGGTCGGCTGGTCGAGCTCCAGGTAGGCCTGGGTGGCGCCGAAGTACGAGCCGCGCAGGTCGCTGCGGCTCACCTCGACGCGCCGGCCGCCGAGGGTGCGGCACAGGGCCACCGTTCCCTCCAGCAGCACGAAGAAGCACGTGGCCGCCTCACCCTCGGTGAGCACGGGCGTGCCCGCCTCGCGGGTCTCGACGTGACCGTGCGCGGCCAGCCAGTCCAGCTGGGCCTGGTCGAGCTTCTCGAACAGGAACAGCCCGCGCAGCTCGTCCGCGGTGAGCCTCTTCTCCATCAGGACCTCGCCAGGTAGCGGTGGACCAGGGTCACGGCCATGGCGCCCTCGCCGACGGCCGACGCGACCCGCTTCACCGAGTCGGACCGGACGTCGCCCGCGACGAAGACACCGGGCACGCTCGTCTCCAGGTGGTAGGGCGCCCGTTCGAGGTCCCAGCCGGGAGGGGCACCGCCGAGGTCGGGCCCGGCGAGCAGGAACCCGTGCTCGTCGCGCTCCAGCGTGCCGTCGAGCCAGTCGGTGCGCGGGGCGGCGCCGATGAACGCGAACAGCCAGCTCGCCTCGACCGTCGTCGTCTCGCCGGTCTTGTTGTGCAGCAACGACAACGTCTCCAGGTGGTCGTCACCCGTGCCGCCGCAGACCTCGGTGTGCGTGCGGACCTCGACGTTCGGGATCGCGTCCAGCTGGTCGATCAGGTAGCGCGACATCGACTGCTCCAGCGAGTCGCCGCGCACCAGGATCACGACCTTGCGCGCGTGCCCGGAGAAGTAGACGGCGGCCTGCCCGGCGGAGTTCGCGCCGCCGACGAGGTAGACGTCCTGGCCCGCGCAGTTCGGGCCCTCCGTGGTCGAGGCGCCGTAGAACACGCCGCGCCCGGTCAGCTCGCCGAGGCCCGGCGCGTTCAGCAGCCGGTACGAGACGCCGGTGGCGAGGATGACGGTGTGGGCGGCCAGCTCGGTGCCGTCGCCGAACCGCACGACGCGCGCGGCGCCCCGGCGTTCGAGGGAGACGACGTCACGGGTGGTGAGCAGCTCGACGCCGAACTTCACCGCCTGCCTGCGGGCCCGTTCGGTCAGCTGCCCGCCGGACACGCCGTCGGGGAAGCCCAGGTAGTTCTCGATGCGGCTGCTGGTGCCCGCCTGGCCGCCGGTCGCGATCCGTTCCACCAGGACGGTCCGCAGGCCCTCCGACCCGCCGTACACCGCGGCGCCCAGCCCGGCCGGCCCGCCGCCCACGACGATCAGGTCGTAGAAGTCGGCCGACGGCTGCGTGCTCAGCCCGACCTCGGCGGCGAGCTCGGCGTCCGTCGGGTCGACGAGGGCCTTGCCCTGGGCCGTGACCACGACGGGCAGCGTCGTCCCGTCCTGGTGCGCGGCCTTGAGCAGGCACTGCGCCTCCGGCTCCTCCAGCGCGTGCCAGCGGAACGGGACGCTGTTGCGCGCCAGGAAGTCCCGGACCTCGTAGGACCGCGGCGACCACCGGTGCCCGACCACGCGCACCCGCTGCGGCGGCTGCCGGTCGCTCACGGCCCAGGCCCGCAGCTGCTCGTCGAGCACCGGGTAGAGGTTCTGCTCCGGTGGGTCCCACGGCTTGAGCAGGTAGTGGTCGAGGTCCACGACGTTGATCGCCTGGATCGCGGCGTCGGTGTCGGCGTACGCCGTGAGCAGCACCCGGCGCGCCTGCGGGAACACGTCCATGGCCTGTTCGAGGAACTCGATGCCGCTCATCTGCGGCATCCGGTAGTCGGCGAGCAGCGCCGCGACCTCCTCGCCGCGCAGCTTGATCTCGTGCAGGGCCTCCATGGCCTGGGGACCGGACTCCGCCCGCACGACCCGGTACTGCTCGCCGTACTTGCGGCGCAGGTCGCGCGCCACCGCGCGGGACACGGCGGGATCGTCGTCCACCGTGAGGATCGAAGGCCGCGCGACGCGACCGGCAGTCGTCATGCGTCCAGTCAAACACCAGAGGTCGCCGAAGTCCGCACCCGAGGTACGGTCTGGCCGTGACGACGACTACCTGCGAACACATCGCCGAGCTGGGGCCGGAACCCGCGCCCAGGACGCCGGAGGGGTGCGAGGACTGCCTGGCCGCCGGCGGCAGGTGGGTGCACCTGCGGCTGTGTCTCAGCTGCGGCAAGGTCGCCTGCTGCGACTCCTCGCCCGCCAAGCACGCCTCGAAGCACTTCGCCGACGAGGGCCACCCGGTCATCCGCTCGTTCGAGCCGGGGGAGACCTGGCGCTGGTGCTTCGTGGACGACACGATCGTGTGACCGCTCCGCTGCTGAGCCCGACCAGGATCTACGTGGAGCCCGCGGCGGCGTTGCTGCCGCGGGGCCGCGAGGTGCTGGCGAGGTTCCCCGACGCGGACCTGGTCGAGGTCGACAGCCACTGGCAGATCCCCGAGCTGCACGGCGACGAGGCCAACGCGCGGCGGTGGGTGCGGATCAAGCGCGAGGCGCTGGTGCTCGGCGTGAAGAAGTCCCTCAGCGCGCGGCCCAACGGGCGTTCGGCGCACTTCATCGCGCCGTCCACCGCCAACGGGTGCGCGATGGCCTGCGCCTACTGCTACGTGCCGCGGCGCAAGGGCTACTCGAACCCGATCACGGTGTTCGCGAACATCGAGCAGATCACCGGCTACCTGGCCCGGCACGTCGCGCGGCAGGGCCCGATGACCGAGCAGGGCCAGATCGACGACCGGGCGTGGGTCTACGACATCGGCGAGAACTCCGACTGCTCGGCGGACGCGGTGGTGAGCGACAACGTCCGCGACCTGGTCCACCTGTTCCGCGGGCTGCCCACCGCGAAGGCGTCCTTCGCGACCAAGTACGTGAACCGCGACCTGCTGGAGTGGGACCCGCGGGGGCGCACCCGCGTCCGGTTCTCCCTGATGCCCGAACGCACCGCGAAGCTCCTCGACATCCGCACCACACCCGTCGCGGAGCGCCTCGCCGCGCTCGACGACTTCCGCGAGGCGGGCTACGAGGTGCACGTGAACCTGAGCCCGGTGGTCGTGCACGACGGCTGGCTCGACGACTGGCGGGAGCTGCTCGGGTCGCTCGGTGACGCGGCCTCGCCCGCCACCCGCGAGCAGCTGGCCGCCGAGGTGATCATGCTGACCCACAACCGGGCGCTGCACGACGTCAACCTCCGCTGGCACCCGCGCGCCGAGGACGTCCTGTGGCGCCCTGACCTGCAGGAGACCAAGCGCAGCGAGGGCGGCGGGATCAACGTCCGCTACCGGCGGGGGCTCAAGCGAGAGCTCCTCGACTCGTTCCTCGCCCTCGTCGAGGCGCACGCCCCGTACCTGCGGGTCCGGTACGCGTTCTGAGTCAGCGCAACACGAACACCCGGAGAAGACCCCACAGCATCGTGAGGGCGGCGGTGAGACCCGCCAGGCTGAGCGCGAGCCAGCGGAGGTCTCGCTGCCGTTGCAGCCGCGCGGGTGCCCGCGAGTCGTCCAGGTGCGCGAAGACCGGGGCGAGGTGGTGCAGCAGCGCCGCTTCGAGGCCGGTGGAGCGGTCGAGCCCGAGGACGACCGGTTCGGCGGTCCAGTCCTCGCGGAAGGTCAGCGCCGCCCTGATCGCGTGGTCGTCCGCGCCGGGCAGCGGCGGGAGGCCGGGCAGCGGGTGCGGGAACAGGTCGGCCACGCCCGAGCGGAAGTGGTCGTACTCCCAGTTCTCGAACGGCAGCAGGAGCACGACGCGCCGCGGGTCGACCGTCTTTCTGACCTGTTCGAGCTCCCACCTCAGCCCGTCGCCCCTGCCCGCGCCGACGAGGACCAGCCGGGACCGGCCGAGCAGGTCGCGCACCGTGTCCCGCCACTCGTCCCCGACGTAGACGCGGGGCGCGCCGGCCGGGGGAAGGGGCTCGCCGGGGCGGCCGACCGCCACCAGCGGCCCGATCGGCGCGAAGGCGCGGGCCAGCCGCTCCTCCTCGGTGCGGAAGTAGTCCAGGGCGGTCTCGCCGGTGCGCGCGAGCTGGTCGTCGACCGTGAACGAGCGCAGGTAGAGCACGGGCGGCCGCGGGTCCGCCGCCAGCGCGGACCACCCGTCGGTCGAGGTGGTGCGCTTGAAACCGACCCAGCACCGGACGACGACGTGCCGCCCGATCGGCTGGGAGACCAGGTGCGCCACGACGAGCCCGACGAAGTAGAGGGCGCCACCGCCCAGCCGGTCGCTGACCAGCGCGATCGCCACCACGAGCACGACGATGAGCAGGCAGCCGGTGACGGCCCCGCAGAAGTACGCCGCGGCGCGCAGCGCCTGCACTCAGCCCTCCAGGGCTTGCCGCACGCCGGGGTAGAGCTGGATCAGCTCGTTCAACGTGGTCGCGCGCAGTGCCCGCAGTGGGCTCCCGCCCGGCGCCACCACTCGCAGCGGCGTGCCCCGGTCCTCCCCGCGCAGGTGGTACTCCACCAGCAGGGACAGTCCCGACGACGCCAGGAACGAGACGCCGGTCATGTCGAGCACGACCGCCAGCCGTCCCTCCGCCGCCTGCGCGAACGCCTGGTCGAGGTGCTCCTGCAGCAGTGGCGCCGTGTAGGAGTCGACCTCGCCGGTGACCTCGAGAACCACCGCGTTCTCCCGCACGTCCAGTTCGGTGTCCATGGGCGTCACTCCTCCTCGATCCCACCCCAGCTTGACTGGCCGGGTGGCTGTTGTCGATCACCGACGCCCGGTTGCGCGGCGTCGTGGAGCGCGCGCAGCGCCGCCCGGCACGCGGGACGGTTCGTGCTGCTGTTGCGCCACAACGCGAACACGCGCCGCCGGGGCTCCGGCAGCAGGGGCACGAACCGGACGCCGGCCGGCGTGGTGCCCCGGCCGAGCCGGGGGATGATCGCGGCACCGAGACCCGCCGCCACCAGGGCGAGCTGGGTCGAGTGCTCCGAGGCGGTGTGCACGATCCGGCGCTCGATCCCGTTGCGGCGCAACGTGTTCTCCAGCCAGCCGTGGCAGATCTCGGCGCTGGGCCAGCCGACCCAGTCCTCGTCGCGCAGCTCCTCGAAGCTGGTGGCGGCCCGGCCGGCGAGCGGGTGGTGGACGGGCAGCGCCACGTCGAGCACGTCCTCCAGCACCGGCGCGCACGAGATGCCCTCGGGCACCGCGAGCGGCTGCTCCGGCCAGTCCTGCACCACCGCGATGTCGATGTCGGCGTGGCGCAGCTGGGCGATCGACTCGACGGGTTCCAGCTCCAGGAGCCGCACGGACAGCGCCGGGTACCGCTGCCGCAGCGCGTGCAGCACCGGCGGCAGGAGGCCGCGGGCGGCCGTCGCGAACGCGGCCACCGACAGCGTTCCGGTCACGGCGCCGCGGTGGTCGGCGAGGTCGGTCTCGACGAGCTCGACCTGCTGCAACAGCCTGGCCGCGTGCTCGGCCAGCAGGTCGCCGACGTCGGTGAGCCGGATGCCGCGGCCCTGCCGTTCGAGCAGGCGCTGACCGACCTCCCGCTCCAGCCTGGACAGCTGCTGCGACACCGCCGACGTGGTCACGTGCAGCGCCTCGGCGGCGCCGCGGACCGAGCCGGTCGTGGACACGGCGTGGAGCGTCCGCAGGCGTTCCAGGTTCAACACATAAGCGATGCTACGCGATCAGCCCAAGAATGTTTCGATTGTCTTAGCGGAGCTCGGTCGGCAGTGTGGGCGCCACACCACCGACTCACTTCGGGAGCCCTTGTGCAGCACCTCGTTCTCGGCGACATTCCGGTCCACCGCCTGGGTTTCGGCGCCATGCGGATGCCCGCGGACGACCCGGCCGCGGCCCACGCCCTGGCCCGCCGCGCGGTCGAGCTGGGCGTGACCTTCCTCGACACCGCCGACTCCTACGACCTCGGCCGCAACGAGGAGCTGCTGGCGGAAGCCCTGCACCCGTACCCCGGCGACGTCGTGGTCGCCACCAAAGCCGGCCAGTGCCACCCCGGCGACGACTGGATCCCGCTCGGCCGCCCGGAGTACCTGCGCCAGCAGGCCGAGCTGAGCCTGCGCAGGCTGCGGGTCGAGCGCATCGACCTGTTCCAGCTGCACCGGGTCGACCCCGCCGTCCCGCTGGCGGACCAGATCGGTGCGGTGCGCCGGCTGCAGGACGAGGGCAAGGTGCGGCACGTCGGGCTGTCCGAGGTCTCCGTCGAGCAGATCGTCGAAGCCGGGCGGATCACCCCGATCGTGAGCGTGCAGAACAGGTACAACCTCGCCGACCGGCGCTCGGAGGACGTGCTGGCGCACTGCGAACGGCACGGCATCGCGTTCCTGCCCTGGCTGCCGATCGCGCCGAGCGTGCGCACGGACTCGCCGGTGACCGACGTGGCCCGCCGGCTGGGCGTCAGTCCGGCACAGGTGGCGCTCGCGTGGCTGCTGCGTCGTTCGGAGGTCATGCTCCCCATCCCGGGCACGTCATCCCTGCAGCACCTCGAGGAGAACACGGGTGCGGTCGACATCGTCCTGTCCGATGAGGACTTCGAGGCTTTGTCTTGTGGCAAAAGGGATTTTGTGCCCTCGCAGACGGGTCGCTAGCTTCGCCCGCATGGACTGGGGAACTTGTTCGGCCGTGGAACTCCTTGCCGCTCTGCGTTCTGGCGCGGTGACGTCGGTGGAACTGACCGACGACGCGATCGCCCGCATCGAACGGGACGACAAGGCGATCAACGCGATCTGCGTGCCGGACTTCGACCGCGCGAGGGCCGCCGCGCGCCGTGCCGACGAGGCCCGTGCTCGGGGCGAGGATCGGCCGTTGCTCGGCATTCCGGTGACGGTCAAGGAGTCCTACGACGTCGCCGGGCTGCCCACGACGTGGGGCATGCCCGCGCACCGGGACTTCGTGCCCACCGAGGACGCGGTGCAGGTGTCGCGGCTCAAGGCCGCGGGCGCGGTGGTGCTGGGCAAGACCAACGTTCCGTTGGGGTTGCAGGACATCCAGAGCTTCAACGAGATCTACGGCACCACCAACAACCCGTGGGACGTCAGCCGCACGGCCGGGGGTTCGTCCGGCGGTTCGGCGGCGGCCCTGGCCGCGGGCTTCGGCGCGCTGTCGATCGGCTCCGACCTGGCCGGTTCGCTGCGCACCCCGGCGCACTTCTGCGGCGTCCACGCCCACAAGCCCACTCTGGGCCTGGCAGCCACCCGCGGCATGGTCCCGCCGGCCGAGGCGGCGTTGCCGGTGGAGCAGGACCTGGCCGTGGTGGGGCCGATGGCGCGCAATGCCCGCGACCTCACGCTCCTGCTGGACGTCATGGCCGGACCGGACCCGTTGACGCTGGGCGTGGCGCATCGCGTGGCCCTACCGCCTGCCCGGCACGAGCGCCTGACCGGCTTCCGGGTGTTGGTGCTGGACGAACACCCTTGTATCCCAACGGGATCGGCCGTTCGTGCCGGCGTGCACCGGATTGGCGCCGCGTTGAGCGATGGCGGCGCCCGCGTGGAACAGCACAGTCCGCAGCTGCCTGATTTGTCTCGTGCCGCCACGCTGTACATGCAGCTGCTGGTGTCCGGTTCGGTGGCGCGCTTTCCACAAGACTCGCTGCCGACACCGTCTGGTGACAGCCTTGACGCCACACGGTTGCGCGCCATGACGTTCAGCCACCAGGACTGGATGTGGGCCAACCACGAGCGCGAACTCCACCGCCACGCCTGGCGGCACCTGTTCGCCGAGTTCGACGCCGTGGTGTGCCCGATCACGCCGACGCCCGCGTTCCCGCACGACCACACGCCGAACCCGATGGAACGGACCATCGACATCGACGGCTCGGCGCACCCGTACTTCGACCAGCTCGTCTGGGCGGGCCTGGCCACCACCCCCGGCCTGCCCGCCACCGCAGTTCCCGCGGGCAGGTCCGCGGAGGGGCTGCCGGTGGGGGTGCAGGTGATCGGGCCGATGTTCGAGGACCGCACCCCGTTGCGGCTGGCCGAACTGCTCGACTCGGTCGCGTGAGAGCCACCCCGAGGCGTCTCAGGCAGTGTTCGCGCGGGTCAATCGAGGCAGCGGAACCACACCACGCGGCGGCCGCCCAAGCCCTCGCGTCCAGCCTCGACGTCCACGATGCCCAGTCGCACGTGAGTCTTCACAGCGGTGTCGGTGCCGACACAGGTGGGCCCGTCCGCGCCGTCGTGCCACACGCCATCTCTGTCGGCCCACGACACACCGGAGACGACGTAGCCGCCGTCGCGGCCACCGTCGCTGTTGTGCAAGGCGATCGCGGTTCCGCTCCCGTTCGGCATCGCCCATCCCTCGACGACCTCGGGCGTCGCCGAGTGCTGTGTGGTGAACTCCCAGATCCCGAAGGCGGCCACTACGACTCCCACTGCCACCGGCGCGACGAATCGCCTTGCTCCCATGGCTGATTCCTACCAGCGCACCGGGTCCTGAGCACCTGTCGTCACGCCAGTGCCGCAGCGTCGAGCAGGTCCTCCGGCGGCACCCACAGCGGCCCACCGTCCCGCCCAGGCCGCAACCACCGCCGCTGCTCCGCCGTTTCCAGCGCCACGCCGAGGAACTGCCGGACGGCCTCCGACTGCTCCCCGTCCCGCCAGGCGAGCGACCACGGGTACACCGGCCGGAGCTCCTCCGGCCGGTGGATCGGTATCCCCAGGGCCGCGTACCGGTGGGCGTAGCCGTCGAACTCGAGCACGTGGGCCGGCGTGCGGGCGCGGGTGAGCGCCGCGTGGCAGTGCTCGAAGGTGCCGGGGTTGCCGAGCCAGCGCAACGTCAGGCCGGTGTGCTGTTCGAGTGAGCTGAGGTAGCGCCCGTGCGTGTTGTAGAGCGCCGAGCCGGGTGGGTCGCCGAAGACCTCGAGCGGGCGTTCGTGCAGGGAGGCGGACGGGCGAGGCGGGTCGCCCGGTCGTCCCACGAGCCAGAACGGTTCGAGTCGCAGCAGGGCGTGCTGCCACCCGGTGGGGTGGTCGGCCCTCATCGCCGCGGTGACGCGGATGATCGCCACGTCGAGCGTGTCGGCCAGCAGCGCCGCCAGCTGCCGGGTGCTGTCCATCGAGCTCTCCACGAGGCGGACGCCGGGGAACCGCTCGTGGAAGGCGTCGGCGAGGACGCGGCCGCTGTCCAGGCTGAAGATGTGCGCGATGCGGACGCGGTCGGGTTCCGGCTCGCGGCGCATGCGGTCGGCCAGGGCCAGCAGCTGCCTGGCCTGCTCCAGGAAGTGCTCGCCGCGCGGGGTGAGCGCGACGTGGCGGCTGTCGCGCAGCAGCAGCCGGGCGCCGAGGTCGTCCTCCAGCCGGCGGATCTGCTTGGACAGCGCCGGCTGGCTGATGAACAGCCTGGCCGCGGCCCGCCCGAAGTGCAGCTCCTCGGCGACCGTGACGAAGTAGCGCACCAGCCTCAGATCGAGATCCATCCCGTCCTCCCGGCACGAACCGTAGGGCCGGACCGGCAACGATGCCAGGGCGGTTATCGATCATGGCCGAACGTGTCCTGGACGCGGTGTCGACGCCGGAGTTGGCTGGCCACCAGAACCTGGACGAAACGGAGGATCACCTTGTCGGACAAGAGACCACCGGTCGTGTTCATCCACGGCCTGTGGCTGCACGCGACCAGCTGGCAGCCCTGGATCGACCACTTCGAGGCGGCTGGGTACTCCGCCGTCGCGCCCGGCTGGCCCCGCGAGCCCGGCACCGTCGCGGCGGCGCGGGAACAGCCGGACGCGGTGGCGGACACGACGATCGACGAGGCCACCGAGCACTTCGCCTCGATCATCGCCGGCCTCGCCGAGCCTCCGGTCGTGATCGGTCACTCCTTCGGAGGCCTGATCACGGAGAAGCTGCTCGGACAGGGCGTCGGACGCGCGGGCGTCGCGATCGACCCGGCCCAGATCAAGGGGGTCCTGCCGCTTCCGCTGGCCCAGCTGCGCTCCGGCCTGCCCGCGCTCGGCAACCCGGCCAACCTGCACCGCGCCGTCACGCTGAGCGAGAAGGAGTTCCGCTTCGGCTTCGGCAACGCGCTGACCGAGGAGGAGTCCGCGGACCTGTACCGGCGGTGGGTGGTGCCGGCGCCGGCCCGTCCGCTGTTCCAGGTGGCCGCCGCGAACTTCGTGCTGCACTCGCAGGCGCAGGTCGACACCCACCGCGCCGACCGCGGGCCGTTGCTGCTGATCTCCGGGACCGCGGACCACACCGTGCCCGACGTCGTGACCCGGTCGACGTTCAAGCAGTACCGCGACTCCACCGCGGTCACCGAGCTCAAGCAGTTCGAAGGCCGTGGTCACTCGCTCACGATCGACAGCGGCTGGCGCGAGGTCGCCGACTCCGTGCTCGGCTGGCTGCACGCTCAAGGGATCTGAGGGGACACGTGGATCTCGGACTCGACGGCCAGGTCGCCGTCGTCACCGGTGCCAGCAAGGGCATCGGACTGGCCATCGCCACCGCGCTCGTCGCCGAGGGCGCCTTCGTCGTCGCGGGCGCCCGGTCGAGCAGCGAGGGGCTGGACGCGCTCACCGCGGGCGGCAAGGCCGTCGCCGTCTCCGTCGACCTCGGCACCGTCGACGGGCCGGGCCGGCTCGTGGACGCGGCGCTCGCCGAGCACGGGCGCCTCGACGTCCTGGTCAACAACGTCGGCTTCGTCACGCCGCGGACCACCGGGTTCCTCCTCGTCACCGACGACCAGTGGGCGCAGTCGATCACCCTCAACCTCCTGGCCGCGGTGCGCACCACCAGGGCCGCCCTGCCCGCGATGCTGACGGCGGGCCGGGGCAGCATCGTCAACACCGCCTCGGTCAACGCCACCCTGCCGGACCCGACCGTGATCGACTACGGCGCGGCGAAGGCGGCGCTGGTCAACCTCACCAAGGCGTTGTCCAAGGAGTTCGGCCCGCACGGCATCCGGGTCAACTCGATCAGCCCCGGTCCCGTCGCGACCGACCTCTGGCTGGGTACCGGCGGCGTGGCCGAGACCCTCGCCGCCACCGCCGGCGAGACACCGGGTGCCGTCGCCGACCAGGCCGCGGCCCAGGCGGTCACCGGCCGGTTCACCAGGCCGGAGGAGGTCGCCGATCTCGCGCTGTTCCTGGCCGGTGACCGCGTCTCGGGCAACGTCACGGGCGTGAACATGGTCATCGACGGCGGCTTCACCACCGAGACGCACTGAGCCCCACCCGTGCGGGCCGGAAATCGGGAGGGGCTCCTGGGGTGTGTTCGGTAGCGTCGGCGAGGTGACCCGAGTCGCGAGCCACGCGTGAGGAGTTGGTCGGCGGATGTCTGACGAAGTGCTCCAGGTGCCCCTCCACCAGGAGCTCGACGCCCTGTTCGGCCAGCACACGGCGGCCGGGCACGCGCGGGCCCTGGTCTACGGCGTCACCGGCCAGGACGGCCTGGCGCACTCCGCCGGCTTCGGGGTGGCCGACGACCACGGCCGCGTTCCGGACGCGGACGTGGTCTTCCCGATCGCGTCGATGTCCAAGAGCTTCATCGCCTGCGCCGTGCTGATCGCCCGCGACCGGGGCCACCTGTCCCTGCACGACCCGATCACCCGGCACGTCCCGGAGTTCGTCCTCGCCGGCGACCAGCGGGACGTCCCGACGATCGAGATGCTCCTGGGCATGTGCGGCGGGCTCACCGAGGACAACTCGTGGGTGGACCCGTTCATCGGCACCCCCACCGAGGACCTCCTCGCCCTGGTGTCCAGGGGAGTGCGCCTCAGCCACCCGCCGGGCGCGGTCTTCGAGTACTCCAACCTCGGCTTCGCGCTGGTCGGGCTGGCACTGACCCGTGCGGTGGGCCGGCCGCTGGCGGAGTTCGTCACGGAGGAGCTGCTCCAGCCGCTGGGCCTGACGTCCACGTTCTGCGACACGGCCGTGCCCGGCGACGTCCCCCGCGCCGTCGGCTACTCGCTCGACGCGGAGGGCAACTGGGTCGCCTACCCGCCGCAGACCTCGGACGCGTTCCTCGCCGCCGGGGGACTGGTGAGCACCGTGCGCGACCTCGCCACGTGGATCACCTGGCTCGGCTCCGCGCTGCGCCCGGAGCGCGCGGGCGACGTCCCGGTGCTCAGCCGCCTGTCCCGCCGCGACGTGCAACGCGTGCGCATGGTCATGCCGCCGTCGGTGGCCGTGACGGGGGTCGGGCAGGCCCGGCTGACCTCCAGCGGGTACGCCCTCGGCCTCGGCGTCCTGACCGACCTGCACCGCGGGACGGTCGTCTCCCACGGTGGCGGTCTCCCCGGTTTCTGGCTCTTCATGGCCTGGCACCCCGAGTCGGGCCACGGCGCCGTCGTCCTGACCAACGGCAACCGGGGCAACCCCGGCGGGCTCTGCACCGAGGCGCTGGGACGGGTGCTGAACCACCACCGCGCCCCCGCGAGCACCGCCGCGCTGTGGCCGGAGACGGTCGCGCTGCGCGACCAGGCCGACGCCCTCGTCCGCGACTGGGACGACTCGCTGGCCGCCCGGATCTTCGCCGAGAACGTCGACTTCGACCGCCCGCTGCCGGAACGCCGCGCCGAGATCGCCCGGCTCGTGGCCGAGATCGGCCCCCTGCTCGACGTCCGCCCGTCCGCCGTCTCCGCCCGCACCGCGGCCGACATCACCTGGTCGATCCCCGGCGAGCGCGGCGAGCTGCTGTGCATGATCCACCTGACCCCGGTGGAGCCGGCGCGCGTCCAGGAGTTCGTCGTGAAGGCCCTGCCCGCCGGGCGGCCCCGGACCGCCGGTGCCACGGACATCTCGCTGCAGCGCCGTTTCGGCGACGCCTTCCTCACTCCCGCGGCCAACGTCCGAGTCGTGTTTCCCGGCTCTGACGGGGAATGACGGGCTGTCGACAGCTTGTCGACGAGCTGCAACCGCGCGGTCCTACCGTCGCCCGCACCGAAGCCGGCGAAAGGACGACCGCGATGAGAACCATGCTGAGACGACTGGCACTGATCAGCACAGCCGTGCCGCTGTTGCTGGGAATCGGGATCCAGTCCGCTTCCGCCACGACGCACACGGCCGACGGGACAGCGCCGGACGCGCACCTGTCGGCCGCTGCCGTCACCCTGGTGACCGGCAACGACAACAAGGACTTCGACACGCTCGTGCGCGCCCAGGCGGAGACCCCGTCCGGCCGGGTCGCCGCCGACTTCAGCGACGTCGGGACCGAGTACGGGGACAACAGCGTCCACGGGCCGTTCATGATGCGGACCGACACCGGCGTCACCGCCGCGATGCTGAGCTCGGGCCTCGTGCGGATCGCGATCGATCCCAACGGGAACGACACCTGGCACTTCAGCTACAGCCTGACCCTGTTCTTCTCGGACGGCACGACGTTCGTGGTGCAGGCGGGCAGCCTCTCGCTGAACCAGGACTCCCGGCAGCTGACCACGCCGTTCACCCTCACCACCCAGGTGGCCGTGCCCGACGTGGTCGGCGCGTCCCAGAGCAGCGCCAGGGCCACCCTGCAGGCCGCGGGCCTGGGAGTCGTCGTGACCTCGGCCGTCGACCCGACGTGCAACTTCATCAACCTGGTGATGCGGGAGAGCCCGCGGGCGGGGACCGTCGTGAACGTCGGCTCCACGGTCACCATCACGATCGGGCTGAAGCCGCGGATCTGCCCCTGAGGGCTGTGCCGCCGCGCACCGTGCCCACGTGCCGTCGAATGTTCCCGGGCCGGTAACGCCGCACGGCCTTCCGGAGACAACGCACCCAGAACATTCGGTTCCGAAGGGTGCGGTGGATGATCAGGCCGGTCAAGGGTGTGCAGTCGGTGCTCGAGCTGGTCGACCACGTCGTCGAGCACCGGCCGTCGTTGCCGCCACTGGTCATCGCCGTCACCGGCGCGGACGACGAGGCCCGCGCGTTCCTCGACGACTGCCGGGGAGGACTCGCCGACATCGGCGGCGAGCCGCTGGTGCCGCACGCGCACGCCGACGCGGTGACGGCGGCGCTGGCCGAGGGGTCGGCGATCTCCCCGGACGTCGGCCTGCTGGACGAGCTCGCGAAGCAGCTGAAGAGCACCATTCCACGCGGAGCGGGGAGGAACTGGCGCGCGAGGCAGTTCGCGCTCGTCCTGGACGTGGTCACCGCCGCCGCCCTGATCGACGCACCGACCTCGGAAGCCAGGCGCGAGGCGTTGCACGACCGGCTCTACGGGCAGTGGGAGAAGCGGACCGGGCTGCTCGCCTGGGCGCGCGACCTGCGCGACACCGAACTGCCGGGCAAGGTCCTCGGCCTCGTCCTCACGGTCCTGCTCGGCGGCCCCAGCCGCTGGTTCTTCGGCAGGAGGCTGAACCGGCGCGGCCTCCGCTGGTTCAGCGACCACGTGCGGGACGAGACCGGCAGAGGCGGCGGATTCCTCGACCAGGCCGTGTACCTGCTGCCGGACAGCGGGTTGCCGGACGTGGCCGCGTTGCGCCGCCGCGTCCTGCTCGACGCGCTGCTGCACGACGTCGCGGTGTTCACCCGGCGCACGAGGTTCCTGCCGAGCCGCAGGCGGCGTCGGTGGACACCGGTGCTGTTGCTGGACGCCACCGAGCCGGTCGCGGCGGAGCTGGTGACCCTCTACTCCGAGCTCACCGCCCGGACGAACGTCATGCCGTTGCTCGTCGTCGCGGCGGTGCCAGAGGAGGCGCTCGGCGACGAGCCCGTGCACGACCTCGACGAAGGCGTTGTCGCGCTGCGTGGCGTGGTGGAGAAGGAGGAGGTGCGGCGGAGGCTCGTGCTGAGGCTTCCGCAGGGCGCCGCCCGTCCCACCGTCCATCGGGTGACGCCTCGG
Organism: Lentzea sp. NPDC059081; assembly: GCF_042738015.1. Classification (NCBI taxonomy): domain Bacteria; kingdom Bacillati; phylum Actinomycetota; class Actinomycetes; order Pseudonocardiales; family Pseudonocardiaceae; genus Lentzea; species Lentzea sp. NPDC059081. The sequence goes on from NZ_JBHYGW010000001.1 coordinate 43,209, forward strand.
ATTCCCAGCCGTGCCTCCGCTTTCGCGCCGCTCGTGCTCACCGTGCTGCTGGTCGTGACCGGCACCGCGTACGCCGGTTACCACGTCGGCTGGGGCGGCTGTGCGGACACCAGGATCAAGGACGGCACGGGCGAACGCGTCGGGATCATCGAACGCGGCTGCAGCTTCAGCCGGACCGAGACCGTCGTGGCCGGCGTGCCGAACCTCGCCGACCTGGAACAGCAGGTCTTCCGCAACAACGACGCGGTCGACGAGATGGAGCTGGTCGGCGGGAAGCACCAGTACTTCCGCGAGGTGGTGTTCTTCGCACCGCTCACCCGCCCGAACGCCGCCGGGCACACCGCCCCGCCGAACGCCGTCTGGCAGCTGCGCGGTGCCGTCGAAGCCCAGCGGGAGCACAACGAGAAGGCCAGGATCGACGAGGACCTGGTGCCCGTGAAGCTCCTGCTGGCCAACAGCGGCGACAAGTTCTCCGAGGGCGACTGGGTGGCGTCGAAGATCGCCGAACGGCCGCAGTCCCAGGGCGGGGAGCTCGCCGCCGTGATCGGCATCTCGCAGAGCAGGAAGGAGATCGGGGACCTGATCGGCAGGCACCTCAAGGGCATTCCGGTGATCGGCGCCAGCATGTACGGCGGCAAGATGACCAGCGGCAACCCCGGCATGTTCCTGACCTCCCCGCTGAACGAGGCGTGGGCGGAGAAGATGGCGACCTGGCTCGGCGGCCGGCCGGCCGCGATCGTCTTCGACCCGGACGACGAGTACTTCAGCCGGCAGCTGCGCGACCTGCTGGCCGGCAGGGGGGTCGGCGCGCAGGGCGACAACATCGAGGTCAGGGAGCAGACGGACGACGTCGACTTCGCCGGCTCGCTGTCGGCCGTCTGCGAGAAGAACCTGGTTCCCGTGCTGACCAACCGCGCCGACCAGATCCTGAAGTTCCTCGTGCGCATGGACGGCATCAAGGCCTGCACCGACAAGTTGCGGATGCCGGTGCTCGCCGGCCCCGGCCTGGTGGTCGAAGCCGCGAAGGGCGCCCTCGCCGACCAGCACCGCTGGGCCGAGATCACGATGCTGTGCCTGGCCGGCACCGCCGCGGAGAGCGAGGAGTCGACCGGGCGCGACGCCTTCCGGTTCGCCGCCCTGGCCATCACGGAGGCGAAGAAGTCGGCCGGTGAGCTGTGGCGGCCGCAGGCCGTGCAGACGCAACTGGAGAACTCGCCTGTTTTCGCGCAGGCCGGATTGCACAAGCTCAACGATCCCGGTGCTGTTGACCGGATTCAGTTCATCAGCGTCAACCAGCCGGACCGGTGAGGCTGGTGGCGCCGCTCGGGCATTTGCCTGTCGGCAAATCCTGCTGACGGCGTGCGGCCACAGCGGCACGACATCGCCGGCTTCCGACGCGCCGGCCTCCAACGCGCCGGCCTCGGGTGCGGCCGCGCTGGCCGCGCCCGTGGTTTCGCTGGAGGAGGTCGCGAAGCTGGTGCAGAACGTCACCGGTCAGTGCGCGGATGCCAAGCGCAGGAGCCATGACCATCTGGTGAACGGGTGGTTCATTGGCACCACGGGAGAGATCTGCGGAAAGCACGTCGCCGAGTGGGCTCACCGTGTCGCGTTCGGGAACGGGTACGCGGTGTTCTCGGACGTCGGCGGTCGCTGACAGCCGGCCGACCGTCGACGCGCTCCGCACCAGCTGTACCGACAGCAGGGTGAGCGCGAGGCTGCCGAACGTCAGCGAGCTCCGCTGAGCCGCGCCGCCCGCAGCAGCTCGAGCTGCTCCGCCCCACCGGTTCCCGGCGCCGCCGTGTAGGTGACGATCCGCAGGTCGGCACCGGGCACGGTCAGCACGTCGCAGTCCACGGTGATGTCACCCAGCTCGGGGTGGCTGATCGTCTTGAGGTCGCCGACGAGCTGACCCATGCCCGCCACCGACCACAGCTCGCCGAAGAACGGCGAGGCCGCCCGCAGGCCGTCCACGAGCGCCGCCAGCTCGGGGTCGGTCGGGTAGCGGGAGACCGCTTCGCGCAGGTCGGCGACGATCGCGGTCTCGAAGGCGTACGGGCCGGCCGTCGAGGTGACCGGGCGCAGGTGCCAGCGGCCCTCCCCGGTGCCGAAGAGGGCGCGGGCGAGGTTGCGCCCGGCGGGCGGCAGGCCGGACGGGTCGCCGTGCAGGGCCGTCCACATGTCGTTCCACCACAGCAGGCTCCAGTCCGCGGCGAACACGCCGATCGGGAGGTCGCCCAGGCGGTCGACGAGGCGGCGGATGCTCGGCGGCACGTGGGTGCCGACGGTCTGGTCGCGGGGCGCGAGCAGGCCCGCGGCGCGGTAGAGCTGGTCGCGTTCGGCCGGGGTGAGCCGCAGTGCGCGGGCCAGGGCGGAGACCACCTGGGCGGACGGGTTGGTGGCCCGGCTCTGCTCCAGCCGCAGCACGTACTCGTGGGACAGGCCGGCGAGCTCGGCCAGCTCCTCGCGGCGCAGGCCGGGGGCGCGCCGGCGGGCCGACCGGGCGTAGCCGGCGTCGGCGGGGTCGAGGCGGTCGCGCCAGCCGCGCACCAGGGCACCGAAGCTCAGGTCGCTCACCCCTCCATGATCGCAATGGGCGTCTCCTGCACCACGGTCACCATCCTGGCGAGCGCGGCGCGCATGTAGCGGGTCCAGAGCGGCTTGAACGGGCCGGCGACGATCCAGCCGCGGCCGGGCAGCGGGCGGAAGTCGTAGGTCCAGCGGATCGACGTGCCGGTGCCGTCGGGCAGGAACGACCACTCGCCGCGCACCCCGGAGACCAGCTTGGCCAGCACGTTGGTGAAACCGCTGAGCTCGTAGGCGAACCCGTGCCCGGCCACGACCTCGGTGAGCCGCTCGTCGGCCTTGGAGCCGTCGGAGAACCAGGTCTGGCGCGAGGTCCCCGGCCGGTCCCAGGTGCCGGTCTGGTCGCGCACCTCCGCGACGCCGGGGAACGGTCCCCAGGGCTGGAAGACCTGCGCGAGGTCGATCGGCACGATGACCCGGTAGGTGTGGGCGGGGGCGGCCGTCGTGCGGGCGAAGACGGTGATCGGAACGCTGTTTTTCGTCATGCCACGAGCATCACGGGCAGCGCGCGCCTCAGGCAGACACCTGTCAGTACACACCCTCGCGACCGTGGTCCGGGCCTCGGGCATGCGAAGCCATGCAGAGGCGATGAATACACCGTGGACCGCTGCATCCGTTGGTGTGGCGGGTGATTATGATCCGGGGACATCGATCCGCACTGGGGGCAGGTTGCCGGACTGGGATGTGGAGACGCTCGCAGCGAGCCTGCGGACGTACAGCGCGGACCTGGCGCTGTACGCGGGGTTCCTGGTGAACACGTTGTCCGGCGCGCTGCCGCCGGACATGGTCGAGGTGCGGCGGAAGACCGGCGTGCTGCGCCGGGGTGACGGTCCGGTGCTCGTCGTGACGGTGCGGGTGGGGGACCGGCGGTTCACGTTGCGCCGGAAGGCCGTCGGCGCCGCGGTGGGCGCGCAGATCGCGCACGAGTCGCGTGGAATCGTGCTGAGCACCTCGGACGTCAAGATCGACGCGTGGTCGCGGGAGCTCGCGGCCGCGTTGACGTCGTACGCCGCGCACCACGCGGAAGCCGCGGAGCTGTTGCGCCGCATCACGTTGCCGGACCTGCCGTGAAGCTGAGCGCCGCGGACCACCAGGCGTTGCGGTCCGTCGGCTTCACCCCGCTCGGCCCGGTCTTCGGCAACCACGTGCGCCGCGCGGCGGTCGGCTGGCTGCCGTGCGGGCCGGACGTGAGTCCCGTGCTGCGCCAGGAAGACGGACTCGCCAAGGCGGTCGACGACGCGCTCATCCGGCTGATGCACATGTCGCCGGACGCGGACGGCGTCATCGGGATCCGGGTGACCGAGGAGCCGTTCGGCCGCGGCTCGGAGGTGAGCCTGACCGGCGTGGCCGTGCGCGCGGACGGTGCCGTGCGGCCGGGAATCAGGTTCCTGACGCACCTCGGCGGCGCGGACTTCGCCAAGCTGCTGCACGGCGGATGGGTGCCGTGCGGTCTGGCGGTCGGGGTCGCCGCGGTGGCCGTGCACCGGGTCGAGATGCCGCGCACGATCGAGCTGGCGATGTCGAACCGGGAGCTGCCGCAGCCCACCGAGGTCCTGAACCGCGTGCAACTCCGTGCGCGGGCACATCTGAGCGCCGAGTGCGGGCTGCTGGGCGGCGCGGGCGTGGTGATGGGGCAGATGGACGTGCGGGTGCGTGAGCCGCACTGCTGGCTGGCCAACCTCCGACCGCCGTTGCAGTTCCAGTTCCCCTGGTCGCCGCCGCTGGAGAACGAGAAGCAGTGGCACGGACGCGACATCTACGCGGAAGCCGTGTTCACCGCGACCGCGATCACGCCGTTCCGCGCGCCGGCCGTCGCTCCGTTGACGATCATGCCGGTGGGTGACCGGTGATCAGGGCGGCCGGGTTCACCCCGCTCGGCCCGGCGAGCGGCACCGCGATGTTCGCGGGTCGCGTCCCGCACCCGTCGTGCGGGCTGGTCCGGGACAGTTCCGAGGTCTACCCGCACCGGAGCGTGGCCGGGATGTGGCGCGAGGGCTGGGCGACGGCGCTCACCCGGCTGCGGGAGCGCTGCACGGCGTTGGGCGGCGACGGCGTGATCGGCGTGCGGCTGACGCGGCAGGAGCTGGGGCGCCGCTACGAGTTCACCGCGTCGGGCACGGTCGTGCGCGCGGACGGCGAGATCCACCCGGCACTGCCGTTCACCGCCCATGTCGACGGCAGGGAGTTCGTCGCCCTCATGTCGGCGGGATGGGTGCCGGTGGGAGTCGTGTCCGGGTTCGCGGTGGTCCGCGGTCACCTCGGCTGGAGACTTCCGGTGCTGGCCGAACAACCCGAGCACACCGACACGCTGACCCACGCGATGACGACCGCACGGCGTGCGTTCGCCGACGACGCGCTCCGCCAGAACGCCACGGCGGTCGTGGTCCACGACATGAGCACCCATGTCGGTCACGAGGAGTGCCGGGAACACCACCGCACCGACGTCGAGGCGCACGCGCTGGTCGTCGGCACCGCGATCACGCAGTTCCGCGCGGCGGCCGCGCGGCCACCGCTGACCATCATGCCGTTGCACCGAGGGGGAACCGGATGAGCGTCGAGCTGTCCACCGAGGCGATGAAGAGACTCCGCCAGCTCCAGCCCGGCGGCAGGGGGATCTTCACGTCCGACCTGTCCGTCAACGAGTTCCTGCTGGTGCGGCAGGCGGGTTTCCGGCCGCTGGGGCTGGTGCTCGGCGTGTCGATCTACCACGTGGGCACGCAGTTCCGGCGCTGGAACGCCAACCAGGAGCTCGACGTGCTCTCGCAGGCGATGTACCACGCGCGGGAGCTCGCGATGACCCGCATGCAGGCCGAGGCGGAGGTGCTCGGCGCGGACGGCATCGTCGGCGTGCGGCTCAAGGTCGAGCTCAAGGAGTGGGGGACGCACGTCGCCGAGTTCAGCGCCGTCGGCACCGCGGTGAAGGCGGAAGACGGCGGGAACTGGCGCAACCACGCGGGAAAGCCGTTCACCTCGGACCTGTCCGGACAGGACTTCTGGACGTTGCTGCAGGCCGGGTACGCGCCGTCCGGCATGGTGATGGGCACGTGCGTCTACCACGTCGCGCACCAGACGCTGGGTGCCGTCATCGGCAACCTGGGCCGCAACGCCGAGCTGCCCGAGTTCACCCAGGGCCTCTACACGGCGAGGGAGCTCGCCATGGAGCGGATGCAGGCGGAGGCGGCGGCGCTGGAGTCGGAGGGCATCGTCGGCGTGCAGTTGTTGCAGCACAACCACAGCTGGTCCGGGCACGTCACGGAGTTCTTCGCGGTCGGGACGGCGGTGCGGCCGATCCGCGACGACCACACGATCCCGGCCCCGCAGCTGGTGCTCGGCCTGGACTCCTAGCGGCCGGACTCCTGCCTCAAGAAATCCTGCCGCCGGAACCCCGGCCGGCACACCACCGGTCAGTTCGTCCGCAGATGCCGGCCGATGCGCTCGAACTCGGCCGTCATCTCCGGCGACACGAGGAAGTCGTCGAGGGGAGCGGACACCTCGTAGTCCACCGACTCCAGCGCCCGGATCGCCAGCTGCACCACGAACTCCGGGTCGCGGTCGGCGAGGTAGCCCGCCCAGTGCTCCAGGGCCTCCAGCGCCCACAGCAGCTGCGGTTCCATGTCGCCCTCGGACAGCGTGCCTTCGTCGATCGTGTCCAGCCACGCGCGCAACTGGTCCGGCGTGCTGCCCGCCGGGTCGGCGCACGCCTGCCCGAACGCCTGCCGGGCGTCGTCGTCCAGCTCGGCCTCCGCCGCGTCGTCGAGATCGTCGCCCTCGGTCAGCATGCGCACGGTCTCGGCGCCGAACCGGTGCCGCTGCTCGTCTTCTGCGGTCGCGACCAGGTCTCGGACGGCCTGTTCCACCTCGGTGTAGTGCACGACGAGATCCAACCAGCCGCCTGCGTGCGGGCGGCACCCGGTCCCAGGGGGACACCACCTGCTGATACGCGCTTAAAGAAAAATTCCAGTGCCGGAGTGCACGGTCGGACGATCTCTGTGGATGACCCGTGAGCCAGGAGGACGAGGCAGTGGAGAGGGTGGATCCCGCCGTCGAGGCGGTCCCGGTGCGTGAGTGCGGCGAGCCCTTGGTCGACCTGCGCACCGTGGCCGCTCTGCGGCTCGACGACCGCCGTGCCGATGACGTGGGTTTGTACGCCCGGTTGCGGATCGGCGTGGTGGACCGGCTGGTCACCGCGCAGACGCTGCTGCCACCGGGACTGCGGTTGCTGGTCGTCGAGGGGTACCGGCCGGGTTCCTCGTCGCACGTCACCGGGGGAGCGGTGGACCTGAGCCTGTGCACTGTGGACGCGGACGAGCTCGATCTGGGGACGGTCTTCGACGCCGCGGAGCCCCGGGACCGGGAGGAGGCGTTGCGCAACCGCGACTTCCTCGCGGCCGCGCTGGAGGGCGCGGGACTGGTCGGCTACCCCGGCGCGTGGTGGCACTGGTCCTACGGCGACCGGTACTGGGCGCACCTCACCGGGTCCCCTCAGGCGATCTACGGACCTGATGTGTGTCCAAACGGCTGAACTGCGCGGGGCCGAAGTGATCTACCTTCAGTGGCGGTGACACTGGGGAGGTCGCGTCTTGCTGCAGTTCCGGTTGCTCGGCCCGGTAGAGGCCGTCGTCGGAGACAGATCGGTTCCGCTCGGCGGCCTCAAACCGCAGGTGCTGCTGGCCGCACTCGTGCTGGAACGCGGGCGGGTGGTGTCGGCGCACCGCCTCGTCGAGCTGGTGTGGGGCGACGACCCGCCGTCCAGTGCCCGCGCGCTCATCCAGACCTACGTCTCGAAGCTGCGCCGGGCGCTGGCCGACCACGGTGCCCCCGACGTGATCCAGTCGCGGTCGCAGGGCTACCTGGTTCGCCTCGACGACGCCACGGTGGACGCCGACGAGCTCGCGCTCCTGCTCGCGAAGGCAAGGCAGGAAAGCAAAGCGCACGGCTACGCACCGGCCGCGCGGCTGCTCGCGGAGGCGGTCGGACTGTCCCGCGGGCCTGCTTTGTCCGGTCTGCGCGACACGCTCCTGCGCGGCGAGGCACGGCGGCTCGACGAGCTGCTCGTGTCCGTCCAGGAGGAACTGTTCGCCGCCGAGCTGAGCCTCGGCAGGCTCGACCACCTCGCCGAGCTCACCGGCGCGGTGACGCGGCACCCGGCGAACGAGCGGCTGCGCGGGCAGCTGATGGTCACGCTCTACCGGCTGGGGCGGCAGTCCGACGCGCTCGCCTGCTACCGGGAGGGACGCGAGGCGCTGGTCGACGAGCTCGGCGTGGAACCCGGCTCCGAGCTCGGCGCCATCCACGCCGCCATCCTGCGCGGCACGCTGGACCTGGTCCCGTCGGACGTGGCGCCGGTCGGTCAGCCGGCCTCGGCGACGTCGCCCGCGCAGCTGCCGGCGACCCCCGCCGACTTCACCGGCCGGGTGCGGGAGCTGGCGGAGCTGGCCGAAGGGCTCTCCGGCGAGACGCCCGCCGTGCGGATCGTGGCCGGGCCGGGCGGGTGCGGGAAGTCCGCGCTGACCGTCCGCGCCGCGCACGAGGCGTCGGCGTCGTTCCCCGACGGCCAGCTGTACGCCGAGCTGCGCGGCACGAGCGACGTGCCGGCGACGCCCGGCGAGATCCTGGGCAGGTTCCTCAGCGCGCTCGGGATGGAGGCGGGCCAGCTGCCCGAGTCCACGCAGGAACGCCAGGAGCTCTACCGGACCCTGTTGTCCGGCCGCCGGATTCTCGTCGTCCTCGACGACGCCGGGTCGGAGGAACAGGTGCGGCCGCTGCTGCCGGGTGCCGCCGGCTGCGCCGTCCTGATCTCCTCGCGCGACCGGCTCGCCGGACTGGCCGGGGTGCTGTTCACCGAGCTGGACCTCGTGACGCCGGAGGAGGCGTACGACCTGCTGGCGCGGATCGTCGGCGACGCACGCCTGGCGGTCGACGAGAGCGCGGCGCACCGCATCGTCGACGCCTGCGGCCGGCTGCCCCTCGCGTTGCGGATCGCCGGTGCGCGGCTGGCGTCGCGGCGGCAGCTGCCGGTGCAGGTCCTCGCGGACCGGCTCACCGACGAACGCCGGCGCCTCAACGAACTGTCGGCCGGCGACCTGGCCGTGCGCAGCAGCATCGCGCTGAGCTACCGGGCGCTCGACGAGCGGGCGCGCACGGCGCTGGGCCGGATGGGACACCTCGGCCTGCCCGACTTCTCCACCTGGGTGGTCAGCTGGCTGCTCGAGACCTCGGAGGCGGACGCGGAGAAGGTGCTGGAGGTGCTCGTCGACGCGCAGCTGGCGACGTTGTCCGGCGCCGACGCGGCGGGGGTCCTGCGCTACCGGCTGCACGACCTGGTCCGGCTCTACGCCCGCGAGCGCGCGGAGGCCGACGAACCCGCCGAGCTCACCGCGTCGACCGCCCGTGCCCTGGACGGCTGGATCGCCCTGCTCGGGCGCACCGCGGTGAACAGCCCGCCGGCGGAGGCCACCTGGCGTCCCGCCGCCGGGCACCACGACCCGGACGGCCTGGACGGGATGGTCGCGCGCCTGCCCGACGACCTCAGCTCCTGGTTGCAGGGCGAGGAACCCGCACTGGCGGTGGCGGTCGAACGGGCCGCCGCGATCGGTCTGCACCGGCACGTCTGCGACTTCGTCTCTGCGCACACCGCGGTCGAGCAGGTGACCAACAGGTACGAGCTCCGCGACCGGATCATCGGCGTCGCGATGACCTCCGCGCAGCACCTCGGCGATCCCGGCGTCGAGGCGGACGTGCTGACCGAGCTCGCCCGGCTGCGCTTCGCCCAGGACCGGTTCTCCGAGGCCCGCAGGCTCTTCGGCGAGGCGTTGAGCCGCTGCCGGAACCTGCACGACGTGCGCGGGCAGGCCGCCGCGCTCGCCGGCATGGGGATCGCCTGCCGGGAACCGGGACACCTCACCGAGGCCGTGCACTTCCTGAGCCAGGCCGCCACCCTGTCCCAGGCGCTCGACGACCAGGTCGGCATCGGCCACGTCCTGCGGATCAGGGGGTCGGTCCGGCTCGAGCTCGGCGACTACGACGCGGCGCGCACGGACCTGGACGAGTCGCTGGCCGCGTACCAGCTGGCCGGCAGCCGGCGCGGTGTCGCGTTGTCGTTGCGCACCAAGGGTCTCTACCACCGGGCGCGCGGCGCGTACGAGGAGTGCATGGCCGCCTGCGCCGACGCGGCCGCGATCTTCGCCGAGCTCGGCGACGACCTGATGCACTCCTACGCCGTGCGGGCGCACGCCAAGGCGCAGATGAGGTCGGGCAAGAGCGCGGAGGCGTTGCCACGACTGGAAGAGGCGCTGGCCACCTCGCGCGCCAACGACGACCGCTGGGGCCAGGCCATCACCCTGCGCGTCCTCGGCCAGCTGCACCTCGCGGAGGCGCGGCTGGACCTCGCGCGGGACTACCTCGACGCCGCCATGTCCATCTGGGAGGCCATGGAGACACCGCTCTGGCAGGCGCGCACCGAGTACGACCTCGGATTGTTGCACCGGGAACGCGGTGACGCGGAGGCGGCGGCCACGGCGTTCGCGCGTGCCAGGGACGTGTTCCGCGCTCGCGGCGCACGGGAGTACAAGGAGCACTTCGAGACGGGCGACAATCTTCTGATGACGTGAATGTGCAATTGGGGGGAACTGGCTGTTGCCACGGAATTGCTGTTGCAGCGTCGACGCAAACCTGTTTCCGTGCATATAGTGCCGCCGTGCTTTCCGTTCTGGGCAATCCCGTCTACCGAAAACTGTTCGGCGCGCAGGTCGTCGCGCTGACCGGGACGGGACTGGCCACGGTCGCGCTCGGGTTGCTGGCCCACGACATCGCCGGTCCGGGGTCCGGAGCCGTCCTCGGCACCGCCCTGGCGATCAAGATGGTCGCCTACGTCGGCGTGGCCCCGGTCGCGACGGCCCTGCTCGGAGCGCTGCCCCGACGGGTCGTGCTGATCGCGCTCGACCTGGTGCGGGTCGCGGTGGCGGCGGTGCTGCCGTGGGTGGACGAGGTGTGGCAGGTCTACGTCCTGATCTTCGTGCTGCAGGCGGCGTCGGCGGCGTTCACGCCGTTGTTCCAGGCGACGATCCCCGACGTGCTGCCCGACGAACGCGAGTACACGCGTGCCGTCACGTTGTCCCGCACCGCCTACGACCTGGAGGGGTTGCTCAGCCCGGCGCTGGCCGCCGCGGCACTCGCCCTGGTGAGCTTCCACGAGCTGTTCCTCGGCACCGCGCTCGGGTTTGCCGCGTCCGCCCTGCTCGTGCTCTCCACCGTCGTGCCCAAGCCGAAGTCGTTGCCGCGCAGGCGTTGTGACGCCCACGGAATCCGCATCTACCTCGCCACTCCACGGCTGCGCGGCCTGCTCGCCGTGCACCTCGCCGCGGCGGCAGCGGGGTCGATGGTCTTCGTGAACACCGTCGCGGCCGTGCGGGACGGGCTGGGTCGTGACGCGTCCGACGTGGCCGTCGCCCTGGCGGTGAACGGCGCCGGTTCGCTCGCGGCCGCACTGGTGCTGCCGAGTCTGCTGGACCGCTTCACGGACCGCGTGGTCGTGTCGCGGGCCGCGGTCACGCTCGTCGCGGTGCTGCTCGTGGGTGCGTTCGCCTGGAGCTGGCAGGTCCTGCTGGTGCTGTGGGCGTTGATCGGGGCGGGCTGCTCACTCGCGCTCACGCCCGGCGCCCGGTTGCTGCGCCGCTCGGCGGGTCCGGCGGACCGGCCGGCGTTGTTCGCCGCGGACTTCGCGCTGTCGCACGCCTGCTGGCTGGCCTGCTACCCGCTGGCCGGGTGGGTGGCGACGGCCGCCGGGATGACCACCGCGTTCCTCGTGCTGGGCGCGGTCGCGGCGGTGGGAGCCGTGATCGCCGTGCGCCTCTGGCCCGCGCACGACCCCGCGGTCGTCGAGCACGACCACCGCGACCTCGACCCGCACCACGAGCACCTGCACGACGCGGTGCCGGTCGGAGGCGGGTGGACGCACGCGCACGAGTTCCGGATCGACGACCACCACACCCGCTGGCCCTAAGCGGGCTGGAACACCTCGACCAGGTTGCCCGCCGGGTCCTCGACCAGCACCTGCCGGCCACCGGGCCCGCTCACCAGGTCGCTGACGAACGGCACCCCGGCGGCGCGCAGGCGGGTGATCTCGGCGTCGAGGTCGTCGACGACGAGGTGGATCCGGTTGCGGCCGGCGGCGAGCGAGCCGGCCGGGGTGGCGCGGGCACCGGAGCTCGCCGGGCCCGACAGCAGCAGCCGCAGCGGTCCGCGCACGACGTCGGCGAACGCGGGCGCGGCGTCGGTGCGGACCGCGAACCCGAAGTGGGCGGTGTAGAAGCCGATGGCGGCCCGGACGTCGTCGACCAGGTAGCGCACGCTCGCGAGTTCCTCGGTCATCGGTCATCCCTTCCGGCCCGCGGCGAGCACGGGCAGCAGGTGGCGGACGCGGGTGTCGATCTCGCCGGCGGCGCGGACGAAGTCCCGGTGGCCGACGGGCTCGGGAACGCTCCAGTGGACCCGCTCGCCGCCGAAGTCGGGGCAGACCTCGCGCACCTTGTCGCACAGGGTGACCACGAGGTCGAACCGGTCCCGCGGGAACGGGCGCGGCCGGTGTCCCGCCGCGTCGAGCCCGAACTCCTCGCGCAGCACCCGGACGGCGAGCGGGTGCACCTGCGGCTTCGGGTCGCTGCCCGCGCTCGTGACGGCCACGCCGTGCCGGCGCAGCAGTGCTTCGGCGATCGGCGACCGCGCGCTGTTGCCGGTGCACGAGACCAGCACGCGGACGTCGTCCGGCGGAGCCGTGAGCGGGTGCGGGACCAGCCGCAACGCCGGGTGCACCGCGGCCCCGGTGCTGGTCAACGCCGTGGCGCAGCGGTCGAGGTCGAGGTGGTAGTAGGTGTCGCGGCCGTCGAACGAGCTGCGCCGCGACCGCACCAGGCCACCGTCGCGCAGCAGCCGCAGGTGGTACGAGACGAGGTTCTGCGGCTCGCCCACGCGCTCGGTCAGCTCGCGCACGCGGAGGTCGCTGCCGGCCAGGGCGGTCAGCAGCTGCCAGCGCAGCGGATGGGCGACCATCCGCAGGAACTCCGGGGCGGCCACACCCGGGACTGTACATCAAACCCGTTTGATGTACACCCCTCGGAACTGAAGAGTTGAATGCGACTGAACAGTTGAACAATGCGCGCGAGTGACGATTCGGAATACCTTTTCGGCACCCTGCCCGTGAAGGAGCTCCAATGCGCGGAAAAGTCATCACCCTGGCGTGCGGATCGGTTCTGGCGATCAGCGCGCTCACCCCGATCACGCCCGTTGCGGCCGCCCAGCCGGTCTCGCTCGCCGCCCAGCAGAGCGAGGCGCACCAGCGGTTCGACGCCCTCCCGCCAGACCTGCGCGGCCAGCTCGCCGGGCACTGGTTCGACGCCGGGAAGGGCAAGCTCACCGTCGCCGTGCAGACCGAGGAGGCCGCCGCGCGTGCTCGTGCTGCGGGGGTCGAAGCCGTCCGTGTCCAGCGTGGTGCGGCCGACCTCGACCGGCTTCTCGGTCAGGTCAGGGCGTTGGTCGGCGACGGCGTCCCCGGCGTGTTCAGCTGGGGCGTCGACGTGCGGGACAACCAGGTCGACGTCACGGTCAACACCTCACGCAGGACGCGGGACACCGACCGGTTCCTGGAGGAGGTCCGCGCGTTCGGCGACGGCGTGCACGTCGTCGAGACCCGGTCGCAGCAACGCCAGCAGGCCGGCACCGTCCAGGCCGGCAGCCCGTGGTGGCCGGGGTCGGAGTCGAACTGCTCGGTCGGTTTCGGCGCCACGGACACCAACGGCGGCAAGCACTTCCTCACCGCCGGGCACTGCACGAACGACGCCAACCAGGCCGCGTACGGGCAGAGCGGTCAGCAGAACCGCATCGGCACCTCCAACGTCGGCGGCACCCGCAGCGTCAACGCGCGCGAGGGCGACATGGGCGTCGTCGCCGTGACGGAGGCCGGGTGGGCCCTCTCGCCCGCGGTGAACACGTGGGGCCAGCCCGCCGTCACGGTGACCGGCTCGGCCGAGGCGATGGTCGGCGACCGCGTCTGCCACTCCGGAAACACCTCCAAGTGGCAGTGCGGCGAGGTCAAGTACACGCACAAGGCCGTCGACTACGGCGGCGGGCTGGTGATCGAGGACCTCACCTGGACCACCGCGTGCTCGCTCGGCGGCGACTCCGGCGGCGGGTGGCTGCTCGGCGACAAGGCGGTCGGCCTGCACGACGGCGGCCCGTCCCAGTGCGTGCAAAACCCGACGGACGACGGCGACCTCTCGATCTTCCAGCCCGTCGGCGAGGCCCTGCGCAAGTGGGGACTCACGCTCGTCACGGGCGGATCGAGCGACACCACCGCGCCCACCGCGCCGGCCAACCCGCGGGCGACGGGCACGACGGCGAGCAGCGTCTCGCTCGCGTGGGACGCCTCGACCGACAACGTCGGCGTGACGGCGTACGACGTCTACAACGGCGGCACGATCGCCACGACGGTCACCGGCACGACCGCGACCGTCGGCAACCTCAAGGCGGACAACGACTACACCTTCACGATCAAGGCGAAAGACGCCGCGGGCAACACATCTGCGGCGAGCGCGGCCGTCACCGCACGCACCCGGCCGGGCAGCGGTGACGCGGAGCCGCCCACCACACCAGGAAACCTGCGTGCGACGGGCACGACGGCGAGCAGCGTCTCGCTGGCGTGGGACGCCTCGACCGACAACGTCGGCGTGACCGGCTACGAGGTCCTCAACGGCACCTCCACGGCCACGAGGGTCACCGGCACCACCGCGACGGTGACCGGCCTGACCGCCGACACCGCCTACTCGTTCGCCGTGCGCGCCGTCGACGCGGCGGGCAACCAGTCGAAGCAGACGGCGGCGATCACCGTGCGCACGTCCGGGAACACCGGCGGCCGCACGTTCACCAACGACACGGACTACCCGATCCGCGACTACCAGGTCGCGGTCAGCGCGGTGCGCTCCACCGCCGCGGGCGCCGCCGGCAACCCGATCACCGTCGAGGTCGACGTCACCCACACCTGCCTGGAGGACCTGAACGTCACGTTGGTGGCGCCCAGTGGGCGCACCTACCCGCTGCTGCGCACGCCGGGCGGCAACTACACCTGCCACCCGTTCCCGGCGGGCAGGACGTTCTCGGTCGTTCCCGTGGCCGGCGAGCAGGCGACCGGCACGTGGACGGTGCGCATCGGCGACAACGGTCCCGGCGACACCGGTGTCCTGAGTGGATGGTCGGTGACGGTGTAGGTCACCAGGTCCACTCGAAGCCGTAGCACCCCGGCCCGAACCGGAGGGCGACTCCGAGCACGGAGTCGCCCTCGTCGAGCCGCACCCCGGACGTGCGCCTGCCGCCGGCGTCCTGGACGACCCGCGTGCAGGTGCGGGGGAGCGAGTCGAAGCACACCTCCAGCACGTACTCGTGCACCGGGCGCCGGAACTTGCGCGAGTAGTTGGTGGCGAGCGGGTACGGCGCGTGGTTCACGAGCTCGTGCTCGGTCAGCACGGTCTGCCCCCGGCGCAACGGGGTGCGGAACAGCAGCTCCGCCACCAACAGGCCGTCGGCGGGCCGGGTCACCACGCGGCCGAGCCGGCAGTGGCGCAGCGGCCTGATCGACGGCAGCGGCCGGTCGTGCTCGTCGAGGTGCAGGATCACGACCCAGCGGTCCGGCCCGTCCTCCTCCGCCCGCAGCACCTGCCGCGACAGGAACGACCGCTCGCCCCGCTCCGGCCCGACCACCACCCGGTCGTGCTGGCTGACGCGCGTCAGCCGGGCGTCCCACCGGGTGTCGACGCCCTCGACCACGTCGTCGATCACCGCGGGCTCCGGCCAGAACGCGCTGATGCCACCGGCTTGCGCGCGCGGCCGCAGCACGGGCCCGAGCAACCCGGTCAGCGCGCCGGGGGAGAGCGCCAGCACGTCCTCCAGGTGTCCCACGGCAACCAGCGACGACCGGCGTTCCGGCCGGCTGCGACCGGTCTGCCAGTAGCTCAGCGTCGCGAGGCTCACCGAGACGCCGCGCCGCGCGAGGTGGTCGCGGATCCGGTCCAGCGACAGGCCCCGCGCCGCGACGGCCGCCCGCAACGTCTCGGCGAAGCCGGGCACTTCCGGCGAAATCGACATGACGCCTCCTCCCAGCCGAGTGCTCCGACGCTAGCCGCCGACCGCCGTCATCGTTGTCGTGACTTAAAAGTGAACGTCCGGAACGGCTTCCATCCGAATGACCGGATGTCGATCGCGCCCGCCGCGGCTACCGTCGCGTCACCCTGCGATCTCTGCGATCCCTGCGAAGGAGCCCGATCGTGCGAAGAAGAAGATCCCTGCTCTCCACGGCGCTGGTGACGACGGTCGTGGCCGCGATGGCCGTCCCCGCGTCGGCCGCCGCGCCACTGGCCGGGTGCTCCGGCACCAACGACGGCGACTACACGATCAGCGACAACGCCACCGTCGAGTCGCCGATCACGATCTCCGACTGCTCGTCGGCGCCGTCGGCCACCGCCACGGTGCCGGTGAAGATCGTGCACACCTACATCGGCGACCTCCAGGTCAGCCTGGTCGCCCCGGACGGCTCCGCCTACGTCCTGCACAACCGCTCCGGCGGCTCCTCGGACAACATCGACCAGACCTACACCGTCGACCTGTCCGGCGAGACCTCGAACGGCACGTGGAAGCTGCGGGTCAACGACAACGCGGCCAACGACACCGGCCGGATCGACTCCTGGACGCTCAACCTCGGCGGGAACAACCCGGCCGACGACTTCTCCGTCGCCGCGTCGCCGACGTCGGGCTCCGTCGTGGCGGGCTCGGCCGCGTCCACGACGGTGCAGACCCAGACCACGACCGGTCAGGCGCAGACCGTGCAGCTGTCGGCGACCGGACTGCCCTCCGGCGCCACGGCCTCGTTCAGCCCGTCGTCCGTCACCACGGGGTCGAGCTCGACGCTCACGATCAGCACCGCGACGTCGATCTCCTCGGGCACCTACCCGATCACCGTGCGGGCCGCGGGCACCGCGACGAGGACCGCCACCTACACGCTGACCGTCACCGGCGGCACCGGACCGCAGATCCCCGACATCGACGTGGCGGCGGTCAAGCAGCACCTCGCTCAGTTCGGCACGATCGCCTCGCAGAACGGCGGCAACCGGCGCTCCACGACGGCGGGCTACCGCGCGTCCGTGGCGTACGTGAAGGACAAGCTCTCCGCGGCCGGGTTCACGGTCACCGAGCAGGCCTGCACCTCCGGCTGCACGAGCGGCGCCGGCCCGAACGTGATCGCGGAGTGGCCGGGTGGTGACTCGAACAACGTCTACATGTTCGGCGCCCACCTCGACGGCGTGTCCGCCGGCCCCGGCATCAACGACAACGGCTCCGGCTCGGCGTCGCTGCTGGAGACCGCGCTCGTGCTGGCGCGCACCAACCCGTCGATGCTGAACAAGGTCCGCTTCGGCTGGTGGACCGACGAGGAGCAGGGCCTCAACGGCTCGCGCTTCTACGTCTCGCAGCTCTCGTCCACCGAGCGCGCGAAGATCAAGACCTACCACAACTTCGACATGGTCGGGTCGGTCAACGGCGGCTACTTCATCAACAACATCAGCAGCTCCCAGTCCGTGCACATGAAGGCGTACTGGGACTCGCTCGGCCTGCAGCCGGAGGAGAACACCGAGGGCCGCAACCGGTCCGACGACGCCTCGTTCACCAACGCGGGCATCCCGGCGTCCGGCTACGCGATGGGCGCCAGCGCCCGCAAGACCGCGGCGCAGGCGTCGAAGTGGGGCGGCACGTCCGGTGGCGCGTTCGACCCCTGCTACCACTCGTCGTGCGACACCACGGCCAACATCAGCGACACCCACCTCAACCGCGCGGTGGACGGCATCGCCTACACCCTGTGGAAGTCGGCGGTCGGCAGCGGCACGCCTGGCGCGGACTTCTCCGTGTCGGTGTCGCCGGCGTCCGGTTCGGTGGCGGCGGGCTCGTCGCTGACGGCCTCGGTCGCCACCCAGACGGTGAGCGGCAGCGCGCAGACCGTGCAGCTGTCGGCGTCCGGACTGCCTTCCGGCGCAACGGCTTCGTTCAGCCCGTCCTCGGTCACCACCGGGTCGGGCTCGACGCTGACGATCAGCACCACGGCGTCCGTCGCGGCGGGCACCTACCCGGTCACGATCACCGCGGCCGGGTCGTCGACCCGCACCGCGAGCTACTCGCTGACCGTCACGGGCACCGGGGGCGGCAGCTGCTCCGGCACCAACCCGAACGACGTCTCGATCCCGGACGCGGGCAGCGCCGTCGACAGCGACGTCGTGATCTCCGGCTGTGCCGCGACGCCGTCCGCCTCCTCGGTGGTGACGGTGCGGATCGTCCACCCGTACATCGGTGACCTGACGGTGGCGCTGATCGCACCGGACGGCTCGTCGTACACCCTGCACAACCGCAGCGGCGGCAGCGCGGACAACATCGACCGCACCTACACGGCCGACGTGTCGAGCGAGACCGCCAACGGCACGTGGAAGCTCCGGGTCCGCGACCTGGCCGCGTCCGACGTGGGCACGATCGACACGTGGGGCGTGAACCTGGCGCCGTAGCGACCCACGGCGAGTGGCCTCTTGGATTACGGCCTCAATGGGCCTTCTGGGAGGCCACTCGCCCGGTCACGATCTCCCCGTGACCACCACCGTGCAGGAACTGACCGGCGACGACACCGCACTGGCCTTCGACGCGCTCCGCGAGCTGCGGCCGCACCTGACCTCCGTCGAGGAGTTCGTCGAGCTCGTGCGGGCCCAGCGGCGGGAGGGATACCGGATCGTCGCGTCGTTCGACTCGGCAGGCCGTGTTGCCGCGGTGGCAGGGTTCCGGCACATCACGAACCTCTACGCCGGGCCGCACCTCTACGTCGACGACCTGAGCACCCTCCCGCCGGCCCGCGGGCAGGGCCACGCGAGCGCGTTGCTGCGCTGGGTCGACGAGGAGGCCCGCCGCCTCGGCTGCGCGGGCGTCCACCTCGACTCCGGGACGCAGCGGCACGACGCCCACCGGCTCTACCTGAGCTCCGGGTACGTCATCCCCGCCTTCCACTTCTCGAAGAGCGTCTGACTCAGGCGAGCCCGATCTCGACGACGAGCTCACCGGTGGGAGTCTTCGAACCGCCCTTCGGTTCCACCGTGAGCGCGACCTTCTGCGCCCCCGGCACCCCGTTGGCCACCAGCGGCGCCGTGGGGGAGGAGAGCACACCGGCCGAGTGCGGGCCCTCGCCGTTGACCATCCACAGCTGCAGGACCCGGTCGCCGGCGGGAACCGGCAGGTCCTTGCCGAGGAACAGCATCTCGTTGCGGCTGGGCGACATCACGGCCGTGCCGGTCGCCCCGTTCGCCCCGGTGGCGCTGAAGATCTTCGCGTCCGGTGTCGACAGCAGGTCAGAGAACCGCCCGTACTGGCTGGAGAGCTGCGCGAGCTGGTCCTGCTGGTCGGACTGCACGACCTGCACCGCCACGAAGGCGACAGCGACCAGGCAGGCCGCGGCCAGGAGTGCGCCGGCCCTGCCGAACCCGCGAGCGCGGGGAACCCTGGCCGTGCGCGGGGAGAGCTGCCGCGTCTCGGCCGCGGCGGCCAGCACCCGTGCCTTCAGGTGGGCCGGCGGCGCGAACTCGACGGCCGCGCCCAGCCGTGCCGCGGTGGCGCTGAGCTCGGCGACCTCGGCCGCGCAGCTCTCGCACCGGGCGAGGTGCGTCTCGAACGCCGACCGCTCGGCGTCGGACAACGCGTTCACGGCGTAGGCGCCGGTGAGCGTGTGCAGATCAGCGGATGTGCTCCTCATCCGGTCACCCCCATGCAGTCCCTGAGCCTGATCAGTCCGTCCCGCATCCGGGTCTTGACGGTGCCGAGCGGAAGGTTCAGCAAGCTCGCGACCTCGGGATACGAGTAGCCCTGGTAGTAGGCGAGCAGCACCGACTCGCGCTGCAGCCCGGTGAGGAACCCGAGGCACCGCCGCACCTGGCGCTGCTCCAGCCGTCCGGAGACCTGCTCGCTCACCTCGTCGAAGGGCCGGGTGGGGTCGAGCCGGGCCACGTGCTCCTCGCGGTTGCTCGCGGCCTGGGCCGACCGGACCCGGTCGACCGCGCGCCGGTGCGTCAGCGTGAGGATCCAGGTGGTCGCCTTGCCCTTGCCGGGGTCGAACCTGGTCGCCGTCCGCCACACCTCGAGCATCACCTCCTGGAACACCTCCTCGGACTGCGCCTGGTCCCGGACCACCCGCCTGATCAGCCCGAACACCGAGCCGGACACGACGTCGTAGAGCCGCTCGAACGCGGACTCGTCGCCGCGCGCCACGAGGGCCAGCAGCTCGTCGGCTGTCGGCTCTGGCCGTCCGACGTCGGGCGGAATGCTCTGCAACGCCCGCTCGCGCTTCGGCATCTGGCTCCCTCTCCTCACCTTCGACATGAGGTGTTCGGAGCAGCGGCCGGTTTGGATCGGTGCTGAATGGGGATGGATGAGGAGAGAGGTGAGCCTGGCCGCGTCACGTGACCGGGTTCACCGGCGCCACACGGTTCCCCGTCGTTCGTACTCCAGCATCGTCTCGACCTGGTGCGCGGTCTGCACACCGACGAACCGTTCGACGAGCCAGAGCGCGACGTCGAGACCGGACGTGATGCCGCCACCGGTGATCAGGTCGCCGTCGTCGACGACCCGCGCGTCGACCACGGACGCACCGCGCGCGGCGAGGTCGGGCTTGGCCCTGGTGTGGGTGGTGGCGTTGCGGCCGCGGGTGATCCCGGCGGCGGCGAGCACCATCGTGCCGGTGCAGATGCCCACCGGCAGCACGTCGGCACCGGCGAGGCGGCCCAGGAACGCCGTGTCCGCCATGAGCCTGCGCACGCCGGGGCTGTCCGGGTCGGTGTAGCGGCCGCCGCCGGGCACCACGAGGACGTCGGCTTCGGCGGGCGACCACCCGTGCTCGACGACGACCTTCGTGCCGTGCAGACAGGTCACCGGACCCGGCCTGCCGGTGGTCACCTGAGTGGTGCGGACCGCACCGCCGGAGAAAGCCGCCGCCAGGCCCAGCACCTCCACCGGTGCCACGAAGTCCTGTTCCTCCACACCGTCGAACATCAGCACCTGCACCCGCACCGGGCTCGCCGCCGAAGCCGTGGCGCCCGCCGCGCCGGCGACGCCGAGGGACAGTGCTGATGCCCGCAGGAAAGTTCGTCGTTCCACGTCGGCCTCCCGAGTCGTCGTTCGTCGACAGGTCGGGCGGGGGAGCCGTGCGGTTCCCGGGTGCGGCACGCCCTGTCCGATTGCGAGGTCCGTGCCTAGCGTCGGGACCATGAACGACGAACAGGTGATCGCGGACCGGCACGAGCGGTGGGTGTTCGGCTGGGACCGCCGCGAGGGCGACGAGCCGTTCGACTTCCGGCGGGTCTTCGGCGGGTTCTACGACTTCGACGGTCCGGTCCGCCTCTACGACGACTTCGACCCCGAGCAGCGGGTGGCGACGACCGCCGCCGGGTACGGCGCCATCTGGGAGCCGCTCTTCACCACGATGGTCTCGGCGCACCACGCCGTCGACGACGGACCGCACGTGCTCGCCGACGGCGACCTGGCGGCGTCGACGCTGCGGTTCCTGGCGCGGATCGTGACCCCGGCCGGGGTCACGGACATCCGCACCACGACCTCACTGGTGTGGCGCCGGACATCGGACGGGTGGCGGATCGTCCGGGAGCACAACTCGACGAAGGTGCTGCCGGCGGGGGAGCTGGACGGCCGGTTCCCGGGCTAAGCCCTGTCCTGGCTCGGGTTCGCCGTCCAGCTCGCCAGGATGTCCATGGCCTGCCTCGACGACGAGCCGGCGGCGGTCGTGTAGACGTACAGCATCGTGTCCGGGTCGCCGGGCAGCACGAACGACTCGTAGTCCACCGTCAGGTCGCCGACCAGCGGGTGCCGCAGCCGTTTCGAGCCGTAGGTGCGCTGGTGGACGCGGTGCTGCTCCCACCACCCGTCGAACTCGGGGCTGCGGTCGCGGAGCTCGTCGACCAGTGCGGTCGTGGCGGCGTCGGACGGGTCGCGGCCGACCTCGAACCGCAGGCTCTCCACGGCGGCGCGGGCCTGGTCGTGCCAGTCGACGAACAACGACCGCGCGTCCTCGTCGAGGAAGATCCACCGGGCATAGTTGCGCTCCTTGGGCGGGATCTCGTCGAAGTCCGCGAACAGCGCCTTGGCCATCGGGTTCGCCGCGAGCACGTCGGTGCGGCGCCCGAGGACCAGGGCCGGCTCGCCGTCCAGCGCGTCGATGAACTGGTACAGGCCGGGACGGACCCGTTGCACGGCACGCGACCGGTGGGGTGCCGGGTTCGACGGCAGGCCGATCAGGTCCCGCAGGTGGGTGCGCCCGGCCTCGTCGAGCTCCAGGGCACGGCCGATGGCTTCCACGACCGCCGCCGACGGGTTGATGCGCCTGCCCTGTTCCAGCCGCGCGTAGTAGTCCGTCGACACGCCCGCGAGCAGCGCGACCTCCTCGCGCCGCAAGCCCTTCACCCGGCGGACCCGGCCGTCGGAGGGCAGCCCGGCGCGGGACGGGTCGACCTGACCGCGGGCGCGGCGCAGGAAGTCGGCGAGTTCGCGGTTGAGACCGGGCATGTCCTCCATTGTCGTGCAGCTGTGGCGTTCCCGAGTGGACCTCCGAGTCCTGGGTTCGCGCGTCCGAGGTCGCACAGGGCCCGACATACGGCCCACGAGGACCGTTTTCCGGACCAGGCTTCATGCCATGACCTTCCCTGTTGACCGTCCCGCCACCTGGTTCGTCACCGGCACCTCCCGGGGCCTCGGCCTCGAGCTCGTCCGGCAGCTGCTCGACCGCGGTGACCACGTCGCCGCGACGACCCGCTCGACCGACCGCCTCCTGACCGCCCTCGGCACGGACACGTCCCGCCTGCTGCCGCTGACCGTCGACCTCCGCGACGAGACCGCTGTCGCCCAAGCGGTCCGGCAGACCACCGACCGGTTCGGCGGCCTCGACGTCGTCGTCAACAACGCCGGCTACGGCTTCCTCGCCGCTGTCGAGGAGACCACCGACCGCGACGTCTGCGACATGCTCGACGTCCAGGTCGTGGGCGTGTGGAACGTCCTGCGCGCCACCCTGCCGATCCTGCGCGAGCAACGGAGCGGGCACGTCGTGAACGTGTCGTCGGTGCTCGGCCTGACCTCGGTCCCCGGCTGGGGCCTC
Organism: Lentzea sp. NPDC059081; assembly: GCF_042738015.1. Lineage (NCBI taxonomy): Bacteria > Bacillati > Actinomycetota > Actinomycetes > Pseudonocardiales > Pseudonocardiaceae > Lentzea > Lentzea sp. NPDC059081. The sequence continues at coordinate 66,010 of NZ_JBHYGW010000001.1, forward strand.
TACTGCGCGGGCAAGTACGCGCTGGAGGGCCTGACCGAGGCGCTCGCCGGCGAGGTCGCCGAGTTCGGCGTGCACGTGACCCTCGTCGAGCCCGGCTACTTCCGCACCGACTTCCTGACCACCGGCTCGCTCGCGTTGCCGGACACCACCACCGACGCCTACCCGGCGATCCGCTCGATGGTCGAGAACCACCTGGAGCTGCAGGGCAGCCAGCTCGGCGACCCGGTCAGGGGAGCCCGGCTGATGATCGACCGGGTCGTGGCGGGCGACGGGTCGCTGCGCCAGATCCTCGGCTCGGACTCGCACGCCTACGCCACGGCCAAGGTGCAGGCGCTGCAGGCGACCCTCGACGCAGCGGCGGGAACGGCGTCCGCCAGCGACTTCCCGGCCTGATCCCGCCACGATCGACTGCTTCCGCCTGAGCGCGCCGCCAGGGTGTGCCACACCTGGGCAGCGCGCGGCCTGGCACCCGTCGTCGCGGGCTCGCAGGATCGGTTCCATGACCGAACAGACGACAGGCGAGAACGTCGACGTGGTGGGCATGTGGGTCACCGCGGACGGCCACATCCGGCAGGAGCTGCGCGCCGACGGCCGGTACGACGAGGCGCGGGGGACGCGCGCCAGTGCCTACACCGGCAGCTACACGGTGACCGGCGCGCACCTCGACTACGTCGACGACACCGGGTTCACCGCCACCGGCGACATCCGCGACGGCGTGCTCTACCACGAGCACTTGGTGCTCTACCGGGAGAACACCGGATCCTGAGATCACCGCCTCCTGAGTCCCCCGGTGTGACCCAGGACTCCTCGACGCCTCTTGTGGCGGACCCCCTTCGGCGAGATCATTGGCACTGCCAAGTAATCGTCCGGAGGGGGAGATCGCGTGAGCATCAGAGCAAGAGCCGGGGTGGCGCCGTGACCGCCACCGCGCTCGCCGTCGTGTTCCTCTGGCTCGGGATGGTGCTGGCCATCTCGTTCCTGGAAGCGCCGCTGCGGTTCCGGGCTCCGGACGTCACGGTGCGCATCGGGATCGGCATCGGACGGCTGGTCTTCCGCGCGTTGAACACCGTGGAATCCGTTCTGGCGCTCGCTCTGGTCGTGGTGTTCGCGGTGGCGGCGATCAGGCCGGCGGTGGTGAGCACTATCGGAGTCGCCGTGCTGGTGCTGGCCGCGCAGCTCGTTCTGGTGCGGCCGCGATTGACCCGCCGGACGAACAGAATAATCGGCGGCGAGCAGTTGCCGCGGTCCAGAGCGCATTATCTTTACGTTCTGCTCGAAATCGTCAAAGTGGCGGCTCTGCTCACCGGCGGAGTGCTGCTCATCTCGGCCGCGTAGGATCTGCCGGTGTCACGCCGCCGGGCGTCGAACGGGAAGGCCGAGACATGACCGACGTGCCGGGTTTTCCGCCGAACACCCAGTTGCTGGCCGCCCTCACCCGGCTCGGTCAGGCCACCCGGATGGAGGCGGTGCGCAACGCAGGGCCGCACAACCTCAGCCCGTTGCAGGCGGACATCATCAGCCTCTTCCGGCGGGACGCGACCGCGCTCCGGCAGAGCGACATCGTCACGGCGCTGGCCTCGACGGCGCCGACGATCTCCGACGCGGTGCGGGTCCTGCGGAAGAAAGGCCTGCTCGACGCCACCGCCGACCTGTCCGACGCCCGCGCCCGGCTGGTGCGGCTGACGCCGGCGGGGCACGCGGAGGCCACTCGGCTGAACGTCTACTCCGAGAGCCTGGTCGAGGCCGTCGACACGTTGCCGGAAGAGGAGCTCGCCGCGATCCTGCGCGTCGGCACGAAGCTGATGCGCGAGCTCGAGAACCGCAACCTGATCCCGACCTCGCGCATGTGCCCGACGTGCCGCTTCTTCGTGCCGAACGCGCATCCGTCGGATGACGCGCGGCCGTACCACTGCAATTTCGTGGACGCGGCTTTCGGTGACGCCGAAATTCGGGTGACCTGTCCCGACCACGAAGTGCGCGGCTGAGTCATTCCCGTTTCCCGCTGAAGTAGCACGTGCTCTGGAACACATTGCGGGGACGACTCCGCGCTTTATAGTTGGCACTGCCAAGTAAGAATTCGGGAAAAACATCCGAGACGGATGCAATGCAGAAAGGAGGAGCAGTGGACGGGAAATCGACCGAAGGTGCCTTACGGCCCGACGTCGTCATCGCCTCCAGCTTCACGAACGCACCGCTGATGGCTCTTCTCGAACGGTTGAACCAGGACCTCGGTTTCGCGAACGCGATCACGGCGGCGCCTCACGGCCAGGTCGGGGAGCAGCTGCTGGACCCCGGCAGCGCCTTCGCCCGCAACACGACCGGCCTGAACGTGGTGCTGGTCCGGCACGGCGAGTGGGCCGCGGCCGGACTGGCCCCGCTGGCGGCCGGCTTCGCCGCACGCCAGTCGAACCACCTCGTGGTCTGCCTGCTGCCGGAGCCGTCCGGCGACGACCGGGAGGTCACCCCTTCCGGAGTGGAAGGGCTCGCGGTGGTGTGCGCGGCGGACTGGTTCCACGCCCACGGCGTCACGGACGTGTTCGACGCCCACGCGGCCGCCCTCGCCGACGTGCCGTTCACCGACGAGGCCTTCGCTGCTGTCGCATTGGGACTGTCGCGGGTGGCGGCCTCGCTGCACGCCAAGCCGCGCAAGGTGATCGCCGTCGACTGCGACTACACGCTCTGGGGCGGCGCCTGCGGTGACCTCGACCCCGCCGAGCTGCTGATCGACGACCGGTACCGGCGGGTCCAGCAGTTCCTGAAGGAACGCCACGACGCCGGGTTCATGCTGGTGATCTGCAGCCGCAACGACCCGGCGAGCGTCGACCGGGTGTTCGCCGAGCGGGCGGGCGACCTCGTGCTGACGCCGGAGCACTTCGTCGGCCGCCGGGTCAACTGGGCCCCCAAGTGGCAGAACCTCCACTCGCTGGCCGCCGAGCTGAACGTGGGCGTGGACAGCTTCGTCCTCGTCGACGACGACGCGCTGACGTGCGCGCAGACGGCCGAGGCACTGCCGTCCACCGGAGTGGTCCACCTGCCCGACGACGCGGACGCGCTGGCCGTCCTGCGCCGGAGCACGGACTTCGACAGGTTCTTCACGACCGAGGCGGACCGGCTGCGCAACCAGAGCTACCGCGGCGAGGCGTTGCGGGCCGAACACGTGGCCGCCGTCAGCAGTCCCGGCGAGCTCAACGCGAAGCTGGAGACCGTCGTCGAGGTCGTGCCGGCGGACCGGGCGCACTGGCGGCGCATCGAACAGCTCGCCGCCCGCACCAACCAGTTCACCAGCGCCACGATGACGCCCGCCCAGGTGGCGGCGGCGCTGCGCGAGGGCGCGCCGGGATGGGTCGTGTCGCTGCGCGACCGGTTCGGTGACTACGGAGTCGTCGGTGCCGTGGTGGCGGCGGAGACCGACGGCGACTGGCACGTGGACGCGCTGATGATGAGCTGCCGGGCGCTCAACCGCGGAGTGGCGGAGTCGTTGCTGGACACCGCGGTGCGGGCGGGGGCGGACGCCGGCTTCTCCCGCACGAACGTCCGCGTGCGCCCGACGGGCCGCAACGACCTCGCGATCGACTTCCTCACCCGGCGGGCCGCCGACGTCCGCGAACAGGCGGACAGCCAGCTCCTGATGGTCATCGACCCGCACGACACCGCCGACCGGGAAGAGGCGTCCTGATGATCGACACGGATCCTGCCGCACTGGTCGCGGCGGTGCGACGGCAACGCCTGGACCTCGCCGGCCTCGCGACCCGCGTGCGCGGCTTCCTCAAGCTGGGCAAGGGAGTCGAGCACGTCGAGGTGCAGGTCGAGTCCTCCGGCCGGCTGCGCGCGGTCGTGTGGGTCGCCCCGACCCGCAGCGGTCTGGGCACCTTCGCGCTGCCGGACGGCACGGTCGTCACCGACCTGAACCACTACGAGACCGCCTACCTCCACCAGGAGATCGTGGTCGACGGCGTGTACCGGCCGGACGGGCTCGACCTGCCGCCGGACGCCGTCGTGCTCGACATCGGCGCGAACATCGGCCTGTTCTCCCTGTCCGTGGCGCGTTCGCTGCCGCGGTGCCGGGTGGTCGCCTTCGAACCCGCACCGGACGCCTACGCCGCGCTGGCCGCCAACGTCGAGGACCTCCCGGTGACGTGCCTGCCCTGGGCCATCGGGGGAGAGAGCGGCCGCACCACCATGACCGTCTACCCGGCGGCGTCGGTGTTCTCCAGCCTGAACGCCGATCCCGACGCCGACCGGTCGGCGATGAGCGCGGCGATCGCGGTCGCCGCCGACGACGACAGCACGGGCATCGCCGACCAGGTCGCGGCCGACCGGGTCGACGGCGCGATCGAGGTGCCCGTCGAGGTCCGGCGGCTGTCCGACGTGCTCGACGAGCTCGGGCTGGACCACGTCGACCTGGTCAAGCTGGACGCCGAGGGCGCCGAACTGGGCATCCTCGGCACGCTGCGCCCCGAGGACTGGGCGAAGATCGCCGCCCTCGTCCTGGAGGTGCACACCACGAGCGACCGGCACGCGCTCTTCGAACTGCTGGAGAACGCCGGGTTCACCTGCCGCGTGACCTACGTGCCGGCCTTGGAGGGCACCGGGTTCGTCAACCTGCACGCCTTCCGGCCCACCACGTCCCGCCCGGCGACGGTCGCGTTCGCACTGCCGCCGTCGATCCCGCCGCTCACGGCACGGGAGCGGCTGCGTCAGGCGCTCGACTGCTTCCTCGGCGCCAACGACGTCGCGCTGGAGGTCCGCACCGGACCGGCACCGGCGACACCGGACGCGACCGAGGCGGCCGACCCGGCATCGGTACCGGGGCTCGTCGCCGCGTGGCAGCACGCCGTGGGCACCGAACCCGGTGGCACCGCTGACTTCTTCGAGCTCGGCGGCACCTCGATGGCCGCCGTCCGGATGCTGTCGCAGCTGCGCCGCGAGCACGGCTACGAGCTCAGGCTCGACGAGTTCCTCGAGTCACCCACGGCCGCGACGCTGGCCGCCCTCTGCACCCGAACCATCTGATCTCACAAGGAGAAACCGTCATGGAGTTCATCAGTTCGACCGACCTGCAGGAGATTCCCCCGCTGCCGGAGCAGTACCACGAGCACTTCACCGGCACCACGGACCTGCGGGAGCTGGGCGTCGGCGCCCCGGAGGGCGAGGCGAGCGTGCTGCTCGTGCGGTTCGAGCCCGGCGCCCGCAACGCCTGGCACCGGCACACCGGCGGGCAGCTGATCTACGTCACCGAGGGCGAGGGCTACGTGCAGTCGCGGGGCCAGGACCCCGTCGTCGTGCGGGCGGGCGACGCGGTCGCGTGCCCTCCCGACGAGGAGCACTGGCACGGCGCGACGCCGGGCGGTCCCGGCATGACCCACCTCGCCGTCACCTACGGCAAGATCGTGTGGCTGGAGCCGCACGAGCAGGCGTAGACCGCCCGCAGACCGTCACCTGAGCCGCTCGCACGATCATCCTCCGGAGCAAGGAGAAACAGTCATGGACACCCGTGCGGCCTTCATCGGCCTGGGCACGATGGGAAGGCCGATGGCGAGCAGGCTGCTCGCCGCGGGCTGGGACCTCTCGGTCTTCGACGCCGATCCCGCGGCGATGCGGCCGCTCGTGGAGGCCGGGGCACGAGGCGCGGCCTCGCCGGCGGACGCGGTCGCGGACGCGTCGTTCATCGTCACGATGCTGCCCAACAGCCAGCACGTGCTGGACGCCACCACGGGCCAGGACGGCGCGCTGACCGCCGCCGCGCCGGGCAGCGTGCTGATCGACATGAGCACCATCAACCCGATGACGAGCCGCAACGTCGCGACGTTCGCCGGAACCAGGGGAGTGGCGGCGCTCGACGCCCCGGTCAGCGGGTCCAGCGCCGGGGCCGCCGACGGGTCGCTCACCATCATGGTCGGGGGCGACGCCGACGTGCTCGACCGGAGCAGGCACCTGCTGTCCGTGCTGGGTGCCAGGATCGTCCACTGCGGACGGTCGGGCATGGGTTCCGCGGTCAAGCTCGCCAACCAGGTCATGGCGGCGACCTCGATGGTGGCGGTGGCGGAGAGCTTCCGGCTCGCCCAGGCCCTCGGCGTCGACCCGCGGCTGCTCTACGACGTCAGCACGTCCAGCTCCGGCGACAGCTGGTCGTTGCGCACCCGCCCGCCGGTCCCCGGGGTGCTGGACTCGAGCCCCGCGAACCACGGCTTCCGGCCGGGGTTCAAGGCGGACCTCATGCGCAAGGACCTCGACCTGGCGCTGAGCGCGGCCGCGAGCGCGGGTCTCGACCTGCCGCTGGCCGCCGCCGTGCACGACCTCTACGCCGACCTGGGCAAGGCGGGCTTCGGTGACCGGGACTTCTCCGCGGTCATCGAAGTGCTGCCCCGCTGACCTGCCGACCACTCTTGACACAGGAACTTCGCGCGCGAATAGTTAATGCGCGAACTAAATTGAGGAGACCACGATGGAGCTCGTTCCCGGCAACACCCTGATCACCGCCACGCCTGACGAGGGCCGTGCCCTCGCCATCAAGCTCGCGAGGCTGACCGTGAAGACGACCCAGCCGGACGCGGAGATCCGCCAGCGGCTGCGCCAGGCCTATGCGGAGGACCACCACAGCCTGATCGCCATCGCCCAGGTCGTGGCGACCGAGTACTCGACCATCGCCGCGGCGAACAACCACTGGCGCTGACGGGGGAGCGGGCGGGGCATGGGTGAGACTGGAGGCATGAAGGTGCACCGCATGCCGGACCAGCCGTGCTTCGCGCTCTACAGCGCGGTGAACGCCATCACCCGTGCCTACCGCCCGCTCCTGCAGCCGCTGGACCTCACCTACACCCAGTACGTCGTGATGATGACGTTGTGGGAGCAGGACGGCGTGGACCTGCGCACCCTCGCCGAGCGCACCCTGCTCGACCCGCCGACCCTCACCCCGGTGGTGAAGCGGCTGGAGGCCAAGGGCCTGCTCGGCCGCCGGAGGGCCGACGACGACGAGCGCCGCCTGGTCCTGACCGTCACCGAGGAGGGCCGGCGGCTGCAGGCCGAGGCGAACGAGGTGCCGGAGAAGATGCTCTGCCAGGTGGGCCTGACGCCCGCGGAGGAACGGCAGCTGCGCACCCTCTGCGGACAGGTCACGGACGCCCTCGCGTCACCGCGCTGAGCGCCAGGCCTGCCGTTCCGCCCCGCGCGGATCGTCGACGGTGCCGCTGTCGAGGTCGAACCGCATGGTGGTGCGCCGGTCCGCTGTGTACGCCGGCCAGCCGGGGTCTCCGGTGCGGGCGAAGCGGACCCAGGTCCGGTGGACCCGCGTGACGAGCGACGACGGCGGGTCGTCCGCGCCGAGCACCCCGTTCGGACCGCGCAGTCCGGGCAGGCCGGTCCGCCCGAACACGAACGGCAGCTCGACCGTGTGCGCGGCGCCGAGCTCCCTGCTCAGCGCGGGGGAGCGCCACGCGAACTCATAGGCGAACGTCCGTGAGCCGTGCGCCTCGGCCAGCGCCCAGGTGCCCGCGCCGAACAGGGCGTCACCGAGGATCGCGGACCGGATCTCCCCGTCCGCGGCCGCCGGCCGTTGTTCGCGGTAGGTCTTCACCAGCCGGACGGGGTCGGGGTGCGCCTTCGCCGCCAGTGCGTCGACGTCCGTCCCCGTCGAGGTCGCGTAGGTGCCGAACGGGACGAGGTAGAGGTTGCCCTCCTCGGCGTTCGTGCCGGTGAGCAGGTCGACGTCGGCGACGAGCGCGTCGGCCGGTTGCGTGGCCAGGACCAGGCTGAACGGGCTCAGCCCTGCCAGCGGATCGGTGTGCGTCGCGGTCCGCAGGTCGATCCCCGCCAGCTTCGCCGCCGTCTCCACGAGTCCTTCGTCCGGAACCCCCGCGAAGCCGTCGACGGTCGGCTCGACGGCGAGGAGGCCGGCGGCGCGCCGGGTGACCAGGGACGCCTGCCCGGGGGAGAAGGCGCCCAGCCCGCTTCCACTTTGGACGATCGCGCGGCGGAACAGCCCGGTGGCCTCGGGGGTGGCCAGCAAGCCGCTGACGATGGTGGCTCCCGCGGACTGGCCGAACACGGTGACGGTGCCGGGATCGCCGCCGAACGCCGCGATGTTCTCCCGCACCCAGCGCAGGGCCGCGACGACGTCGAGCAGGCCGCGATTGGGTGGTGCGCCCGGGATGTCGAGGAACCCCGCGATGCCGAGGCGGTAGTTCACGGTGACGAGCACGACGCCGTCCCGGGCGAACGCCGACCCGTCGTACAGCTCGGAACAGCCGGAGCCCGCGACGAAGCCGCCACCGTGCACGAACACCATCACGGGCAGTCCGGTGGCTTCGGTGTCGGGTGTCCAGACGTTGACGGTGAGGTAGTCCTCGCCGCGGTGCCAGCCACCGAAGTAGGCCCGCATGTCCATCTCGCCCAGCACACGTGGCGACTGCGGGGCTGTAGGTCCGAACTTCGTCGCGTCGCGCACGCCCTGCCACGGTTCGTGCTCCGCGGGTGGTGCGAACCGGGCGGCGCCAGTAGGGGCAGCGGCGTACGGGATGTCGCGGAAGACGGTGATCCCGTCCTGGTCGAGCCCGCGCACGACCCCTCGGGCGGTGGTGACGTCCATCCGCCTCACCGCTGCTCGTAGGAGCTGAAAGGCGCCCAGTCCTTGATCGCGAACGTGTCCGCGTCGCGGGTGACCTCCACGGCGCCGCCGCCGGCGAAGTGCGCAGGGAACACGAGGGTGGTGGTGTCCGCGGCCTCGCCCAGGATCCTGCGGCGGGTGGCGCGCGACTGGGCGGGGTCCTCGCAGAAGCAGCTGTTGGCGTCCGGTTCGAGGACCTGCACGGGGGAGTGCATCAGGTCGCCCACGAAGACCGCGCGGTCGGTGCCGGAGGCCAGGGTGAGGACGCTGGAACCGGGGGTGTGGCCGGGCGCCGGTTCCAGGCGGAGGTGCGCGTCGATCCGGTGGCCGTCCTCCCAGAGTTGCGTCAGACCCGCCTGGTGGACGGGGGCGACGCTGTCCTCGAAGACGTTCTGGTTGCCGCGGCCCAGAGCCGGCACCCTGCCGTTCTCCGGGTTCCAGAAGTCGAAGTCGGCCTTGGGCATCAGGTAGGTGGCGTTGGGGAAGGTCGGCACCCATGCGCGGTCGTCGAGGCGCGTGTTCCAGCCGACGTGGTCGACGTGCAGGTGGGTGTTGACGACGATGTCCACGTCCTCGGGGCGCACGCCGGCGCGGGCGAGGTTGCCGAGGAAGTCCGTGTCCAGGTGGCTCCAGATCGGGGAGTAGGGGCGCTCCTTGTGGTTGCCGACCCCGGTGTCGACGAGGATCGTCTTGCCCTCGCTGCGCAGCAACCAGGTCTGGATCGCCGCGCGCACGGTGCCCGTGGCCGGGTCGAGGTGCTCCGGGGCGAGCCACTGCTCGTCCCAGACCTGCCGCGACGTCTCGGGGAAGAAGACCTCGGGCGTCATCTCCACCGAGCCGTAGTACTCCCAAACGCGGGTGACGGAGACCCCGCCGAGTTCGATCGTGTCCATGCCGTCGATGCTGTGGCCGCCGCCCGCGACCGGACCAGATCCGCCCGTGCCTACCACTGGCGTGGTCAGGTTGCGAGACGCCGAGGTGCGCATACTGGCCGTATGAGCGGACAGGGACAGCTCGCCGAGTACCTGCAGGCTTGCCGGGCGCGGTTGCGGCCCGACCAGGTCGGACTGTCGACCTACGGCGAACGGCGGCGGGTCCCCGGTCTGCGGCGAGAAGAGGTCGCGGGCCTCGCGGGGGTCAGCGCCTCCTACTACGTCCGCCTGGAGCAGGGACAGGCGCTGCACGCGTCCCAGGAGGTGGTGGCGGCGCTCGCCCGCGCGTTGCAGCTCACCCCCGACGAACACGCCCACCTGCGGGAACTGGCCCAGCCCCGGCGGCACCGGTCCGCGCGGAAGCCCCCACCCGAACGCGTCTCCGCCGACACCGCCGACCTGATGGCCTCCCTGGGCCACGTCCCGGCGATCCTGCTGGGCCGCCGCGGCGACGTGCTGGCGTGGAACCCGCTGGGCCACGCCTTCTTCGCCGGGCACCTCGACCCCGCCGCCCCCGAGCGCCCCGCCGACCGGCCCAACATGCCCAAGCTGGTCTTCCTCGACGCGCACACCCGCGCGCTCTACCGGAACTGGCCGCTCAAGGCCCGCGCCATCGTCGGCAACCTCCGCCTCACCGTCGGCAAGCACCCCGACGACCGGGAGCTGAGCGCCCTGGTCGGCGAGCTGGTGTCCCGGAGCCCCGAGTTCGCGACGATGTGGGCGGACCACCGGGTCCGCGTCTGCGACAGCACCTCGTACCCCATGCACCACCCCGTCGCGGGGGAGGTCGTCGTGAAGCAGCAGACCCTCCGCATCCCGCACGCGCCGGACCAGACGCTGACCGTCGTGACGGCGGCACCGGGGTCGGCGGACCAGGCCGCGCTCACGTTGCTCGCGCAGGCCGTGCGGGAGTCCACTGTGGACCCTGCACGGCGACGATCACCGCTAGGCTCGCCGGCATGAGCAGAAAACTGGTCGTCGGGCTCGGGGTCGTGCTGGTCCTGATCGGCGGGGTGTGGACGGCGCAGGGCCTGGGCTACCTCGAGGGCAGCTTCATGACCGGGCAGCAGCTGTGGACGACGATCGGGCTGCTGTGCGTGTGTGCCGGTGCGGCGTTGCTGATCCCCTGGCCGAAGCGGCGGTGAAACGTCGTCAGTCCGGTCGTGACGCCTCCTCGTCGCGGGCCGGACGGCGGAACGCGTCGGCGTTGGTCATGGCGACGCCGACGAGCACGACCGCGCCACCGAGGATCTCCGCCGCTGTCACCGGCTTGCCGAGCGCCGCGGACATCACGACGGTGAACACGGTGATGAGGTTGAGGAACACGCCCGCCCGTGCCGGTGGGATGGTCATGAGCGCGCGGTTCCACATCACGTAGGACACCACCGACGGGCCGAGTCCGACGAACAGCAGCACGAGGACGGTGCCGGTGCCCGCCGGCACGTGCGGGCCGCCGGTCAGGACCACGACCGGCACCATCACGACCACCGCGACCAGTGCCTGCACGGCCGTGTTCGCGATCGGGTGCGCGCCGCTCGCACGGCGTCCCATCAGGCTGTACGCGGTCCAGGCGGTGATCGCGCCGAGCATGAGCAGGTCGCCGACGCCGAAGCCGGTGGACAGCAGCGACGCCGGGTTTCCTCCACTGAGGACCCAGAGCACACCCGCGAGCGCGACGACCACACCCAGGATCGCCAACGGCGTCAGGCGCTGCCGGAAGAACAGCGTCGCGCCGAGGGAGATCAAGGCTGGGTTGAAGGCGTTGATCAGCGACGCGTTGACGGCGTCCGTGTGCTGCAACGCGGTGTAGAGCAGGACGTTGTAGCCGAGGAGCCCGATCAGCGCGGGCACGACCGCCGTCCGCCACCGGCCGAACACCTGCCGCCAGTCCGGTCGTTCCACCAGGTGCGCGAGCGCGAACAGCGGGAGGACGGCGATCGCCCAGCGGAACGCCACGAGGTCGAGCGGGGCGAAGGTCGACACGGCCGCCCCGCCGACGACGTAGTTGCCCGCCCAGAACAGGGTCGCGACCAGCAGGGCCCCGAACGCGACGGCGGTGCCCTTCACGGAGTGGCGTTGCCCCGCACGGGCACCGTCGCGTCGAGGCACCAGCCGAGGACGCCGGGCCACGGTCCGTACCCGTCACCAGGGGTGATGTGCCCGGCGGCGGTCAGGAGGTCCAGGTCGACGCCGAGCTCCGCGGCCCACGCGGCGGCTTCGGCGGGCGTGTACGGGTCGGTCGTCGAGACGACCGCCCGCGTCGACTTGCCGGACGCGGCCGCGACCAGCCCGGGATCGACGTCCGCCACGGCGAACTCCTCGTTCCGGTTCTCGGCGGTGAACGCCTGCTCGCCGAGCGGCGAGACGAGCAGCACCCTGCTGACCCGCAGGTCCTCCGGCAACGACTGCGAGGCGCGCAGCCACAGGGCGGTGCCGAGCGAGTGGGCGACCACGACCCGTTCCCCGTCGCCGAGCTGCGCGAGCTCGGCGTGCAGCAGGTCGGTCCAGGTGCCGAGCGACGGCTGGTCCGGAGCGGGGAACTGCGGGTAGAGCACCTGCTCGCCGCGCTGCCGGAGTGACTCGGCGAGCCACCACATCCAGTGGCCGCGGGGGCGGTGGTTGTCCAGGCCGTGCAACAGCAGGAAGCGCCGGGACGGTGACACGTCGTTCATGCGGGTTTCCTCGGGTGTGAACTTCTCTGGCGGCTGGCGTGCGCCCGGCTCTTCATGCGGTTCCCGCAGACGGCCATCGAGCACCACTTGGCGGTTCCGGGACGGCTGTGGTCGACCAGGAACAGGTTGCACCGCGTGTTGGCGCAGGCCCGCAGACGGCCGGGCAGCTCCTCCTCCACTCGCGACCACGCGATCGCGACCCGTGCCGCGAGGTGGTGGTGCGGTGGCGTGACGAGGGTCCAGTCGAGACCGGCCGGCGTCGCGTCCGGGACGAGGCTGACGCCGTCGAGCAGCGCGCCGAGCCTGCTCGCCGCGCCGTCCTGGCCCCTGACCAGGTCCTGGAGGGTGTCGCGGACCTGCCGGAGGTGCTCCAGCTCGGCAGCGGCGCCGGTGCCGCCGTGCTGCCGCGCCAGTGCCTTCCCCCGCTCGCCGGTGAGCTGCTCGGTGCGGGCGCCGTCGACGACGGGAGCGCTGTTGAGCACCGCCAGCAGCAGGTCTTCGTCTTGGGGCGCCAACACCTTCTCCGTCGTCCGGGTGATCGCACGCTACCGGGCGGACCAACCGGTAAACAAGCCCGTACCGGTTGGTGAGTGTCCCGCGTGGACGATCGCGACATCACCGGGAACTGTTCGCCGCGTCCATCCGACCACTGGGGTGGGACGAGCGGGAGTGTGCCCGTCGTGGTGGCGAGATCCTGGCGGATGTTGGCTTCGCGGCCACTTCCCGGCGATGTGCCGGACCGTGACGATGAACGCCGTCAACAGTCACTGGCCGTGAAGGAGGCCGGACTTGCGGGTCCACATCGTCGTCTTCGACGGCATGGACGACCTGGACGTGGTCGGACCGTTCTCGGTGCTGGGCATGGCCGGACGAGCAGGGCTCGACGTGAGCGTGAGCCTGACGTCGGTGGACGGCCAGGCGACGACCCAGGGCGGCTTGCCGTTGCCCGCGTGGCCGTGGGCGCCGCAGGACGCGGACGTCGTGATCGTGCCCGGCGGCGGGTACGCGGCGAGCTCGGGAACGGGCGTGCGCGCGGAGATCGCGGCAGGGCGGTTGCCGGCGGCGCTGGCGGCGGCCGTGCGGCCGGACCTGGTGCTGGCGTCGGTCTGCACGGGTGCGTTGCTGCTCGCGGCGGCAGGGCTGGTGGCGGGTCGTCCGTGCACCACGCACCACCGCGCGGTGGCCGACCTGGTGGCGGCGGGCGGGGTCCACGTCGACGCGAGGGTGGTCGACGACGGCGACCTCGTCACGTGCGGCGGTGTCACGTCCGGGCTGGACCTGGCCCTGTGGCTGCTGGAGAGGTTCCGCGGGGCGGACGCCGCGGGGGTCGTGCAGCGCGCGATGGAGTACGAGCGCCGGGAGCCGCTGTGGCGGGCACCGGCGGAGATCACGAAGTGAGGGGCATTCGCTCGATGAGGCGAGCAGTTCTGGTCCTGGCCGCGGTGCTGCCGCTGGCCGCGTGCGGCACGGCGAGCCCGGCGCCCGCGGCGAGCGGTGCGGTCACCGTGCAGGACTGCGCGGGCAAGGACGTCACGTTCGAGTCGGCGCCGAAGCGCGTCGTCACGCTCGACGGCTACGCCGCGCAGACACTGGTGCGGCTCGGCGTGGCCGACAAGATCGTCGGAACCGGGTTCCCGGCGCCGTTCACCGCGGACGCCGCGCCCCACAGGGACGTGTTGGCGAAGATCCCGGTGCTGGCCGAACGGGTGCCGGTCACCGAGGTCGTCGCCGCGCAGCAACCCGATCTCGTGCTGACGAGCTTCGAGTCGTTCGGTGGTCCTCCCGGCAGCCCGAAGGACTCGGACCTGGTGACGATGAAGGCCAAGGGGCTGACGTCGTGCCTGGGCGGCAAGTTCGCGAAGCTGACCGATCTCTCGCCCACCTACGACTACGTGCGCAAGCTCGGTGCCGTCTTCGGGGTGCGGGACCGCGCGGAGAAGCTCGTCGCGGAGCTGGAAGGACGCGCGAAGGCCGTCAGGACGTCGTCGGGCGCCAAGCCGAAGGTGCTGGTGCTGCAGGACAACCCGGTCGCCGGGCAGCCGTTGCAGACCTCGGGTGCCGGCACGATCGCGCACGCGTTGATCACAATGGCGGGCGGGGAGAGCATCTTCTCCGACGTGTCGTCGATGCACGCGGAGATCTCGCCCGAGGAGGTCGTGCAGCGCGACCCGCAGGTCGTGTGGGTGATCACGGACTACACGTTCGCGAAGCTCAAGGGGCAGGAGCTCGTGGCGGCGGTGAAGGCCAACCCGTTGCTGGCGAACACCACCGCCGGCAAGCAGGGGAGGATCGTCTCGACCTCGCAGTACCTGGTGTCGTTCCCGAGCCCGCTCAACCTCGACGGCCTGGAACAGCTCGCGAACGCCCTGCACGCATGACGGCGGTCGTCGAGAAACCCGTCGTGCCGCCCGCGATCCGACCGCGGGCGGCCCTGCCGTACCCGGTGCTGCTCGCCGTCCTGACCGCCGCGCTGGCCGGGTCGGCGGTGCTGGCCACCGGGGTGGGACCGGTCGGCGTCCCGGCCGGCGAGGTCGCCCGCATCCTGGCGCACCACCTGGGCGGCGGGGGAGACACCGGTGCCGCCGCCGACCTGATCGTGTGGAGCATCCGGTTCCCCCGCGTCCTGCTCGGCGCGGTGGCCGGGGCCGGGCTCGCCCTGGCAGGGGCCGTCGTGCAGGGCGTCGTGCGCAACCCCGTCGCCGACCCGTACCTGCTCGGCCTGTCCCACGGCGCCTCGGTGGGAGCGGTCCTGGTCCTCACGACCGGGGCGGCGGTGCTGGGAGCGCTCACCCTGCCGCTGGCGGCGTTCGCGGGTGCCACGGCGGCGATCGCGGTGGTGCTCGTGATGGCCCGGCACCGCGGCCGGTTGCTGCCGATGCGGCTGATCCTCGTCGGGGTGGCGTTCGGTCACCTGTTCGCCGGGGTCACGTCGTTCCTGCTCGCCCGCACCGACTCCTCCGCGGCCCAGCAGCAGATCATCTTCTGGATGCTCGGCGGGTTGTCCGGCGCCCGGTGGGCCACCTTGCCCGTGACCACCGCCGTGGTCGTCGGCGTGACGGCGTTGCTGCTGGTGCGGGCACGGCGGTTGAACGCGCTCGTCCTCGGTGAGGAGGCCAGTGCCGCGCTCGGCGTGAACGCCAGCCGGCTGCGCTGGTACCTGCTGGTCCTCACGACGCTGCTGACCGGCACGGTCGTCGCGGTGTCGGGCGGGATCGGGTTCGTCGGCCTGATCGTGCCGCACCTGGCGCGCATGCTGGTCGGCGCGGACCACCGGCGGATGCTGCCGGTGACCGCGGTGCTCGGCGGGCTGTTCCTGCTGTGGGCGGACGTGGCGGCCCGGATCCTGATCGCGCCGGCCGAGCTGCCGATCGGCATCCTCACCGCCTTCCTCGGCGTGCCGTTCTTCCTGCTCGTCATGCGGGCGCGCGGCCTCGCCACCCAGGAGAACGCATGAGACTCGACCTCGACGCCGTGTCGGTCGCGCTGGGCGGGCGCCCGATCCTCGACCGGGTCGGCCTGACCGTCCACTCCGGACAGTTCGTCGCCCTCGTCGGCCCCAACGGCAGCGGCAAGTCCTCGTTGCTGCGCACGATCTACCGGGCGCGGCGGCCCGACTCCGGCACCGTGCGCGTCGACGGCCGCGACCTGTGGTCGTTGCCCGCCGCGGAGACCGCCCGGCACATCGGCGTCCTGATGCAGGAACAGCACTCCGGCTTCGAGTTCACCGTCGCCGAGACCGTCGCGCTGGGACGGACGCCGCACCTCGGCCTCTTCGACCGGCTGACCCGCGCCGACCACCAGGCGGTCGACGACGCCCTCGACCGCACCGGCCTGACCGCGTTCACCGGCCGCCGGGTCGGCGAGCTGTCCGGCGGCGAACGCCAGCGGGTGCTGCTGGCCCGCGCACTGGCCCAGCAACCGAAGCTGCTGGTGCTCGACGAGCCCACCAACCACCTCGACCTGCGCCACCAGCTCGACCTGCTGGAACTGGTCCGCGACCTGGGCGTCACCGTCGTCGCGGCGTTGCACGGCCTCGACCTCGCCGCCACCTACGCCGACACCACCGCCGTCCTCCAGGACGGCAGGCTGGTCGCCTGCGGCCCACCGGCCGAAGTCCTCACGCCGGAGACGATCGGTGCGGTGTTCGGAGTGGACGCCACCGTGCACCACGACGACGGCGCCGCCAGGTTCGTGCTGCGCCCGCGCTGCGTCTGCCCGGACGACTGCCACTGGAGCTGCCGCACCCGCCGGGCCGGGGTGGGCGCCGATGCCCGCTGACCCGCACGTGGTCGCCGTGCTCGCCGTCGACGGCGTGGTGGGCTTCGACCTGGCCATCCCGTGCCAGGTCTTCGGCCTGGCCAGACTCCCCGGCGGCGACTACCCGTACCAGGTCAGGGTGTGCGGCACCGAGCCGTCGGTCGAGGCCACCGCGGGCGGCGTCACCTACTACCGCATCGCGGCGCCGCACGGCCTGGACGCGGCGGAGGACGCCGGCACCATCGTCGTGCCCGGCATGACCTACACCCGGCGCCCGCCACCCGAGGTCGTGGACCTGCTCCGCTCCGCCGCCGGACGCGGCGCCCGCACGGTGTCGATCTGCACCGGCGCCTTCGCCCTGGCCGAGGCGGGCCTGCTGGCCGGTCGCCGTGCCACCACCCACTGGGCGGCAGCGGCAGAGCTGGCCCGCCGCCACCCCGACGTGGAGGTGGACGCCGACGCCCTCTACGTGGGCGAGGGCAAGGTCTTCACCTCGGCGGGCGTCGCCGCGGGGCTCGACCTGTGCCTGCACCTCGTCCGCCGCGACTTCGGCGCCGCCGTGGCCGCCTCCGCCGCCAGGGCGGTCGTCATGGCCCCCACCAGGGACGGCGACCAGGCCCAGTTCATCCCACCGCCTCCGCTGCAGACCGGTGACGGCTCGCTCTCCGCGACCCTGACCTGGATGCGCGCGCAGGCCGCCGCGCCGTTGACGCTGGCCGACATCGCCCGGCACGCGAACCTCAGCACCCGCACGCTCACCCGCCGGTTCCGGGAGCAGACCGGTACCACGCCGCTGGACTGGCTGGCGCGGCAACGGCTTCAGCTCGCGCGTGAGCTGCTGGAGACCACGGACCTGGCTGTTCCCGTTGTGGCCGAGCGCAGTGGGCACGGGTCGGCCACGGCGTTGCGGGCCCACTTCGACCGGGCGTTGCGCACCAGTCCGCAGCGGTATCGGCAGACGTTCCGGCAGCCTGGCGGCTGACGAGCGCTGCCGGACGTGGCGGGCGGACCAGTCGGCTGTGGTGCGCCGGCGGACGCGGCCGTCGCAGCGCATCCCCGGGTGGACCTGGATCACGACCAGGTCCACCCGGAGATGTCCGTTTCCTGCCCCAAGTCCCGTAGTGCCCACCTCGAGTGGTGACACTGGACGGACGTCGACGTTTCGCCCTCCCCGGACCGGGTACGCGGGGCGAGTGCGAACGCGTCGGTGGGCGGTGATGATCGGACTCGGTGCGGTGCTGCTCGCCTTGGTCCTCCTCGGCGTCCGCCCGCAGACACCCGAGCAGTTCCGGTCCACTGTGGAGACGAGCGTCCAGGACGCGCTCTCCTCGGTCGGCACGGCGAGACTGGTCGGTCGAACAGCCCTGCAGGACAACACGATCGCGCCCTACGAGTCCGCCGTGCTCGCCGATGCGCGCAAGAGCGTCGCCACGGCCATCGCGGACGTCGCCGAAGCCCAGCCGCCCGACGCGAGCTCACGGGAGCTGCGGGATGCTGCGCTGCCGTTGTTGCAGGAGTCCGCGCGCCTCATCGGTGACCTGGACGCGGGAGACCGGACCGCGGTGGACGGGCTGGCCGCGGTGAAGGGCGAGCTCGCCTCGGTGCTGGAGGCGGTGCGGTGAAGCGGTTGCTGGCCATCACCCTCGGCATCCTCACGGCGATCGGCGGGTTCGTCGACATCGGCGACCTGGTCGCGAACTCCGAGACCGGTGCCCGGTTCGGCATGCGGCTCGCGTGGGTCGTGGTAATCGGCGTCGTCGGCATCTGCGTCTACGCCGAGATGGCGGGGCGGGTGGCGGCGGTCAGCGGGCGGCCGGTGTTCGACCTCGTGCGGGAACGGCTCGGGCCGCGGGCCGCGCTGGCGAACCTGGCCGGGTCCTACCTCGTCACGCTGCTGACGCTCGCGGCGGAGATCGGCGGTGTCGCGCTCGCGGTCGAGCTGGCCACCAGCGTGCACTACCTGCTGTGGGTGCCGATCGCGGCGTTCGTGCTGTGGGTGGTGTTGTGGCGGGTGAAGTTCGAGCCGATGGAGCGGGTGTTCGGGCTGGCCGGGCTGGCGCTCGTGGTGTTCGTCGTCGCCTTCCTCGCGCTCGGCCCGCCGTGGCACAACCTGGGCGACCAGGCCACGACCTTCGGTCCTCCGTCCACTGAGGACTGGGGCACCTACGCGTTCTTCGCCGTCGCGTTGTTCGCCGCGGCGATGACGCCGTACGAGGTGTTCTTCTTCTCGTCCGGTGCGGTGGAGGAGAAGTGGTCGAAGCGCGACCTCGCCACCGAGCGCGTCAACGTCTTCGTGGGCTTCCCGCTCGGCGGACTGCTCTCGCTCGCGATCATGGGGTGCGCGGCGGTGGTCTACGAACCCGCCGGCATCCGGGTGGACACCCTCGGCCAGACCGCCCTGCCCGTCGCGATGGCGCTGGGCAAGCTCGGGCTGGTGGTCGTGATCCTGGGCTTCTTCGCCGCCACGTTCGGCGCGGCGCTGGAGACCGGCCTGTCCGCCGGCTACACGGTGGCCCAGTACTTCGGCTGGCAGTGGGGCAAGCTCGTGCGGCCCCGGCAGGCGGCGCGGTTCCACACCGTCGTGCTCGTCAGCATCCTGCTCGGGGTCGCGCTGCTGCTCACCACGGCCGACCCGATCGCGATCACCGAGTACTCACTCGTGTTCAGCGCCGTCGCGCTGCCGCTGACCTACCTGCCGATCCTGATCGTCGCCAACGACCGCGACTACCTGGGCGACAAGGTCAACAGCCGCGTCACCAACGTGCTCGGCACGGCGTACCTGGTGGTCATCCTCGTGGTCGCGGTCGCCGCGGTGCCGCTCATGGTCATCACCGGAACGGGAGGCTGAGCGTGCGGATCGACTTCGACCTGCTGGACCGCCAGATCGTCGACCTGGACGGCTACCTCGTGGGCAAGGCCGACGACGTCGAGCTCGGCGTGACCGACGACGGCAGGCCGTTCGTGGTCGCGATCCTCGTGGGACACCACGCGCTGGGCACGCGCATCGGTGGTGTGGTGGGCCGGTGCATGGCCGCGGTCGCCCGGCGGCTGCACTCCACGGGCGACCCGCGGCCGGTGCGGATCCCGTTCGAGCGCGTCGCCGAGGTGGGCAGCGCCATCCGGCTCGACGTCCGGCACGAGCTGCTGGACACGCCCGCGATGGAACTGTGGTTGCGGGACAAGGTGATCGGACGCATCCCGGGAGCCGCTGATGCTGGCGAGTGACCTGCTCGGACGAGTCGTGCACGACCGCGCGGGCCGTCCGCTCGGGCGGGTGGCGGACCTGCTCACCGAGCGGGACGAGCAGGGACGCCACCGCGTCGTGACGGTGCTCGTCACGCCGCGGTGGCGCGGAAGGCTGCTCGGGTTCGAACGTCCCGGCATGCAGCAGCCCTGGTTGCTCGACCGGCTCTCCCGCGTCCTGCACCGCGGGACGCGGGAGATCGGCTGGGACGAGGTCGGCTGGCAGGCCGTCAGCCGGTGCAGGCCGCCCGGTTGAGCGTGACGGCCGAGGGCGTGCTCGCCGTGCCGTTGGCGGTGAAGCCGAGCGACACGGACGCTCCCGCGCCCAGAGACGGGCTGTGGGACGGCGCGGTCACCGTGACCGTCGAGCCGGACTGGGTGAAGGTGCCGTTCCAGCCGCTGGCGACGGTGGCGCCGGACAGGGAGAACGAGACGGTCCACGGGTTCGCGGCGCTCGTCCCGGTGTTGGTGACCGTCAGCGAGCCCTGGAACCCGCCCTGCCACGAGTTGTCCAGCTTCCAGGCCGTCTTGCACGCGCCCGTACCGCCGCCACCGGTGGTCGTGGTGGTCGTGGTCGTCGTCGTGCCGGGACCACCGCCGGACGGGGCGATGAGGTAGGGCTGGAGGATGCTCTGCTTGGCCTGGTTGACCGTCGTCCAGTCGTCACCCACGATGCCGCCCGTGTCGCCGCTGTTGGGGTTCCACGACCAGTAGGTGAACGACATGCCGTTGACGCCGGTTCCGGTGTAGGCCATCAGGTTCTCGAGCCACACCTTGTCGACCGGGTTCGCGAGCGTGGTGCCGAACTCGCCCATCATGATCGGCGCGATGTTCTGCTTGTACAGGTAGCCCCAGTACCTGTCCCAGATCGCCGGCATGTTCGCGGGGTAGTCGGGCGCGCTGAACCACGGCTGGTTGTAGACCGAGGTGGCGTACTCGTGCGGGGAGTACACCAGCCGGTTCGCCACCGACAGGCGCACCGGGAACTGGCCCGCCTTCGACAGGTTGCCGCCCCACCAGCCGCAGTCCTCGTCGTTGGACGGGTCGCCGTCCCACACGTTCGACAGCCCGCCGCTCGGGCAGCTCACGCCCTCGACGAAGATCAGCCAGTTCGGCTGGACGCTCAGGATCGCGTTGCCCGCGCGTTCGGCGGCCAGCCGCCAGTCGCGGGCGGTGTCGCCGCAGCCCCAGCACGACCCGGTGGCAGCCGGGTTGGTGCCCTCGGCGTGCGGCTCGTTGTGCAGGTCGGCGCCGATCACCGTGGTGTTGCCCGCGTACCGCTGGGCCAGGGTCTTCCAGTCGTTGATCCAGGTGCTCTCCGGCACGCCCGCCGTGTACCAGAGGGCGGTCTGGCCCGCGCTGGTCGGCCGGTGCCGGTCGAGGATGACCCGCATGCCCTTCTGGCCCGCGTAGTCGATCACCTTGTCGAGGATCTGCAACGGCGACAGCCCGACCAGGTCGGGGTTGGTGTAGTCGTTGATGCCGGTCGCCCTGGCGTCGGACTTCAGGGCGTCGTTGGAGAACGGCACGCGCAGCGTGTTGTAGCCCAGCTGCGCCATCTGGTCGAGCTGCTGGCGCCACGTGCGGCTGGCCCACAGGCCGTGGAAGGTCTTGTTGTCGGTCTCCATCCCGAACCAGTTGATGCCGGTCAGCCGGACCGTGGCACCGGTGCCGTCGAGGATCCTGCTCCCGCTGGTGTGCAGGTACCCGGTGCCCGTGCCACCCGCCGCCACCGCCGGGAGTGAGCCGGCGGTGGCGATGGCGGCCACCCCGCTCGCGGCCACCACGGCCGCGATGGCCGCGCCGAGAACCTTCTGCCGCAGCTTCATCCGCTCTCCTTCGATCCTGCAACCGCCCTCCTAGGGGAAGAGTTCCCAGGTAGAGGGCGGGAAACCCGCGGGGGCCCTGGAACCCCCCCAAAACCCCACCCGGGGTGGGCGGGGGTCAAGGCGGGCCGGTCGAATCGATTCGAACGCGCGCTCCGTCTACTGGGGACGGACCCCGCCGAGCGCGCCCAGGACCGTCGAGACCTGCAACGACGTGCGCGCGGCCACGTCGTCGCCGCTGCCGCCGAGCTCGGGTGCGCCGGGCGGGAGCTGGTTGACCGCGTCGAGGACCGCCAGGTAGACGCGCAGGCACCAGTCCGGCGACGACGCGGCGATCGCGCCCGCGGCGTGCAGGCGCGCGAAGAGCCCGCGCGACCGCTCCAGGACCTCGTCGCTCAGCGTCGGGTGGTCGGAGTTCACGCGGCTCACGAGGTCGACGACGAACCGCTGGCTGAACTTGATCCCGATGACCAGCTCGGTGATGCGGTGCAGGGCGACGAGCGGGGGAGCGGTCTCGACCTTCGCCTCGTCGAGCGCGCGCAGGTACTGGTCGTTGAGCTGCGCGAACAGCGTGTCCAGCAGGGCTTTGCGGGACGAGAAGCGGCGGTGCACGGTGGCGCGGGCGAGCCCGGCCTCGTCGGCGATGCGCTCCAGCGACGCGGCCGGGTCGTCGGCCAGGACGACCTTGGCGGCTTCGAGGATGCGCGCCACGTTGCGTTCGGCGTCCGCGCGGACGGGGCGGGACGGGGTGGGCGCGCTCATCTGACCTCCGTGGTGGCGAGCAACCGACGATCAGCATAAGTGCGACAGACGGCTCTCAATTGGCGAGGACGCCGGCCAGCACCGCGATCACGACCTTCCGCACGGCCTCGGGTGCCGCCGGGCCGTCCTTCTGCTCGGTGAACTGCAGGTGCGCCGCGCCGATCAAGGTGGGCGCGAGCGTGTCGACGTCGGCTTCCGCCGTGATCCGGCCCAGGTCGCGCTCCGCCTTCAGGTAGTCCACGACCACCGCCGTGAACTCGCCCACGAGCGGCAGCCGCGCGGTGCCGGCCGCGCGGAGCCGGGTGCGCAGCTCGTCGCGCGCGATGACGAGGACGACGAGCGCCAGCGCGACCGGGTCGAAGCCTGCGGTCAGCGCGCTGGTCAGGTTGCCGGCGACGGTGCCGGACCCCGCCGCGTCCCGCAGGCCGATCGCCCGGACCTGCGCGATGCGGTCCAGCACGAGCTCGGTCAGGAACGCGTCGAAGTCCGCGAAGTACCGGTGCAGCACGCCCTTGGCGACACCCGCCTCGGTCGTGACGGCCCTGCTGGTCAGCTCGCTGGCGCCGTCCCTGACCAGGACCCGTCCGGCGGCCTCGAACAGCTGCTGGCGCGGGTCGCGCAGCGCCACACCGGTCGGCACGGTGCTTCCTCCTCATCGCTGTGAGCGAACGTCGCCGCCCTAGTGGGCACTTGCCCACTAGAGTGGGCGCATGGTCACTCTACCGTCCTCACCTGCACCGGAACCTCATCGGCACCGCCGGGTGGCGGAGTCCTTCGGCGTCGACCCCGCGCGCTACGACCGGACCAGGGCCACCTATTCCGACGCGGTGATCGAGCGGGTCGTGGCCGCCGCTCCCGGTCCCGGCCTCCTCGACGTCGGCTGCGGCACCGGCATCGAGGCCCGCCAGTTCCGCGCCGCCGGCCGGACCGTCCTCGGTGTCGAGCCGGACCGGCGGATGGCCGACTTCGCGCGGAGCACCGGCCTGGACGTCGAGGTCGCGACGTTCGAGGCGTGGGACCCCGCCGGCCGCACGTTCGACGCCGTCGTCTCCGGCACGGCGTGGCACTGGGTCGACCCGGTCGCGGGCGCGGCCAAGGCGGCGCGGGTCCTGCGGCCGGGCGGCGTGCTGGCGCCGTTCGGGCACGTGTACGAGCTCCCGCCGGCCGTGGGGGAGGCGCTGGCCACGACGTACCGGCGGGTGGCACCCGGCTCACCGCTGTTCGCGGTAGGGCAGTCCGAGGTGTCGGTCCTGGACGCCTACCGGGGCCTGTACGCGAAGGCGGCGGACGGGATCCGCGAGGCGGGCGGGTTCGCCGAGCCCGAGCTGTGGCGGCACGACTGGCAGCGGGCGTACACCCGCGACGAGCTGCTGGACCTGGTGCCGACCTCCGGCGGTCTCACGATGCTGCCTCCCGGGCAGCTGGCGGAGGTGCTGGACGCCGTGGGCGCCGCGGTCGACGAGCTCGGCGGGTCCGTCACGCTGCGGTACGCCACCTGGGGTCTCACAGCGGTTCGCACGGGCACGCCGTCGCGGTGACAGCGTTGCGGCGCCGGGGTGGGCCACCGGCTCGGGGGGGGGGACCCTCTCCCCCCCGGGGGGGCCCCCCCCCCCCCAGGGGTCGGGTCCCCCGGTCGGGGGGACCGCCGGAGGGTTCTGCGAGGAGAACTCCACCCGTGA
>NZ_JBHYGW010000001.1:89992-181636 GCF_042738015.1 Lentzea sp. NPDC059081
CGCCCTCCGGGGGTACGCCACTGGGGTGCCAACAGTGGTGCAAAGGAGCAAGCCTTCGGGGGAAAAGTGGGGGGGTGCGGGGGGGGCCAACGGGTTGGGAGTGCCCCCTTTTCCGGGAGGGGGCCCGCTCCTCCGCCGAGGGGTGTGTTCAGCTCGCGGCGTTCATCAGGTCCACCGCGCTGTGCTGCCGAGCCCCGTCGCTGAACTGGAACGGACCCGCCCACGGCTGGTCGTACGAGTCCGCACTGGACCGGTCCCGCGAGTAGGCCGTGTCAGCCTGCCGCCGCAGGTAAGCGGTGTACGGCCGATCCGACAAGGCCCGGTTCAACGCGGCCAGCCCCCGCACGTAGATCCCCTTGAACGAAGGCACGTCACCGCCACCCCCGTTGTCGAACAGGGTGCCGCCGGGGTTGAGGAACGAGCTGCCGGTCGACGCGGTGGCGAGCGTGCGGGCCTGGGAGAGGTAGCCGGAGTCGCCGGTCGCGCGGGCCAGCTCGGTGAGGGCGGCCAGGGGGACGCCCTGGTTGTAGCTCCACGGGGTCTGGCCGTTGTTGGCGCAGGTGGACGTGGTCAGGCCGTCGTTCACCAGGCCGGAGCTGTTGATCATCTTGCTGTTCGTGAACCAGGTCCAGCCCGTCCTGGCCCGTTGCAGGTAGGTGGTGTCGCCGGGGATCCTGTTGTGCAGGGCGGCGTTGAGCTGGACGTAGAGCGAGTTGGCGATGGCGTTCTTGTAGCCCTTGGCCGAGCTCCACCAGATGCCGCCGCCGCACACCGAGTCCCAGAACCGGTGGATGTGGTCGGCGCCGGCCCTGGCGGTGTTCAGGTACCTGGTCTCGCCGGTCAGGTCGTAGGCGGCGAGCCAGGCGAGGCCCCACCAGGCGACGTCGTCGTTGTAGTCGTTGATGAAGTTGCCCTGCCAGGCGGTGAGGTTGAGGTCGTAGGTGCGGGCGATGGCGTAGCGGTAGCTGTTCATGCCGGTGACGCGGATGTTGTCGATGATCGCGGTGAGCGCGTTGGCGGAGTTCCACCAGCCCGTCGTGTCGAACAGGCCGGTGCTCAGGTTGTAGCGCTCCATCAACGCCGTAGCCGCCGCCGTGCGGCGTTCGCCGGCGTTCCACGTCGTGCGGTACCAGCTGGTGCACGCGATCGAGGACGAGCCGGCCGGGCGGCCGCAGGCCCTCAGCAGGCCCACGCCCAGGGTGGCCCAGTCGTCCACGTTGTACATCATCGTGCGCCACTCGCCGAAGCCCGCCGGGGCCGCCGTGTTGCCGAGCCGGGAGCCGGAGCCCCAGCTGACGCCCGCGTCGAACGAGCGGTCCAGCCACACCTCGTCGCCCTGCTGCGCGGCGGAGATCACCGCCCAGCCCATCGCGTCGGTGTCGTCGAAGCGCAGGGAGACCTGCCTTCCGCCGACGGTGACGGTCTGGGTGAGGCGCTGGGCCGGTGCCAGGGCGGGATCGCGGGCGTCGCAGTACTTGTTGCAGATGACCGCCGCCGCGGCGGGCGGGGCGGTGCCCGTCGACGGCGGGCTGCTGGTCGTGCGCGGCGCGCCGGGGCGGTGGCTGGAACGCCGCGCGCTCAGCGGCAGGGTGGGGTCGCGGTCGTCGCAGTAGTAGTCGCAGTCCGCGGCGGGCCGGACCTCGGCCGCCGAGGTCGCCGGCGCGGCCGACGCGACCGGCAGGGCCACGACGGGGGT
This sequence comes from Lentzea sp. NPDC059081, assembly GCF_042738015.1. Classification (NCBI taxonomy): domain Bacteria; kingdom Bacillati; phylum Actinomycetota; class Actinomycetes; order Pseudonocardiales; family Pseudonocardiaceae; genus Lentzea; species Lentzea sp. NPDC059081. The sequence goes on from NZ_JBHYGW010000001.1 coordinate 91,689, forward strand.
GGACATCATCAGGGACGCGAGAAAGACGGCTCTCAGCACGAGACCTCCCGATGCAGGGTGGGTGGCCGAACGAGTGAGAGCGCTCCCACATTCAGGCTAGGGTTCGGGAGTTTTCGACGTCAACGTTCCCGACCGGTCAGGTTTTTGTCAGCGGGTGCTCAGGCGACGGTGAGCACGATCTTGCCGCGGAGATGTCCTCGTGCGGCCCGCTCGTGCGCGGCCTGGGCGTCCTTGAGCGCGAAGGTGCTGTCGATCGCGACGCGGAGCGTGCCGTCCTGGAGCAGGCGGCCGATCTCGGCGAGCTGTGCCCCGCTCGACCGGACCTGCGTGGCCGTCACCGTGACGCCCAGCCGCGCGTTCTCCTCGTCGTCGAACTCGCCGAAGTAGACCGGGTAGAGCGAGCCGCCGCGCTTGACCGCCCGCAGGAACCGGCTGCTGTGCGGGCCGCCGACGCAGTCCAGCACCAGGTCGACGTCGTGGGCGACCTCCTCGGGACGTTCCTTCGTGTAGTCGATGATCTCGTCGGCGCCGAGACCGCGCAGGAACTCCTCGTGGCCACCGGAGGCGACGGCGATGACGCGGGCGCCCTTCCACCTGGCGAGCTGCAGGGCGAGGTGCCCGACGCCGCCGGCCGCGCCGTTGACCAGGACCGTGCTCCCGGGACCGAGCGCCATCGGGCGGTGCCGGACCGCCTGGAACGGCGACGGGAAGTCGTGCCCGACCTCGACCAGGAACTGCCACGCCGTGAGTCCGGACATGGCCACGGCGGCGGCGTGGGCGTGGTCGACGCCCGCCGGCTTGTGCGCGAAGTCCGTCGCCGACGCGGCCACGAACTCGGCGTAGGCCTTGCCCTGCAACGAGAGCGGGAAGTTCACCATGCCGAACACCTCGTCGCCGACCGCGAAGCCCTCGGCTCCGGTGCCGACCTCCGCGACAACGCCCGACACGTCGGTGCCGGGGATCAGCGGCAGCGTCGTCGGCGGCTTGAGCTCCTCCGGCACGTCCGGCATGCCTCCGCGCGCGTACCAGTCGGGCGGGTTGACGCCGACCGCGTGCACCCGGACGAGCAACTGGCCCGGCCCCGGCTCGGGTTTGGGAGCCGTCTCGTAGCGCAGCACCTCCGGGCCGCCGTACTCGTGCACCCGGATCGCGTTCATGGTCTCAGTCGGCACGGTTCTCTCCGTCCACAGCGGGGTAAGCTTCGAAACGAGTCACGGACCCGTTTTTCCGGGTCACTGACCCGAATATATGGGTCAGTGACCCGGTTATGCAAGGAGCGCAGATGAGGGCGGACGCCAAGGCCAACCACGACCGCCTGCTCGCGGTCGCCGGCACCGTCATCGCCGAGCACGGTTCGGAGGCGTCGATGCGCGACATCGCGCGCCGTGCCGGGGTTGGGCTGGCGACGGTGCAGCGGCACTTCCCGACCAGGGAGTCGCTGCTGGAAGCCTTGCTGCGCACCAGCTTCGACGAGCTGACCGGCCGGGCGGCCGAGGTCGAGGGCGCGCACGGGCCCGACGAGGCGCTGGTGCTGTGGCTGCGCGACTTCATCGCGGTCTGCACGAACTACCGCGGCGTCGTGACGGCCATGGTGAAGGCGATCGAGGACCCGGAGTCGGCGCTGCACGGCTCCTGCGCCGCGATGCGCGGGTCCGGCGCACGGCTGCTCACCCGCGCCCAGGAGGCCGGCTCGGCGCGCACCGACCTCGACGGCGCGGATCTGTTCGCCCTGGTGTCGTCGCTCGTGTGGCTGCGTGACCAGCCGGGGCTCCAGGCGCGCGCCGAGCACCTCATCGAGGTCGTGATGAGCGCGATCGTGCCCAAGGCGCGGCTGGCCTAGTCTCAGGGCAGCAGCACCTCGAAGACCTGACGCAACGTCGTTTCGAGGGCCTCCTCGTCAGTCCCGGTCAACGCGCTGCTGCCGATCACCTTGCGCAGCAACCAGAACCCGGCGATCACCGACAGCACCACCGCCGCGCGGTCGGTGCCGCGCGTGTCCGGTGCCACCTCGTGCAGGTGTGCCTCGACGTGCCGTTCGATGTTGTCCCGCAGGATCTCGGCGGCCCGCGGGTTGGCCGCAGACCTCAGCATCAGCAGGAACGGCGACAGCTCGTCCGCGGCGGGGGAGGTGCGGCGGACCAGGGCCGCCGCGATGTCGCGCGCCAGGGTCGCCGGGTCGCCGCCGAGCACCGTGCGGTCGGTCATCGACACTTCCGCGACCTCGGCGAACAGGCCCTCCTTCGAACCGAAGTAGCGGTTCACCAGCATGGCGCTGACCCCGGCCGCCTGGGCGATCTCGCGGACCCCGACCCCGTCGAAGCCGTGGCGGGTGAACGCCTCGACGCCGGCGCGGAGGATCGCGGCACGGGTGGCGGCGGCGTCTCTGCGGTGCGCTGAACTCATGTATACGAGTGTAGACTTCGAGTGAAGTATACGACTGTAGACTTGTGGAGAACGTCGTGGAACTGCACTTGACGGGCAAGCGGGCCCTGGTCACGGGTTCGAGCTCGGGACTGGGCGAGGCGATCGCGCGGCTGCTGGCGGCGGAAGGGGCGGACGTCGTCGTGCACGGCCGCGACGAGACCCGCGCCCGCGCCGTGGCGGCGGACATCGGTGCCGCGGTGGCCATCGGCGACCTCGCCACCGACGAGGGTGCGGACGCGGTCGCCGCCGTCGCCGGTGAGGTCGACGTGCTGGTCAACAACGCCGGCGGCTACGCCCACACCGGCTGGGTCGACGCGACGCCGGGGGAGTGGCGCGACATCCACGAGGCCAACGTGATCTCCGCGGTCAGGATGGTCCAGCGCCTCGTGCCCGGCATGCGCGCCCGCGGCTGGGGCCGGGTGATCCAGATCGGCGGTGGCCTCGGCACGCAGCCGATCGCCGTCCAGCCGCACTACAGCGCGACCCTGGCCGCCCGGCACACCCTCGCCGTCTCCCTGGCGCGCGAGCTGAAGGACACCGGCGTGACCTCGAACGTCGTGTCGCCGGGCGCGATCATGGTCGACTCGGTCCGGGCGTGGCTCACGAAGCAGGCGCCGGCCAACGGGTGGGGCGAGAGCTGGGAGGAGATCGAACGCAACGCCGTCGCGGAGCTCGTGCCCAACGACGTCGGCCGGTTCGGCCGTCCCGAGGAGATCGCTGGTGCGGTCGCCTACCTGGCGAGCCCGTACGCGGACTACGTCAGCCGCGCGACGATCAGGGTCGACGGCGGCACGGTCCGGTCCGTCGCCTGAGCTGCGCACGTCGTCTCGATCAAACACAGACCGACAAGATTTCTGTTTGCTGTTTCGATTCAGCGCGCATGTTTCTGGTGTGTTTTGGCGCACACTTTTGAGTTACGATGGCGCGGACGGTCCGCCTGCCCGGCTCCGTCACACCCCTTCTTCCTGCGGACTTCGCCGGTGAGAGCGCTCTACCGGGCGCCTCGCCGGCGATGCTCCGCACGAGGAAACCAACGCGAAACATGTGCGTTCCTGTCGGGGCGCCGTGCCGAGCTTCCCCGCCCACTGGAGCTGCCGACGATGACCGCTCTCCCGCTCGAGCTCGCCACCACGCCCCTCCCGGCCCCGCTGCCGCTCCCGCCGGCCGTTCCGGCGCGCTGACCGCCGGTTTCACCACCTCGTTCCGGACGTCCGAGCGGACGGTCCGGTCCCGAGCCGTACCCACCCTGCCCCCTGAAGGAGTTCGATGCGTCCCCTCGTCGCCTGGGCGGCGGCCGTTCTGGTGCTCGCCGGTGGCCTCGTCGCCACCGTGGTCAGCACAGCGTCCGCGGCCGTCGTGCCCAAGACACCGCCGTTGACCACCCCGTGGACCAACCAGGTGTCGACCACCAACCCGTTGCCGGAGTACCCGCGCCCGCAGATGCTCCGGCCGGACTGGCAGTCCCTCAACGGCGAGTGGGAGTTCCTCAACCCCGCCACCGACTCGTCCGGGAACGTCAACCGCAACGCCTCGCCGCCGGTCGGGCAGACGCTGCCGGAGCGCGTGCTGGTGCCGTACCCGATCGAGTCGGCGTTGTCCGGCATCATGCGCAACGACAACCGCGACCTGATGTTCTACCGGCGCACGTTCACCGTGCCGTCCGGGTGGAACGGGCGGCGGGTGCAGCTGCACTTCGGCGCGGTCGACTACGAGGCGACGGTGTGGGTCAACGGCACCCAGGTCACCACGCACAAGGGCGGCTACGACCGGTTCGAGGTCGACATCACCCCGCAGCTCAACGGCGGCACCAACGAGATCATCGTGCGCGTGTACGACCCGACCGACGGCCGCGGTGAGAAGCAGCCGATAGGCAAGCAGGTCAACGACACCAGCCAGATCTTCTACACGCCGACGTCGGGCATCTGGCAGACGGTGTGGCTCGAACCCACGGCGGCGACGTCGATCTACTCCGTGGACATCTACCCGAACCTCTCGAACAACACCGCGAGAGTCCGGGTGTTCACGCGCGGCACCAACTCCGGGCACACCGTGCTGGCCGAGTCGATGACGGGCACGACCGTCGTGGGCAGCGCCACCGGCGGCTTCACCGAGTTCTCCGTCCCCGTGCCGAACGCGCGCCGCTGGTCGCCCGACGACCCGTTCCTGTACAACCTGCGGGTCTCGCTGCGGAACTCCTCCGGCCAGACCGTCGACCAGGTGACGAACTACTTCGGCATGCGCGAGATCGGCACGAAGCTCGTGGACGGCGTGCTGCGGCCGACCCTCAACGGCGAGTTCGTGTTCCAGATCGGCACGCTGGACCAGGGTTTCTGGCCCGACGGCCTCTACACGGCGCCGACCGACGCCGCGCTCGCGTCGGACCTGCAGAAGCACAAGGACCTCGGCTTCAACATGGTGCGCAAGCACATCAAGGTCGAACCGGCCCGCTGGTACTACCACGCGGACCGGCTCGGGCTGCTGGTGTGGCAGGACGTCCCGTCCACGCAGGCGTTCGACGCCAACCGCACCTCGGCGCAGATCGCCCAGTTCGAGACCGAGGCGCGCGAGATCATCGACGAGCACCGGTTCTCGCCCGCGGTGATCACCTACGTGCCGTTCAACGAGGGCTGGGGCGAGTGGAACCTCGCGGAGACCCAGCGGGTCACCACGTCGTTGAAGAACTACGACCCGACCCGGCTCGTCAACGCGCACAGCGGCTACAACTGCTGCGCCTCCAAGGGTGATCCCGGCACCGGCGACATCGTCGACTGGCACGTCTACACCGGACCGGACGCGCCACGCCCGTCCTCCACGCGGGTGTCCGTGCTCGGGGAGTTCGGCGGCATCGGGCTGCGCACGCCCGGCCACGAGTACAGCCCGAAGAACGCCTTCTTCGCCTACGAGCAGGTGTTCAGCGCGGCCCAGCTCAACGACCGCTACACCGGCATGGTCCGCGACGTGAAGCAGCTGATGACCACCAAGGGCGTCTCCGCCTACGTCTACACGGAGATCACCGACGTCGAGGGCGAGTACAACGGCCTGTTCAGCTACGACCGGCAGGTGCAGAAGGTCGACACGAACACGCTCAGGGCCGCGCACGGCGACCTGATCGCCGCCTCGCGCAACCTGAACTCGCCGGTCGACTTCACGCTCGGGCACGTCCGGTCGTTGCGGGTCACCACGCCGGGCTTCACGGACCGCTACCTGCGGCACGCGAACTCGGTGGGACGCACGGACGTCCTCAGCTCCGCGAGCTCCGACGGCGACCGCCAGGACGCGTCGTTCCGCACGGTGGCGGGCCTGGCCGACGCGCGGTGCTACTCGTTCGAGTCGGTGAACTTCCCCGGCCGCTTCCTGCGGCACGCCAACAGCGTCGCGCGCGTCGAGGCGTCCACCGGCGGGTCGTTCAACGCCGACGCCACCTGGTGCGCCCGCACCGGACTCGCTTCGGGCGGCACGTCGTTCGAGTCGCTGAACTTCCCGGGCTCCTACCTGCGCCACTACGCGGACAACGTGTACCTGGCCCGCAGCGGCGGCACCAACGCCTGGGACACCGCGACCGGGTTCGCCGCCGACGCCACGTGGGGCACCTCGGACCCGGCGCTGTGGCGCAGCTCGGTGCGGCTCACCACGGACGTGCGGCAGTCGTTGCGCGTCACCACGTGGGGTCTCACCGACCGCTACGTCCGGCACTCCGACAGCCTCGGGTACACGGAGATCGTGAACAGCGGCAGCAGCGCCACGCTGAAGGCCGATGCCACGTTCACCGTCCGCCGAGGGCTCGCCGACTCGTCCTGCTACTCGCTGGAGTCGGTGAACTTCCCCGGCCAGTTTCTGCGCCACGCCAACAGCAGGGTGCGGATCTCGCCGAACGACGGCACGGCGTTGTTCCGCGAGGACGCCACGTTCTGCGCCCGGCCGGGTGTGGGCGGCACGGGCGTGACGCTCGAGTCGCTCAACAAGCCGGGCTCGTACGTGCGGCACTTCGAGTCGCAGGTGTACGTCGCCGGCGGCAACGCGGAGACCGGCTTCGACCGGCCGCAGACGCTGACCGCCGACAGCAGCTGGACCATCGCGGCACCCTGGGCGCCGTAGGCACGACCCCGTTCCACGGGCCGGGGTGGTTCCACCGCCACCCCGGCCCCTTCCCTGCACTGTCTACTTCAGACGATCGGGAGATCGGCATGGTGCGACGACGCACGGCGATCCTCATGACAGTCCTCCTCACCGGCCTGGGAGTCCTCGCGCCCTCGACCGCGGCCACCGCCGCGGAGAGCAACGGCGGCACGCGGATCCTGGTGCTCGGCGACTCGATCACCGACGGGTTCAACGTTCCCGGCGGCTATCGAATCAACCTGTGGCGCTCGCTGGCATCCGCGGGCCACCTCGTCGACTTCGTCGGCACCGGGTCGAACGGGCCCGCGGACCTGCCGGACCACGACCACGAGGGCCACAACGGCTGGCGCGTCGACCAGATCGACGCCATCGCCGCCGGCGTGCTCCGCGACACCTCGCCGAGGAGCATCCTGCTGCACATCGGCACCAACGACGTGGTGCAGAACTACGACATGGCGAACGCACCGGCGCGGCTGAGCGCCCTCGTGGACCACATCCGCGCCGCGGCACCGAACGCGGACCTGTTCGTCTCGTCGATCATCCCGTTGTCCGACCCGGCCAGGGAGTCCAGGGCAGCCGCGTACAACGCCACGATCCCGGCCATGGTGGCGAGCAAGGGTTCCCAGGTCCACTACGTCGACATGCACTCCGCGCTCACCACCGCGGACCTGGCCGACGGCGTGCACCCGACCCGTGGCGGCTACGACAAGATGGCCGCCCGCTGGGCTTCCGCGCTCGCCTCCGTGCCCGGATCGGCGGGCACCGACGGCGCGGGCGTCACCATCCCGACGGGCCTGCGTTCGGTGCGCGTCACGACCCCCGGTTACACCGACCGGTACGCGCGGCACCAGAACTCGGTGGGGTTCACCGAACACGTCGACTCGGGCAGCTCCGCGCTGCTCAAGGCCGACGCCACCTGGCGGGTCGTCCCGGGTCTCGCGGGCGGCTGCTACAGCCTGGAGTCGCGCAACTTCCCCGGCTACTACCTGCGGCACCAGAACGGCCGCGTCCGGATCAGCACCGACGACGGGTCGGCACTCACGCGCAGCGACGCCACGTGGTGCGCCCGGTCCGCGCCGGCCGGGGTGCGGCTGAGCGCGTGGAGCTACCCCGGCTCGTACCTGCGGCACGTCAACAGTGAGCTGTGGCTCGCCACACCGGGTGGCTCCGGGCCGCAGGACACCGCCGCGAGCCTCGTGGCCGACCTCGGCTGGTCGGTCGACGCGCCGTGGGCGCCCTGACGGGGGCCTGAGGACGAAAGCCGGTGGTCAGCCCTGGTGCGGGCGGCCACCGGCCTCGTCGAGACCGCTGAAGCGACTCTGAAGATCCGTCCACAGCCTGGTCACAGGAAACTCGGGGCGCCAACACTGTCCGCCATGGTGCAACTGGACGAACGCGCCGCCGTGCGGAGGCTGCACGACCGGCTCGGTGTCGGGCCGCGACCGGGCGATCTCGACCGCCCGTACGACGTCGCGCTCGACGCCCTGCTGGCCGACGGTTCCGCCGGTGCCCCCGCGCCGCGGCCCGCCAGCCCGCCCCGCCCGGCCAAGGGCGACAACCAGGCGAAGAAGGACGCGACCCGGCAGCGCAACGACGACGAGAACGCCCTCGCGGTGTGGTGGCTCGACCGGATGGCCACGACGGACGGGCCGGCCCTCGAACGCATGACGTGGTTCTGGCACGGGCACTTCGCGACGAGCGAGCAGAAGGTGCGCTCGCCCGCGTTGATGCTGACCCAGAACGAGACGTTCCGGCGGCTCGGGCTCGGGCCGTTCGCGGACCTCGCGCAGGCGCTGGTCGTCGACCCGGCGATGCTGATCTGGCTCGACGGCAACGACAACCGCGTCGGGGCGGCCAACGAGAACCTGGCCCGCGAGCTGATGGAGCTGTTCACCCTGGGGATCGGCCACTACGACGAGATCGACGTCCGGGAGGCCGCCCGGTCGCTGACGGGGTGGACCGTGCGGGCCGACTCGGGCAAGGCGGAGCTGGTGGCGAAACGCCACGACGACGGCGCGAAGCGGGTCTTCGGCAAGCCCGACAAGTACACCGCCCGGTCGTTGCTGAAGCTCATCCTCGACAAGCCGGAGAGCCCGGAGTTCGTCGTGGGCAGGGTGTGGTTCCGGCTCGTGTCCGCGCAGCCGCCCGCCGCCGACGTGCTCGCCCGCCTGGTCACGGCGTTCCGGCGCGACACCCGGTCGTTCCTGCGCGCCCTCGCCGGTGAGCCCGCGTTCCGCGACTCGGCGAACGTCCTGGTCAAACAACCCGTCGAGTGGGCGGTCGGCCTGATGCGCGCGCTCGGCGTCAAGCCGCGCGACCTGAACGAGAAGCAGGCCGCCACGCTGCTGCGCTCGTTGCGGGGACTCGGGCAGGTGCCGTTCCGGCCGCCGAGCGTCGGAGGCTGGCCGGCGGGCGGGGCGTGGCTGACGACGGCCGCGTGGCCGTCCCGGCTCGACCTGGCCAAGCTCGTCGCCGACCGCGCCGACCTCAAGACCGCGCTCGGCGGCGCGGACAAGATCGAGGGAGTGCGGCGCCTGCTCGGCGTCGACTCGTGGTCGGACCGCACGAAGTCCGCGCTGGAGAAGGTGGCCGGCACCCCGGTGCAGCTCGTCGTCGTGGCGGCGAGCGCCCCCGAGTACGTGGTGAGCAGGTGATCTCGTGAACACGCTGACCCGACGCCGTTTCCTCACGTTGTCCGGTGTCACGGCGGCCGGTGCCCTCGCGTTCGGCGCCACGCAGGTGAACTGGGACGACCTCATGAGCGCTGCCGCCGAGAACCCGCTCGACCCGAGCCAGGGCGTGCTCGTCGTCGTGACGCTCTACGGGGGCAACGACGGCCTCAACACCGTCGTGCCCGCCGAGGACCGCGCCTACCAGGACGCCCGGCCCGACCTGGCCTACGAACCGGGCGAGGTGCTCGGCCTCGGCGAGGGACTGGGCCTGAACCCCGGCATGAAGGGCCTCAAGCAGCTCTGGGACGAGAAGGGCCTCGCCATCGTCCGCGGGGTCGGCTACGCCCAGCCCGACCACAGCCACTTCCGCTCGATGGCCATCTGGCAGACCGCCTCACCGCGCACCTCGGTGCCGTCCGGCTGGCTGGGCCGCTGGCTCGACGAGACGGCGGCCGACGACCCGCTGCGGGCGTTGTCGGTGGAACCGCTGCTGCCGCCGTTGCTCGCCGGTGAACGCACCGCGGCGGCGTCGTTCCCGCTCAACGGCCTGAAGCTGCCGTCGGGGCCGCTCGGCGACGCGTTCTCGTTGCTGGGACAGGCCTCCGCCGGCGAGGAGCACTGGCAGGCACGCGTCGCGCGGTCGATCTCGGACGTGCGCCGCACCGCCACGACCCTCACCGGATCGCCCAACGGCGGCCAGATCCCGGCCGACGACCCGGACGAGCAGAGGGACAAGGGGTCCTCGGCCGGTGGCGGCGGCGCACTGGGCGCCCAGCTCGACGTGGTCGCCCGGCTGATCGAGGCAGGGGCGCCCTGCCGGGTCTACTCGGCGTCGCTGGGCGGGTTCGACACGCACTCCGACGAGCGCGCGACCCAGCAGCGCCTGCTGACCGAGCTGGACGCCGCGCTGACCCCGTTCGTCCGCAGGGTCGGGAAGCGTGCCACCGTGCTGGTCTACTCCGAGTTCGGCCGGCGGGTGCGGGCCAACGCGAGCGACGGCACCGACCACGGCACGGCCGGTCCGGTGTTCCTGCTCGGGGCGAACGTGCGGGGCGGCTTCCACGGCGCGCAGCCGAGCCTGACCGACCTCGACGACGGCGACCTGAGGCAGACCACGGACTTCCGCGACGTGTACGCGAGCCTGCTCGACCGCGTGCTCGGCACGGAGCCCGGCCGGGTGATCAAGGACCACGACGGCCGGGTGGAGGGCCTGTTCGCCTGACGGTCCTCAGGCCCTGGGCAGCGTGAACGTCACGGTGGTGCCGCCTCCCGGGGTGGCGTGCAGCCGCACCTCGCCGCCGTGCCGTTCGACGATGCGGTGCACGATCGCGAGCCCGGCGCCGTGACCGCCGCCGTGCTCGTCGCGCTTGTGCAGCCGGCGGAACAGCCGCAGGACCTCGGTGCGGTGCTCGGGCGGGACACCGATGCCGTTGTCCCGCACGTGCACCGCGTCGCCGTCGAGCGCCACCTCCACCGTGCGCGGGTGGTCTTCGCGGGCGTACTTCGCGGCGTTGACCAGCAGGTTCACCAGCACCTCGGCCAGCCGCTCGGGGTCGGCCAGCACGGTCGGGCCCGGTGCGGGCAGCACGACGTCGACCTCCCGTTCCGCCAGCCGGGGACCCGCCACCTCCAACGCGGCCAGCACCGCGTCGCGCAGGCCGACCTCCTGCCGCCGCAGCGAGCCGTTGCCCAGCTGGGCGAAGTGCAGCAGCGAGTTGATCAGCTCGTCCATCCGCTGGGCGAGGCGCTGCACGGTGTCGAGCCTGCGGACCGTCGTGTCGTCGAGGTCCTCGGCGTCCTCGCGGATGAAAGCCGTCGAGTTGAAGATGCCGCGCAACGGTTCCTTCAGCTCGTGCGCGGCCACGTGCGCGTACGTGTCGAGGTCGCGGTTCGCCCGCTGGAGCTCGTCGTTCAACGTCGTCAGGCGGGCGTTGTGCCGCAGCACCATCGTGGTGATCGCCCGCCCGAACTCGCTGGCGACGGCCTCGTCCGACGGCGTCCACGGCACGCAGTGGCCCCGCGTCACGGCCTGGTAGACGGCCGACGACCCGCGCGGCGTCAGGCGTTCGCCACGCTCACCGAGCTGCACCGGCGTGTCCGGGTTCGTCGCCCACGTCCTGCTGGCGCGGCGTTCCGGGCGCACCCACGCGATCAGGTCGCCGGTCCCGCCGGACAGGGCGAGCACCAGCGCCCCGCTGACCCGCTCGGCGTGCGCGACCATGGTGGAGTCGTGCGCGGTGAGGTTGTCGGAGCTCCACACCTCACCGGCGTTCAGCTCCGGCACGACCGCCCACAACGCGTCGAGACCGCCGCGCAGCGCGTCCTGGTCGCCGCCGCTCACGACCGTCGTCACGCCGTCGAGCCGCAACACCACGGCCTCGGCGTCGATCAGCTCGTGCAGCAGGTCGACGCTGGTCGAGACGGACTGGGTGATGTCCGTGTTCAGCTCGGTGACCAGGCGGGACAGCGCGGTGCGGGTGTGGTGGCGGGCCTGGGAGGTCTGCGCCTCCTCCAGCGCGGCGAGCTGCAGCGACAGCGTGACGCCGAAGAACTCGCAGGCCGAGCGCACCTCGGGGTCGAGCCGCCGGGGCGTGACGCCGTGGCACGCGATCAGGCCCCACAGCGAGCCGGAGTGCAGCAACGACACCGACATCGAGGACGCGACGCCGATGTTGCGCAGGTACTCCAGGTGGAACGACGACACCGTCCGCAGCGCCGAGTCGGACAGGTCGAGCGGCGCGGACGTCCCCGGCAGCACCGCGGGCAGCAGCGAGGCCGTCGCGTCGTCCACGTCGTTGATCACGCGGATCCAGTTGCGCTCGTAGAGCCGGCGCGCCTGCGGCGGGATGTCGGTGGCCGGGAACCACAGGCCCAGCCACGGTTCCAGCCCGTCCGCGACGGACTCGGCGATCACCTCACCGGGACCGGCCTGGCCCTCGAACCGGTAGGCCACCACCCGGTCGTACCCGGTCAGCGTCCGGATCTCGGCCACCGCGGAGGCGCACACGTCGACGACGTTCCGTTCGTGCTGCAGCTTGGTCAGCGAGGTGCGCAGGCGCGGGTAGAACTGCGAGAAGCGGAACGAGTCCTGCGCCGGCCGTGGCTCGAACTCCAGCACCGTCCTGCCGTCCGCGCGGTACACGGTGACGTCGAAGCTCTCCCCGGACGCGGGCAGCACCAGCCCGCACAGCCCGCGGTCGCCGGTCGGGGCTTCGAGCGTGGCGCGCACGGTCGCGACGCCGTCCGCGCCGATCAGGGCCTCCACCGGTGACCCGATCAGGGTGTCCGGGGAGCTGCCCAGCAGGGCCGTGGTGTTCTCGCTCGCGACCTCGACCACACCGGCGTCGTCCACGGCCAGCAGCGCGCCGTAGGACTGGATCCCGCCCAGCAGGTGGATCGGCTCGGTCAGGCACACCGTCAGGTCGAACGACGTCGTCCCGGCCTCCGCCTCGGCCCGCGCGGCGCGCGCCCACGCCTCGCCGAGCCCGCCCTCTTCGGTACCGGCAAGTTCCTGATCGTCGTGCATACTCTTTCCTGCTTCCGGTGGGCGTGCGGTTCGTCGAGGAGACTTCCACACGGGCAGCGTGAACACGGGGAGGTGCCGGGCCTGATGACGACGACGGGGAACGGACCCGCCTGGCCGGAGCTGTTGCACGCGCTGTGGCGCACCGCGTTCTCGGCGGGCAGCACCAAGGTCTTCGCGAAGGAGCTCTACCTCGGGCTGCTGGAGCTGCCGGACGTCCGCAGCGTGCTCGGCGCGCGGATCGGCCCCGACGGCAGCGTGCTGGTCGTGCGCTGGGCCGACCGCGACCACGGCGTGCTGAGCGGACCGGCGGGACTCGCCGCGGACGTCGCGCCGTGGGTCGCGCACTCCGCCGAACTGCCCGTGAGGGCCGCCGGCCAGGCGAGGATCGCCGACCTCGGCGTGGCCGAGCTGTCCGCGTTCGCCCCGGCCCTGGCCGAGCGGCTGCGCGAAGCCGGAGGAACCTCGGTGGTGGCGTCCTCGTTCCGCGCCGCCGCGGGCGACAACGCGGTGCTGCTCGTCGGCCTGGCGCGCAAGCCCGCGGACGAGACGGTCGCCCGCGCGCTGGAGCAGATCGCCGACGTGGTGATCGCGGCCGACGACCGGATCGCGGACCAGGCGCTGCTCGACAACAGGCTCGCGGCGGACGCCGTGCTGGCGGAGGTGTCGCTGCGGCTCGCCCGGTCGCTGGACGTCGAGGAGACCCTGCGGGCTGTCGTGCGGATGGCGGTGCCCGGCCTCGCCGACGGCGCCGCCGTGCACATCCGGCGCGACCACGCCCTGGAGCAGATCGCCGCGGCCCACGTCGACGTGCGGCGCGAGCGCCTGCTCAACGACCACCTGCGCGACGGCCGCTGGGCCGGGGTGCCCACGAGCGACGACGACGAGATCGACCCGACGCCGTCGCTGCTGCCCGCGGACGTCGGCCTGGAGCTGATGACCAGCGCGGTCCTGCAGGCGCGGGGCCGGGTGCTGGGCGTGCTGACGTTCTTCCACCGGGCCGGCGCGCACCGGGTGCCGACGCGCGAGTTCGTGCGGGACATCGCCGCGCGGGCGGCGCTCGCCATCGACAACGCGACCCTGTACAGCACGCGCCGCGCCGAGGTCGAGGAGCTGCAGCGGCACCTGCTGCCCTCGGTGCTGCCCGAGCTGCCCGGCGTCGAGGTGGCGACCGGGTACAACGTGGCCGGCCACCTGCTGGACGTCGGCGGTGACTTCTACGGCGTCGTGCGGCAGCCGGGGGACCGGTTCACCGCGCTCATCGGCGACGTGTGCGGCCGTGGTGCCGCGGCCGCCGCGCTCACGGGCCTCGCCCGGCACACGGTCGAGACCATCCTGGAGGAGGGCGGGCAGCCCGCGGACGCCGTGCGGCTGCTCAACGCCAAGATGCTGCGCGACCGGGTCGGCAAGTTCCTCACGCTGGCCACCGTCACGTTCGGCACGGCGGGTCCGGACGGCCTGCCGATGCGGTCGCTCACCGCGGGGCACCCGCCGCCGGTGATCATCCGGCGGGACGGCCGCGTCGAGGAGACCCGCTGCACCGGCCAGCTCGTCGGCGTGCTCGACGACCCGGTGTTCAGCCCGGTCGACGACGTGCTCCTGGCCGGTGACTCCGTGGTGCTGTTCACCGACGGGCTCGTCGAGGCGCGTGACGCGTCCGGGGCGTTCTTCGGCGACACGGACCTGGAGACGACGCTCGCGGCGCTGCACGACCTGCCGTTGCCCGAGATGGCCGCGACGCTGGTCGCGGGGGACGGGCGCTACGCCGTGGACGACGACGCGGCGGTGCTGGTGATCCGCTACCGCGGCCGTCGCGCGCTCGACGCGGTGCTGCCGGCCGGTCAGGTGGCGGAGGCCGCGCTCGCCGCGGTCCGGTCGCTGGGCAGGCCGGACCCGCCGGGCGGGCTCGCCGTCCCGTTCGAGGCAGGAGAGCTCACCGTGACGGTGGACGGCGACGCCGAATGGGCGCGCATCGAGGTCAGCGGGGGCGCGCGGACGTGGTGGGAGGTCCTGTGACCGCGGGCGGGGAACAGGTCGTGCTGGTCGTCGAGGACAGCGAGGAGGACCGCGAGGCGATCCTGCGCGCGTTGTCCCGCTCGCACCCGGAGCTGGTGCTGGAGTTCCTGCCGGACGGCCGCCACGTCGCGGAACGGCTGCGGGACGCGAGCCTGCCGCACCCCGTGCTGGTGCTGCTCGACCTGAACATGCCGGGTGCCGACGGCTACCGGGTGCTCGCGGACCTGCGCGCCGACACCGACCCGCGGCTCAACGACGCGATCGTCGTCGTGTTCACCTCCTCGACGACGTCGTCGGACATCGACCGCTGCTACGAGGCGGGGGCGGACAGCTACGTCTACAAGCCGGTGAACTTCACGTTGTTCCGCACGGTTCTGCAGGGCGCGGTCGCGTACTGGCACGCCAACGGCTTCACCCGCTCGGCACCGGGTGCCGCCACGCCGTGAGCGTCCTGGCACGCCTGCGCACCGGAACCCGCGCTGCCCACCGCGCACTGGAGGACGCCGTCGGCTTCGCGCCAGGGCACATCCCGCTCGCCCGCTACGAGGAGGTGCTCGCGGCGTTCCTCGGCGTCCACGAGCCCTTGGAGAAGGCGTTGGAGGCGTCGATCACGGCGCACGGGCTGCCGTGGGAGCTGTCGCCGGGTGCCGACCGGCTGGCCGCCGACCTGCGCGGACTCGGCTGGAGTCCGGCGCGGATCGCGTCACTGCCGAGGTCCGCGCCGCCGGACGTCGAGGCGGTGCCCGCGCTCGTCGGGTGCCTCTACGTCGTCGAGGGCGCGAAGCTCGGCGGCCGGCTGATCGCGCGCTGGGCGGGGGACGCGCCGGTGTCGTTCTTCGCCGCGGACGGCGACGCCCGGCGGCGGTTCGGCGAGTTCGGCGCGCTGGCGGAGGCCGTGGTGCCCGCCGGGGAGGAGGCCGCCGCGGTCGACGCGGCGACCCTGCTGTTCGAGTCGTTCCTCGGGACGGTCAGTGCACTGCCCGGTCGCCGCCCGCCCAGTGCCGGGCGCGCAGCTCGCGCTTGAGCACCTTGCCGGTGCCCGAGATCGGCAGCGCGTCCACGAACTCCGCGCTGCGCGGCGCCTTGTACCCGGCGATGAGCGTCTTCGCGTGCTCGCGCAGCTCGTCCACCGTGACCGCGTCGCCGTCCCGCAGCACGACGACGGCATGCACCCGCTCGCCCCACTCGTCGTCGGGCACGCCGATCACCGCGCACTGGGCGACCGCGGGGTGCCGGCTCAGCACGCTCTCGACCTCGGCCGAGTACACGTTCTCGCCACCGGTGACGATCATGTCCTTGATCCGGTCCACCACGAACAGGTAGCCCTCGTCGTCGAGGTAGCCGCCGTCGCCGGTGTGCATCCAGCCGTCCCGGACCGCGGCCGCGGTCTCCTCCGGCTTCTCCCAGTAGCCCAGCATCACGTGGCCGCCGCGGACCACGATCTCGCCGACGCTGCCGCGCGGCAGCTCCTCGTCGTCCGGGCCGACCACGCGCACCTCGGAGTGCGGCGCCGCGCGGCCGGCGGAACGCAGCAGGCCGCGGTCGTGGTCGTCGGGGGTGAGCAGGGTGGCGATGGGGGAGAGCTCGGTCATCCCGTAGGCCTGGGTGAACCGCGCGGTGGGCAGGGCCTTCATGGCGCGTTCCAGGACGGCCTGCGGGATGGGGGAGGCGCCGTAGAGCACCGACTTCAGGCTGGTCAGGTCGTGGTCGGGGGCGCTCGGGTGGTCGACCAGCAGCTGGATCATGGTCGGGACGAGCAGGACGTCGGTGGGGCGTTCGGACTGCACGGCGGCCAGGGTCGCCACCGGGTCGAACGACGGCAGGATGACGTGGCCGCCGCCGATCAGCAGCGTCGCGCCCCACATGGCGAGGTCGGCGAGGTGGAACATCGGCGCCACGTGCAGCGTGCGGCCACCGGGGGCGATGAGGTGCCCGGACGCCGCCGCGCCCAGCCACGACGTGCCGAGGTTGTCGTGGGAGAGCATCACGCCCTTCGGAAACCCCGTCGTGCCACCGGTGTAGAACAACCCGGCGAGCTCCCTGCCACCGCGGCGGACGTCCGGAACGGGCCGGGCAGCGGCGATCAGGTCCTCGTAGGACAGCGCGCCGTCGGGCGTGGCGCCGTCGCCGGCGTGGATGACCGTGGCCAGGTCCGGCGCCAGCTCCCGCAGCGCCGGGAGCATGGCGGCGAACGCGTCGTCGACCAGCAGCACCCGTGAGTCGGAGTCGCGCAACGAGTACGCGATCTCCGCGGGGCTCCAGCGGATGTTGACGGGGTTGAGGACGGCGTCCGCCCACGGCACGGCCAGCAGGTACTCGTTGTAGCGATCGGAGTTGAGCGCCAGCATCGCCACCCGGTCGCCCTCGGCCACGCCCAGGTCCCGCAACGCGCCGGCGAACCGCGCCACCCGGTCCGCGACCTCGGCGAACGTCCGCCGCCGGTCGCCGCAGATGGTCATGACCTCGTCCGGTTGCTGCTGGACGGCGCGGTGCAGGCCTTGGGTCAGGTACATCGAGCCCTCCACTTGTGAACGCCGGGAAGCGTGGTGCGCACCACAGTTAATCCTGAAACTTCCCTTGTCAAGCCTTGTGGGTGTAGTAAGTGAATGGCCGATAGCTTCGAAGGAGGCGCCATGACGAACCGGGTGGCGGTCGCGGGGGTCGGGATGGTCCCGTTCGCGACACCCAGCAGGAGCGCGACGTACGACGTGCTCGCAGGAGGTGCCGTCCGCGCGGCGCTCGACGACGCCGGAATCGGGCTGGCCGATGTCGAGCAGGCGTACGCCGGTTATGTGTACGGCGACTCGACGAGCGGGCAGCGCGCGTTGTACGACGTCGGGCAGACCGGGTTGCCGGTGGTCAACGTCAACAACAACTGCTCGACGGGGTCGTCGGCGCTGTACCTGGCCCGCCAGGCGGTGGCCTCCGGTGCGGCGGACTGCGTGCTGGCGTTCGGGTTCGAGCAGATGCGCCGGGGCGCGCTCGAGATGCAGTGGGCCGACCGGCCGAGCCCGTTCGACCGGTTCCTGGAGGTCTCCGACCGGGTCCGCGGCGCCGCACCGGACGTGCCGCTCGCACCGCGGCTGTTCGGTGACGCGGGGACGGCGTACTGCGAGGAGTACGGCATGGACCCGGCCGTGTTCGCACGGATCTCCGTGAAGTCGCGCCGGCACGCGGCGAACAACCCGTACGCGGTGTTCACCGCACCGGTGACGGAGGAGGAAGTCCTTGCCTCGCCCCGAGTTCACGGCCCGCTGACGCGGTTGCAGTGCTGCCCGCCCACGTGTGGAGCCGCCGCGGCCGTGGTGGTGAGTGAGGACTTCGCCCGCGCTCGAGGACTGCGCTCCGACGTCGTGATCGCGGCGCAGGCGATGACGACCGACACGCCGTCGTCGTTCGACGGGGATCCGCGCAAGCTCATCGGCTACGACATGACGGCGGCCGCCGCGTGCAAGGTGTACGAAGCCGCCGGTGTCGACCCCCGTGATGTGCGCGTGGCGGAACTGCACGACTGCTTCACCACCAACGAGCTGCTCAGCTACGAGGCGCTCGGGCTGACCGAACCGGGCACGGCCGAGAAGTTCGTCGTCGAGGGCGACAACACCTACGGCGGACGTGTCGTCACGAACCCGTCCGGCGGCCTGCTGTCCAAGGGCCATCCGCTCGGTGCCAGCGGCCTCGCCCAGTGCGCGGAGCTGGTCTGGCAGCTGCGCGGGGAGGCAGGCACCCGTCAGGTGGACGACGTGACCGTCGCGCTGCAGCACAACATCGGCCTCGGCGGTGCCGCCGTCGTCACCCTGTACGAGAAGGTGAGCTGACCATGCCCGTCGACGCCGACGCCGCGAAGGCGTACGCGTTCGCCCCGATCGAGGTGACGGTGGAGCGCGGCAAGCTCGTGTTCTTCGCCGCCGCCACCGGCCAGGACGACCCGGTGTACCGCGACCCCGCCGCCGCCCGTGCCGCCGGGCACCCGGACGTGCCCGTGCCGCCCAGCTACTACTTCAGCCTGGAGCTCAGCGGCCCCCAGCCGTTCGACTACCTGGTCGAGCTCGGCGTCGACCTGCGGCACGTGCTGCACGGCGAGCAGTCGTTCACCTACCACCGGCTCGCGCACGCGGGCGACACGCTCGTGCTGCGGCCGCGCATCACCGAGGTGGCGAGCAAGAAGGGCGGTGCGCTGGAGCTGCTCACGAAGACCACCGAGATCACCAGGGACGGCTCGCTGGTCGCGGAGGCCACCGCGGTGATCGTCGTGCGTCATCCCGTTGGGGCGCGGTCATGATCGGCGTCGGCACCGAGCTGCCGCCGCTCGTGCTCGAACCGATCTCGCGCACCACCCTGGCGCTGTTCGCGGGAGCGTCGGAAGACCACAACCCGATCCACATCGACCTCGACGTCGCGCGGTCGGCCGGCATGGACGACGTGTTCGCGCACGGCATGCTCTCCATGGCGTACCTGGGCCGGTTGCTCACCTCCTGGCTGCCGCAGTCGCGGCTGCGTTCGTGGCGGGTGCGGTTCGCCGCCATCACCCCCGTGCACGGCAAGCCCACCTGCACCGGCCGTGTCGTGTCCATTGCGGACGGACAGGCGACCGTCGAGCTGGCCGTGACGCTCGCGGACGGCACCACCACCCTCACCGGCGACGCCGTCGTCGACCTGGATGAAAGGGCCTAGCGCCATGGGAAAGCTGGACGGCAGGGTCGCGCTGGTGACCGGGTCCGGGCGCGGCATCGGCGCGGAGATCGCGCTGCAGCTCGCCGCCGAGGGCGCCGCGGTCGTCGTCAACGACCTCGACGAGGGACCGGCCAAGGAGACCGTCGCGGCCGTCGAGGCGCGCGGTGGCCGGGCGGTCGTGTGCGCGGGCAGCGTCACCGAGGACGGGTTCGCCGACCGGTTCGTCGGCACCGCCGTGGACGCGTTCGGCGGCCTGGACATCATCGTCAACAACGCCGGGTACACGTGGGACTCGGTGGTGCAGAAGATGACCGACGAGCAGTGGGACGCCATCCTCGACGTGCACCTGAAGGCGCCGTTCCGCATCCTGCGCGCGGCCCAGCCGGTGATCTCCGGCCTGGTGAAGGACGCGAAGCAGGCGGGACGACCCGTGCACTGCCGCAAGGTCGTCAACATCTCGTCGATCGCGGGACTCGGCGGCAACGCGGGCCAGGCGAACTACGCCGCGGCCAAGGCGGGCGTGACCGGGCTGACCAAGGCGCTGGCGAAGGAGTGGGGCCGCTACAACGTCACCGTGAACACCGTCGCGTTCGGACTGATCAAGACCCGGCTCACCGAGCCGGTGGACGGCGACGCGACGATCGACGTGCAGGGCCAGGAGATCAAGGTCGGCGTGAACCCGGACCTGCTCGCCGCGATGGAGCGGATGGTCCCGCTGGGGCGCGCGGGCACGCCCGCCGAGGCCGCGGGTGCCGTGGTGCTGTTCTGCCTGCCGGAGTCGGACTACGTCAGCGCGCAGACCGTCGTCTGCGGCGGCGGGTTCATGATCTGATGCTGCGCACCTCGGAAGCCGACGGAGTGGTGACGCTGGTCCTGGACCGGCCGGCTCGGCTCAACGCGTTGACCAGGGAGCTGGTGGACGCGCTGACCGCGGCGGTCGGCGAGGCCGGGCGCGACGCCCGCGCGGTCGTGATCACCGGCGCGGGCCGGGCGTTCTCCGCCGGGGCGGACCTGGAGCTGCTGGCCTCGCTCGCGCGGGCAGGGCAGGTCGGGGAGTTCATGGCGGAGAGCGTGACGCCGCTGGTCGCCGCCATCACGTCGTGCCCGGTGCCGGTGGTGTCGGCCGTCAACGGGCCGTGCGTGGGCGGCGCGGTGGGTCTCGCGCTGCTCGCGGACGTGACGCTCGCCGACCGGTCGGCGTACTTCCTGCTGCCGCAGGTGCCCGAGCTCGGGCTCGTGCCGGACGTGGGAGCGACCTGGGCGCTGGCGCGGTCGGCCGGCAGGGCCCGTGCGCTGGGGATGGCGTTGACGGGGGAGCGGGTGAGCGCGGAGCAGGCCGAGCGCTGGGGCCTGATCTGGGCGTGCGTGGACGACGTGGTCCCGCGCGCCCACGCTCTCGCGTTGCGTCTCGCCACGAACCCCGCAGCCGCCCTCGCCACCAGGAAGCTGGTCGACGCGGCGTTGCTGGACGCCGTCGCGGGCCAGGTCGAGCGCGAGAACGCGGACCAGGCCCGCCTGGCCGCGCGCTGAGACCCGTCGGGGAAGATCGCCGTGCACGCGTTCCCGAGCGGGAGGTCCGAGCACATGACCGAGGCCCCACCGGCGCGCCGCACGCGACCGCGCAACCGGCGGGACCTGATCCTCGCTGCGGCGGGCGAGCTGTTCGCCGACCGCGGCTACGACCAGGTGGCCATGAGCGACGTCGCGGAGGCCGTGGGCATCGGCGCGTCCGCGCTCTACCGGCACGTGTCGAGCAAGCAGGACCTCCTGGCCGCGGTGGTCGACGCGAGCCTCACCCCGGTCGAGGACCTGGTGACGAGCCAGGGCGTCGTGCTCACCGCCCTGGCCGGCGGCTCGCTCGACGACCGGCGCTTCGGCCTGCTCTGGCACCGCGAGGTGCGCCACCTCGCTCCGGAGGACCACGCCCGGCTGCGAGCCCGCATGCGTGCCATCGGCGAGTGCGTCACCGCGGACGTCCGTGCCGCGCGCCCCGATCTCGGCGAACCGGCCGCCGACCTGCTGGCGTGGTCGATGCTCGCGGTCGTGGCGAGCCCGTCCTACCACCGCGCCGACCTGCCCAGGCCGGCGTTCGACCAGCTGATCGCCGACCTGGCCGCCACCGTGCGCTCCTCGGAGGTGCCCGACGTCCGGCGCTCCCGGCCGGCCGGGCAGGAGCCCCGCGTCCCGGCGACCCGCCGTGAGCAGCTCCTGACCGCCGCCGTGCGCCTGTTCACCGAACACGGCTACGCCCGGGTCGGCATCGAGGACGTGGGCAAGGCCGTGGGCATCGCCGGGCCGAGCGTCTACAACCACTGGCCCACGAAGCTCGACCTGCTGCTGACCCCGGTGCGCCGGGCGGCGGCGGTGCTGGCCGTGGACGCCACCACCGCCTACGCCGAAGCCTCAGACCCGGCCGACGCCCTGCGCCGCCTGGTGCGTTCCTACGTGGGCCTGACCCACGCCCACCACGAGGTGTTCGGCCTGCTGGTGACCGACCTGGACCACCTCCCGGCCGACACCAGGCACGAGCTGCGGCAGACCCAGCGCCACTACGTCGACGAGTGGATCCACCTGCTGCGCCTGCACCACCCCGACCTCGACCAGGCCACCGCCCGGATCCGGGTGCACGCGGCGTTGTCGGTGGTCAACGACACGGCCCGCACCCCGCACCTGCGCAACGCCACCGGTGTCCGCGGCGCGGTGGAGGTCCTCTGCGCGAGGCTGCTCGGACTTCCGTGACACGGATTATGGTCTCTGCCATACTCCTGATCGAGGGGGTGTGATGGGCGACCGGGTGAAGCGGACCACCAAGCAGCGCATGCTCGACAGCGCCGTCCTCCTCCTGCGCGAACGCGGCGCGGCGGGCGTCACCGTCGACGCGGTGCTGGCCCACAGCGGTGCGCCGCGCGGGTCCGTCTACCACCACTTCCCCGGCGGCCGGAACGAGATGGTCCTCGGCGCCGTCCGCCAGGCCGGTGACTACATCGCCGCCATGGTCAGCGAGTCGGCCGCCGAGGGGGACGTCCGGCAGATGGTCGAGCGGCTGGTCGCGTTCTGGAAGCGCGCGCTGACCAGGACCGACTACCGCGCGGGCTGCCCGGTCGCGGCGATGGCCATGGACAGCCGCGACATCGTTCCCGACGCCGGTGAGGTGGTCCGGGAGATCTTCGCGCGATGGCAGGCCAGCCTGTCCGAAGCCCTGCGCGACAACGGCTTCGACCCAGCACGTGCGCAGCGGCTCGCCACGCTGGTCGTGTCCGTGATCGAGGGCGCGATCATCCTCTGCCGCGCGCACCGCGACCTCGGGCCGCTCGACGACGTGCTCGTCGAGGTCGCGCCCCTGCTGCAGCGACGAGACTAGGAGCCCGGCCCCATGTGGAAACCCAGCGCCTGCATCCTCTGCGAGTGCAACTGCGGCATCGAGATCCTCGTCGGCGAGGACGGCCGGTCGTTCGACAAGATCCGCGGCGACAAGCTGCACCCCGCCTCCGCCGGCTACACGTGCAACAAGGCGCTGCGGCTCGACCTGCACCAGAACGGCGACACCGGCCGGATCACGCACCCGTTGCGGCGCAAGGACGACGGCACGTTCGAGGAGATCGGCTGGGACACGGCGATCAGTGAGATCGCGGCGCGTCTCGGCGAGGTCCGCGACGCGTTCGGCGGGGAGACGATCTTCTACTACGGCGGCGGAGGGCAGGGCAACCACCTCGGCGGCGCGTACTCGCCCGCCACGCTGGCCGCGTTCGGCGCCCGCTACCGCTCGTCCGCGCTCGCGCAGGAGAAGACCGGCGAGTTCTGGGTCAGCGCCCGCATGATCGGCACCATGACCCGCGCGGACTTCGAGCACTGCGAGGTCGCGTTGTTCGTCGGCAAGAACCCCTACCAGTCGCACGGGTTCCCGCGTGCCCGCTCGGTGCTCAAGGAGATCGGCAAGGACCCGGCCCGGTCGATGATCGTGATCGACCCGGTGCGCACCGAGACCGCGGAGCTGGCCGACTTCCACCTCCAGGTGCGGCCCGGTACGGACGTCTACCTGCTGACCGCGCTCGCCGCGGTGCTGGTGCAGGACGACCTGATCGCCGCCGACTGGCTCGCCGAGCACGCCAACGGGCTCGACGCCGTCACCGAGGTCCTGCGGGAGGTGCCGGTCGCCGACTACTGCGCCGTCGCCGACGTCGAGGAGACGCAGGTGCGCGCGGTGGCCGCACGGATCGCCGCCGCGGAGTCCGTCGCCGTGGTCGAGGACCTCGGTGTCCAGATGAACCGCGACTCCACGCTCGTGAGCTACGTCGAGAAGCTCGTCTGGCTGCTCACCGGCAACTTCGGCAAGCGCGGCACCCAGTACGTGCCGTCGAGCCTCGTGCCGATCGGCCGGGACCGCGGGTACGCCGGCGACCAGGGCCCGCGCAGCCCGGTCGCGGGCGCGCGGATCATCACCGGTCTGGTGCCGTGCAACGTGATCGCGGAGGAGATCCTCACCGACCACCCGAAGCGCTATCGGGCGATGCTGGTCGAGAGCGCGAACCCCGCGCACTCGCTGGCCGACTCGGCCAGGATGCGGGAGGCGCTCGCCGCGCTGGAGCTCGTGGTCGTCATCGACATCGCGATGACCGAGACCGCGCGCCTGGCCGACTACGTGCTGCCCGCGCCGACCCAGTTCGAGAAGTTCGAGGCGACGTTCTTCAACTTCGACTTCCCGCGCAACGTCTTCCACCTGCGCCACCCCGTCGTGCCCGCACCGGAGGGCGTGCTGCCCGAACCGGAGATCCACGCCCGGCTCGTCGAGGCGTCGGGTGCGCTCACCGAGGCCGATTACGCACCTTTGCGCGCCGCCGCGGCCGCCGGACGTGCCGAGTTCGCGCAGGCGTTCCTCGCGGCCGTCGCGGACCCGGTGAAGCGGCGGCTCGCGCCCGTCCTGCTGTACCGCACGCTCGGGCCGACCCTGCCGCACGACGCGTCCGCCGCCGCGGTGCTGTGGATGGCCGCGCACGAGTGCGCCCGCAAGAACCCGGCCGGGGTCGAGAAAGCCGGGTACGGCACCGGGCTCGCGGCGGGGGAGCGGCTCTTCGAGGCGATCGTCACCGGCGCGCACGGCGTGCACATCACCGACGACGAGTACGACGTCGCCTGGGAGCGGATGTCCGGCGAGCGGGTCAACCTCGACGTGCCGGACCTGCTCGCCGCCGTGAAGGCGTTGCGGGACAGGCCTGTGCCGGGCCAGGACGCCGACTGGCCGTTCGTGCTGTCGGCGGGCGAACGGCGTGCGTTCACGGCGAACACGATCATGCGCGACCCGAGCTGGCGGCGCCGCGACCAGGACGGCCGGCTGCGGATGAGCGTCACCGACGCGACGCGGCTGGGCGTCGCGACGGGCGACCGCGTCCGGCTCACCACCCGGCGCGGCAGCGCGGAGGTGTCCGTGGACGCCACCGACACCATGCGGTCCGGCCACATCTCGCTGCCCAACGGTCTCGGGCTGACGGTGCAGGAGCGCACCGGCGTCGCGCCGAACGAGCTGACCGCCGCCGAGGACCGCGACGAGTGGGCCGGCACGCCGTGGCACAAGCACGTGCCGGCGCGGCTCGAACCGCTGACCTGACGGGTGAGGGCGGTCAGCTCCCGAACGCGGAGTCGACCGCCTTCGTCAGTTCGCCGACGGTCTCCACCAGCGGGGCGACCGGCTTCACCATGTTCGTGAGCCGTTCCAGGGTCCGTGCGATCACCCCGCGGTCCGGTTCCGGCGACTCCAGCTCGTCCTGCAGCTCCTCTGCGGTGTCGTCGACCTCGTCGGGGAGCTCGGCGCGGTGGCTGTCGAGCAACGTCATCAGCCTGGCCAGCAGCTCGTCGGTCGCAGGCGCGACGGTGAAGTGCATGCCGTGGCTGGTCGCGCGGGCGTGCTGGCCGACGGCCTGGTTGCCGACGTTGCTGGTGCCGCCGGACTGCTGGATGCCGTAGTTCGGGGTGCCTTCCGGCATGGGTTTCCCTTCTGTCACGCCGGTTTCCCGGTGGCGGGCTCCGGCGTGGCGAACTGCGCCGTCGCGGTGGCCTCGCTGCCGACCGCCTGGTTGCCCACGTTGCTGATGCCGCCGGTCTGGATGATGCCCTGGTTGAGGATCGTCATCTGGCGGTGGCGGAACTCGGTCGTGTCCACGCCGCGCGCGTCGAGGAAGTCGAGCAGGGCGGCCAGCACGTGCCGTTCTATCAGCTTGAGGTGCTTGGCGGCGTCGGTCTTCTGGAAGTAGTTGTGGTAGTTGGTGTCCGTGGCCTCCTCGCGGACGCTGAACCGGGCGCCGTAGCTGTACCCGAGGTCCTGCTGCGCGATCGCCCGCTCGACGGCGCGGTGCCGGTCCCAGCGCCAGTGGAAGCTCAGGTCGCGCACGACCCGGAACGGCGCGCGCGGCACCGCGCCCGCCAGCCCGCTCGCCGCCCTGACCAGCATGCGGCCGACCGCGCCGGCGGTGAGCACCGGGCTGATCCTGTCGACGTCGTGGTACTGCTGCCACAACGGGCCCAGCACCGTCCGGTCGCACTGCAGGTAGAGCAGCCGTCCGTCGGTGGAGAAGTGCAGGAACGTGCTCGCCACCACCTCGCCGCCCCAGGACGGCACCTGCGCGCAGAGGTAGTGCCGCGCCGAACCGTGCGGACGCGCGGCGAGCAGGGCCAGGTCGTCGGCGGGCAGGTGCTGCCGCGGTGCCTGGTCCCGCTCCGGCAGCAGGGCCGGGTGCATGACGAGGGCGTTGCCGCTGACGAACGCCCGCTCGGTGAGGAACAGCCCCGGCAGCTCGTCGGGCTCGGCACCGACGCCCGCGAGCCGCTCCCGCACGTGGGTGACCAGCTCGGCGGAGTCCAGGGGCACCACGGTCTCGGTGTCGGAGTCGCGGTGCAGTGACGGCAGCGCGAACGACCACGTGGACACCAGCGGCCCGTGCCCGATGAACGGCGTGAAGCCGTCGTAGACCGTCACGTTCCCGCGCTCGGCCTCGTCGACCGCCGCCAGCCGTTCGCCCAGCCACGCCTGGCTCGCCGGCAACGGCGGCGCCGCGTCAGGGCTGAACGACGCACGGGTGAGCTCGCTCAGCAACGTCTGCCGGATCCGCCACTCGTGCCACACCACCAGCCCGTACATGACCAGCCCTGTCAGCAACGCGAGCCAGGGCAGACCGACCAGCCACTCGTCGACCGGCGGCTCCGGTCGAGGCCGGCCGCGCGTCGGTTCCGGCGCGACACCGAGCGCGGACACCAGCCACACGGTCACCACCAGCAGAACCGCCAACGCCGACAACGCGATCCCGACATCACGCAACCGCCGCGACTCGGCCGCGCGCTTCGCGAGACCCCCGGTGACCGGCAGCACCACCAGCAACGCCACGATCGTCCACAGTGGAGACAGCACGAGCGCCAACGCCGTTGCCACGAGCAGACACCAGTCCCGCACCCGCCGCTGCCGCACACCGGCCAACGCGTGCAACAACACGGCCCGCAACGAGAACCCGACCGACGGCGCCGCCGCGTGCAGGTCGTCGTACAACAACGCCCGGCTCATCCGCTCGGCGAACCCCTCGTCGGTCCTGGCCGCGACGCACAGGTACCGCGTCGTGTCCTCGGGGGAGAATGCGGTCGGCTGGCTCATCGATCCCCTTCACCACAACGACTTCGGCGGGCTGACCCGACGTTCACGACTGGCCGGCCTCGATCGCGGCATCGCCACGACACCACCGATGATCGCCCCGAACACCACCCCGAACGCGGCCGACGACCCGAGCTGGCTCACGAAGAACTCGTCCGACTCACCGGGAACGAGGTAGGGCAACGACCCGCCGTCGTCGAGCAGCGTGGTCGCCACCAGCCCCGACACCAGCCCGGCCGCCACCGCGCTGAGCGCGATCATGCCCACGGTGGTGACGAACAGCCCGCCCTTGTCCCCGGCCCACCGCCGCACCCGCGCCAACCCGAGGACGGCCAGCACCACGAACAGCACCGTCCGCAGGTTCCAGAACCAGAACAGGAACGAGCCGGCCCGGTCGAGGTCCACCTGCCAGGTCGGGTAGGAGATCAGCACGGTGGCGACGCGCAGGCTCGAGTCGGAGTCGGTCAGCGCGATCGTGAGGTCGAGGTTCAGCCACGGGTTGCCGACCAGGACGACGAAGCCGACGAGGACGGCGACGCCGGGGTCGAGCAAGCGCGGTAAGTGAGGTTCCCCCTGGCCTGTCACCCCGCAAACCTAGATGTAGTAAGGGATTGGGGGCGACGGCCGATTGGCGTATGGGTGGGGGAGGGAGGGGGCCGAACAGGGGGCAGGTGGGGGGAGTGGAGGGGGTCGGGGCGAGGTGGGTGGGGCGTGGAGGGCGAGCGGGCTGGGTGGGCGAGGGGTAAGCGGGCTGGGTGGGCGGGCTGGGTGGGCGGGTCGGGACGAGGTGGGCGGGGGCGGAGAACGCGAGGGGGCTGGGCGGGCGAGAGGCAAGCGTTCTGGGTGGGAGGAGAGGGGCAAACGGACTGGGTGGCTGATCGGCCAGTGGGCGAGGGTGGGACCGCAGGGGTGAGGCGTACACGACCAGACGCGCACGGCACGGCCTGTATGCCGCCGCTACGCGCGCACGCCGCCGCTACGCGCGCACGGCACTGCTACGCGCGCACGGCACTGCTACGCACGCACGGCACTGCTACGCACGCACGGCACTGCTGCTCGCGCGTAGCGAGGTGCACATGGCACCGCTGGAGCGTGGCATCGCTACGCGCGCACGGCTTGGCTACGCGCGCACGGCACCACTACGCGCGCACGGCACCACTACGCGTGCATGGCGTGCCCGCGCGTGCACGGCTTGGCAACGCGCGCACAGGTTGGTGACGTGTAGGTGGTATGGCGACGCGCGCACGGCCTGGCGGCCCGTGTGTGGGTTCGCGATGCGTGGGTTGGCTGCGCGCGCCGAGCCCATATCCGCACTCCGGTACGCCCCCACCCGGCCACCCCGTCCCGCTCACCCCACCGAGCTCACCCCACCCGGACATCCATCTCTCGCGTCCCGGCCACTCTGCCGTGCTCACTCAACCCCGCATCCCAGCCACCCCGCCGCGCTCACCCGACCCCACCCACCCGAGACGAACTGGCCCGAACCGCCAACTCGAACCCCACCAAGTGCAACCGCCCCGCCTCCTCCACCCCGCCGATCCGCTCGATCAACCGGCTCACCGCCAGCGAAGCGATCCGCGCCTTGTCCGGCGACACCGAAGTCAACGGCACCAACCCGTAAGCGCTGTCGTCGATGTCGTCGAACCCCACCACGGCGATGTCGGACGGCACCCGGAACCCGGCCTCGTTCAACGCGTGCATCGCCCCGAGCGCGACAGGATCGTTGGCGCACAACAAACCGTCGATCTCGGACGACTCGAGCAGCAACGACCGCACCGCTGCGAAGCCGTGCGCCCGGTGGTAGCCGTCCACCTCCACCACCTGCCGGAACGGCAACCCGGCGGCGGCGAGCTCCTGCGTGTACCCGTCGATGCGCTGTTCGGCCATGTCGGACCGGAAGTCGCGGGCCCGGCCGATGAAGGCGATGCGCCGGCAGCCCTGGTCGACCAGGTGGCGGGTGGCGGCGCGGGCGGCGGCCACGTTGTCGATGGCTATGCGGTCGATGCCGGGGATGTCGTGTTCGCCCAGCAGGACGAGGGGGCCGGTGTCGCTGTTCTCGATGTCGGCCGGTTCGCAGGCGGAGGCGCTGAAGAGCAGGCCGTCGACCAGTTGGCGGTCGATGCGGTGCAGCAGGGCGGTTTCGCGGCCTCGTTCGCCGAGGGTCTGCATGACGAGCACGGTGTAGCCGCGGCGTTCGGCCTCGTGCACGACCAGGCGGGCCAGTTCGGCGAAGTAGCCCACGTCGAACTCCGGGAAGGCCAGGGCGATCAGGCCGCTGCGGCCGGTGCGCAGGCTGCGGGCCGCGCGGTTCGGGCGGTAGCCGACCTCGTCGATGGCGGCCAGGACGCGGCGGCGGACGTCCTCGCTGATGTGCTCGTAGTCGTTGACGACGTTCGAGACCGTCCGCGTCGAGACGCCCGCCCGTAGTGCGACGTCGCGCTGAGTAGCCGCCACCGTGTGAATCCTTCCGGAACGGAACTTCTTGTCCTGCCATTTTGCCACGTGGTAAACATGTGCCACGTGGCAAACGGGAGCGTGTCGCCCGGACGCCACCACCTGAAGTCCTCAACGCGGAGGCGCTCGATGGTGAGACTCAACCGGAGGCAGGCGCTGCGGGTGATGGCGCTGGGCGGGACCGCCCTCGCCACCGCCGCGTGCGGCAGCCCGCTCGCGAGCGGGCTCGCGGGTACGCCGCTCCAGCCGGAGCAGGTCAAGTTCTGGAACCTGTGGTCCGGCGGTGACGGCGCCCGCGCCCAGACGATCTTCGAGCGCTACCGGGCCGCGCACGGGGCCGGGTCGCTCGAGGCGACCACGCTGGCGTGGGGGAGCCCGTACTACACGAAGCTCTCCCTCTCGATCGTCGGCGACCGCCCGCCGGACGTGGCGGTCTGCCACCTGTCGCGGCTGTCCAACTTCGCCCGCGCGGGCCTGCTCACCGAGCTCACGCCGCAGATGCTGGCGGGAGCGGGCATCGACGGCACGCAGTTCGACGCCTCGGTGTGGCGGTCGGGCCTGGTCGGGGGCAAGGCCTACGGTCTGCCGGTCGACATCGGCGGGCTCGTCCTCTACTACAACACCGAGATCTGCGGCCGGGCCGGACTGCTCGACAACGGCCGCCTCAGGCCGATCACCGGCGAGGCCGCGTTCCGCGCGGCGCTGAAGGCCGCGACCGGAGCGGGTGCCAAGTGGGGGCTGGTGTCCCCGGTCATCGCCGACCCGTCGTCGAACTGGCGGATCTTCGACACCGTCTACACGCAGATGGGCGGCCCGCCGCTGCTGGGCGACGACGGCACGCGCATCACCATGGACGACCGGACGGCCGCGGAGAGCCTGCGGTGGCTGCGCGAGCTGACCGCGGCCGGACTGAGCCCCGACACGGCCACCGACGTCACCTCGGTGTCGCTCTTCGCCTCCGGGCAGAGCGCCTTCCTGATCCACGGCGCCTGGCAGGTCCCGACGGTCACCGACGCGGAGGTGCCCTTCTCGCTCGCGCCGATCCCGCAGCTCTTCGGCCGCCCGGCCGCGTTCGCCGACAGCCACACCCTGGTCTTCCCGCGCACCGACCAGGACCTGCGGCGCGCGCTCGGGTTCGCGAAGTTCTTCCTGGAGAACACCGACGTCTGGGCGCAGGGCGGCGCTCTCCCGGTCTACCGGCCGGTGCTCGAAGGGGACTGGTTCCGCGGCTACGAGCCGGTGGCCAGCACGGCCCCCACCAAGGACATCGCCGTCTACGACCCACCCGCCTGGTACGCGGGCGCGGGGTCGGCCATGCAGACGCTGGCCGGCTCGCAGGTCGCCCTCGCCAGACAGGGACTCGCCGGCCCGGACGAGGCGGTCCGCGCCATCCGGGACCAGCTCGCCGGGTACGCCGCCACCCCCAGCCCGCTCTGACCGGGAGGACCGCCATGACCAGCGCCACGGTGGCGCCCCCGCGCGCCACACCGTCCACAACGGACACCGCAAGCACTGCGAAACCCCCACGTGCCAACGGGGCACCGTGGTTGTTCCTCGCCCCGTTCGGCCTGCTGTACCTGCTGTTCGTGCTCGGACCGGCGGCCTACGGGTTCGTCCTGTCCTTCTTCGACACGAGCCTGGTCAAACCCGGCCTGGGCGACGCCGTCGGCTTCGGCAACTTCGCCGAGCTCCTCACCGGCGCCGACTTCTGGGCAGCGCTGTGGAACACCGTGCTGTTCACGCTGTACACGACACCGCCGCTGGTGGTGCTGAGCCTGGTGCTCGCCGTCCTGGTGAACCGGGTCGGGCGCGGCAACCGGCTGTTCCGGTTCGCCTTCTTCCTGCCCTACATCCTGCCCTCGGCGACCGTCGCGCTGATCTGGATCTTCATCCTCACCCCGGACAGCGGCGGGCTCGCGACCGTGCTGAGCTCGGTCGGCGTCGACCCGCCGTCGTGGCTCGGCGACCCGGACTGGGCCATGGCGTCGGTCGCGGGCGTCACGCTCTGGTGGACGCT
Source organism: Lentzea sp. NPDC059081 (assembly GCF_042738015.1). Lineage (NCBI taxonomy): Bacteria > Bacillati > Actinomycetota > Actinomycetes > Pseudonocardiales > Pseudonocardiaceae > Lentzea > Lentzea sp. NPDC059081. The sequence continues at coordinate 123,215 of NZ_JBHYGW010000001.1, forward strand.
GGGCTTCAACTTCGTGCTGTACCTGGCCGGGCTGCAGGACATCCCGCGCGAGCTCTACGAGGCCGCGGCGATCGACGGCGCGAGCCCGTGGCAGCAGACCACCCGGATCACCGTGCCGCTGCTCGGCCGCACCACCGCGCTGGTCACCGCGCTGCAGCTGATCGCGTCGCTGAAGGTGTTCGACCAGATCTACCTGATGACGATGGGCGCCGCGGACACCCGGCCGGTGCTGGAGTACGTCTACGACACGGGGTTCACCGACTACCGGGTGGGCGCCGCCTCGGCCGCGTCGATGCTCTACTTCCTGCTCATCCTGCTGGTGTCCGGCCTCTGGCTGCTCGCCACCCGCCGCCGCGAGGTGACCCGATGACCGCGCTCAGCCCGGCGGCGCCCGGCCGCCGCACGCACACCGGATCGGCGACCAGGGCCTTCGACGTGCTGTGCCTCGTCGTGGTCGTGCTGTTCGCGCTGCTGTGGGTGCTCCCGACGGTCTTCGCGGTCCGCACCTCGCTGGTGGAGAACACGACCGCGGCCAGGGGCGCGGCGGAGATCGCCGGCAGCGGTGACCTGACGCTGCACTCCTACCTCGCGCTGTTCGCGCAGGGCGACGTGCTGAACTGGTACCTGTCCAGCGCGATCACGTCGGTCCTCACCGTCGTGCTGACGCTGGTCACCGCCAGCATGGCCGCGTTCGCGCTGTCCCGGCTGCGCTTTCGCGGCAAGCGGGCGGTGTTCCTGGTCGTGCTCGCCGGCATCGTGATCCCCGGCCAGGTGCTGATCGTGCCGTGGTTCCGCGAGCTCGGCGCGTTCGGGCTGCTCAACACCTACTGGGCGGTGATCCTGCCGCAGGTGCCCTCGGCGATCGCGGTGTTCGTCTTCAAGCAGTTCTTCGACTCGATCCCGCGCGAGATCGAGGAGGCCGCCCTGGTCGAGGGGGCGAGCCCGTGGACGCTCTACCGTCGGATCGTGCTGCCGCTGAGCCGCCCGGCCATCTCCGCCGTCGCGATCTTCACCTTCGTCTGGACGTGGAACAACCTGCTCTGGCCGTTGATCGCGGTGTCGAACCCGGCGCTGATGACCGTCCCGGTCGGACTCGCCACCGTGCAGGGCTCGTTCGGCGAGCGGTACGCCGACGTCATGGCGTCCTCGATCCTCGGCGCGCTGCCGCTGGTCCTGCTGTTCCTGTTCTTCCAGCGCCGCATCGTCGAAGGCGTCACCAGCACCGGGCTCAAGGGCTGACCCGTTTTCCGAAGGAGCACACCGATGACCCACCCCCGTCCCCAGCTGACGCGGGCGACCTGGACCGACCTGTGCGGCGAGTGGCAGTTCGCCTCCGACGACGCCGAGGCGGGCCTCGACGAGCACTGGCACTCGACCGGCGCGGCGTTCGACCGCGTGATCACCGTGCCGTACCCGCCGGAGTCCGCGGCGAGCGGCATCGGCGACACCGGGTACCACCCCGTCGTCTGGTACCGCCGCACGTTCGGCGTCGACCCGTCAGGGCACCGGGTGCTGCTGCACTTCGGCGCGGTCGACCACCGGGCGTCGGTGTGGGTCAACGGACAGCTGGTCGCGACGCACGAGGGCGGCCACACCCCGTTCTCCGCGGACATCACCGCGGCGCTGCGCGACGGCGACGAGCAGGTGCTGGTCGTGCGGGCCGAGGACCGCGACGACCCGTACCAGGCGCGCGGCAAGCAGGACTGGCGGGCCGAGCCGCACGACATCTGGTACCACCGCACCACCGGGATCTGGCAGCCCGTGTGGCTGGAGCTCGTGCCGCCGGTGTGGATCGACTCGGTCCGCTGGACGCCGAAACCGTTCGAGGGCCTGGTGGAGCTGGAGGCCGCGGTCGGCGGCGTGCCGGCCGGGCACCGCCTCGACGTCCGGCTGCGGCTGGACGACGAGGTGCTCGCCGAGCAGTCGGCGGTCGTGCGGGGCGACCGCGCGAGGCTCACGATCCACCTGCCGCTCGCGGGCAACCGCCAGGAGCTGCACCGGTTGCTGTGGTCGCCGGAACGTCCTGTGCTGATCGACGCCGACCTCGAACTCTCCGGCGCGACCGCGACCGACGTCGTGCACAGCTACCTCGGACTGCGCGAGGTCGGCGTGCGGGAAGGCCGGTTCACGCTCAACGACGCCCCGTACTTCCCGCGGATGGTGCTGGCCCAGGGGTACTGGCCGCAGTCGCACCTCGCCGCCTCGGACGACGAGCTGCTCCGCGAGGCCCAGCTGGTCAAGGACCTCGGGTTCACCGGCGTGCGAGTGCACCAGAAGGTCGAGGACCCGAGGTTCCTGCACCACTGCGACCGGATCGGCCTGCTCGTGTGGGGTGAGATGCCGAGCGCCTACGCGTTCTCGCCGGCCTCGGCCGAGCGGATCAGTCGCGAGTGGACGGAGGTGGTCCGCCGCGACGTCAGCCACCCGTGCGTGGTGGCGTGGGTCCCGATCAACGAGAGCTGGGGCGTCGACCACCTCGCCACCGACCCGGCGCAGCGCGCGTTCACGACGGCGCTGTACCACCTGACGAAGGCGCTGGACCCGACCCGGCCGGTGATCTCCAACGACGGCTGGGAGCACACGGTCAGCGACATCTACGGCCTGCACGACTACACCCCGACCGCCGCGGGGTTGTTGTCCCGCTACGGGGACGCGGACCGCGTCGAGTCCACTTTGGCCGGTTCCGGTCCCGCGGGACGGCGGCTGCTGCTGGAGGGACGCGTGCCGGGAGTCCCGGTGATGCTCTCGGAGTACGGCGGCCTGAGCTTCACCCCGCAGGCGGGGGAGGAGTGGCACGGCTACGCGACGCTCGCGGACGCCGACGCGTTGCTCAAGCGCTACGACGAGCTGACGTCCGCACTGCTCGAAAGTCCTGGCGTGGCCGGGTTCTGCTACACGCAGCTCACCGACACGTTGCAGGAGACCAACGGCCTGCTCACCGCCGAACGGCAGCCGAAGCTGCCCGTCGAGGAGGTGCGCCGGATCAACACCCGCCCCGCTGCCGCGATCCCCGTCGAGGAGATCGCGGACGAGTACCGCCGCGCCAAGCGCCGTGCGAGCGGCGAATGACCGATTCCAGGAGGCGACAACGATGCGTCTGCGAGCGTTTCTGGCCATTCTGATCACCGTGGTGTCCCTGGCGGGGGCCGTCACACCGGCCATGGCCGCCGGGACGGAGGTCGGCCCCGGCATGTACCCGCGAGTGGTGCGGTTGCAGCACTCCGGCTCGGCGAACGGGACCTACCTCGCCAGTGCGGTCGCGTTCCCGTCCGGCAGCTCGGGCGTCGGGAGGATCTACTCGAGCACCGACGGCCGCACCTACCGGACCATCGCGACGATCAGCGACCCCACGGCGTCCCGCGGCATCTGCTGCGGCACGCTGTACGAGCTCCCCTCCGCCGTCGGCGGACTCCCCGCGGGCACCCTGCTGTGGGCGGCGTCCTTCGGCGGTGACAACCACAGCGCGAGCCAGCCGATGGTCATCCGCGCCTGGCGCAGCACCGACCAGGGCAGGACGTGGCAGTTCCTCGCCACCATCGCCACGGCGCGCAACGCGGGCGGCATCTGGGAGCCCGAGTTCGCCGTCGCCTCGAACGGGCGGCTGGTCGCGTACTACTCCGACGAGACCGACTCGGCCCACAGCCAGAAGCTCGTCCAGGCGACGTCGGCCAACGGTGTCGACTGGACGGCTCCGAGCGACATCGTCGCGGTGTCCAACCGCGACGACCGTCCCGGCATGCCGGGCGTCCGCAGGCTGCCCAACGGCACGTTCCTGATGGCGTACGAGATCTGCGGCCCGACCTACGGCTGCGCGGCGATGCTGCGCACGTCGTCGGACGGTCTGGGCTGGGGTTCGGTCACGTCGCCCGGCAGCCGCCCGGCGACGTCCAACGGCACCTACTTCGCCCACACCCCGACGATCGCCCTGACCGGGTCGACGGTGGTCTTGATCGGACAGGTGCTGCTGACCGCGAACGGCACGGCCCAGTCCGGCAACGGCGGCGCGGTCCTCGTCGGCACGGTCGGGGGCACGTGGACCCAGCGGACCGCGCCCGTCGCGGTCGCCGGGCCCTCGGTGGGTTCTCCTGGACCGGTGCAGAACTACAGCCCGTCACTCGTGTTCTCCTCGGACGGACGTTCTCTCGCCGAGGTGACCACTGCGGACAAGTCGGGCAGCAGCACCGTTTACGCCGGTATCGCGGCATTCTGACCGCACCGTCCACCGGGAACGGCATTATCACGCCGTTCCCGGTGGACCCTTTCACCACACCGGCACCGTGTCGATCTTGTGAGGCGCATACGCGGTTCCGATGGAACTAACCTTTCGATTCCGTTCTTCGCTTGATCCCGCCTGCGCGGCTTGTTAACGTCCACATCCGCTTATGGCGCGGATCACATGACGACCGCGCTTCCGGCCTGCCTCGAAAACCGTGGCGACCGTCAACAATGATGTTGATCCGCGCGAGGAGCGGGAATGAGATCGTCAAGGTTCGTGGTGCCCGTGGTCGTCCTTTTGGTGACGGCCTGCGGTGCACGTTCCGCCGGGCAACAGGTCAAGGCCGACGAGGGTGAGCTGGTCGGCGTCACCATGCCGACCACGACGTCGCAGCGCTGGCTCAGCGACGGCGAGAACATCAAGAAGGACATGGAGTCGCGGGGTCACCGCGTGGATCTCCAGTACGCGCAGAACGACATCCCCACCCAGGTGCGGCAGATCAAGGACCAGATCGCCAAGGGCGCGAAACTGTTGATCATCGCGTCGGTGGACGGTTCGGCGCTGACCGAGCCGCTGCAGATGGCGGCGGACGCCAGAATTCCCGTGATCGCCTACGACCGGCTGCTGCGCGGCAGCGCCAACGTCGACTACTACGCGACCTTCGAGAACTTCCGGGTCGGCGTGTACCAGGCGGAGTCGTTGCTGACCGGGCTCGGCCTGCGCAACGCGGACGGCAGCCCCAGCGCCGCGCCGGGGCCGTTCAACGTCGAGCTGTTCGCCGGTTCCGCGGACGACAACAACTCGGTGTTCTTCTTCAACGGCGCGATGTCCGTGCTCAAGCCGTACCTCGAGGACGGGAAGCTGAAGGTCCTCAGCGGCCAGACGCAGTTCGAGGCCGTCACGACGCTGCGCTGGGACGGCGAGACCGCCCGCAAGCGGCTCGAGGAGATCATCGGCACCTCGTACCGCACCAAGAAGATCAACGGCGTGCTCTCGCCCTACGACGGCATCTCGCTCGGCATCCTCACCGCGCTGAAGAACGCCGGCTACGGCCCGCAGTTCCCGGTCGTGACCGGCCAGGACGCCGAGCTCCCCTCCGTCAAGTCCATCATCGCCGACGAGCAGTACTCGACGATCTACAAGGACACCCGCGAGCTGGCGACGGCGACCGCGCAGATGGCCGAGGCGGTGCTGAAGGAGCGGACGCCGCCGCAGATCAACAACCTCAACGACTACAACAACGGCGTGAAGGTCGTGCCGGCGTTCCTGCTGAACCCGGTGAGCGTCGACAAGTCCAACTACCACAAGGTCCTGGTGGAGTCCGGGTACTACACCGACGACCAGCTCCGCTAGCGGCCCGGCGACCCGGTGGTGAAGATCGCCACCGGGTCGCCGGTGAACCACGCGTTCTCGATCCGCAGCCGGTGGATCCGCCACCGCGCGCCGTCCCGCGCCAGCTCGACGACGTAGCGGTTCTTCAGCAGGGCGAACACGCCGTGGTCGGCGCTCAGCAGGTGCTGCGCCTCGACGAGCGCGGTCATCCCGGCGGTGTCGCCCTCGACCGCCACGCGCGGGTTGGTGACCTGGTGCGTGGTGTCGACGCGGCCGGTGAACAGGGCGAGGATCGTCGACACGATGCTGTCGCGGCCGGACATCAGCGGTGGCCGCGCGCCCCACTTCTCCGCCGCGGGCCGGAAGTCCAGTTCGGCCTCCGCCGTGAACGCCGACGCGAACAGCTCGCGGTCCTTCAGGTCCTGGCCCAGTGCGAAGCGGTGCAGCGCGTCCACGATCTCCAGGTGGTCGTGCAGCGCCAGTACTTCCGCCGTCACGTCAGGCATTCGTCGCTCCTCCGAGGGGTGGGTCTCGGGTCCAGCCTCTGCTGTGCGGCGGGCGGGAACAACGTCGATCCGTGCCACAATCGTGAAGCCCTGCTTGACGATCCACAGGGGAGATCCACGTGCTGGAGCGGCACGAGCTGGACGCGTTCCTCACCCTCGCCGAGGAGCTCCACTTCGGCCGCACCGCCGAGCGGCTGCGGGTGTCGACCGCCCGGATCAGCCAGACGATCCGCAAGCTGGAGCGGCGGGTCGGCGTGCCGTTGTTCGTCCGGACCAGCCGCCGGGTGGAGCTGTCTCCGTTGGGGCGCCGGCTGTACGACGACCTGAGGCCGGCGTGGACGGCGATCACCACCGCGGTGGAGGCGGCGGTCGCGGCCGGGCGCGGGTTCACCGAGGACGTGCGGGTCTGCTTCACCGGCGCCGCGGCCGGGCAGCTGCTGGTCGGGGCCGCCGACCTGTTCCGCGACCGCCATCCCGGCTGCGAGGTCGCGATCCGCGAGGCGCAGCTGGCGGAGCTGATGCCGTGGCTGCGCTCCGGGGAGGTGGACCTCGCGCTGGCCGCGTTCCCCGTGCACGAGCCGGGCGTCGAGTCGGGACCCGTGCTGGTGACGGAGGCCCGCTTCCTCGCCCTGCCGGTCGGGCACCGGCTCGCCCGGCGGGACGCGTTGTCCGTCGAGGACCTGGCCTCGGTCACGGTGCTGCGCCTGCCGGACACGCTGCCCGAGTCGTTGCACGCCGACCACGCCCCGGCGGCCACCCCGGCCGGCCGCCCGATCCGCACCGGCCGCTCCGCCCAGACGTTCCAGGAGGCGCTGACGCTCGTCGGCGCGGGCCACGGCGCCTTCCCGGTGAGCGCTCACGCACGCCGCTACTACGCCCGCCCGGACGTCGCCTACGTGCACCTGCACGACGCTCCGCCCGTGGAGTGGGGCCTGATCTGGCGCACTGACAGCGCCACCGCGCGCGTCGAGGAGTTCGCCGCCGCCGCTCATGACCTCGTGGCGGCGCATCTCTAGACCGGGAAGCTCCCGGTGCGCCAGTGCCAGTGCCGGCCCGCCCGGAGGTGGTCGACGATCGCCCGTTGCAGCACCGTGTTCCGAGGCAACCGGTCGAGCGGCGTGGTGAGCGTGCGGAACACGAACCGCAGCACCTCGACGTCCGCCTCGATGCCCTTCGGCTCCTCGTAGGGCTCCAGCTCGAACCGCTGCTGGAACCGGATGATGTTCGAGTCCGCGGGCAGGTACTCCCGCAGCTGCGGGTCGAGCAACCACGACCCGCAGGAGAACGCCGCGTAGTGCTCGCCGGGGAAGTGGCGGGGGAAGAACGCGCGCCCCTCGTCGAGCGACGCCGCGACGGCGTCCGGCGTGAGCGGCCCGGAGTCGGGGATGTGCAACGAGATGGTGGCGCCACCGCGGTGGTGTTGCAGGCGACCGAGCTCGTAGACGCCGCCCCGCGCGTGCAGGGTCAGCCAGCTCTGCATGACCGGCCAGCCCTCGCCGCGCATCCGCCGGTCGACCGCGAGGTTGCGGCCGAGGTCCGCGAGGGTCGCCCACGACACGGTGTCGGGGACGCCGTGGTCGCGGTGGTAGGTCAGGACGACGTCGACCAGCGCGAGGTACGCGTACACGTAGAGGTGCCGCCACGCGAGACCCCGGTCGCGCGGCAGCTCCGGACCCGGCGGGAGCCACTGGTGACCGCCGAGATCGGCGCGGACGAGGGCCGTCGACCGGTCCAGCAGCCAGCGCAGCTCCGGCGTCCACAGCTCAGAGCCGTCGTCCGGCCAGCCCGCCAGGATCTCGGCGGCGTCGTCCGGCGGGACCGCGAGCTTCTCCAGGAGAGCGGGCGCGGAGGCCAAGGCGGGCAGCGGCGCGGACGGCCGGTCGGCGGCGAGCCGGTGCACGCGCTCGACGTCCTCGACGGGAACTCCGAGCTTGGTCGCGGTGTCCTCCAGATCCACGTGGACGACCCTACCGGCGCGCTCCCGACCACCAGAACGGATTTCGCGCGTCCGAATTGAGCAGTTGCCGTGCGACTTTCGTATGTGATCTGCATCACGAGCTAATGTGCAACAAACTTGCTCGAAGTGCGAGGGATCACCGGCGGCTACCGGTGCCGATATCGAACCGGTGGGCCGATCGCACTAGTTGAATGAAAAACATTCGCGTGTCAATTGGCGGGGAACGAGCATTGCCGGACATCCGGAGAAGAGCCCTACAGTGAGCGCGGGACGCGGCACACCGCAATGCTCCCGAAATCACTGTTTTCGAAATCCGTTGCCGATCGCAAGGAGAAAACGCATGCATTCCACGGACACCCGTGAACTGTTCGAGCTGGACGTCCAGGAGTTCGAACTGACCGACTCCGCCGAGACGCAGGACCGGTCCGGCCCGCGCACGATCACCACCTGCGCGATCTGCTGAGCACCGGGCGGGCCCGGATCGCCCGGCGGCCGGACCCGCCCACCACGTCGGTCTCCTGGGGGAGCTCACATGGACACCCGTTTCGTCGCCGCGACCAGGTTCCTCCTCCGCGCCCCGGTGCTGCCGAGGCGGTGCCTGCACCCCGGCGGGGAAGCGCCGGACGGTCCCGGCCTGCTGCGGGAGGCCGTCGCCGTCGCCAGTCCCGCACTGAGCGGGGCGTGGGAGAAGGTCCTCGCGGGGCAGGATCTGCCCGAGCCCGCGGCGCGGCGGCTGCGCACCGCCCTGGCCAGGTACGAGCTGCGGATGGCCGGCCGTCCGACGCCGTTCGGCCTCCTCGCCGGGGTCGCCGTCGGCGAGTTCGCGGATCGGGCCGAGGCCCGCCTCGGAGCCGGTCACCGCCGGCACCTGCACCCCGACCACGCCTGGCTGGAGACGTGGGCGGACGAGCTGGAGGCCGATCGGGAGGTGCTGGCCGGCCTGGAGGTCACGGCCAACAACCTGTGCGCGCGCCACGGCGACCGGTTGACCGTTCCCCGCGGCGCACGGCTGGCGAGCGTGCGACGCACCGCCGCCGTCGTCCGCGTGCTCGACGCGGCCAGGCGGCCGATCGTGCTCGGCGACCTCGTGGACGTGGTCGCCGCGGAGTTCCCCGGCGCGCCCCGGTCGGACTTCCTCACCCTGGCGGCGCAATTGGTGCGGCTGCGCTTCCTGCAGACGGAGCTGCGCCGGTCAGGGAGAAGTTTCGAAACATTGGCAGAATTGCTCCCGGCGGACTCCGCTCATGGGGCGAAAGCCGCGTCGATCACCCGATCAGCCGACTCCTACCGGAGTAGTCGCGTTGGTGCGGGAATTGCCGAATTGGCGGTCTTGAGGCGGGCCGCCGCCGACGACGTCGTGCAGGTCGACCTGGAATTGGACGCGCAGGTGCGGATTCCCCGTGACGTGGCCAGGGAAGCCGAGCGTGCCGCCGACGTCGTCTGGCGGTTGTCCGCACGGGAGAACACGCGCTCCCGCAACCTCGCGGATTTCCACACCAGGTTTCTCGAGAGATATGGAATGGGCGAGCTGGTGCCGGTGCTCGACCTGCTCGACCCGGACGCGGGCATCGGGGGACCGGCGGGGTACGACGGGCCCTGGGCGGGGTCGGCCGAACCCGACGACGTCCGCCGGCCGGTGCTCACCCGTCTGCTCGCCGAGGCGCTGGCCGACGGGGCGACCGAGGTGGTGCTCGACGACGACCTGGTCGCCCGGCTGAGCCCGCCCGGCGGCACACCGCCCGCCACCGCCGAGCTGTTCGTCACGCTCAACGCCGTCTCGGCCGAGGCGCTGGACCGCGGCGACTTCGAGCTCGTCGTGAGCCCGCTGACCGGCACCCAGCAGGCGGGCGCGTCGCTCGGCCGGTTCGGGCACCTGCCGCAGGTGCGCGACCTGCTCGGCGAGCTGATCCCGGTGCGGTCCGACGACCGGCTGCCGGTGCAGCTCGTGCACGTCACGGCGCACCCGCGGGACGCCAACGTGACGCGCACGCCCCTGGTGCTGCCCCACCACCTGGCCGTCGGGGTGCCCGGCGAGGCGGGCGGTCCGGGCGCGCTGGACCTGGCCGACATCGCGGTGGCCGCCGACGAACGCCTGCTGCGGCTGTACTCGGTGTCGCTCGGCCGGGAGATCGCCCCGGTCGTGCTGCACGTGCTGGACCTCAGCGCCGCGGCACCCGCGGTGGTGCGGTTCCTGTGGGACGTGTCGCTGATGGGAGTGCGCACGATCAAGCCCTGGGACTGGGGTGCCCTGCACGACGCTCCGTTCCTGCCCGCCGTCCGCTGCGGCCGCACGGTGCTCGCGCCCGCGCGGTGGCAGGTCAGCGACGCCGAGGTGGGCACGGACGACGCGCTCGCCGCGTGGCGGACGAGGTGGCACGTGCCGGACCGGGTGCGGTTGACGCGGCTGGACCAGCAGTTGTGCCTGGACCTGACGGTGCCGGAGCACGTCGGGCTGCTGCGTGACGACCTGCGCAGGACGGGCACCGCGGTGCTGCACGAGGACCGCGCGCCCGAGCCTGGCCGGGGCTGGCTGCGCGGACCGGACGGCGCCCACGAGGCCGAGCTGGTCGTCCCGCTGGTCGCGGTCGATCCCGGCTCCCGGACGGTGCGGCCGCCCGCCCCGGTCCGCACCCGCGTGGTGGCGCACCCGCCCGGCGGCGACTGGGTGTCCGCGCACATCCGGTGCTCGCCGCACCGGCAGCGCGAGGTGCTGCTCGCGCACCTGCGCCCGTGGCTGGCCGGGCTCGGGTCCGAGGTGGACCGCTGGTTCTTCGTGCGCTACCAGGCCGACGACGAGCCACCGCACCTCCGCCTCCGCCTGCGCGGCGACGTGCTGCCGCAGCTGCGCGACCAGGTCGGCGCCCTGGTGGAGGCCAGGCTGGCCGGCGGTTTCTCGGTGCACACCTACCGGCCGGAGGTGGAGCGGTACGGCGGTGCCCACCTCGTCGACCTGGCGGAACGCTTCTTCGCCGCCGACAGCCGGTTGGCGCTGCGCAGGATGGCCGCCGCGCAGGACACCATCGCGGTCGCCGCGGACGTGGTGGCGCTGGTCAGGTTCTTCCACGGCGCCCGGCGCGCCGGCGAGTGGCCCTCGTGGGTGCTGTCGGAGATCCCCAAGGTCGAGACGACCCACCGCGCCTTCGGCAGGCGGCGCCGCGACGCGCTGGCCGCGATCACCCTCGACCCCGTCGCCCCCGACCGCGAGTGGGCGGAGCTGCTGACCCGGTACGGGACCGAGGCCCGCGCGCTCGCCGGGGGCTGGACGTCGCCGGGCGAGATCCTCCGCGCCCTGCTGCACCTGCACTGCAACCGGCGGCTGGGCGCGGACTTCCGGGCGGAGGCCGAGGTGTGCGCGATGGCACGGGGAGCGGTGCAGGCCCACGCCGACCGCGTGCGGCTCGCCCGATGAGCGTGCGGACGTGGCTGGAGGAGTCCGCCCGCGCGCTCAGCAAGCCGGCCGAGGTGAACCTGGGCGACGGCGACTGGCCGCACCACCCGATGTCCCTCGCCGACGGGTACTGCGGGCTCGCCGTCCTGTTCGCGAGGCTCGGCGACTCGGCACCGCGGTGGCGCGAGACCGCCCACGAGCACCTCGCCGCCGCGGCGAGCACCCGCAGGCCCTCCACCGAGAACCTGTTCGACGGACTGCCGTCGCTCGGGTTCGCCGCGCGCAGCATCGCCAGGGCGGAGGGCGACTACCGGGGCGTGCTCGCCAGGATCGACCCGCACGTGCTGCGGCTGGCCGAGAACGCTCTCGTCAGCGAGGAGACGCGGCTGTCGGCGTCCGCGCCCGGCGCCAGGATGGCCTGCTACGACGCCACGTCCGGCCTCACCGGGGTGGGCAGGTACCTGCTCGCCTGCGGGGAACCGGCCCGGCCGGTGCTGCACCGCGTGCTGGAGTACCTGGTCCGGCTGACGTACCCGGTCCGCGTGCACGGCCACCGCGTGCCGGGGTGGTGGACGCCGGACCCGTCGCTGCTGGCCGACCCGGTCGGGCACCCGAACGGCCACCTCAACCTCGGGATGGCGCACGGCATCGCCGGCCCGCTGGCGCTGCTCGCGGTGTGCCACCGGCAGGGCGTGGTGGTCGAGGGCCAGCCGGCGGCGATGCGCCGGATCGCCACCTGGCTGCTGGCCCGCCGGGGCACCGACGAGCACGGCCCGTACTGGCCCGCGCTGGTGCCGCTGGAACACGAGGTCGCGCGGGCCGTCGACCTGGTGCCGCCGAGCCGGATCGCCTGGTGCTACGGCGCACCGGGAGTCGCCCGCGCCGTGCAGCTGGCCGCGTGCGCGCTGGGCGAACCCGCCTGGGCCGAGGAGGCGAGGACGACGTTGCGCGCCGCGTTCCGGCGACCGCGCGCCCGGTGGGGGATCAAGGACGCCTCCCTGTGCCACGGGTCCGCGGGCGTTCTGCACGCCACCGCGCTCGTGCTCGGCAGGGACGCGGACGTGCTCCCGGAGCTGTGCGACCACCTGCTCTCCCAGCGCGACCGGCACACCGTGGTCACCGTGCCGCCGAACCGGCCCGGTTTCCTCGACGGGGCGGCGGGGACGTTGCTGGCGCTGCACGAGCACCTGGCACCGGAACCGCCGGCGGCGTCGTTGCCGTGGGACGCGGCACTGGTGCTGAGGTGAGCACGCGGGTCGCCCTGCTGACGTCGGCGACCGCGATCTCGGCCGCGGGCAACGGGGTCGGCCGGATCGCGCTGACGTTCGGGGTGCTGGAACTGCCGGGAGCCACCGCGCGAGGGCTGTCTGTCGTGCTGGTGAGCCTGGTGGCGCCGCAGATCCTGTTCGTCGTCTTCGGCGGGGTGCTCGCCGACCGGACGAGCCGGTTCCGGTTGCTGGTGCTCTCGGACGTGGTGTCGGCGGCTGCCTACGCGGGACTGGCCGCCGGACTGTGGTGGCACGCCTCGATCCCGGTCCTGGCCCTGTGTGCGGCCGCGGCGGGGACGGCGTCCTCCGTGGCCGGACCCGCCACCAGCGGGTTGCTGCCCGAGATCGTCGCCGGGGACCGTCTGCAGCGGACGAACAGCCTGCTGATGACCGCGACGAGAGGCGCCGACCTGACGGGCACCGCGCTGGGCGGCGCGGTGGTCACGTGGTGGGGAGCGCCGTCGACGTTGGTGTTCGACGCCGTGACGTTCGCCGCGAGCGCGGTGCTGCTCGCCCTGCTGCGACTGCCTCCACGGATCCGGGTGGAAGCGATCTCACTGGTCGGGGACCTGCGGCTGGGCTGGCGGGCGTTCGCCGGCCGGCAGTGGCTGTGGGCGACGGTCGGCGCGCTGTCGCTCACGTCGGCCGCACTCGCCGCCACGATGGGGATCCTGGGCCCGCTCGTGGCGCTGCACACGTGGGACAGCGTGCGGTCCTGGTCGTTGGTCGCCGCGGCGAGCACGGCCGGAATGCTGTGCGGTGCGGTCGTCTCGGCTCGTCTGCGGCCCGCGCGCCCCGTCGTGACCGGGCTTCTCCTGTTGCTGCTGCTCGTGGTGCCCTTGGCGCTGCTGGCCTCCGGCGCTCCACCGTGGACGGTCGTCGCGGCGATGTTCTGCGCAGGCCTGGCCAACGACGTGTTCGGCGTGTTGTGGGAGACGACGATCCAACGCGAGGTGCCGGGGGAGGTGCTGGCCAGGGTGGCGTCCTACGACTGGCTGGGCACGATGGTGCTGGCACCGGTGGGCGTGCTGGTCGCGGCGCCGCTGAGCACCGCTTTCGGCACCGGGCCCGTGCTGGCCGGGTGCGCCGTCCTGGTGGCGGTGTCGTCGTGCGCCGCGCTCGCCTCCCCTCAGGTGCGCGCCCTGCGAGCTGGGGGGTGAATCAGGGGGAACCCTGATGGCACGGCGGTGCGCCGCGGGCAGTCTGGAGTCGTACAGGGAGATCCGCAGTTCGAGGAGAGTCATGAGCGAATCCAACGCCGAGCCCACCCGCAGTGCCGTCGACTCCGTCTTCGGGGCCGTCCGCGGGCTGGTCGACGAGGGCATCAACCGTCGGGTGGTCGTGCGCGACAGCAAGGACGACGTCGTGCTGGAGGTGCCGGTGGCTCTCGGTCTGGTGGCGGCGCTGGCCGCCCCGGTGGCCACGACGATCGGCGCGGGTGTCGCGCTGGTGGGCAAGTGCGACATCAAGCTGGAGGACCGCCGCAAGCCGGGTAGCCAGCCCGCGACGACGGTCGACGCCGAGCGGGTGTAACCGGCACGGGGGAGTCCACAGGGGACACGAGGGGCTGGTGCCGCGCAGGCACCGGCCCCTCGTCCGTTCACCGGGTCTGCTGCGGCAGCAGGACGGCGGACGGGTGCTCGGCGTCGTGGAATACCTCCACGGCGATCTTCCGCAGCTCCGCCGAGGAGCGCGCGGGGCCGCCGTCGCCGAGGTTCCTGGCGAAGCGCGGGAACGCCCCCGCCGACACCTGCACCCGGATCCGGTGCCCGCGGCGGAAGACGTGCGCGGTGGGGGACAGCGCGACGGCCACCTTCGTGGCGCCGTCCGGCCGCACCTTCACCAGGTCGTCGCAGATGTTCAGGGACTTGCCGCGCTCGTCCACGTCGCACAGCCGCACGAACAGGTCGCACGACGGCCGGTCCGCGCGCAGCCACACCTCCGCCGCGACCTCGCCGATCACCTCCACGTCGGCGTCGAGCACGCCGGAGGTGAAGACCAGGACGTCGTCGCGCACCTCCAGCTTCCGGTTGTCGACGGGACCGGCGCCGCGGTTCTCCAGCCTCGGCCCGCCCAGCGACGGCGTCGGGTCGGCCGGGTCGTAGGTGAACGACGTCGGCGCCGCCTGCGCGGCGGGGGCGGGACGGAGCGCGCCGCCGGGAGCCAGGTGCCAGCGCCGCGGCTCGTAGCCGGCGGGCGGCCACTGGTCGAAGTCGCGCCACTCGTCCACGCCCATCACGAACAGCCGCACCGGCGGTCTGCGCGGCGGCACGGCGCCGCGGGCGTGGGCGGCGGCCCAGCCGGTCGTGTCGCGCACCACGGCGGCCATCCCGCCGATGTGGGTGTGCCACCACGGCCCGATCGTCAGGTGCGCGTCGCGGCCCGCCTCCCGCAGCACCCGGAAGTCGCGCAGCTGGTCCGCGAGGAAGATGTCGTACCAGCCCGCGATCGAGCTGACCGGCACGGTCACGTCGCCGACGGTCGGCGAGTGGTCCTCGTCCTGCCAGAACGGGTCGTCCTGGTCGTGGTGCACGCAGTCCTGGTAGAACGGCCAGCGGTGGCCGAGGGCGGCCTGGTCGGCGTCGGTCAGGGGAAACGTCCGCATCGCCGCGTCGAGGCGCTTGCGGCCGGCGCCGAGCACGGTGCGCCAGAACGCGCCCGGCCGCTCCTGCGTCGCGGTGCTCACCGACCAGCCCAGCAGCGTCTCCATCTCGGTCCGGTCCTGGCGCAGGAAGGCGAGCGCCAGCCGGGACGACGTCACGTGCGGCACCATCGCCTTGACCTGCGCGGGAGCGTCGTGTGCGACGGCCCACTGGGTGTAGCCGAGGTAACTGCTGCCGGTCAGCAGCACGTCACCGGCCCACGGCTGGGCGGCGAGCCAGCGCAGCACGGACCGGCCATCCTCGCGCTCGTGCCGCATCGCGCGGAAGTCGCCGCCCGACCCGAACGTGCCGCGGCAGCTCACGGCGAGGACGTGCAGGCCGCGTTCGGCGAGCGCGCGTCCGTACAGCCAGTTCAGCGGACCTCTGCGGCCGTACGGCGTGCGCACCACGGCCGTGGGCGCACCGCTCGCCGGCGCGGTGCCGGCCGGCGCCCAGTGGTCCGCCAGCAGCGTCAGGCCGTCGTGGGTGGGGATGCGCAGATCCCGTTCCACGGTCACGTCGCGGGTCGTGGCGGGAGGCAGCTTCAGCAGCCGCTGCGCGAGCCGGCTCGCCGCCTTGGCCGGGAGGTCGAAACGAGGTCGTGTGCCCACGCTGATCTTCCTATCAGGACGGGACGAGGTCGGCGAGGCAGGAAGGTCTCATCCGGACGGTGGTGCCGCGAGGGGCAGCAGGGTGAAGAACTCGGCGGCGCGGCCGAGCTCCGCGACGGGGACGCGTTCGTCGGTCTGGTGGGCGAGGTTCGGGTCGCCGGGACCGCACAGCACGGTCGGCAGGCCGGTGCCGGGCTGCAGGACGGAGGCGTCGGAGAAGTAGCTGACCCCGGACAGCGCCGGCGGCCGGCCAAGGACGTCTTCGAGGACCTGCCGGGCGGTCCGCACCAGCGGTTCGCCGGGGTCCGTGCCGACCGCCGCGTAGTCGCCGGTCACCTTCACGTCGGCGTCGAATCCGGGCAGCGCGGCCGTGAGCTCGTCGAGCACCTCCCCGACGCGGGCCAGGACGGCGGCGTGGCCGAGGCCGGGCACGCTGCGGAGGTCGACCTGCG
Source organism: Lentzea sp. NPDC059081 (assembly GCF_042738015.1). Lineage (NCBI taxonomy): Bacteria > Bacillati > Actinomycetota > Actinomycetes > Pseudonocardiales > Pseudonocardiaceae > Lentzea > Lentzea sp. NPDC059081. The sequence continues at coordinate 139,587 of NZ_JBHYGW010000001.1, forward strand.
CGGTGCACAGGTCAGGAACGATGTTGACGACCGACCCGCCCCGGATCGTGCCGACGCTCGTCGTCGCGCCACCCAGCAGCGGGTCGGCCGCGTGACCGAGGTCGAGCCGGGTCAGGCGGTCGAGCAGAGCCGTCATGTGCGTGATGGCGTTGACGCCCTGGTCGGGCATGGAACCGTGGGCGGCCTTGCCGCGCGTCACGAGCTCCAGGAACAGGGCGCCCTTGTGGGCGACGACGAGGTCCAGGCCGGTCGGCTCCGCGATCACCAGCCCGCCGACGCCCTCCAGCACACCGGTGTCGCGCGCGGCACGGGCACCGGCGCAGTCGACCTCCTCACCGGCGGTGGCGAGGAAGTGCACGTCACCCGGAGGCCTGGTACCGGTGCGGGCGAGGGTGGCGATCCCGGCGAGCATCGCGGCGAGCCCGCCCTTCATGTCCACGGCGCCGCGTCCCCACAGCACGTCGTCCTCGTCGACCTCGGCCGCGTGCGGCGGGTGCGTCCACGGGGCGGTGCCCAGCGGGACGGTGTCGAGGTGCCCGCAGTACAGGAGCGGCGCCTGCTCGCCCCTGCCCGGCAGGACCAGGCGCAGGTTCGCGCGACCCTCGCCCACCGGCTGCAGGTCACCGGTCAGCCCGTGGGCGCGGGCGTAGGCGAGGGCGAGCTCCGCGGCCTCCCGTTCGTTGCCCGGCGGGTTGACCGTGTCGAGGCGCAGGAGCGCGCGGGTGAGGTCGAGGACCTCGGCGCGGTCGGGGAGGGGAGTGGGGGAGTCGCTCATGGTCTTCTCCTGTGCTCGGCGGACCGTGCAGGCGCATCATGGCCACACTTGGCCTGGTCGTGACACGGCCAAGTCGGAGGTGTTGGCATGGTGGGCCCTGACCGTCTCGCGACCCTGCTGGACCCGTGGCTGGCCGGCGGGGGAGCCACCTACGTCGCCGTGTCGCGGGGAGTCCGCGCCCTCGTGCTGGACGGACGGCTGCCGGACGGCACGCGCCTCCCGTCCGAACGCGCCCTCGCCGCGACGCTCGGGGTGAGCCGGACGACGGTCAGCGCCGCCTACGACCTGCTGCGCGGCGAGGGCTACCTGCGCAGCGCGCACGGCGCGGGCAGCCTGGTCAGCATTCCGGCGGCCCGCGTCCACCGGCCGGACGCCGGTCGGGAGGAGCCCGCCGGCGTGCTGGACCTGACGGTGGCCGCGCTGCCCGCCCCGGCCCGGCTGCTCGGCGCGGTGACGGCGGCCTCGGCGGACCTCCCGGCGCAGCTCGCCGGGCACGGCCTGCACCCGTTCGGGCTGCCCGCCCTGCGCGCCGCCGTGGCCCGCCACCTCACCGGCCGCGGGCTGCCGACCGGTCCCGAGCAGGTCATGGTCACCAGCGGGGCCCTGCAGGGCTGGAACCTCCTGGTCCGCGCCGTCTGCCGGCCGGGACGCCCGGTGCTGGTCGAGCAGCCCACCTACCCCGCCGTGGTGGACGCCCTGCGCGCCCACCACGTCCGCGCGGTGCCGCTCCCGGTCACGGCCGCCGGGTGGGACCGGCCGCCCGCCGGGATGTCCGCCGCCCACCTGACCCCGGACGGGCAGAACCCCACCGGGTTCGTCGCGGACGAGGCCGCCCGCCGCGAGGTCCTCGCCGGTCTGCGGGACGCGGTCGTCGCCGTCGACGAGACGTTCGCCGACCTGGTGCTCGACGGGCCCGTGCCGCCGCCGGCCGCGCTGCTGCGGCCCGACGTCGTCACGCTCGGGTCGATGAACAAGGCGTTCTGGGCCGGTCTCCGCATCGGGTGGGTCCGCGCCGATCCCGGGCTGCTGAACAGGCTCGCGCACGAGCGGGCGTCCGTCGACCTCGGCAGCCCCGTCCTGGACCAGCTGGTCGCGGTGCGGCTCCTCGACGACGCGGCGGCGATCCTGGCCGAACGCCGCGATCTGCTGCGCCGGTCCCGTGCCGCGCTCGAGGAGGCTCTGCGCGCCCGGCTGCCGGACTGGCGCTGGACCTCGCCGCGGGCGGGCATGGCGTTGTGGGTCGAGCTGCCCCGGCCGAGCGCGACCCGGCTGGCGGCCGCGGCGCTCGACCTGGGCCTGCGGATCACCGCCGGACCGCGCTTCGCCGTCGACGGCACGGCCGACCGGTGGCTGCGCGTGCCCTTCACGCTGCCGGCCGGTCGGGCGGACGTCGTCGCGGACCTGCTCCGGCAGGCGTGGGAACGCTCCTTCTCCTGGACGGGGCGGGATTCGCGGGCATCCCGGTGGACCGTCTGAACCGCTTCGGCTGTTCGCCGCCACCGGCGTTGCGCTGGTCGCCGCACCGTGTAGCGGGCCGTGCGTTCCGGACGAGTCAACCTCGGGGGAACCGTCCCCGTGAACCCGATCGCGAGGAGCAGCGCATGTCCTGGACCGTCCCGTCCGTCCGCGTGAAACCCCTGTGGCACAAGGCGGTGACCGCCGCGGCGGCAGCGTTGGTGTTGTCCGGGCCGGCGTTCTCCGGGGAGGTGGCCGGCACGGCGCACGCGGCGCCGCCACCGCAGTCGCACCTCTACACGCCGTCCAACAACGGGCGGGTGGACGTCGGCGAGTCCGTGCTGATCTCGGGCGGCGGATACGAGCAGACGGGTCCCGACGCGCTGACGGACTACCTCGTGTCCGTGGACGGCGGGACCACGTGGAACGCCGGGTACCGCACCGCCACCGTCGGGCTGGGCGGGGAGACCGGGATCATGCAGGCGTTGTGGGCGTACGAGTTCACGCCGCAGGAGCCCGGCGTCTACACGATCGTCAGCCGGGTCGACACCGCCACCGAACAGGGCCAGGTCTCCGCGCCGCGCACGGTGTACGTCGGCGTGCCCGCACCGACGCCGGGCGCCTGCTACCAGTGCACCTTCTACACCTACAGCCCCGTGTACGAGGAGTTCGAGAACCAGCGGGTGGAGCTGGGGCTGCGGTTCCGCGTCGACCGGCCGGGATCGGTGACCAGGATCGTCACCTCCTGGAACACGAACGAGGCGAGCCGGGTGCGGTTGTGGCGCGGTGACGGGACTTTGCTCGCCGACCGGCAGGTCTCCACCCCGTACGCCGAGCCGTTCACCACGCCCGTGCCCGTGGTGCCGGGGGAGGAGTACGTCGCGTCGTTCACGTCGTGGCGCGGCCGCTACCGGATCACCGAGAACCTGTTCACGGCCACGGTGGTGGCGGCGCCGTTCGTCCTGCCCGCGCACGCCGGTGTGTACAGCTACGACGACGGGTTCCCGACGCAGGCGTGGAACGACAGCCACTACTGGGTCACGCCCGAGTTCCAGTCCTGACCAGGCGGGGCCGGTGGACCCCGCCGCCGGCTCCCGCACGTCGTGCCGCTACAGCACGTTCAGCTTCCGGAACGCGTCGGACACCCGCATGCCGTCGCGCACCGCCCGCCGGAACTCCCCTTCGCCGCGGTTCTTCTCGGCGACGAGCGCGAGCACCTCCGCCTCGACCTCCCGCGGGATCACGCACACGCCGTCCGCGTCGCCGACCACCAGGTCGCCGGGGGCGATGACCACACCGTCCACGGTGATCGGCACGCCGTGCTCGACGATCTCGATGCGCCCCTTGCTGTCGTACGGCGTGGCGCCGCGGCTGAACACCGGGAAGCCCGACTCCAGCACCCGGGACACGTCGCGGATCAGGCTGTCGGTCACCGCGCCCGCCACCTCGGACGCCAGGCACGCCGTGGTCAGCAGCTCGCCCCAGACGCCGGAGGCGTTCGACCGGCCGGTGGCCAGCACGAAGACCGAACCGGACGGCAGGTCGTCCAGTGCGCGCAGCAGTCCCTCGTACGGCCGCTCGGGGTGCGTGTCCGTCGTCTCCACGGCGCGGACGGGGAAGGCACGGCCCACCACGGCGTCGGTCAGCGCGGTCGGCCTGATGTCCCAGCCGAGGCACTGCGACCGGTGCCCGACGGTGTCGAGGGCGTCGGCCGCCAAGGCGCTGCGCAGGGTGCGCCACTGCGCGCTCTCCGCCGTCTGAAATGCAGTCATGGTCCCTCTCCTGGTGGTCGTGGCTACTCGGCGGTGAAGGTCAGCCGCATCTCGTTGCGGTAGACCTCGCCCGGCCGCAGGACCGGCGACGGGAAGTGCGGCTGGTTGACGTCGTCGGGGAAGGCGGTCGTCTCGAGCGTCACGCCGGCGAACGGCGCGTAGTGCCCGAGGTCGCCCTTCGCCGTGTAGCCCGCGAGGTAGCCCCCGGCGTACAGGCAGAGGGCCCGCTGGTCGGTGGCGAGCTCGAGCCTGCGTCCGCTGCCGGGGTCGGTCAGGGTGCCGACGACCCGCATCCCGTCGCCGTCGAGCACCCAGCTGTGGTCGTAGCCCGCCGCCCCCGCGGCGACCCGTCCCGCGCCGGTGTTGGCGACGTCGCCGTTGCGCTCGCCGATCGTGCACGGCTTGCGGAAGTCGAACGGCGTGCCGGCCACCGACGCGATCTCGCCGGTGGGCAGCAGCTCGTCGTCGATCACGACGTAGTGCGAGGAGTGGAGCTGCAGCACGTGGTCCAGCACCGTGCCGGAGTCGTGGCCGGCGAGGTTCCAGTAGGAGTGGTGCACCAGGCGGACGATCGTGGCGCGGTCGGTGGTGGCGGTCATGGAGATGCCGAGCACGTTGCCGTCGAGGCGGTAGGTCACGCGGGTGGTGAGCTCGCCGGGGAAGCCCTCCTCGCCGTGCGGCGACACGCGGACGAACGTGACCGCCTCCTCGTCCTCGTGCCGGCGCGCGGACCACACGTGTTGGTCGAACCCGCGGGTGCCGCCGTGCAGGTGGTTGTTCCCCTCGTTGGTCGCGAGCCGGAACTCCTCGCCGTCGAGGGAGAACCGGCCCCTGGCGATGCGCCCGGCGTAACGCCCGGCGGTCGACCCCATGTAGTGCCGGTCGGTGAACGTGTCCTCCAGCGTGGCGCGGCCGAGCACGACGTCCGCCGGGGTGCCGTCGCGGTCCGGCGCGTGGAACTCGAGCAGGCGGGCGCCCAGGTCGGTGAGCAGGGCCGTGCACGTGTCGCTGCGCAGCGCGAACAGCTGGAGGGGATAGCCGTCGAGGGAGACCTCGGCGCTCGGTGGCATGTCGTGGCCTTTCCGGTCGGGGGAGAGGGTCAACGCCGTGCGGTGAGTCGTTCGACCAGCCGGGACAGGAAGCGCTGGCGGGCGGCGACCGTGGCGACCGAGCGCACGGTCCGGTTCCGCATCACGCGCTCGACGAGCGGTGTCCGCGCCGCTCCGCCACGTCGGGCGGCCGCCGCGCCGAACCTGTCCTCCAGCACGGCCGTCGCACCGTTGCGGCCCGGCGTGCCGGTCACGGCCCCACCGGGATGTGTGCCCGAGCCGCAGAGGTAGAGGCCGCGCAACGGTGACCGGTAGCCGCCCGCGCCGGCGACCGGGCGGTCGGCGAACAGCTGGCCCGCCTTCATCGCGCCGTGGTAGATGTTGCCGCCCGCCAGCCCGTACTCCCGCTCGTAGTCCTGCGGGGTGAGCGTGACCGCGGCCGTGATCGTGTCGCGGATGCCGGGGGCGTAGGTCTCGAGCACCGAGATGACCTTGTCCTGGAACAGGTGCCGCTGTTCGTCCCAGGTGGACTCGGCGAGCGTGAACGGGGTCTGCTGGACGCCGGTGGTGATGATGTGCCTGCCCCGCGGGGCGACGGAGTCGTCGTGGACGCTCTGGATCACGAACTCGATCGGGAAGTCGTCGGCGATCCGGCCCTGCTCCTGCGCCTCGCCGGCCCGCACGAACGCGTCCACGTCGGCGCCCAGCATCGTGAGGCCGCGGTGTTCCGGTCCCTCGCCGACGGACCCGGACGTGAACTGCGGAAGCCGGTCCACGGCGAGGAAGACCCGCGACATGGCACCGCGGACGTCGTACTCCTCGAGGCTCGTGACGAGCTCCGGTGGCAGTGCCGCGCTGTCGACGAGCTTGAGGTACGTCGTCCTGGGATCGGCGTTGGACAGCACGACGTCGCAGGAGATCTCTTCGCCGTCCGCGGTGACGACGCCGGTGACGCGCCCGTCCCGGGAGAGGATCCGCGCGACCGCGGTCTCGGTGCTGATCTCCACGCCCTTGGCCTGAGCCCGCCGGGCGAGTGCTCCCGCGATCGCGCCCATACCGCCCCGGGGGAAGGCGAACTGGCCCATGTGGCCGTCGTGCTCACCGGTGGCGTGGTGCGCGTAGACGTACGCCCACCCCGGCGTCCGGGGCCCGCCCCACACGCTGACGGTCCCGGTGAACGCCACCAGCCCCTTCACGATGTCAGCGGTGAAGTACTTGTCGACCAGGGACTGCATGCTCAGCGTGAAGAAGTCCTCGTACAGCCCGCGTTCGCCCTCCTTCTCGAACGTCTCGACGACCTCGGCCATCGACGGGGGATCGGTGGTGAGCAACCACTGGTCGGTGATCCTGGCCAGCCGTTGCAGCTGCAGGCCGAAGTTCATGAAGCGCTCGGACTCGCCGCGCTTGACGCGTTCGAGCTCCCGCAGCGTGGCGCTGACGTCGTTGTAGGTGAACAGGTGCTGCCCGTCGCGCCACAGGTTGCTGGTGCTCGCGTCCGTTTGGTAGAAGCGCAGCCCGAAGTCGCCGAGCCCCATCTCCGCCAGGATCCGCGGGTGGAGGAAACCCGAGACGTACGAACAGGAGGAGACGTGGTAGCCGGGGATGAGCTCCTCGGTGACCGTCGCGCCGCCGATCAGGTCCCGGCGTTCGAGCACCCGGACCGACAGCCCGGCGTCGGCGAGGTAGTTCGCGGCGACCAGGCCGTTGTGGCCGGCACCGATGATCACCGCGTCAGGCCTGGACATGGGGCTCCCTGATTTCGTCCGAAGTGGACACCGCCGCCCGGCGCCTGCGTCCGATCGTCGCGTAGGCGAGCACGCCCAGGACGATGAACCCGAGCAGCCCCACGCCGACCTGTCCGGGGTTCTGGTAGACCATCGTCCCGATGATCACGGCCGACCAGACGATCGCGACCGCGTACCAGAAGTTGCCGTTGCGCAGCACGTACGGGCGTTCGGGCAGGTTGTGCTTCAGCCGCGCGCGCAGGCCGACGACCAGGGCCACCAGGTACGAGAGCGCCCAGGTGACCGCGAGGATCGCGGCGAGCACCGTGACCAGGCTGCTGTAGAGCGTGATGGCGAACGCGAGCACGCCCGAGACGATCACGCCGTTGACCGGGATCTGCTCGCGGTTGAGCTTGCGCAGCCAGGCCGAGCCGGCGAAGGCGCCGTCACGGGCCTGGGCCCACAGCACCCGCGCACCGGCGAGCTGCAGGATCATGCCGTTCACCAGCAGCGACAGCACCGCCGCCACCTCCAGCGCCTCGCCGAGCGGGGTGCCGATCACCGAGGAGAGGATGTACTTCACGGGCGAGGTGCTCTCGACGACGCCGCTGACCGACGGGACGCCGAGCATCAGCAGCAGGATGACGACGCTGCCGATCACCAGGGCGGCGACGTTGGCGCGGACGGCCTGCTTCGGCACCTGGCGCGAGGCGTCGTGGGTCTCCTCGCCGGCGGTGCCGCTGACGTCGAAGCCGGAGACGATGAAGGCCGCGAGCAGCGTCGAGTAGAGCAGCGGCAGGACGATCGAGCCCGTGGACACGCCGCCGTCGGTGACGAGGAAGCCCAGCGACTGGTGCTGCCGGCCGAAGAACAGGTAGGCGACCAGGCAGCCCACCGTGATGACCGCGGCCGAGATCAGCTCCGCGGCCACGCCGACGTTGTTGATCATCGCGACGACCCGCACGCTCAGCAGGTTCACGAGCGACGTGACGAGGATGAGCACCCCGCTGATGCCGACGAGCTGCCAGTGGCTCAGGTCCTCGAAGCCGAACCACGCTGCGATCAGCGGGGTCAGGCCGATCGTGCCCAGCGCGAGCGACGAGATGTGGGCGAACTGGATCATCCACCCCGTCTGCCACCCGAGGAACCGGCCGGCCTGCTTCGTCACCACCTGGTAGACGCCGCCCGCGAGGGGGTAGGCCGAGGTCAGCTCCGCGATGCAGAACGCCACCACGCACTGCAGCGCCGTCGCGCCGGCGAAGGTCCACAGCATCAGCGGGCCGACCTGGCCGAAGCCGACGGTCAGCGCGATGAAGATGGCGCCGGAGAAGCAGATCGTCGAGAACTGGATCGCGAAGCTGGACAGTCCGCCCAGCGCGCGCTTGAGCTGTGGTTCGTAGCCGAGCTGTTCGAGCTTGGCGTCCTCGGCGGCGTCTGACTCCCGCTCGGTCCCCTGCGGCGGGGACGCGGGACGGACGTTGTCTTTCATGAACGTCTCCCAACTGCACGGGCTCGTCGTTGCGTTGGTGGACGAAGGTAAGAGGTCTCATGGTGAGAGTCAACACTGTTGCATCTGATGAGACAGTTGCGGTGACCTGCAATTGATCGCGGGCGGGCATCCAATGGTTTCGGATGAGGGAGGTTCATTCCGAATAGTTGAACTCCCGCGCGTCTTCTTCCGTCAAACGGAACGTCGATCTACTCTGTGAAGGTGTCTGAAACACCTCTTGGTGACGCCGCGGCCGACTCCGCGGTGGTCGGTTCCGAACGCGTCCTCACCGCGCTGGCCGTGCTCGCGCAGGAGCCCGCCGGCATCTCGCTCGACGACCTGAGCCGGCGGCTGAAGAGCTCCAAGCCGACCGTGCACCGCGCGCTGGCCTCGTTGCGGCGCATGGGTTTCGCGGCGAAGCAGGGGCGCGGCCACTACGTGCTGGGCGACGAGTTCCTGCGCCTCGCGTTCGCCCACCACGCGGCGCGGCCGGACCACATGCGGGTCCAGTCGGTGCTCGCGGCGCTGGCGAGCCGGTTCCAGGAGACCGCGCACTACGCTGTGTTGGACGGCCGGTCCGTCGTCTACCGGGCGAAGGTCGACCCGAGCGCGGGCGCCATCCGGCTCTCGTCGGTCATCGGCGGCCGCAACCCCGCGCACTGCACCGCCGTGGGCAAGCTCCTGCTGTCGGTGAAGCTGCCCGACGAGGCGGCGGTCGCGGACTGGATCGCCGGCGGGCCCGCGCTGGAGAAGCGCACCGAGCAGACCAAGACCACCGCGCCCGAGCTGGCGGCCGAGCTCGCCGCCATCCGTGAGCAGGGCTACAGCTCCGAGGACCAGGAGAACGAGCTCGGGGTCAGCTGCCTCGCCGTGCCCGTCTACCTCGACGCCGGCCCGCACCCGAGCGGCGCGGTCAGCATCAGCGCGGTCAACTACCGGACGCCGCTGGCCCGCCTGGTCGCGTCCCTGGAGGAGGTCCGCTCGATCGTCGGGCCGATCGCCGTGCCGGTCCGCTGAGTTCTGAGACGGCACTAGTCTCATCCTGTGCACAGGTGAGCCGCTCACCGGGAAGAGGGTCGAGATGTCGCAGGCGCTGGAGCGGGGGCTGGACGTCCTCGAGGTCCTGGCGGTCAAGGGCGCGGCCAGGGTCTCCGACGTCATGACGAGCCTCGGCGTCTCGCGCGCGACGGCGTTCCGGATCATGGTGGCGCTGGAGACCCGCGGCTACGTCGAGCACCTGCCGGACAGCCCGCTGTGGAAGCTCGGCCCTGCGGTCGCCGAGCTGGCGGCGACGCTCGACTCGACGTTCATCACCCAGATCGCCGCGCCCGCGCTGGCCGACCTGCGGGCGACGAGCCTGGAGACGGTCAACCTGGCGTTGTTGCAGCGCAACCGCATGGTGTGGGCCGCGTCGGTGCCGAGCGCCCACTCGCTGCGCCACGCCGTGACGGTCGGCGACACCGTCCCCGTGCACACCACCGCCGTCGGGAAGGCGCTGCTCACCGCGCTGCCGAGGGACGAGTGGGCCCGCCTGCTCGGCCCGGAGCCGTTCCCCGCCGTGACGCCGCACTCCCGGCGGACGTACGACGCCGTGGCCAGGGACGTGGAGGACGGCCTGCGGCGCGGGTGGTCGCTCGACAACGAGGAGTCCGAGCTCAGCGGCATCTGCGTCGCCGCGCCGATCGTGGGCAGGGACGGCCGGCCGGTGGCCGCGATCTCGGTCTCCTCGGTGGCCGGGCGGCTGCCGGACGACGAGCGCGACAAGGTCGGCGACTCCGTGGTCCGGTGGTGCCGCCAGATCTCGGACGAGCTGGCGAAGATGCGGTCGCAACCGGCCTCGTGAGTCCATCCGGACGCACCCCGCGACGGGGGGTGTCTCGTGCTGCGCCTAGGTCGCTGTCTCATACCGTGCAATACTCCAGTCTCACTCAGTGAATGATTTCATCTGGAGGTGACCGATGGCGGAGACGTCAAGGCGACTCGCCGGCCGCACCGCTCTCGTCACCGGCGCCGGCCGGGGCATCGGCGAGGCGATCGCCCGCCGGTTCGGTGCCGAGGGCGCCCGTGTCGTGTGCGTCGACCTCAGCCCGGACAGCGCCGAACGGACGGCCGACGCCATCGGTGAAGCCGGCGGCGAGGCGATCTGCCTGGGCATCGACGTGCGGCGGGCCGACGAGATGATCGGGTTCGCGGCGGACCACTACGGCCGGCTCGACGTGCTCGTGGCCAACGCCGCCCACCAGGTCATGGGCTCGCTCGACGTCACCGGGCCCCTGGAGTGGGACGCGATGTACGAGGTCAACGTCAAGGCCGTCGCCGGGTCGGTGAAGGCGGCGCTGCCGCTGCTGCGCGCGGCGGGTGGTGGCTCGATCGTCCTGGTCTCGTCGGTCCTGGGCCTCACCGGCGACCGCGACCTGCCGATGTACGGCGCCACGAAGGGCGCGCTGCGGGCGCTCTGCCGGTCGATCGCGGCCGCGCACGGGCCCGAGAACATCCGCTGCAACACCATCTGCCCCGGCGACGTCGACACCGAGATGGTGCGCGAGTTCTTCGACTTCCAGCCCGACCCCGCGGCGAGCAGGGCCGAGATCGAGCGGAAGTACCCGCTGCGCCGCCTCGCGCAGCCGGCCGACGTCGCCGGAGCCGCGCTCTTCCTCGCCTCCGACGACGCCGCCTACGTCTCCGGCGTCGACCTGGTCGTCGACGGCGGTCTGCTCGCCAACGTCTACTGACCCGGCCGGGTGACCTCCTCCAGCACGTCGAGGAGGTGCCGGTAGGGCTTGCCGGTGGCGCGGCGCATGCCCAGCTCGCAGGTGCGGTTCACCGACACGTACGCGTCGGCCGCGGCCATCCCGCGCACCTCGACGGCTTCCGCGCTGGTCGCGGCGGCGGTGAGCTCCGGGTGCAGCAACCCCCGGTCGCCCGCGAACGCGCAGCACCCCCAGTCGTCCGGAACGACGACCTGCTCGGCGACGGCCGCGGCCACCCGCGTGAGGGCGGCGTCCAGTCCGAGCTGGACGGACGAGCAGGTCGGGTGGACGACCACCGAGCCCAACCGTCTCGGTGCGGGCAGGCGCGGCAGCACCTCGCGGTCGACGAAGCCCACGGCGTCGACCACCTCCACACCGTCGAGCAGCCCGGTCAGCCCCTCGGTGCAGGACGTGGCGTCGACCACGACCGGCAGCCGGCCGTCCTCGGTCGCCTCGCGCAGCGCGGGAACGACCTTCGCCCGCATCGCCGCGTGCCCGTCGGTGAGCCCCTTGGACTTCCACGGGGTGCCGCAGCACAGCGACCCGATCCCGTCCGGAACGCGGACGGCGATCCCGGCGCGGTCGCACAGCGCCAGGAAGGCGTCCTGGGTCCCGGAGTCGAACATGGTCGAGATGCAGGCGGGGAAGTAGACGGCGACGGGCTCGGGGGCGGCCAGCGGACGGCGTCGGCGGCCGCCCCGAGGCAGGTCCGGTGACCACGCGGGCACCGCACCCGAGACCCGGCGTCCGGCCGCGGTGACCGCCGTGGAAAGCCGAGGAGGCATGGACGCCGCCGCGGTCAGAGCGGCCGACGCGAGGCGGGTGGTCGCGTTCCAGTGCCGTGCCGCCGTGGTCCAGCCGCGCCGGTCGAGGCGGCCGGTCCGCTCGGCGCGCAGGCGACGGGTCAGGTCGCCGGTGTCGATCAGGACGGGACAGGCCGTGCCGCACAGGCCGTCGACCGCGCACGTGTCGACGCCGTCGTACTCGAAGTCGGCTTCCAGCTCGCGTTGCAGAGCCGCGTTCCCCGCCTGTCTCGCCCGCGCGATCTCCCGCCGCAGCACGATCCGCCGCCGGGGTGTGGTGGTGAGGTCCTTGCTGGGGCAGACCGGCTCGCAGTAGCCGCACTCGACGCACCGGTCGACCTCGGCCTCGACGGCGGGCGTCGACTTCAGGTGCCGGACGTGGGCCTCGGGGTCGTCGGTGAGCAGGACACCGGGGTTGAGCAGGCCCGCCGGGTCGAGCAGGTGCTTGACTTCCCGCATCACCCGGTAGAGCTCGTCGCCGTACTGGCGGCGGACGAACGGCGCCATGATCCGGCCGGTGCCGTGCTCGGCCTTGAGCGTGCCGCCGTGCCCGAGCACCAGCTCGACCAGGTCCTCGGTGAACGCGACGTAGCGCTCGGTCGCGCCCAGCCGGTCGAAGTCCTCGGTCAGCATGAAGTGGAGGTTGCCGTCCTTGGCGTGCCCGAAGATCACGCTGCCGTCGTAGCCGTGCTGCGCGAACAAGGCGATCAACGACGTGCAGGTGGGCAGCAGCCGGTCGACGGGAACCGCGACGTCCTCCAGCAAGGCGCTGGTGCCAGGCGGCCGGGCACCGGCGACGGCGGCGTAGAGGCCTTTGCGGATGTGTCGCAACGCGTCCCGTTCGGCGGCATCACTGCTGAACACGGCCGGTTCGGTGAGGGGGAGGCCGGAGAGGACCGGTGCCGCGTCCGCCAGTCGTGCGGCGAGGTCGAGGACGGTCGGTTCCTGGAACTCGGCGAGCAGCGCGGCGTGCTCGTCCACGACGAGGGCGCGCAGGCCCGCGCCGGCCCGCGGATCGTGCTGGGCGACGCGCAGGCTGGTGGCGTCGAGCAGTTCGATCGTCGCGAGACCGGTGGCGACCAGCGCGGGCAGTGCGGCGGTGGCCGCGGCGAGGTCGGGGAAGAGCAGCAGGCCGGCGGCGGCGTGCGGGCGGATCGGGACCGTGCGGAACGTGGCCTCGGCGACGAACGCGAGCGTGCCCTCGCTGCCGATCACCAGGCGTGCCAGGACGTCGACCGGCCGGGTGTGGTCGAGGAACGCGTTGATCCCGTACCCCATGGTGTTCTTGATCGAGAACAGCCGCCGCACGGTCGCGGCCGACGCCGGGTCGTCGCGCACCCGGTCGCGCAGCCGGGCGAGGCCCTCGTGTAGCGCCGGTTCCCGGACGCGCAGGAGTTCGTCCGCGTCGGGTGCGCCGGTGTCGACGACGGTGCTGCTCGGCAGCACCAGCACGGCGGACTCGAGCGTGCGGTAGGTGTTGTGCTCGGTGCCGCAGGCCATGCCGCTCGAGTTGTTGGCGACGACCCCGCCGATCGTGCACGCCGACTCGCTGGACGGGTCGGGACCGAGCACGCGGCCGTGCCGGGCGAGCCGCAGGTTGACCGACCGGACGGTGGCGCCGGGCTGGACCCGCACGCGGGCGCCGTCGTCGAGGACCTCGACCGCGCGGAAGTGCCGGCGGGTGTCGACCAGCACGCCGTCGGCGGTGGCCTGGCCGGAGAGGCTCGTGCCGCCGGAGCGGAACGTCAGCGGCACCCGCCGGTCCGCGGCGACGCGCAGCAACGCCGCCACCTCCGCCGCGTCCCGGGGTGTCACGACGGCCCGCGGGGTCAGCAGGTAGTGCGACGCGTCGTGTGCGAAGGCCAGGCGGTCGGAGATCCTGGCCGTGACGGCACCGGGGACCGCTTTCTCCAGTGCCGCGACGAGATCCGCCTCGGGGGACAGCGCGTCAGTGCGACTCACGGCTCACCGCCGAGCCGGTCGGGCCGAGCAGGAAGTCGAGGTCGGCACCGGTGTCGGCCTGCCGCACGTGGTCGACGTAGAGCCGTTCCCAGCCACGGCGGGGGTTCGCGAAGGCCGCGGTCATCGCCTCACTCGCCTCGCGCCGCGCCAGTTCGTCGGCCGGGACCTCCAGGTCGATCCGGCGGGCGGCGACGTCGAGGGAGATGATGTCGCCGGTCCGCACCAGCGCGAGCGGGCCACCCGCCGCGGCCTCCGGAGCCACGTGCAGCACCACCGTTCCGTACGCGGTGCCGCTCATCCGGCCGTCGCAGACGCGGACCATGTCGCGCACGCCCTGTTCGAGCAGCTTCTTCGGCAGCGGCATGTTCGCCACCTCCGGCATGCCGGGATAGCCCTTGGGGCCGCAGCCGCGCAGCACCAGCACCGAGTCGGCGTCCACGTCGAGGTCCGGGTCGTCGACGCGGGCGTGGAAGTCCTCGATCGAGTCGAACACCAGCGCCCTGCCGCGGTGCCGCAGCAGGTGCGGGGACGCCGCGGCCGGTTTGACCACGGCGCCGTCAGGGGCGAGCGAGCCGCGCAGGACCGCGATGCCCGCCTCGGCGATCAGCGGGTCCGCCCGGCCGCGGATGACCTCCGGGTCCCAGATCGGCGCGTCGCCGAGGTGGTCCACCAGCGGCTTGCCGGTGACCGTCAGCGCGGACGGGTCGAGCAGGTCGCGGACCTCGCGCAGCACGGCGTGCAGCCCGCCCGCGCGGTGGAAGTCGTCCATCAGGAAGCGCCCGGCCGGCTGCAGGTCGACGAGCAGCGGCACGTGCGAGCCGATGCGGTCGAAGTCGTCGAGGGTCAGGTCGACGCCCAGCCGTCCGGCGATCGCGAGCAGGTGCACGACGGCGTTCGACGAGCCGCCGATGGCCGCGAGGGCGACGATCGCGTTGTGGAAGGACGCCTTGGTCAGCCATGTGCTGGGCCGCCGGTCGGCGGTGACGAGCTCGACCGCGAGCCTGCCCGTGTGGTGGGCGCCCTCCAGCAGGCGGCTGTCCGGAGCCGGGGTGCCGGCGAGTCCGGGCAGGACGGTGCCCAGCGCCTCGGCGAGCAGGCCCATCGTGGAGGCGGTGCCCATCGTGTTGCAGTGGCCGCGGCTGCGGATCGTCGCGGACTCGGACCGGACGAAGTCGTCCTGCGACAGCGTTCCGGCGCGGACCTCCTCGGACAGCCGCCACACGTCGGTGCCGCAGCCGAGCGGCACGCCGCGGAACGTGCCGGTGATCATCGGGCCGCCCGGCACGACCACCGCCGGGAGGTCGACCGACGCGGCGGCCATCAGCAGCGAAGGGATGGTCTTGTCGCAGCCGCCGAGCAGCACGACGCCGTCGACCGGGTTGGCCCGGAGCATCTCCTCCGTGGCCATCGCGGCCATGTTGCGCCACAGCATCGCGGTGGGCCGGACCTGCGTCTCGCCGAGCGACACCACCGGCAGCTCGAGCGGGATGCCGCCGGCCTCGTAGACGCCGTTCTTCACCGACCGCGCCACCTCGGTGAGGTGCGCGTTGCACGGCGTCAGGTCGGACGCGGTGTTCGCGATGGCGATGTGCGGCCGCCCGGTGAAGGCGCTGTCCGGCAGACCCCGGCGCATCCAGGCGCGGTGGATGTACGCGTTGCGGTCGTCCCCGCCGTACCACTGGCTGCTGCGAAGCTCGGTCACGAGGCCACTTCCAATAATCAGAACGATGGGCTAACTTTTGGAATATGGCGAAGCGTACGGGAGAGAGTGCCGCCGCGTCATCACCTGTGCCGGCCACCGAGGAGGCCTTCGGGCTGGGGGAGGGACCGGTCTGGGACGCCCGCGGCGGAAAGCTGTTCTGGGTCGACATCGTCCGTCGTCAGGTCTGCCGCGGCCGGTTCGACGGCGACCACCTGGTGGTCGAGAAGCGGCTCGGGTTCGCGGGTCTGGTCGGCGCGGTCTGCGTCGGCGAGGACGGGTCGCTGCTGGTCGCCGAGCAGGAGAGCCTGGTGCTGGTGCGCCCCGGCTGCGAACGCCTGGTCGGGCCGCGCGTGGTGCCGGCCGGCGAGCACCGGCGGCTCAACGACGGCAAGTCCGACCCGGCCGGGCGGTTCCTGGTCGGGACGCTCTGCCTGGCGGGCGCCTCCGAGCGCGAGACCCTGGTCAGGCTGGAGCCCGGCGGCGAGCTCACCGTCCTCGACGACGACCTGACGTTGTCCAACGGCCTCGCCTGGTCCACCGACGGCGCGCTGATGTTCAGCGTCGACACCCTGCGCCGCACCGTGCACGTCCGCGACTACGAGCCGCTCGGGCCGCGGCGCACGTTCGTGACCCTCGACGACGGCTACCCCGACGGCATCGCGATGGACGCCGCCGACCACCTGTGGGTGGCGGTCTGGGGCGCGGGGGAGGTGCGCCGGTACGACCCGCGGGGCACCTGCGTCGAGCGGGTCGCCGTCCCCGCCCCGCACACGTCCAGCGTCGCGTTCGCGGACGACGACCTGCGCCGCCTCGTGATCACCACCGCGACCGAGGAGCTCACCGAGCAGCAGCGGCTCGACTTCCCCGACTCCGGCCGCGTCTTCACGACGCGCGTCGACGTTCCCGGTCACCCGGTGCCGGCCTGGTCCGGCACCACTCACCTCTGGAGCTCCTGAGATGTACCTGATGCGCATCGGTCCCGCCGGCGCCGAGAAGCCCGTCGCCAAGGTGAGCGAGACGGAGTACGTCGACCTCTCCGACGTCGTCGCCGACTTCGACGAGGCGTTCTTCGGTGCCGGCGCCGACCGGATCGCCCCCGTCGTCGCCGAGCGCGTCGCGGCCGGCCGGACCACGCCGTTCGCCGGGGAGCGGATCGGCGCGCCGATCGCCCGGCCGCACCAGATCCTCTGCATCGGCCTCAACTACCGCGACCACGCCGCCGAGACCGGCCAGGCCGTGCCGGACGAGCCGATCCTGTTCACCAAGTCGCCGAACACGCTGGTCGGCCCGGACGACGACGTGCGCATCCCGCGCGGCTCGACCAAGACCGACTGGGAGGTCGAGCTCGGGGTCGTGATCGGCAGGCGCACCAGCTACCTCGGCTCGGTGGAGGAGGCCCGCGCCGCCATCGCCGGGTTCGTGGTGGTCAACGACGTCAGCGAGCGCTCGTTCCAGCTGGAGCGCGGCGGCCAGTGGAGCAAGGGCAAGTCGGCGGAGACGTTCAACCCGGCCGGCCCCTGGCTCGTCACCCCCGACGAGGTCGACGACGTGCTGGGCCTCGACATGTGGCTCGACGTCAACGGCGAACGCCGCCAGACCGGCAACACCAGGACGATGGTCTTCGACCCGTACTTCATCGTCCACCACCTGAGCCAGTTCATGGTCCTGGAGCCCGGCGACCTGATCAACACCGGCACCCCGCCCGGCGTCGGCATGGGCTTCGACCCGCAGATCTGGCTGCGGCCGGGCGACGTGGTGGAGCTCGGCATCCAGGGCCTGGGCAGCCAGCGCCAGCAGGTCGTCGGCCCCAGGACCACCGCATGAACGACCTCCAGTCCCTCGCCGCCCTCGTCACCGGCGGCGCGAGCGGCATCGGCGCCGCCACCGCCTCGGCCCTGCGCTCGCGCGGCGCCCTGGTGGCCGTCCTCGACCGCGACGTGACCGGTGTCCCGCCCGACGTGCTGGCCCTGACCTGCGACATCACCGACGGCGATGCGGTGACGCGAGCCGTCACCGCCGCCGCCGAGCGCCTGGGCGGCCTCGACATCGTGGTGAACAACGCCGGGGTCGGCGCCACCGGCGACGTGAGCGAGAACGACGAGGAGGAGTGGGCCCGAGTCCTGGACGTGAACGTCACGGGCACCGCCCGCGTGTCCAGCGCCGCCCTGCCGCACCTGCGCCGGTCCGCGCACCCGGTGATCATCAACATGTGCTCGGCGGTCGCGTTCGTGGGCGTCCGGCAGCGGGCGTTGTACAGCGCGAGCAAGGGAGCGGTGCTGGCGCTCACCCTCGCCATGGCCGCGGACCACGTGGCCGACGGCATCCGCGTCAACGCGGTCGCGCCCGGTACCGCCGACACGCCCTGGGTCGGGCGGTTGCTGGAGGCCGCGCCGGACCCGGTCGCGGCGGAGGCGGCGCTGCGGGCGCGGCAGCCGATCGGGCGGCTGGTCACGGCGGAGGAGATCGCGCACGCGGTGGCGTCGCTGGCCTCGCCGTTGGCAGGGTCGACCACGGCGGTCGTGCTCCGGGTGGACGGCGGGATGACGGCGTTGAGGATGTGAGGGCTGGAAGCACGCGGCGTGGCAGACCTCAGCTGCAGCCGGTCGTCTCACCTTCCGGCGGCGCCGCCTGAAGGTCTGCGTTGTCAGACGTCCGAGCGAAGTGGAACCATCCTTCAACTTGGAATTCTTCTTCCACTTCTCTAGGCTTCGCCCGTGACCGAAGCCGCTCCGCCCCTGCGCCGCGACGCCGAGCGCAACCGGCAGCTGCTGCTGCGGACGGCGTTCGAGCTGATGGCGGTCCGGGGGCTGGACGTCTCGTACGAGGACATCGCGCGCGCCGCCGGCACCGGGATGGGCACGATGTACCGCCGCTTCCCGCAGCGCCAGGACCTGCTGGACGCCCTGTTCAGCGAGCACGTCGACCTGGTGGTCGGCTTCGCCGAGCAGGCGTGCGCCGGGGACGACGCGTGGGCCGGGCTGGCCTGGTTCCTCGAACGGCAGCTCGAGGTCGAGGCGCGGAGCCGGGGTCTCGGGGAGCTGTTGCGCGGGCGGAACCAGGCCACCGCGCTGGTGCAGCGGGCGCACGAGCGGATGACACCGCTGGTGGCCGGGCTGATCGAGCGGGCCGTCCTGGCGGGGCAGCTGCCGGCCGGGGCGACACCGGCCGACTTCGCCGCGGTGCACGTGATGGTGGGCAGCGTCATGGACGCTTCCCGCGGTCACGAGCTGTGGCGGCGTGCGCTGCGGATCGCGCTGGCGGGGCTTCGGCACGCCGACCTCGACGGTGACACGCCGGACCAGGCGGTCATCGGCGACCTCTACCACGACCGGACGAGACGAAGGCCCAGCACATGACGGCACTGCCCGACGACCTGATCGCCGTTCTCCACGACAAGGCGATCTGCTTCGTCACCACGCTCATGCCCGACGGGTCGCCGCAGATCTCCCAGACCTGGGTGGGCACCGACGGCGAGCACGTCCTCATCAACACCGTGGACACCCACCAGAAGACGCGCAACCTCCGCCGCGACCCGCGCATCGCCATCGGCATCGCCGACCCCGCCGCGCCGTCCCGGTACTGGGCGCTGCGCGGCAGTGTCGTGGACGTCAGCACCGACGGCGCCCGCGAGAACATCGACGAGCTGTCCCGGAAGTACCTGGGGCGGCCCTATCCCGGGTTCGGCGGCGGCGAGCGCGTCCTGCTCACCGTCAAGGTCGACCGGGTGCACACGCCCTGACGCGCTGTCAGGTCGTCGTCCGGCAGGGCTGGAGCATCGCCTCGAGCTCCACCCTGGCGATCTGCCGGCGGAACTCGCCGCGGTGGGAGACGTCGCCGGCGTCGTGCATCGTGTCGGTCAGCCGGACGGCGGCCTGCTGGCGGTTCCAGATGTGCCGCAGGCAGGTGTCGGAGTACTCGTCGAGCAGCCGCGCGTCGCCCGACGAGCGCTGCTCGACCACCGCGCTGGCCAGGGTCTCCGCGTCGTGCAGCGCGAGGCTCATGCCCTCGGCGCTCATCGGCGAGATGAGGTGCGCCGCGTCGCCGAGCAGGTACAGCTTGCCGTAGCGCATCGGGCTGAACACGACGCCGCGCAACGGCACGACCTGCTTGGTGGCGATGGCACCGGTCTTCACCGGGCCGCCGAACCGTTCCGCCAGCTCGCTCCAGATCCGCTCGTCCGGCCACTGCTCGACCGTGTCGGTCACCGGGCACTGCAGGTACACGCGGCTCCTGCCGGGACCGCGGGTGATCTGCGCCGAGAACCCGCGCGAGTGCACCGCCATGACCGCGGCGGGATCCGCGCCGACCTCCGCCAGGACGCTGAGCCAGGCGTAGCCGAACTCGTGCGTGTCGCCGCGGAGCACGTCGGCGGGCACGGACCTCCTGCTGACGCCGTGGAAACCGTCGGCGCCGGCGACGAGGTCGCAGCCGATCGTCCTGGTCGTGCCGGTGGTGTCGCGGTAGCGGACGAGCGGTGCGTCGACCACGTTCTCCAACGCCACGTCGGCCGCTTCGTGGCGGAGGTCGCCGCCCTCGCGGAGGAAGATCCGGGTGAGGTTGGCGACGAGCACCTGCTGCGGGCAGAAGACCGACTCGTCGCCGTCCTCGTCGCCCCCGTACTTCCAGTACCGCGTCTCGCCCTCGACGAGCAACGGCAGCGCCGTCTCGTCCGAGAGGTGGCTGGGTGCGCCCGCGAAGGCTTCTTCCAGTCCCCATTTCCGGAACCGGCGCACGCCACCGGCCCCGAGGGAACCGGCGCGCTGCCGCTGCGCGACGTGCTCGCGGCTGTGCTTCTCCACGATCACGCAGCGGATTCCGCCGCGCTGCAGGAAGGTGCCGAGCGCGAGCCCGGCGACACCGCCACCCACGATGACGACGTCGGTGTGGTCGTGCTGTTCGTCCATGTCCATCGCATCTCTGTGCTCGGTCGTTCAGGTACGTCCTCCACACTGGACTTCCCAGAGGCGGCGGCCCACCGGGATCAGGACAGTGGATGATGGAAACCCGCCAACCTCACGAGCGCTGGAGACCGGCCTGGTAGCGGCCGGGCGTCTGGCCGGTCACCGAGCTGAACGCGTCGATGAAGCTCGACGGGTTCGACCACCCGCACGCGATCGCGGTGTCGGTGACGGAGACGCCGTTGGTGAGGTGGATGAGGGCGTGGTGCACGCGCAGGACCGTGCGCCAGCGGTGGAAGCTCATGCCCAGCTCGGTGTCGAACAGGCGGCTGAGCGTCCGTTCGCTCGCGCCCGCCAGGCGGCCGAGGTCGGTCAGCGTCGACGCGCGGCCCGGATCGGCGTGCAGGAGGTCGGTCACCGCCCGCAGCCGCGGGTCGCGCGGCTCCGGCAGGTGCAGGGACAGCTCTGGCGTCTCGGCCAGCTCGTCGATCACGACGGCGCGCAGCCGGGCGTGCGCCCCCGGACGGGACTCCGGCCGGTCGGTCAGCGCCAGCACCGCCTCCCGCAGCAACGGGCTGACCGCGACCACGCTCGGGTGCGGGACGAGCGCGCCGCACAGCTCGGCGGGGATGATGACCAGCCGCACGTCGGTCCGGCCGTAGAAGCGGTGCGAGTGCTCGAACCCCGGCGGCGTCCAGGTGGCGCGGGTGGCCGGTGCCACCCACGTGCCCCGCTCGGTCGACGTGGCGAACGCCCCGGACGCGGCGTAGACCAGCTGCCCGTCGGCGTGGGTGTGGGCGTCGACGTGGTAGCCGTGGTCGAGCCAGCCGCCACCGCTGGAGGTGGTCTTGGGGTGGCTGGTTTCCGGCATCAGGCCTGAGGTTACCGGCGAACGTGCCTCGTCGCGGATTGTGGTATTACTTCATTGTGAAGCACGTACATAAATCTGCGGACGACAGTGGTCTGCTCTTCGACGCCGGGGTCCGCGCCTCGATGGAGGCCTTCACCGGCGGCGGCGACACCCTCGCCCTGGAGGCCGCCGCGGCCGTGCGCTCGGCGTCGCAGGCCGTCGACCGCCTGCGCGGGCAGGGGACCGGCGGGCGAGGGCTCAGTGCCGGGGCGTTCGACATCCTCGTGCGGCTGAGCACCGCCGCCGAGGGCCTCAGCATCGGCGAGCTCGCCCGCGCGGGACGGGTGAGCTCGCGCAACGTCACCGGCCTCGTCGACACGCTGGAGGGCGAGCGCCTGGCGGACCGCGTCCAGGACCGGCACGACCGCCGGTCGGTCCGTGTCGTGATCACGGTGGCGGGCCGGGAGTGGCTCGACGCCTTCCGCGCACCGACCCAGCGCGCCATGGGCGCGGTCTTCCAGGGCTTCACCGCCGGCGAACTGGCGCAGCTGCGGCACCTCTGCCTGCGTCTCGTCGAGAACCAGCAGCGCATCGAGCAACACCTGAACCCGACCGAGGAGAAGGCATGACCACCGCAGAGGCGACCCGGCGCACCGTCCGGGCCTACCACGACGCACGGTTCCGCGGGGACGTCACCGCGGCCGCCGCCCAGATCGGCGGGAGCTTCCGCTTCCAGAGCCCGTTCGTCACCTCGACGAGCGCGACCGGCCACCTCGACGGACTCGACGGCCTCCTCGGCATCGTCACCGGCGTCGACCTGCTCAGCGAGCTGTACGGCGAGGCCGAGGCCACCCTCGTCTACGACGTGCACACCGCCTCGCCGGCGGGCACGCAACGCACCGCGGAGCACTTCCGGGTCGGCGAGGACGGGATCAGCTCGATCCTGCTCATCTTCGACGCGGCCCCGTGGCAGGCCCTGATGGCAGCCGCCGGGCCGCCCCGCTGACCCGGTGCCGACCTGGTCACCGCGCCCGGTCGAGGACCTCCCGCGCCCCGCGCACCACCGCCGGGTCGACGAGCCGTCCGGACGGGTCCACCGCCGTCGCCTGCCCGCGCCGCCGCGCCTCGTCGAGCACGGCGAGCAGCGCGGTCGCCTCCTCGACCTCCCGCGTGGTGGGGGTGAAGACGGCGTTGATCACCGGCACCTGCCGCGGGTGCAACGCCGTGCGCGCCCGGAAACCCTGACGCAGCAACACGGTCGTGGACGCCTGGAGGCGCTCCTCGTCGTGCACCGAGATCTCCACCGGACCGACGGGCGGCGCGAGCCCGGCCGCCGCACTGGCCAGCACGACGGCCAGGCGCACGCCGTGCAGCTGGTTCGACTCGTCGTCCGGTCGCAGCCGCAGCTCACCCGCGAGGTCCGCCTCGCCGATGCCCAGCCGCACCACGCGCGGTGCCTGGCAGAGCTGTTCCGCCCGCAGCACCCCGGTCGCGGTCTCCACCAGCGCGACCACCGCGGTGGCCCCGGCCGGCAGTCCCGCGGCCTCCTCCAGCTCCGTGAGCCGTTCGTCGACCTCGGCCAGCAGCGCGGGCTCGGCCTTGGGCACCCAGACCCCGGCCAGCGCCGGCGACACCACGGCGGCGAGATCGGCCACCAGGTGCTCGGGGTGCGAGTTCACCCGCGCCCACGCCCTGGCCGGCCACGACTCGCCGGAGGCCAGCAGCCGGGCGCAGGCCTCGCGGGCCTCCTGCTTGGCCTCGGCGGGGACCGCGTCCTCCAGGTCGATGATCACGTCGTCCGCCCCGCTGTGCAGTGCACGCGCGTGGCGGCTGTCCCGATGGCCGGGGACGTAGAGGTAGCTCCGTCCCGGCAGCGCGGACCCGTTCGGCATTGCGCACCTCCCGTTCAGCCGCTGCTGCCTCTGAGCAGGGCGGACATCTTCGCGGCCGCCTCGGTGACGACCGGTCCCAGGGTCTCGGCGACCGCGTCCTTGAGCCGTTCGTGCGGCCCGCAGATGCTGAAGCAGCCGATGGCCCGGTTGCCCCGCGCGACGATCGGCGCGGCGACCGCGGCGGCGTAGGAGTCGCGTTCCCCGCGGCTCACCGAGTAGCCGCGGCGCTGGTCGACGGTCAGCATCGCGCGCAACGTGGTCCGGTCGCGGATCGTCCGCTCGGTGAGCGGTTCGAGGTCCACGCCCGCCAGGTAGGCGTCGAGGTCGTCGGGGGAGAACGTCATCAGGATCGCCCGGCCGGACGCCCCGGCGTACAGGGGTGCGCGGCGGCCGACCTCGACGGTCATCCGGACGTCCTGCTTGCTCTCGACCTGGGCGACGTACATGCGTTCCCTGCCGACGACGAAGCTCAGGGTGACGGTCTCGCCGACGGCGTCGCGGACGTCCTCCATGATCGGCTGCGACAGCGTCCTGATGTCCATGGACCCCAGCGACGCGAGGCTCAGCTCCGTCATCCGCGGGCCGAGGCTGTACCGGCCGCGGTCCTGGTCCTTGGCGAGCAGCCCGGACTTCGTCAGCGCCTCCAGGATGCGGTGCACCGCGCTCTTCGGGAGGTTGACCGCCTCCGCGATCTCGGTGACGCCGAGGTCGCGGCTTGACTCGGTGAAGCTCAGCAGCACCGCTGAGACCCGCTCGACCGCCTGCATGGCCGTCCTTCCGGTTCTGGTCAGAGACGGCCGCGCAGCGCAGCCGCCGCGGCACGTACGTCGGGGGTGTCCGAGGCCGAGAGTCCGGCAAGCCTGCCCTCGAACGCGGCTTCCAGTGCCGTCCGCGGTGCGTAGGCGTCGCCGACCACGAGCGCGCCGGGGTGGGACAGGGGGGTACCGGCGGACCTCTGACGGATGATGATCACAGCCGAGACATTCTCCAGCTCGCCGTGCTCGCCGGACAGGGGGTCCGCGAAAGTCAGCACCCCGTCGTCGAGACCCACCGGCGTGCGCATCAGCAGCGCGCCGAAACCCCGTCCGGTCAACCGTTGCAGCAGCGCGGGCTTGGAGTAGACGGGCACCCGCCACGACAGCGCCGGGCGGTCGGTCAGCAGCGTGACCCGGCAGCCGCGGGTCAGCAGCAGGTCGGCGACGGCGAGGGCCGTGGTGGTGCCGTCCTCGTCGATCAGGACGACGTGACCGGCCGTGCTGGCGGGATCCGAGATCGCCGTCGCGAGCGGCAGCGCGGCGAACCGCGTGTCCGGCACCTCGGCGGCCCCGGTCGCCAGGACGACGCGGTCCCAGCCGTCCGCGAGGAGCTGCTCGTCGGCCCGCACGCCGAGCTTGACGTCGACCCCGACGTGGCGCGCGAGTGCCTCGGCCTCGCCGATGAACCGGCCGTACTCGGCCCGCATCGGCAACGCGGCGGCGAGGCGGAGCGCGCCCCCGAGCGCGTCCGCCTCCTCGACGAGGGTGGTGTGGTGCCCGGCGGACGCGGCGGCGATCGCGGCCTCCAGCCCGGCCGGTCCGCCTCCGACGACGAGGACCCTGCCGGGCTCCGCGGACCGCGCGGCGGTGCGCAGCGCGTCCCACTCCCGTTCCATGCCGGCCTCGGGGTTGACCACGCAGCTGATCGGCAGCCCCGCCTCCAGCCGGCCCGCGCAGCCCTGGTTGCACGCGATGCACTCCCGCGAGGGCGTGGACGTCACCAGGGCGAGGTTCGGGTTCGCGATGTGCGGCCTGGCCAGCGCGACCAGGTCGGCGTCGCCGTCCGCGACCAGGCTCTCGGCGTTCGCGAGGGTGTCGACCCGGCCGACGGCGAGCACGCTGAGCTGCGGGAACTCCTTCTTGAACGCGCGGGGGAGATGGCGGAACGGCAGCGGCGGGAAGCTCATGTCGGCCATCTGCGTGGCGATGCTCGCGCTGCCCACGTACGCGGAGTGGCTCACGTGCAGCACGTCGATCGTGTGCCGCTCGACCACCAGGCGCACGGCGGCGAGCATCTCCTCGACGCCGAGCCCGCCCTCGATGAACTCGTCGGCGCTGATCCGCAGGATCACCGGCATCGACGGGGGCAGCGCGGCGGCGACCGAGCCGAGCACCTCGTGCGTGAGGCGCAGCCGGTTGGCAAGGCTGCCGCCGTAGTCGTCGGTGCGCTGGTTGGTGGCGGGGGACAGGAACTGCTGCAGCAGGTGCCCGTGTCCCAGGTGGACCTCGACGGCGTCGACCCCGGCGGCGGCCACCCGGCGCGCGGCCGCACCGAACGCGGCGACCAGCTCGGCGATCTCGGACGTGCTCATCTGGTGCGGCACGGCGGCGGTCGCGGACCAGGGGATCGGTGACGCGGCCCAGGCCGGGGTCAGCATGTTGTGCCCGCCCGACTGCCTGCCGACGTGCAGCAGCTGCGCGGCGAGCTTCGCGCCCTCGGCGTGCACGACGTCCACGAGCTCGGCCAGCGACGGGATGACGGAGTCGTCGAAGGCCGACACGGTGTTCGTGCGCCCGAGGCTCGTGGGGTGCACGCGCATGCCCTCGGTGATGATCAGCCCGACTCCACCGGCCGCGCGCGCCCGGTGGTAGGCCAGGTGTCGCGCGGAGAACTTGCCGTCGACCGCGAAGTTGGTCGTGTGCGCTGGCATGACCAGTCGATTACGCAGCGTGAGACGTCCGCTGTGGACTGTCTCGTGCAGACTCGAACGAGTGGTCATTCGCGCGCCTCCCGAAATCGTTCCAGACCAACGGAAATGATGTTGGTCTCGCAAGTGGACCGTGGTTGCCGTTTCAATTAGTTTTCAATGAAGGTCTTGACAGCCCGTCACCGAGTTCTTGAGAGTGGGACAGGAGCGTAACCCCTTCCCGTTGAGCGGAACAAGGTGAGGTTTGATGACTCGGAGATCACTTGCCCGAAGCTCTGGCGCCGGCGCCGTCAGGTCCGGCGTCGTGCGTCCGGCGGCCCTCGTGGCCGTCGTGGCGCTCGCGGTGACCGCGTGCGGCGGTGGCGGTGCCGCCCAGAACAAGCCGAAGGCGGGCACGACCTTCACCTACGCGCTCACCGGCCTCCCCACGAGCCTCGACCCCGCCGACTACCAGGGCGACCCGTCGCGCAACATCGGCTTCGAGCTCGGCAGCTCGCTCTTCCGCTGGGGCACCGAGGACCTCCCGGAGCAGGGCTGCAACGCCCTCGCGAAGGTCGACCAGATCGAGGGCGACCTCGCCGAGTCGTTCGAGCGCAGCGCCGACGGCAAGGTCGTCAAGGTCAAGCTGAAGGAAGCCCGCAGCGCCGCCGGCAACACCCTGACGTCGAACGACGTCAAGTGGACGATCGACCGCCTGATCCAGCTCAAGGTCGGCACGCCGAACACGCTGATGCAGGACGTCGCCGACTGGGCGGCCGACCCGATCAAGGTCGTGGACGACCGCAACTTCGAGATCCAGATGGACAAGCCGTCCGCCATGGACATCGCGATCCTCACGTGGTCGCAGTTCCGGATCCTCGACAGCACCGAGATCAAGAAGAACGTCACCGCCGAGGACCCGTGGGGCAAGGCGTTCGTCTCGCGCAACGCCTCCACCTTCGGTCCGTGGACGCACGGCGCGAGCGACTTCGTCTCGGGCGACCGCCTCACGCTCACCAAGAACCCGAACTACTCGGGCACCCGCGGCGACGTCGAGAAGCTCGTGTTCGTCGGTGTCGCCGACCCGGCCAGCCGCGCGCAGCTGCTGTCCACCGGCAACGCCTCCTACGCCACCGGTCTGCAGTACGAGCAGTACGCGCAGCTGCGCTCCAACCCCGCCATCGACGTGCAGACGTGCGTCTCCGCGGACCGCATCCCGTTGGTGCTCAACGCCAAGGACCCGGTGCTGGGCAAGAACGAGGTCCGCAAGGCGATCTCGCTGGCGATCGACCGCAAGACGATCGTCGACGCCGTCTACCGCGGCTTCAACAAGCCCGCCGCCGCGACCGTGAGCGCCGCCTACGGCCTGGACCTGCCGAACGCCGCGAAGTACGAGTACAACGTCGACCAGGCCAAGCAGCTGCTCGCCGCCGCCGGTGCCAGCTCGATGTCGATCACGCTGCACATCAGCCCCGCGCGTCCCGGCGCCGAGGCCGAGCAGATCGCGATCCTGCTGCAGAGCCAGCTCCGCCAGGTCGGCATCGAGGTCAAGATCCAGACCCTGGCCAGCGCGACCGAGATCAACACCGTCTTCCACGACGGCAACTTCCAGGCGCTGCTGTACCTCGAGCCGCCGGCCGTGGCCGACCCGTACTACTCGCTGTTCCTCTACAACTCGTCGAAGAGCAAGCTCAACACCTTCGGCTACGTCGACAACGACCTCGACACGGTCACCGCCCAGGTCGGCACGACCAAGCCCGGCCCCGAGCGCGACGCGCTCGTGAAGAAGGCGGCCGAGATCCAGGCCAACCACCCCGGGTTCATCTACCTCGTCGACCGCGACTTCGTGCACGCGGTGCGCAAGGGCCTGACGAACTACCAGCACGCACCGAACGGCGAGATGTTCGCCTACACGCTCAAGCAGGGCTGACAAAACATGAGTGACTACCCGAACCTGTTCAGTCCGATGCGGATCGGCCCGAAGACGGCCAAGAACCGCGTCTGGATGACCGCCCACAGCACCCAGCTGGTGAAGGACCACAACTTCAGCGACGCGCACGTGCACTACTACGCGGAGCGCGCTCGCGGTGGAGTCGGGGTCATCACCATGGAGGCGATGGCGGTCCACCCCACCACGCAGCCGTACAAGGGCAAGATCTTCGCGTTCGAACGCGCGGTCGTCGAGAACTACCGCAAGCTCGCCGCGGCCGTGCACGAGCACGGGTGCCTGCTGCTCGCCCAGCCGTGGCACCGCGGCCGGGAGACCAGCGGCACGGTGAACCGCCTGCCGGTCTGGGCGCCGTCCTCGGTGCCCTGCACCGTCTACCGCGAGATGCCGCACGTCCTGACGCAGGCCGAGATCGACGAGCTGATCAACGGCTACGTGCTCGCGGCGCGGTACGCGGCGGAAGGCGGCCTCGACGGCGTCGAGGTGCACGGCCTGGCGCACGGCTACCTGCTCGGCCAGTTCCTCTCGCCGGCGACGAACCACCGCGAAGACCAGTACGGCGGCAGCTTCGAGAACCGGCTTCGGCTGATCCTCGACATCATCCGCCGGACCCGAGACGAGGTCGGCCCCGACCGGATCGTCGGCGTCCGCATCAACGGCACCGACGGCGACGTCCCGGGTGGACTGACCAACGCGGACTGGACGGAGATCGCGAAGGCGATCACGGACACCGGGCTCGTCGACTACGTGTCGGTCACCGCGGGCACCTACGCCGAGCGCATGAACATCTACGGCGCGACGCCCCAGCCGGCCGGGTTCCAGCTGCAGGACACCGCCCGGATCAAGGCGGCGCTGCCGGACATCCCGGTGGTCGCGGTCGGTCGCATCAACACGCCGGAGATCGCCGAGGCGTTGCTGGAACGCGGTGACGCCGACATGGTCGGCATGACCCGCACGCTGATCGCGGACCCGGAGTGGCCGAACAAGGCCATGCGCAACCAGGCCACGACGATCCGGCCGTGCGTCGGTTCCAACTGGTGCCTCGCCTCGATCGTCAACTCGCCGCTGGCGTGCATCCACAACCCCGCCGTGGCAAGGGAAGCGGAGCTCGGCGTCGGCACGTTGAAGCAGGCGCCGGCCGGCAAGCGCGTCGCCGTGGTCGGTGGCGGCCCGGCGGGTCTGCGCGCTGCGTTGACCGCCGCGCAACGAGGTCACTCGGTCACGTTGTTCGAGCAGCAGTCCGAACTGGGCGGTCAGGTCGCCCTGATGGCCCGCTCGGAGACCTACGCCGAGTGGCAGGGCATCACCGACTGGCTGATCTCGCAGATCGCCGAGGCCAGGGTCGAGGTCAAGCTCTCGCACCGCGCGGAGGCCGACGACCTCACCGGCTTCGACGAGGTCGTCGTCGCCACCGGCTCGACCCCGCTCAAGCACGGCTGGAGCTCGCTGCGGCCCTCGTCGTGGGGCGACGGCACGATCGTGCCGGGCGCCGACCAGTGGAACGTCTACTCGATCAACGAGGTCATGGCGGGCAAGGCCGAGCTGGGCCCGACGGTGTTCGTCTTCGACGACACGGGCGCACGTCAGGCCGTCGTCGTCGCCGAGCACCTCGCGGACCTGCGCCACAAGGTCACCATCGTGACGCGGCTGCCGCAGGTGGCCCCGGACCTGGAGGCCAGCCGCGACCTCCAGGCCACCTACCGGCGCATCCGGAACAAGGGCGTCAAGTTCGTCACCGACCACGAGCTGGTGTCGGTGGACGAGGACACGGTGACGCTCGCGGACGTGTGGACCGGTGAGTCCACGGCGTACGAGGACGTGGACGCGGTGGTGCTGAGCACCGGCAACAAGGCGGAAGACGCCCTGTTCCACGCATTGCAGGGCGTTGTGCCCGTGCGCGCGATCGGCGACAGCGTGTCGCCGCGCCGCGTGTTCAACGCCATCTGGGAAGGCGAACTCGCCGGAAGGGAAATCTGAGAATGAGCACCACCGAGAAGACCGATTCCGAGGCACTGGCACGGGTGCGGGCGAAGCGCGGGTACGTGCTGCCCGTGCACGAGCTGCTCGACGAGGTCGACCCGGAGATCCTCAGCCGCTACGACGCCCTCGCGTCCGAGCTGCTGTTCGCCGACGAGCCCAGGGCGCTGGAGCTCAAGACCCGCTACCTCGTCCTGGTCGGCGTCGCCACGGCGACCAAGGGCGACCCCGACGGGATCATCCACTTCGCCCGCCGGGCCGTCGCCAACGGTGCCAGCCGCCGTGAGGTGCTCGAGGCCATCTCGCTCGCCGGCCTGCCCGCCGGCATGCCGGCCATCGAGGAAGCGACGCAGGTGCTGCACCGCGTCTTCGACGAGAGCTGACGTTCACGCCGTCCCGCGCCCGCGTCAGCGCGCGGGACGGCTCTCTCCCTGACATTTCCACTCGGGGCACTACTGCGAATCGAGGAACAGCGGGTGACCACCTTCACGCTCGAAGTACTGGGGACGGGCGAGGAACCGCAGACGCTCGTCACGACCCCGCAACGCCTCTACAACCTGGGCTCCGCGACGGTCGACCCGGACGCGGCCCGCGCGCACCAGCAGGAGGTGGCCGACGTCGGCGTGCGGATCGCGTTCGACGTGCCCGCACCCAGGATCTACCCGATGTCGGTCAACTCGGTGACGACGGACGACCGGATCGGCGTGCACAGCGAGACGACCTCCGGCGAGGTCGAGCTCGTGCTCGTGGTGCACGAGGGCGAGATCCACCTCGGCGTCGGCTCGGACCACACCGACCGCGTGCTGGAGCGGCACAGCATCATCTGGGCCAAGCAGTACTGCCCGAGCGTGCTGGGCCGGAAGGTGTGGCGCTGGAGCGACATCGCCCCGCGGTGGGAGGACCTGGTCCTGGAGTGCACTGTGGACGGTGAGCTGTACCAGCGCGTGAACGCGTCGGTGTTCCTCTCGCCCGACAAGATCGTCGAGATCCTCACCGAACGCGTGGGGTCGCTGCCGTCGTCGTACCTCGTCTACTGCGGCACGTACACCAGCGTCGACAACACGATCCGCTTCGGCACCCACTGGTCGGGCAGCCTGCGCGACTCGCGCACGGGCGAGGGCCTCGACGTCACCTACGAGACCGTCGACCTGCTCGCCGAGATCAACGACGGGTACCGCGTTCCGCTCGTGCCGGGAGGCAGCTGATGTACGGACGCCGAGCCCGCGTGGGCATCGTCGTGCCCTCCACGAACACGACCGTCGAACCCGAGTTCGCCGCGTACCTGCCGCAGGGCGTGGCGGTGTTCGCGTCCCGTGTCGCCGTCGCGGAGGTCTCCTCGGAGGAGGAGAAGGTCGCGAGCCTGCTCGCGATGCACGACCACCTCGACCGCGCCGTCGCCGAGCTCGCCTCGGCGGGGGTGACCGCGATCGCCTACGCCTGCACCTCCGGCAGCTTCCTCGGCGGCCGCGACTCCGACCAGGCGACGTGCGACGGGCTGACCCGTGCGCACGGCATCCCGATCGTGACGACGAGCAGCGCGCTCGTCGCCGCGCTGACAGCGTTGTCCGCGCGGAAGGTCGCGCTCGCCACGCCGTACGTCAAGCCGGTCGCCGACGGCGCGGTCAGCTACCTGAGCCAGGCGGGGTACGAGGTCGCGGCCCGCAACGACCTGGAGATCCTGTCCAACCTGGACAAGGGCCGGCTGGAGCCGGCGGCGAGCTTCAAGGCCGCCGCCGCCCTCGACGTGTCCGACGCCGACGTCGTCGCGATCAGCTGCACCAACTGGCGCACGCTCGACTCGCTGGTCGCGGTCGAACAGGAGACGGGACGCCCGGCGATCAGCAGCAACCTCGTCACGTTGTGGGCGCTGCTCCGGCTCGCCGGCCTCGACGAGCCGTTGAGCCCGGACGTCCGCCTGAACACCCTGCCACTGCCCGACAGCGCCCGTGCCGAGTGGAACGGAGAGGTCCATGTCTGAGAAGGACCAGCCGGTCGCCCTCGTCACCGGAGCGGCCGGCGGGATCGGCACCGCGGTGTGCGACGACCTCGCGGCCCACGGCTACGTGGTGGTCGCGGCGGACCTCGGGGGAGCGGCACCGGCGAGCGCCAAGCACGCCGTGGAGCTCGACCTGCGGTCCGGTGACTCGTGCCGCGCGGCCGTCGCCGAGGCGGTGGCCCAGGCGGGAACCGTCGATCTGCTGGTGAACAACGCGGGCATCAACGCCAGGGGCGCCACCGAGACCATGCCGGAGGAGGTCTGGCGCGATGTCGTCGAGATCAACCTCAACGGCACGTTCCGGATGTGCCAGGCCGTCCACCCGGTGCTGTCGGCCCACGGCGGCGCCATCGTGAACATGGCGTCGACCGGCGGTCTGGTCGCGATCGCGGGCTCCGCGATGTACGGCGTGACCAAGGCCGGGATCATCCAGCTGACCAAGATCCTGTCGCTGGAGTGGGCGGGTGCGCGGATCCGCGTGAACGCCGTGGCGCCGACCATCGTGCCGAGCCCGATGACGGCGGACGTGCTCGACAACGAGACCTACATGGCCGCGAAGCTCGCGTCGATCCCGCTCGGCCGGGTCGTGCGCCCCGAGGAGGTGGCGGCCGCCGTGCGCTGGCTCGCCTCCCCGGACGCGGCCATGGTCACCGGCCACACCGTGTGCGTCGACGGAGGGGTGAGTGTGCTGTGACCACAGCGGAACCCGCGCTGACCGCGGTCAAGGTCAGGGAGAAGCGGCGGCGTCCCCTTCTCCGCTACATCGTCAAGCGGGTCGCCATCGTGCCGGTCTCGCTGTTCGTGCTCGGCAGCGTGTCGTTCTTCCTGGTGTTCCTCATCCCGGGCGACCCGGCGATCACGATCCTCGGCGACTTCGCCACCAAGGAGCAGATCGCCCACGTCAACAGCCAGCTCGGCCTCGACAAGCCGTTGCTGGAGCGGTACTTCTCGTTCTGGGGCAACCTGCTGCAGGGCGACCTCGGCACGTCGTTCTTCACGAACGAGCCGATCCTGCACGACATCGGGAAGTTCCTGCCGAACACGCTGGAGCTGGTGTTCTTCGCACTGCTGCTGGCGATCGGCCTGGGCATGGCGATCGGCGTCGTGGGCGCGTACTTCGCCCGCCGGATCCCGGACCGGATCATGAGCGGTGTCACCTCGGTGCTGCAGTCGGTTCCCGACTTCTTCCTCGCCCTGGTCGGCATCTACGTGTTCTTCTTCCTGCTCGGCTGGGCGCCGGCGCCGATCGGGCGTCTCCCCATCGAGTCGGGGTCGGCGGACGACACCCCGTTCCTGATCATCACCAGCTTCTTCACCGGTGACTGGACGACGCTCGGCGAGGCCGTGTCGCACGCCGCGCTTCCGGTGCTGTCGCTAGGACTCGTGTACTCGTCGTACTTCGCGAAGACCGCGCGCGGCAGCATGGGCACCGCGCTCACCACCCCGCAGGTGGAGTTCGCCCGCGCCTGCGGCCTCCGTGAACGCACCGTCGTCTACTACGCGTTCGCCGCGTCCCGCACGACCGTCGTCACCTACATCGCGATCCTGTTCGGCTCGCTGCTCGGCGGCGCCGCCATCGTCGAACGCGTCTTCAACTGGCGCGGCATGGGCCAGTGGGCGCTCGACGGCGTGCTGAAGGTCGACGTGCCGATCATCCAGGGGTTCGTCGTCACGGCGGGACTGCTCACGCTGACCCTGTTCCTGTTGCTGGACCTGGTGGTCCTCTTCCTCGACCCGAGGGTGAGCTATGAGTAACCCGGCCGGGCTCCGGCAGCCCTTCATCGCGCCGTTCTTCGCCCGCAGCGCCCGCTACGTCCGGGCCAGTCCCGGCATCGTCGCGGGTGGCGGACTGCTGCTCTTCATGCTGCTGGCGTCGTTCCTGGCGCCGTTGCCGCACGACCCGATGACGCCCGACCCGACCGCCGTGCTGCAGGCGCCGTCGGCCGAGTACGTCTTCGGCACCGACGCCAACGGGTTCGACGTGTTCTCCCGCGTCATCGCCGCCGGCCGCAGCGACCTGCCGCTCGCGTTGATGGGCACGCTCGCCTCGCTCGTGATCGGTCTGCTGATCGGCCTGCCGCTGAGCGTGAAGAGCAAGTGGAGCGAGGGCTTCATGCGCGCCCTCGACGCGTTCCAGTCGTTCCCGCTGATCGTGCTGTCGGTGACGATCGTGTCGCTGACCGGCAACGACATCCAGAACATCCTGTACGCCATCGTGATCATCAACGGTCCCCGGTTCATCCGGCTGATCCGCGGTGAGGCGCTGTCCATTCGCGACGGACGCTTCATCGAGGCCGCCATCGCGACCGGGGCGCGGCCGAGGCGGGTGGTGTTCCGGCACATCATGCCGAACGTCGTGGACGTCTGCCTGGTCCAGTGCTCGCTCACCACGGCCAACGCGGTGATCGTGATCGCGGCGCTGAACTTCCTCGGCATCGGCGTCTCCCCGCCCACCCCCACGTGGGGCTCGATGGTGCAGGTGGGCGCCCAGGCGATCTCGACCGGTCAGTGGTGGATCGCGATCTGGCCCGGTGTGGCGATCTTCCTCGCCATCGCGAGCCTCAACATGCTGGCCAACGGCATCCAGCGACAGGTGGAGGGAAGCTGATGCTCAGGGTGACAGGACTGACCTCCCAGTTCCGCGGCCGCGCGGGCGTGGTCAGGGCGATCGACGACGTGACGTTCGACGTGCCGGAGGGCGAGGCCGTCGGGATCGTCGGGGAGACCGGGTCCGGCAAGTCGGTGACGATCCGCTCGGTCCTCGGGCTGCTGCCGTCCTACGGCAAGGTCGTCGGCGGCAGCGCGGAGTTCGAGGGCACCGATCTGATCCGGTTGCACCGCAACAGGTTGCGCGAGATCAGGGGAGCGCGGATCGGGTTCGTCGCGCAGAACCCGTTCGGCTCGCTGAACCCGGTGCTGTCGATCGAGAAGCAGTTCCGCAACGTCGTGCGGGCGCACCGCAAGATCAGCCGCACGGACCTGCGCGACCTGGCGATCGAGCGGCTCGAGTCGGTGCAGGTGCGCGGGCCGGAACGGGTGCTGCGCGGGTTCGCGCACGAGCTGTCCGGCGGCATGGCGCAGCGCGTGGTCATCGCGCTGGCGATGCTGCACGACCCGTCGCTGGTGATCGCGGACGAGCCCACGACGGCGCTGGACGTGACCGTGCAGCGGCAGATCCTCGACCTGATCGACGCCCAGGTGAAGCAGGGCGGGCGGTCGTTGCTGCTCGTGACGCACGACCTCGGCGTGGTCGCGCAGTACTGCCACCGCGTCGTGGTCATGAAGTCCGGGAAGGTCGTCGAGACCGGGCTCGTCGCCGACGTGTTCACGAACCCGTCCCACGACTACACCCGGCAGCTGCTCGCCGCGGTGCCGCCGGCCCCGTGGGCGCAGGCCGTGCCCAGCCTGTCCGGTCAGGAGGTGACCCGCTGATGAGCATCATGGAACTGCACGACGTGCAGCAGGTGTTCCGCCGCGGCGGCAAGGAGGTCCACGCCGTCAACGGGGTGTCGTTGTCGGTGGGCAGAGGCGAGACCGTCGCGGTCATCGGCGAGAGCGGGTCGGGCAAGTCCACGCTCGGCCGGGTCGCCCTCGGCCTGATCCAGCCGACCTCCGGCGACGTCGTCTTCGACGGCATCACGCTGGGGTCGTTGAGCAAGAAGGAGATGCGGGCGCTGCGCTCGCGGATCCAGGTCGTGTTCCAGGAGCCGTACGAGTCGCTCAACCCGCGGATCAAGGTCGGGGACATCGTCGCCGAGCCGTTGATCATCCACCGGCCGGAGATGTCCCGCGCCCAGCGGCGCGAGGCCGTGGTGGCGATGCTGGAGCGCGTCGGCCTCACCGCCGAGCACGCCGACCGGTTGCCGCGCAACCTCAGCGGCGGCCAGCAGCAGCGCATCGGCATCGCCCGCGCGATCATCACCGAGCCCGAGCTGGTGGTGCTCGACGAGCCGACGTCGTCGCTGGACGTCTCGGTGCGGGCGCGGGTGCTCGACCTGCTGCGCGACCTGCAGCGGGAGCGGGAGATCTCGTACGTCTTCATCTCGCACGACCTCGCCACGGTCGGGCTGATCAGCGACCGGGTCGCGGTGATGTACCTCGGCAAGGTCGTGGAGCAGGGGCCGACGCAGGAGGTGCTGGGCAACCCGCGCCACCCGTACACCAAGGCCCTGCTGTCCGCGACGCTCAGCACGGTGGTCGGGCAGCGCCGCGAGCACGTGCCGTTGCGCGGCGAGATCCCGAACCCGTCGAAGGCGCCGACCAAGTGCGTCCTGAGTGGACGGTGCCCGATCGAGATCGACGAGTGCTCGACGTGGCCGGTGAGCCTGCTCCCGGTGGCCGACCGGCACGACGTGGCGTGCCTGCGCGCCGACCAGGACAGAGAGCCGGCGGCGCTCGGCGGGTCGCGGTGAAGGGCGGGTACCTGAGCGCTCCCTGGGGCGCGGTGCACTTCCTCACCGCCGGCGAGACGCCGCTGGCCACCCGGCTGGCGACAGGACTGCCCGCACTGGTGATGCTGCACCAGAGCCCGTTGTCGGCGCGCCGGTACCGCAGGGCGCTCGAAGGGCTCGCGGAGTTCTGCGTGCCCATCGCGGTGGACACGCCCGGCTACGGCGAGTCCGACCCGCCGCCGGAGGGCTGGACGGTGGACGACTACGCCGACGTGGCGTGGTTCGTCGCGGACGCGTTCGGAGCGCACAACCCGTGGCTGTTCGGACGTGCGACGGGTGCGGTGTTCGCCCTGCACGCGGCCGCTCGGCGGCCGGGCGTCGCGAAAGGCGTGGTGCTGCACGGGGTTCCCGTCTACACCGAGGACGAACGCGCGGACCGGCTGGCGTCGTTCGCACCGCCGTGGGCCGCCACCGCCGACGGCGCCCACCTCACCTGGATCTGGAACCGCGTGCTCAGCGAGTACCCGTGGGCGGACCCGGACTTCGTCACCGACCTCGTCCGGGACTACCTGCACGCGGGCTCCGACTTCGCCCCGTCCTACCGCGCGATCTGGTGGCACGACCTGCGCGACTCGGCTGAGGCGGCGGGGGAGGTCGCGCTGCTCCTGGCGGGCAGCGCGGACCGGATCGGGTTCATGCACGCCAGAGCAGTCGAGCTGATCAAGCACCGCAGCGCCGTCGTGGTGCCGGGTGCGACGGA
Source organism: Lentzea sp. NPDC059081 (assembly GCF_042738015.1). NCBI lineage: Bacteria > Bacillati > Actinomycetota > Actinomycetes > Pseudonocardiales > Pseudonocardiaceae > Lentzea > Lentzea sp. NPDC059081. The sequence goes on from NZ_JBHYGW010000001.1 coordinate 176,442, forward strand.
CTTCTTCGCCGAACAGGACCCGGAGGCCTTCTGCCGGGTGCTGCGCGAGGTCATCGAACCGATGGGAGCCATGAACGCATGAGCGAGACGTCAACCGCTCACAGCGATGGCCCGCTGACCGGGGTGAAGGTCGTGGACGCCTCCACGATCCTGGCCGGTCCGCTGTGTTGCCAGCTGCTGGGGGACTACGGCGCCGAGGTCGTCAAGATCGAGCACCCGCGCCGCGGCGACGGGATGCGCGGCCACGGCCCGTCCAAGGACGGCGAACCGTTGTGGTGGAAGGAGATCTCCCGCAACAAGCGCCTCGTGGCGGCGGACCTGTCGCAGGCGGAGGGCGCGGAGCTGCTGCTGCGCCTGGTCGAGACCGCCGACGTGCTGGTCGAGAACTTCCGCCCCGGCACGCTGGAGCGCTGGGGCCTCGGGCCTGAGGACCTGTGGCGGCGCAACCCGGCGCTGATCGTGGTCAGGGTGACCGGGTTCGGGCAGACCGGCCCCTACTCGTCCCGGCCCGGCTTCGGCACGCTCGCCGAGGCGATGAGCGGGTTCGCCCACCTCACCGGCGAGGCCTCCGGGCCGCCCACGCTGCCGGCGTTCGGCCTGGCCGACTCGATGTGCGGGGTCGCCGCGGTGGGCGCGACGATGATGGCGTTGTGGGAGCGTGACACGAAGTCGCCCGGTGTCGGCCAGGTCGTCGACATGAACCTGCTGACGCCGTTGATGACGGCGGTGGGTCCCGGCCCGACGGTGTTCGACCAGCTCGGCGTGGTCGAGCAGCGGCGCGGCAACCGGTCGCTGAACAACGCGCCCCGCAACACCTACCGCACCAGCGACGGCCGGTGGGTCGCGGTGTCGACCAGCGCGCAGAGCATCGCGGAACGCGTGATGCGGCTCGTCGGGCACCCCGAGGTGATCGACGAGCCGTGGTTCGCCACCGGCGGCCAGCGCGCGGTGCACGCCGACCTGCTCGACGGCCACGTGTCGGAGTGGATCGGGCAGCGCACCCGCGACGAGGTCATCGAGCAGTTCACCGCGGCGGGAGCGGCCGTCGCGCCGATCTACGACGCCGCGGACATCGTCGCCGACGAGCACGTCCGGGCGACGCAGATGCTGCGCGAGGTCACCGACGACAAGCTCGGCGACGTGCTGATGCACGACGTCATGTGGGGCATGTCGCGGACACCCGGACGGATCAGGACCACCGGTGGGGACCTCGGAGCGGACACCGATCCGGTGCTGAAGGAGCTCGGGTACGAGGCGGCGGAGATCGATGGAATGCGCGAGCGGGGTGTGATCGCATGAGCGTCAACGAGGCGACCAGGACGGACACGGCGACGTGGCTGGACTCCGCGCTGGGAACGGGGGTCCGGGTCTTCGACCTCGGCCGGCCGTTGTACCGGGGCATGCCGCAGTCACCGAACCACCCGCCCTACTGGCACACGCTGCCCCGCCGGCACGGCGACATGGTCCGCGCCGACGGCGGTTCGGCGGCGGCCGACCACATCTCGCTCGGCACGCACGTCGGCACGCACATCGACGCGTTCTCGCACGTGTCGCACAACGGCCTGATGTTCGGCGGGGTGCGGGCGGACGAGGCCCAGCGGGGCGGCACGATGAGCTCGCTCGGTGCCGAGACGATCCTGCCGATGTTCCGCCGGGGCGTCCTGCTGGACGTGCCGCGCACCCTCGGGCTGCCGCGCTGCGAGCCCGGTTACGAGATCACCCCGGACGACCTCGCCCGCACCGCTCTGGAGCAGGGAACCGAGGTGCGCCAAGGCGACGTGGTGCTGATCCGCAGCGGCTGGGGCGTGCACTTCGCCGCCGGGGCGGAGGTCTACACCGGCCACGACAGCGGGGTGCCGGGGATCAGCGAGACCGGTGCCTACTGGCTCGCCGGGCTGGACGTGCACGCGGCGGGCGCCGACACGATCGCGTTCGAACGCCTGGCGCCCGGCCAGGGACACAGCCTGCTGCCCGCGCACCGCGTGCTGCTCGTCGAGAAGGGCATCCACATCATCGAGACGATGGACCTGGAGGAGCTGGCCTCCGCCGGGGTGCACGAGTTCCTGTTCGTGCTGGCGCCGCTCAAGCTCGTGGGCGCCACGGGTTCGCCCGTTCGTCCGCTCGCCGTGGTGCCGGGGGTGGCCTCGTGACCTCGCTGACGCTGAGCCAGACCATAGCCCGGTTCGCGGTCAAGACCGCCGCCGGTGAGCTGCCGCCCGAGGTGAAGGCCAGTGTGCGGCACCGGATCCTCGACGTGCTGGGGCTGTGCGTGGCGGGCAGGGCGCTCGACACCAGTTCCGCCGCGCTCGCCTTCGTGGCCGAGCAGGGGGGAGCGGGCCGGGCGCACGTCATCGGTGACGGCACACCGGTTCCGGCCGCGCTCGCCGCGTTCGCGAACGGCGTGCTGGCGCACTCGCTCGACTACGACGACACGCATCTGCCGTCAGTGCTGCACCCGAGCGCGAGCGTCGTCCCGGCCGCTCTGGCCGCGGCGCAGGACAACGACGTGAGCGGCGACCTGCTGATCGCCGCCGTCGCCGCCGGACTGGAGGTCTGCGTCCGCGTCGGCATGGCAGGCTACGACCCGGACAGCGGCAACTCGGTGTTCTTCGAGCACGGGCAGCACGCCACGTCCATCTGCGGCGCGGTCGGCAGCGCGGTCGCGGCGGCGTTGCTCGGCGGCGGTGACGAGCAGGAGATCGCGCACGCCATCGGCATCGTCGCGTCGCAGTCGGCCGGCATCATCGAGGCGAACCGCACCGGTGGCACCGTCAAGCGCCTGCACTGCGGCTGGGCCGCCCAGGCCGGGGTGTCGAGCGCCCGGCTGGCCCGGCACGGCTTCACCGGCCCGCCCACGGTGTTCGAGGGCAGGTTCGGTTTCTTCGAGGCGTTCCTGCGCGGCGAGTACCGGGCGGAGGCGATCACCGACGGGCTGGGCACCGATTGGGAGGTGCCGCGCATCTTCTTCAAGCCCTACCCCGCCAACCACTTCACGCACACGATCGTCGACGCGGCCGGGCAGCTGCGCGAACAGGGCCTCGCCCCGGACGACGTGGTGTCGCTGGAGGTCGGCGTCCCGGCGCCGGTCGTGCGGACCGTCGGCGACCCGATCGAGAAGAAGCGGACGCCGAGCACCCCGTACGAGGCCCAGTTCAGCGGGCCTTATGCCGCCGTGGTCGGCCTGTTCGGCGGCGGTGGGCTCGGCGCGGCACTGGCCGACTACGCGCCGGAGCACCTCACCGACCCGCGGCGCCAGGAGCTGATGAGCCGCACGACCGTCGTGGCCGACGACGAGTGCACGGCGATCTTCCCGCACCAGTTCCCCGCCGTGGTGAAGGCGACGTCCCGCGACGGTCGCGAGTGGACGGCCAAGGCGCTGGCCAACCGCGGCGGCGTCGACAACCCGCTGACCGACGAGGAGATCGCCCGCAAGTTCACCGACAACGCGGCCCCGGTGCTGGGGATGGCGGTGGCCCAGGACGTGATCGACGCGGTCGCGGGCCTGGGCGACACCGCCGACGTGCACCACCTGCTGCGACTGACCGCACTGCGCGAGAACGAAAGCACGGAGGAGACGAGATGACCGCCTACGACCTGGTTCTGCACAACATCGACCTGGTGCTCCCCGGTGCCGACGAGCCCGTCCGCACCGCGATCGCCGTGCGGGACGGCAAGGTCGCGGCGATCGGGCCCGAGCTCGCGACGGCGGACGCCGCCGAAGTGGTCGACGGCGGCGGCAAGCTCGCGTTCCCCGGCGTGGTCGACGCCCACCAGCACTGGGGCATCTACCACGAGCTCGGCGTCGACTCGGAGTCCGAGAGCCGCGCGTGCGCCCAGGGCGGCGTCACGACGGCGTTGAACTACATGCGCACCGGCCAGTACTACCTCAACCGCGGTGGCAGCTACGGCAAGTTCTTCCCCGAGGTGCTGGAGACCGTCTCCGGCCGCGCGTGGGTGGACTACGGCTTCCACCTCGCGCCGATGATGAGCGAGCACATCGACGAGATCCCCTCGCTGATCAGCGACTACGGCGTGCCGTCGTTCAAGGTGTTCATGTTCTACGGCTCGCACGGCCTGCACGGGAAGTCGAGCGACCAGAGCGACTTCCTGATGATCCCGGAGGGCGAGCGGTACGACTACGCCCACTTCGAGTTCGTCATGCGCGGCATCCAGGCGGCGCGGGAGAAGTTCCCCGAGCTCGCCGAGGAGATCTCGCTGTCGCTGCACTGCGAGACCGCCGAGATCATGACCGCCTACACCGAGCGCGTCGAGAAGGAGGGCAAGCTCACCGGCCTGGAGGCGTACTCGGCGTCGCGCCCGCCGCACTCGGAGGGTCTCGCGATCACGATCGCGTCCTATCTGGCCCACGAGACCGGCCTGGCCAACATCAACCTGCTGCACCTCACCTCCCGCAAGGCCCTCGACGCCGCGATGCGGATGGCGGAGGCGTTCCCGCACATCGACTTCCGCCGCGAGGTCACGATCGGTCACCTGCTCGCCGACTACACCACGGCGAGCGGTCTCGGCGGCAAGGTCAACCCGCCGCTGCGCTCGCGCGAGGACGTCGACGCGCTGTGGGAGAGCGTCGCGGACGGCACGGTCGACTGGGTGGTGAGCGACCACGCCTGCTGCAAGGACGAGCGCAAGTTCGGCGAGGGCGACCAGCGCGACGACGTGTTCGCCGCCAAGTCGGGCTTCGGCGGCACGGAGTACCTGCTGGCCGGCCTGGTGAGCGAGGGCCGCCGCCGGGGCGTGCCGCTGGGCCGGCTCGCCGACCTCGTCACGGCCGCGCCCGCGCGCCGTTACGGGTTGCGCAACAAGGGGAACCTGGAGGTGGGCTTCGACGCCGACATCGCCCTGGTCGACCCCGACCACACCTGGGTGGTGCGCGCGGAGGACTCCGAGTCGAGCCAGGAGTACACGCCGTTCGAGGGCCAGGAGCTGACCGTGAAGGTCACCGACACGTTCCTGCGCGGCACGCGGGTGCTGCAGGACGGCAAGATCGTCGGCGAGCCGTCCGGGCGCTACCAGTCGAGGCCGGTGGGCGTCACCGGCTGACCCCGCCTGCGCCCGAAGCGGTCCCTGGCCTGGCAGGACCCCGGGGGGGGGGGGCTTGGTATTGTCGATTCGGTGGAGGTTGCCCCCCCGATGCGCACTTGGGGGAGGCCCCATCCCTCCACCCCCCCTGCAGTTGG
>NZ_JBHYGW010000001.1:181646-284385 GCF_042738015.1 Lentzea sp. NPDC059081
ACCACCTCCACTCAGATCCCCCGTGAGTTGGGCGGGTCCAACGAGTTTGGTTGGGCGCCGACCCGTTCCCTCCGGGTCCGCGACCGAGGAGCGGGTGCCGGGGCGACCGCCCGGCTGTCACCTGGGCGGGGCGGGCGATCACGGCAGCTGGGGTGCTGCCGGGTCCCCGGTGCTCCTCGGCGGGACGTCCCGTGCGGCGTCCGGCCATCCCCCCAGGGAAGGCCGGACGGTGCACGGGTGTCCACTGCCGCCGGCGGGCTTCGTCGCCCCCGTTCCTGTGGTGGCCACGAGTTGCTCCGCCGGCGCGACGGCCCGTCCTCCCGTTGGTCTCCCCTTGGGCCGTCTGCCGCTACGGTGCACGGCCGTTCGTGCGCATTCCTTGCAAGGTTTCTGCATTGCGCTGGTCAAGCCGATATTCGTGTCGCCTGTGGTTCCGCCCGTGCCGGGGCGGAGCGAGGGGGGCGGGGCTATGACGGTCGAGCTGGGTGTGCTCGGTGAGGTGACCGCGCACGTGGACGGGCGGGTCGTGGACCTGGGGCCCGCGCGGCAGCGGTGCGTGCTGGCGGCGCTGGCGGTGGACGCGGGCCGGGTGGTGCCGGCGGACCAGCTGGTGGAACGGGTGTGGGGTGCGGACACCCCGAGACGGGGCCGGGCGACGTTGCAGAGCTACGTCTCGCGGTTGCGCGGCGCCCTGCCGGTGGACGGCCCCGGGATCGTCCTGCGGTCCGGGGGCTACGCGCTGGTGCTGGACGGTGCGGACCACGTGGTGGACCTGCACCGGTTCCGCGAGCTGCGTGCCACGGCCCGCGGTGCGACCGGCGGGCAGGCGGTGGCGTTGCTGACCGAGGCCGTGGCCTTGCGGCGAGGAGAACCGCTGACCGGCCTGACGGGGGAGTGGGCCGAGGCCGTGCGCGACGAGCTGCTGCAGGAGCTGCTCGCCGCGGACCAGGACCTGGTCGACGCCCGGTTGCGGGCCGGCGACGGCGAGGACCTGCTGGCGGAGCTCGCGGCCCGCGCCGCGCGGCACCCGCTGGACGAGCGCACGGCCGGGCAGTACCTGCTCGCCCTGCACCGCAGCGGGCGGACCGCCGACGCACTGCGGCACTACCAGCGGCTGCGCGGGAGGCTGGTCGAGGAGCTGGGCGCCGACCCCGGCCCGCGGCTGCGGGAGCTGCACCAGCGGATCCTGGCCGCGGACTCGACGTTGTCCGTCGCGCCTCCCGCGGCGCCCCCGGCGGTCGTGCCGCGGCAGCTGCCCGCCACCCCGGCGCACTTCACCGGCCGCGCCGACGAGCTCGCGTCGCTGACCGCCACGCTCGACGAGTCCGGGCCCGACCGGACGGTGGTGATCTCCGCGATCGGCGGCACCGGCGGCATCGGCAAGACCTGGCTCGCCGTGCACTGGGCCCACCAGCGGCTGGACCGGTTCCCGGACGGCCAGCTCTTCGTCGACCTGCGCGGGTTCAGCCCGGCGGGCGCGCCGATGGCGTCGGCCGCCGCGGTGCGGGGGTTCCTCGACGCGCTGGGCGCGGACCCCGGCAGGATCCCGGTCGACCCGCACGCGCAGACGGCGTTGTTCCGCAGCCTGGTCGCGGGCAGGCGGATGCTGATCGTGCTGGACAACGCCGCCGGTACCGAGCAGGTGCTGCCCCTGCTGCCGGGCGGCAGCTCGTGCACCGTGCTGATCACCAGCCGCGCGACGCTCACCGGTGTGCTCACCCGGCACAGCGCGCACCACCTGGCCCTCGGGACGATGACCGACGACGAGGCCCGCGCCGTGCTGGTCCGCCGGCTCGGCGCGGACCGGGTCGCCGCCGAACCGGACGCCGTGGCGGAGCTGATCGGGTTCTGCGACGGGTTGCCGCTGGCGCTGGGCATCATCGCCGCCCGCGCGCACACGCACCCGAGCGTGCCGCTGGCCGAGTTCGCCGCGGACCTGCGGGAGCTGGGCATGGCCGTGCTGGAGGAACCCTCCACCGGGGTGCCCACGGTGCTGTCGTGGTCATACCGCGTGCTGACTCCTGAGCAGCAGCGGGTGTTCTGCCTGCTCGGCGTCGCGCCCGGCCCGGACATCGGCCTGCCCGCCGTCGCCGCGCTGACCGGTCTGCCGGCGACCCGTGCCGCGCGGGTCCTGCGCGACCTCCAGGACGCGTCCCTGCTGAACCGCGGGCCGAACGGGCGGTTCTCGATGCACGACCTGATCCGCCGCTACGCCACCGAGGTCGCCGAGGAGCAGCCGCGGGAGGACGCGTTGCGCCGCGTCGTCGGCTTCTACCTGCACACGGCCAACGCCGCCGACCAGCTCCTCGACCCGCGCCGTGAGCCCCTGGAGCTCGACCCGCTCGACGCCGGCTGCCTCCCGCAGCCGGTGCCGGGCTTCGCGGCGGCCGTGGCCTGGTTCGACACCGAGCACCTGAACCTGCAGGCCGCCCAGCAGACCGCCGCCGCCCACCTCTGGCACCGGCAGGTGTGGCAGCTGGCCTGGACCCTCGGCATCTACCAGCTGCGCCGCGGGCACCGCCGCGACCGGGTCGCCGTCTGGCAGGCGGGCCTCACCGCCGCCGGCCACCTCCGCGACCCGGCGACCGACCTCCTCGTCCACCGCCAGCTCGGCAACGCCTACACCGAGCTGGGCTGGCACGACGAGGCGGTGGACCACCTGAACCGCGCCCTCGCCCTGGCCCGGCGGCAGGACGACCCGGCCGGAGAGGCCCACACCCACCGCATGCTCGCGTGGGCGTGGGGCCTGGCCCACGACGACGAGCGGGCACTCGACCACTCCACCAGCGCACTGGAGCTGTACCGCGCCATCGGCAACCCCACCTGGGAAGCCCACATGCTCAACTCGGCCAGCTGGTACATCGCCCGGCTCGGCGACCACGACCGGGCCCGCGACCACTGCCACACCGCGCTGAAGCTCTACCACCTCAACCCCGACCCCGACGGCGAGGCGGCCACCTGGGACACCCTGGGCTACATCGACCACAGCAGCGGCCTGCACGCCGAGGCCGTCGGCCACTACCGCCGGGCCCAGGCCCTGCTCCGCGACTTGGGCGCGCTCGTCCAGGTGGCCGGCACCCTGGAACGGCTGGGCGAACCGCACGCGGCACTGGGCCAGCACGCCGAGGCCCGCGCGGTGTGGCGCGAGGCGCTGGAGCTGTACCGGGACCAGGGCCGCGACGACGACGCCGCCCGCGTGCAGCGCCTGCTCGACGGCGCCGACCCGTCCGGCGAGACGCAACCACCGGCGTGACAGCCGTTTCTGTGCCTACTATCCGACGTGGACAGTCGACGTCACCGGGAGGTCGGACCTTGGCGCGCCACACGTTCACCACGCTGATCGAGCTCAACGGCAAGACGGCGACCGGCTTCCGCGTGCCCGCGGCCGTCGTCGAGGCGCTGGGCCAGGGCAGGAAGCCGAAGGTGCTGGTGACCATCGGCGCCCACACCTACCGCAGCACGGTGGCGGTGTACGACGGCGACTTCATGCTGGGGGTGAGCGCCGCCAACCGGGAGGCGGCGGGCGTCAGCGCCGGCGACACCGTCGAGGTCGCGCTGGAACCCGACCTCGCGGAACGCACGGTCGAGGTGCCGGACGACCTGGCGGCGGCGCTCGACCGCCGTCCCGGCGCCCGTGCCGCGTTCACCGCCCTGTCGTACAGCAACCAGCGGCAGCGGGCGGAGGCGGTGGCGGCGGCCAAGCAGCCGGAGACCCGTGCGCGGCGGATCGAGAAGATCGTCGCCGAGCTCTCCTGACACGCCTCGGGCGGTGGCCCCCGGACGAACCGAGGACCACCGCCCGAGACCGTCAGCCCACCCTCACCTGCGAGGTGCGGCCGCCATCAACGCCATCGCACCCTTGGCGAGCGCGATTCCCGTTGCCGCGACACGGCTTTCGTTCAGCGGTGCCGCCGGGTCCGACACCATGACGCTGACGACCAGCGAGCGGCCGTCGGCCGTGCGCGCCAGGTAGTTCAGCGTCAGCACGCCGGGTTCGCTGCCGCCCTTGAACCAGACCTCCGGGAACGCCGTCCGGTCGAGGCGCAGACCGCCGTCGTTGAGCGACAGCGCGTGCGCGATCTCCGGCTGGTTCTGCGCGCGCAGGCCGGAGTAGGCGCGGCAGATGTCGTCCGGCGAGCCGAACCACTCGATCCTGTCGATCTCGCGCGGCTGCGTCCAGGCGGTCAGGCCCGTGAGCGGCAGCCGTTCGAGGCCCGCGACCGCCGCCGGACGCGCCCAGCGGGGGAGCGCCAGGTAGGCGTCCATCCTGGAGGTGTCCTTCGTGGCCTTGAGCTCGAACATCGCCTTGGTCGTCAGGAACGGGACGTTCGCCGACGGCCGCTGGTTGCCGAACGCGACGAGCTGCCGCTCGACGGCGCCGCGGCCCAGCCGGTGGATCAGGTGGTCGGTCGCCGTGTTGTCGCTGATCGAGATCATCTTGTCGGCGTACTCGGTCAGCGGCAACGGCGTGCCGGCCGGCTGGTTCTGCAGCTCGCCGGACGGCAGGCTCTTCCAGTCGTCGCGGATCGCGAGCGTGTCGGTCCACGACGCCCGGTGCTCGGCGACGGCCTTGCCCAGCGCGCCCAGGACGTAGAGCTTGAAGCCCGAGCCGAGCGGCCGTTGCACGGTGTCGTCGACCCCGTGCACGTCCCGGCACCGGCCGTCCGGCTGGATCTCCGAGGCACCGAACGAGACCCTGCTCCCGAGCGCCGCGAGGCGGCTGTCCAGCTCCGCCCACGACGTCGGCACCGGGGCGTCCGGCGTCGCGCGCAGGCCGTCGACCAGACCGGCCTGGTCGACGTGGAGGTCCAGGAGGTAGTCGTTCACCGGGCTGCTGACCGCCGCCTGGACGTGCTCGGGCGTCTCGGTGACGACCCGCTTCACCTGCAGCCTGCCGAGTCCGGTGAGCGCGGCGTTGACTCCCGCCGGGCCACCGGCCGCGTCGAGCAGGACCTGTGCCACGTGCTGGCGCACCTCGTCCTCGGCCACCGGCACGCGTCCGGTGGCGTCGACGACCCATCCCAGCTGTTCCCCCGCCGTGGGCACCTCGGCGGCGTGGGCGGCCGGAGCCACCAACGCCGCGAGGAGCACGGCAACACCCACTACTGCTGTTCTCATCGTTCCCCCGTTTCCAGAGCTCACACTGCTTCGGGTGGGCGGATCAACAGCCCCGCCACCCGTCCGTCGGCGCGGTAGGTCACCTGCACGACCCGTTCGCCGGCCTCGAACGCCAGTGGCACGTGGACGAGCGTGTACTCACCCGCGGACCACGCGTACGGCGTTCCCGACCTCTCGAAACTCCCGACCGACCCGGCCACCTGGGCCCACGCGACGCTCAGCTTCTCCTCGTCGATCTCGGCGCGCATGGGCTCGTCGAAGTCCTGCATCACCTCATGCCACCGGCACGCGACGACGTCGGCGACGAGCCCTTCTGCGCGCTGGACCGCGTCGGGCAGCTGCAGCACCGCCAGCGACGCTCCCGTCGTCGGGTCGGTCGGCCGGCCGAACCGCTGGAACGCGGCCTGCCGGCTGGTGCCCAGCAGGTCGCCGATCTCCTGCCAGGTGTGCCCGGCCTCCCTGGCCGCCTCGACCGCCTCGCGCAGTGTCGCCTCCGCGTCGCGGACTCTCCGCAACGCCTCGCTCACCGCGGCCAACGGCCCGTCGGGCACGGTGTCAACAATGGATTGACGCGGACGAGTTGTCAAGTCATCGTTTACGTGCGCCCGCTGCCGGCGGGCGGCGCTCCGGCAGGTGGCGTTGCAGTACCGGCGGTTTCGGCCAGCGCCAACGCGAGGAGGAAGCGGCGAGCCGCAGGCTTCGCAGTTCATGAGCGTGAGTCTAGCGCACGGAATTCCAAAGCGTGCCGGAGTGTGTGGCACGAAATAGTGCTGGCTGGTGCCGCGGCCACGAGAGCAGGGCTGAACTGCGCGACGAGGCTGGGCGTATCCCTCGATGAGCGGCGCGCACCGCCGCACCGGTGCACCCGACCGAGGAGAGCGGATGAGTCCCTCAGCCCAGATCGCGTTCCGCATCGCCATCGCGTTCCTGGTGGTCGGCGTGACCGGTGCGTCGGTGGCCGCGGTGGTCGGTCTGGTGCTGTCCAACGCCGTGTCCTCGGCCGTCGCGAAGGTGTCGCTGTGCGCCAGGGACGGCGTGGCTCCGGCCGGTGGTGACGACTACCTCGCGCAGAACAACGTGTGGAACGCGGAGACGTCGCAGTGCGTCACGGTCGGGGACCAGTCGTTGCGGATCGACAGCGCCGCGCACGACCTCAAGCCGGGTGGTGCGCCCGCTTCCTCGCCGTCGTTGTTCCGGGGCTGCCACTGGCAGGAGTGCACCGACGTCGGCGACCTGCCGGTCCAGGTGTCGGCGATGCCGCGCATCACCAGCGACTGGGCCAGCACGCAGGTCGACAGCGGAATCTACAACGCCGCCTATGTCGTGTGGTTCCACAGCGGGCCCGTCGCCGACGGCACGCCCGACGGCGCGGAGATGGTGATCTGGCTCCGCAGCCGCGGCGGTGTCCGGCCGGGAGGGTCCCTGCTGGCCGGCGAGGTGCCGATCTCGGGCGCCCGCTGGAACGTGTGGCTCGCCCGCGACCAGGACCGCGTCCGCATCACCTACGAACGCGTCGGCGAGGTCACCGAGGTCAGCGGCCTCGACATCAGCGCGTTCACCGAGGACTCCGTCGGCAGGGGACAGGTCTCGCTGGACTGGTACCTGGTCGCGGTCGAGGCCGGCTTCAACCTGTGGAGCGGGGGAGCCGGCAACGCCGTCGAGAAGTTCTCCGTCTCCGTCGACGGCCGGCCGTGATCACTCCAGCACGAACGTCGCGTCCGTTCTGGCCTGCGCGTCGCTCGCTGCCTGGAGGTTGAGCAGCCCGTTGGCGTTGCGCAGGTAGAGGCCGGGGAAGTTGACCGACTCGAACGACACCGCCGAGCTCGCGGCGAGCCCAGCGCGTTGCAGGAAGCTGGCGTCGTTGCGGAACAGAGTGCTGCCGTCGTTGCGCTCGACCCACAGCTCGTTGTTGCGGTGCCGCAGGTAGTAGCCGGGGAAGTTCGTCGACTCCAGCGACACCGTGCCGGAGCCCGTCAGCCCCGTGACGACCTTGAACTGCGAGTCCGCCAACGGGGACACGGTCGCCTCCACCCGTGCCCGGTACTCCCAGTGCCGCACGAAGCGGTCCGCCGCGGCGTACGAGCGGAGCCGGACCGGGGTGGCGCCGTCGGGCACCGGGATGCCGAAGTCCGGTGTGCCGTCGGACTTGTAGTAGACCTTCTGCACGCGGGTGCGGCGGTTGGGGTCGTTGAGCGGGTCGCCGCTGATGTCGCGGTAGTTGCGGTCGTGGTAGACCATGACGTCGCTGCTGCCGTCCTCGGACACCGTGAACGAGTTGTGGCCGGGCCCGTACTGCCCGGTCGCGTCGTTGGTCGTGAACACCGGGTTCGCGCTCTTGGTCCACGACGCGGGGTTGAGCAGGTCCGCGGACGCCGGCGCGGTCAGCATGCCGAGGCAGTAGTTCGCGTCGGTGGCGCTGGCCGAGTAGGTGAGGAACACCTTCCCGTTGCGCTGCAACACGGTCGGGCCCTCCGCCACCTTGTAGCCGCGGGTCTCCCACGAGAGCGTCGGCACCGTCAGCCGGGTCACCGTGCCGGTGATCGTCCACGGCGTCGAGCCCGTCCTGGCCAGGTAGACGTTGGAGTTCGTCGAGATGCCCGGCTCCTGCTGCGCCCACGTCAGGTAGCGGATGCCGTTGTGCACGAACGTCGACGCGTCCAGCGAGAAGGTGTCCCAGGGCGTCGTGATGCGGCCGCGCTCGGTCCACGTGCCCGACAACGGGTTGGAGCCCGAGCTCTCCAGCACGTACATCCGGATGCGCCAGATGTCGTCGCTGCGCCCCGCGGCGAAGTAGACGTACCACTTCCCGTCGATGAAGTGGATCTCCGGAGCCCAGATGTGGGCGGCCATCTCGCCGCTGGGGTGCTTGCGCCAGATGACGGTCTCGGCCGCCGAGGCCAGTCCCTGGATCGTGGTCGCGCGGCGCAGGACGATCCGGTCGTACTCCGGCACGGTCGCGGTGAAGTAGTAGAAGCCGTCGGTGTGCTTGAAGACGTGCGGATCGGCGCGCCGTTCCGCGATCGGGTTGGTGTAGCGGGCCGCGGGCGTCGCACTCGCTTGAGGCATGGGCATCCACGTCAGGACGAGCACCAGCACGGCCAAGCGCAGGAGAGCGTTCCTCATCGACTGTCCTTTCAGGCCAGTGGTGCGGTGACGGTGAAGGACGCGTCCCCGGCGAACGCGGCGTCGGAGGTGCGCCAGTCGACCCGCAGCTCGTAGTTCTGGTGGCGGAGGAACCGGCCGGGGTGGGAGTAGGACTCGAACGACGTGCTGCCGCCTCCGGCGAGTCCGGCCCGGCCGCAGAACGTGGCGTCGCGGGCGAAGGTGGCGTCACCGGTGCCCGTGTCGAGCCGGACGCGGAACCCGTAGTGCCTCAGGTAGCGGTCCGGGTAGTTGACCGACCGGAGCGAGTAGCAGCTCGCGTTCGCCAGTCCGGCCACCACGGTGAAGGTCGCGTCCTGGCGGGTGGTGAGGGCACTGGATGCGCTCACGGACTCCAGGTAGCCGAGGTTGTCGCGGTGGCGGACGTACCGGTCGGGGACGTTGACCGACCGCAGCGACCGCGTGCCCGTCGGCACCGCCGTGCCGTCACCGGAGTCCTCGCGCAGCACGGTGAAGTGCCGCGCGGTGCCGGAGAGCCCGGTCAGCTCGACCTTGCCGCCGAAGCTCGTGAGGTCCGTGCTGTCGGCGTGGAAGTACCGTCGCTGGCCGTATTGGTCGAAGTAGATCCGCCACCGGCCGTCCGGCAGCCGCACGAGCGCGGGTCCTTCGAGCCCGGCGCCCCAGCCCGCCCAGTCGCCCGTGCCGACGAACGTCCACGGCCCGGTCAGCGACGGGGCGGTGGCGTGCTCGACGTACTTCGTCGTCTCGTTCTTGAGGAAGTTGTGGTAGGTGCCGCCGGCCTTGACCAGGAAGCTGTCGATGTAGTTGGCCGGGATGCCGAGCGCCACCGGGCTGGTCCACGACGACAGGTCCGCGTTCGTCGCGGTGATCCGGTAGGGGCGGAACTGCCCGGCCGTCCCGGTGGTGGACGCGGAGAAGACCACGTGCACGCTGCCGTCGGAGTCCCTGAACCACTCCGGTGCCCACGTGCTGCCGGTGGTCCCGTTCAGACCCACCCGCACGGTGCGCAGGAACGTCCAGTTCACGTAGTCCGCACTGCGGGCGAAGCCGATCGTGTCGCCCGTCCAGTTCGTGGTGTGGACGATGTAGTAGTAGCCGTCGGTGTGCCGCAGGACGCTGGGATCGCGGATCAGGCCCGACGGCGGGGTGTAGGCGTTGGCTCTGACTTGGGTGAAGCCGGTCGCGTTCGCCGAGTCGTAGACGTACATGTTCGACTCGCTGCTGTTCGTGAACGCGGTCATCAGGTAGTGCGGCACGGGTCCGGCGGCCGACGCGGCGGGACTGGCCGCCACGACGAACGCGGTCACAACGGCGATCGACGCGAGCCTTTTCGGTACACCGAAGGCACGCGGCAGGGAGAAACGCATGGGACTCCTTGCGCCAGTGAGAGGGGTCCGCAGGGTTAGCGTTAACACTATGTGGCACTGCTGTGCAGCAGGGCAATGCTGGCGCCACCAAAGAATCGAAGTGAGCGATAACACTCAGGAGCGCGCGTGAAATTCGCTGTCGAATTCGATTCGAACGCTATTCCTGGAGATCGGCGAGGCGTGCGGCACGGACGTCCGCCGGCAGTGCCTCCGCCAGTTCGCGCAGCAGTGGCAACGGGACCGCCGAGTAGGCCGCGAAGCGGTGGTACGGCTTGATCATCGGGTGGAAGCGCTCCGGCAGGCCGCCCGACCGGGCCAACGCCGTGAGCGCGGTGCCGATGCGCAGGGCCGGGACCTTGAACGCGAGATCGTAGCCGTCCACTTCGGACACTGCCCGCAGCCAGTCGTCGAGGAACGCCTCGGCCTGTGCGCGGTGACCGCCGAGCGCGTCGGCGAAGACCGAGCACAGCGTGAGCTCCACGGCGTCCTCGTGCGCCCGCCGGAGGGTGAGACTGGTCGACTCCTCCTTGCCGCCCGGCCGGCGGGGTGCGAACACCTCGCCGAGCGCGGACCAGGCGTCCACTTCGGACAGAGCGGCGAGCGCGGACTCCCGGTCGTCCGCGGCGAGCAGGCCGTCCTCCAGCACGAACCACAGCAGGCCCCGGGACGTCCGTCGGCTCAGTTCACCGGTCGCGATGCCGAGCAACCGCTGCACCGCGCCGATCGTTCCCGGGACGTCGACCCACAGGTAGCCGATGTCCGCGCCGGTGATCGTGTCGGGCGAGGAGCGAAGCGCCGTCTCCAAGGTCGTGCGCTGGGCCGCCGTCAGCTCCTCCGGTGCCAGCGGCCGGTAACCGTCGCCGCTGGGACGGAACTGCCGCGCCATCCGTTCGAGCAGGCGAACGTGCAGGTTCGGCCGCTGGTTCCCCTGCGCCGCCAACAGTTCGTCGTCCTCCGTGCCGAAACTCCAGGCCGCGGCGGCCAGGTCGGCGAGGTCCGGCGTCCACGCGTCGACCACGGGGTACTCGCCCTGCGCGAGGTGATGCAGCAGCGCCCGCGAGTAGTCGTCGGCGAATCCCGAGTAGACCACGCACGCGGCGGCAGCACCTCGCACGTGCAACGAAGGGCTGTTCATCATCAGATCCCGTGCCGTGGCAACGTGTTCCACCCTGGCGTCGGTCCGCCTCGCACCGCCCGGCGTGACACCGTTGTCCCGTGCGGCGAGGAACGCGTGCGCCAGGCAGAGGCCCGCGGTCGCGTCCGCCGTGAGCTCCGGCAGCTCCTCCGGCTCCCGGCCCAGCAACACCAGCAGCCGCAACGCCTCGTCGTCGCCGGTGCGCTTCCACATCGCCTCGACGTCGCCGGCGAACTCCGCGACCTCTCCCGCGTACTCGGTGCCGATCCTGGCGGCTTCGTCGGGCCGCGTCACGAAGTGCGTCTCACCGACCGCGATCCTGGCCAGGAACTGCAGTGCCGCCGGGTTGTCGCGGCGGACGAGCTCGGCCAGGAACGGGATCGCGGCCCGGGACGCCGTGTAGACCGAACCCTGGTGCGTGGTGGCGGAGTACAGACCGTAGGCGCCGAACATCTGGTCGCCCTCGTCGTCACTCGTGAGCGCCTCGATGAACAACGGCGTCTGGTCCGCCGTGTCGTACGCGTCCTCGAGGGCCGCCCAGTCGACGTCGGCCATCCCGGCGGGCGGAGCGGTGGCGCCGCGCAACGGCGGGCGCTCCTCGTCGCCCCAGTCCGGCTCCGCGTACTCCGGCAGCTCGAAGGCGGGCAGGTCATCGGCGTTGAACACGGTTACGTCCCACCAGGTCGAGGAGATCGGTGGAGGCTAGCAACCGCCCCGAACCGTCCGTGTGACCACGTTCCCGGACGCCGGTTCAGTCGCTAGGGTCAGGTAACTGATCAAGGGGGAATTGGCGTGAGGACCTGGAAGATCACGGCCGCGCTCGTCCTGGCGGCGGCGGCGGTGGCCGCGGGCCTGCCGGCGCAGGCAGGCGAGCTGGGTGCACTCGGCTTCGGGACGCAGGTCCCCGTGAGGGTGACCACCGGCATGTACGCGGCCCCCGGCCTCAGCACGCCCCGCGTCGGCACGGCCCAGGTCGGCGACAACGTGGCGGCGGTGTGCCGCCAGCAGGACAGCAACGGGCAGCTGATGGTGCTCGGCATCGACCGCACCGGCCGCACCGGCTCGCAGTGGTCCAACACCGCGGGCTTCATCTGGCCCTTCGACCTGGACAACGTCCCGACGAGCCTGCTCACCTGCACGGCCTTCCGGTCGTACCCCACGCTGCGGGACACCGGGCTGTACTCCGCTCCCGGCCTGAGCACGCCGAGGCCCGGCACGGTCTGGGCGGGCGAGAGGTTCTTCGCGATCTGCAAGATCCCCGACAGCAACGGCCGGCGCATGGTGCTGGGTGTCGCCGAGTCCGGGCGGGCCGGAGTCCAGTTCGCCAACACGGCGGGCTACGTCTGGGACGACGACATCAACAAGTCGGAGTTCGGCACCGATAGCCTGTCCGACTGCGGCGTGAGCTGATCCGTCGGCGGCACGCAGCCGATCGCTGGTGCTCACGCCGCGGCGCGAGCACCAGCACTGGGACGCGTCCGCGGTGAAGCCCCATGCGCCGCTGCCGACGGCGGACGTGCCGTCGCCGAGCTTCTCCTTGCCGACCTGCCAGGTGTCCACGACGTCGAAGAAGTCGTTGACGTCACGCACATCGGGATCAACGCCGCACCGCACCCGCGATACTCGGCAGGGTGAGTGCCTTGGTCAACGCGGTCACGGTGGCCACGGTCCCGGTGGGAGCGGTGATCGGCACCGCGCTGGCCGGCCTGATGGGGCTGACCTCGGCGATGCTGGTGCTCGCGGCGGTCGCGGCCGTCACGCCGGCCTTCTACTGGACGCGCGGGTTCCGCGCCGTCACCTGACACCCTCGCACTGACGCGGAGTGGGCACGGCGAGCTCTCCGCGCAAAGCCTCCAGAACGGGCTGCCGCACCACCAGAACGGGACACGGCGCGTGATCCATCGCCGCCCTCGCAACAGTTCCGCGAGTCTGACCGGAACCGACCACGACCAGATCGGTGTCGGTGCACCGGGCGATCACCTCGAGAGGATGCTCGGGAACCACCATCGCACGGTGTGCGAACCCGCCCAGCACGGCCGCGGCGCGGTCCAGCACGTGGTCGATCCCGGGGACGGCCGCGTGCAGGACGAGGAGCCGGGCGCCACGTCGCCGGGCGAAGTCGGCGGCGTGGCGCAGCACCCGGCCGTCGCCCGGTCCGCCGCTGACCAGTGCGGTCACGTGGCGGTGCCGGGCGTCGATGGCTGCCGTGGTGCCTCGTACGACCACGGTGTCGCACTGCGTCGTGAGCTGCCCGGTGCCGCGGTGGCCGACCACCACGAGCTGGGCGCGGAAGTCGTCGTGCGGGCGGTGGATCTCGAAGCCGGTGCCGATCGACTGGGCGTGGGCGGCCGCCCACCTCAGCGCGTTCTCGTCACGTCTGGCGCCGTCCTGGATGATCACGACTGGGTGCATGCGTAGACGATGCGTGCTTGCCCCCGTTCGGAGCAGAGCGGGAAGGGACGTCTGTGCCGGGACCAAAGTCCTGTCGCGACGAGGCTGGTCGGCCGAAAACAGTGCGGGCGTGACCGATGGCCGGCGAGCCCGTGCAGGTGAACGCTCACTGCTGAGCGGCGAGGGCATCACCGAGCGGCGTGCGGCGGTAGAGCACCGACCGGCCGGACCGCGCTTTGCTCAACAACCCCGCCCGGCGCAGGACGGTCAGGTGGTCACCGACGGCGCTGGGCGCCATGCCGAGGCTCCTGGCGAGCTGCGTGGTGCTGGCCGGGTCGTCCAGCTCGGCCAGCAGCTGGGCGCGGGAGCGGCCGATCAGGTCGCCGATCGCGCCGGGGTCGGCCGGTGTGGTCGGCTCCCACAGCGCCGAGATGCCGCGGGCCGGGTAGACCAGCGCCTTCGGCCAGGGGCGTTCGGTGTAGGCGGAGACGTTCGGCCACACGAACACGGACGGGATGAGCAGCAGGCCGGCGCCTTTCAGGTCGATGGTGGCGCTCGCGTACCGGAGCTGGATCTCGATCGCGCCGTCGTGCCAGCGCGTGCGCGGGTCGAGGCCGGCGATCGCGGCCGCCCAGCCCTCGCGGCTCAGCAGGCCGGCGCGGTGCACGACGTCGCGTTCGCAGATCGCCCGCAGCCGCGGCCAGTCGTCGGCGAGCAGCTCGTGCCAGGCGATCTCCAGCACGTCCGCGATCCTGGCGACGACGTGGCGGCCGCGCAGGACCGAGAGGACCCGCTGGTCGTCGGTGGGCCGGTGGCGCAGGCATTCTGCGATTTCCTCGCGGGCCAACGACAACGGGGTGGCGCGCACCCTGGCCAGGTCGTCGTCGACGGTCTGGGCGAGGCCCTGCGGGGGTGGTGCGACGAAGTCGGCGCCGTACTGCGGCGCGCAGAGCGCCAGCACGGCGTCCAGCTCGGTCTCCGCGCGCAGCCGCCGGTAGACCGGGCGCAGCCGCTCGGACCAGTCGCGCGGCAGCGGCCTGCCCGCGCGGCCGGAGAGCCTGCGCAGCAGCTTGTCCAGCTCCAGCAGGGGAGCGATGGCGAACCTGCTCGCCAGCAGGTCGCCGGCACCGGCGGTGAACCTCAGCACGGACCGACCTTACGTCCAGGAACGGATCTGTGGCGGTCGGGAGGACCGGCGTGGACGCTGGGGGCATGTCCGTCCACGACACTCGCGCGACCTTCGCCCACGTGCTGACCCGCCCGGTCTTCCGGGAGCTGCTGGCCACCCGCGTGATCGCCATCGCCGCCGACGTGCTGCGCACCGTGGCCCTGTCGACCACGATCTTCACGACCACCGGGTCACCGCTGCTGGCGGCGCTGGCGTTCGGGCTGGCGTTCGTGCCGCAGGCGTTCACCGGGGTGCTGTTCGGGGCTCTCACGGACCGCGTCCGCCCGCGCACGCTGATCGTGGGCTCGTACCTGGTCTCCGGCACGGCCACCGGCCTGCTCGGCCTGGTCACGCCGCCCACCTGGGTCGTGCTGACCGTCATCACGCTGATCGGCTGTCTCGGACCGGCGCTGAACGGCACCTCGGGCCGGCTCGTGGCCGACGTGCTCGACGGGGACGCGTACGTCCTCGGCCGCTCGGTGATGTCGATGGCGATGTCGTTCGCACAGCTCGGCGGGCTGGCGGTCGGCGGGCTCGCGGTGGCCGCGTTCGGGGTGCCGGACGCGCTGATGATCAGTGCCGCCGCCGTGCTGGGGTCGGGGGTCGTGGCGAGGCTGCTGCTGCCGGACCTGCCTGCCGCCCCCGGCGACGGGAACGTGGTGCGCCAGGGCCTGACGGGGACGCGGCAACTGCTGGCGGACCGGACGACGCGGACGTTGCTGCTCGCCCAGTGGCTGCCACCCGCGTTCGTCGTCGGCGCCGAGAGCCTGCTCGTCTCCTACGCCCTCGACCGCGGCTTCACGACCGGCGCTGCGGGCCTCATGCTCGCCGCCCTGCCGGTCGGCATGATCGTCGGGGAGTTCCTGGTCGCGCGCTTCCTCGCCCCCGCGACCCGCCAACGGGTCGTGCCCGCGCTGATCGCGTTGCTCGGCCTCCCGTTGCCGGGACTCGCGTTCGACCTGCCCGTCGCCGCCTGCTGCGCGTTGCTCGTCGTCAGCGGGGCGGGGTTCGCCTACGGCCTGGGCATCGCGGCGCCCTTCCGCGACGCCGTGCCCGAGGAACGGCGCGGCCAGTCGTTCACCGTGCTGTCGGCCGGGCTGATGACCGCGCAGGGCCTGGGCCCGGCCGTCTGGGGAGCGGTCGCCGAGGTCGTCCCGATCGGTCACGCCATCGCGGCCGCGGGTGTCGTCACGGTGCTGACCGCGGTCGTGTTCCGCTCGGTGCCGGCGGGACCGCGCGTCAGTCCGCCTCCTGGTCGGCCAGGGCCTTCTCCAGCCACTCGAGGATGATCTCGACCGCCTGGTCCGGCGGCGCCATCGCCGGGCCGACCGTGAACGAGCGGCGCCACAGCTCGTAGATCTGCCTCTCCTCCGGGTCGACCACGACGTGCCCGTCCGCCCGCAGGCTCTCCACGTGCCGCCGGGTCGGCGCCTTCGCCCACATCGCCGGGTTCAGCTGCGGGAAGAACAGCGACGGGCCGGACGCGGCCAGCAGCGCCGTCTGGCCGGGGGTGGCGGCCAGGCCGAGCGCGGCCGACGCGAGCATGTTGGCCGTCGCGGGCAGCACCACGATGCCGATGGACCGCTGGGCGAGCTCGGTCGGGTTGAGGGACGGGTCGTCGCTCGTGAACACCTCGTCCGCGTGCCACGCGACCACCTGGGGTGACACGAAGCGCTGGGCGCTGTGCGTGAGCAGCACGCGCAGGCCGAGGTCGAGCTCGTTGCCCAGCCGCATGAGGTACGCGGGCAGGCCGATGGCGGCGTTCGAGCCGCACGCGATGATCGTGAGTGCGTCGTCTCGCATGCCCTCAGCGTGCCGCCGGGCCAATGGGTCGTCATGCGTGTGAAGCCCCCATTCCACGTCGTCGGTGGCGGGCAAGTTGCGGACCGCGCCCCCATGTCCCCGGCCGCCGCGGGTGACAGCGTCGACACCGGAAAGCCCATCGACACAACGGTTGGGAGGTGCCGGCAATGAAGAAGATCTCGGTTCGCAAGGCGGATGCCATCAAGTTGACCTCCGCTGCCATCTGCGACTACAGCCCCGGCTGCTGCTGAGCCGGCTGGCACGAGGGAAGTGAGGCCCGCGCACGGTGTCGCACCGTGCGCGGGCTGTGCCCCACCGGTTGCCCGACCACCCAGGGAGAGTCCGAAATGGACGAACCGTCCATCGCGTTCCACCCGCTGTCGTTCGTGCCCCAGCGCGACGGCGTCATGGTGGGCCGCGCCGACACGAACACGTTCGTCGCGCTTCCCGACGACGGCGCGGAACTGTTGCGCCGCATGGTGGACGGCGAGTCTCCGGAACAGGCAGCCGGGTGGTACCGGTCCACGTTCGGCGAGACCGTCGACCTGGACGACTTCGTCGGCACGCTCACGGAGCTGGGGTTCGTCCGGGCCCCCGGCGAACCGGCCGCCGAACGGCCCTCCGTGCGCTACCGCAGGCTCGGCCGGGCGATGTTCAGCCCCGCCGCGTGGATCGCCTACGCCTGCCTGGTGGCCGCCACGGGGGTCGCGATGGTGCGGCAGCCCGAGCTGCGCCCGAACCCGGACCACGTGTTCTTCCTGCCGTCGTTGATCGCCGTGCAGGTCATCCTGGTGCTGAGCCAGATCCCCGGACTGCTCGCGCACGAGTGGTTCCACGTCATGGCGGGCCGCCGGCACAACCTGCCGACCAGGCTGCGGGTCGGCAGGCGGTTGTTCTTCGCCGTGTTCGAGACCGAGCTCAACGGCCTGCTGAGCCTGCCGCGGTCGCAGCGCCACGTGGCGTTCCTCGCCGGGATGCTCGGCGACGTCCTCATCGCGGCGGCACTGACGCTGGCGGCGGCCGTCGAACCCGGCCACTGGCTGGCGCAGCTCGCACTGGCCGTCGCGTACCTGACCCTGATCCGGCTGGCCTGGCAGCTGCTGATCTTCCTGCGCACCGACCTGTACTACGTGCTGACCACGGCCCTCGGCTGCACGAACCTGACTGGCGCCGCGAAGGCCTGGCTGCGCGACCGGGTGCGGCGGCTTCGAGGGGTGCCGCCGGTTCCGGCCGACGCCGACGAGTGGTCCGACCGCGACCGCCGGTACGCGCCGTGGTTCGCGCTGCTGACCGTGGTGGGCACCGCGGCACTGCTGGGGGTGCTCGCCATCGCCGCCGTCCCCGTGTTCGCGGGGTTCGCGGTGCGGCTGCGCGACGGGCTGGAACACGGCCTCGCCGACCCGGTCAAGTTCTGGGACTCCGCCGCCTCACTGGCCGTGCTGTCCGTCCAGTTCGGCGTGTTCCCCCTGGTCGCGGGCCTGCTGTCCCGCGCGGGCAAGCCCGCCCCGAACCAGGAATCCGTTACCGCCCAAGGAGTGTCGTGATGTCCACCCATGAATGGCACGTCGGCGCGCGCCCCCGGACCGGGGCGGCGCTGGAGGTCGACTGCCACCGCCTGCTGCGCGGCCCGTACACCGGTGTCGGCACCCTGCTGCGCCGGTTCGTGCCCGAGGCCCACGAGCGGTTCCGCGACCTGGTGCACCGCCACGCCATCGAGATCCTGTCCATCGCACCGGAGCTGCGCGCGACCGTCGACGCACCACCGGAGACCCTCGCCTCGGTGTCCGCACCGGAGGAGCAGACCCGGATCTACCCGGCACTGCGCACCCGGCGGCTCTCCCACGGCATCGTGGACTTCCTGGCCGCCTGCGGCGCACCGGAGCGGTTCGGCCGGCTGGAGCTCGTGTTCACGAACCTCGACGAGGCCGACCACACCGACCAGGAGTGCCTGAGCCTGCTGCTGCGCCGGATCCCGTCCGACCGCGCCAGGATCACCGTGCACACCCGCGGCGACAGCGGACTGACCGAGGAGCTCACGACCGTGCTGTCCCGGCACGCCCGCCGCCTCGACGTCCCCGTGCCGACCGTGCCACCGGACGACCGCGACGCGGAAACGTTGCTGCAGGCGTACATCGACGCCGACGGGACGTCCGCCGACCCCGCCGAGCTGGCCGCCTACACCGCCGCCGACCCGGTCCACCGGGCCGCTCTGCACGACAAACGCGCCGCCGAACTGCGCGAGCGCGACGAGATCACGTTGACGCTGGGCGCCATCCCGTACCACGTGGAGCACGGCAGCGACCCGGCCGGCGCCGGCGGTGACGCGTTGCTGGAAGCCTTGCAGTACGCGGTTTCCATGGGCTTCCACCACGCCGTCATCGACTACGGCGCGCGCGGCCGGGCCATCGTCGACCCGAAGACCCAGATGGACGTGTACTGGCCGCTGACCGGCCGGTCGGCGACGGCGCTGGCCGCGACCGGGCGGCCGGAGATGGCGGAACCGCTGTACATGGACGTGCGCCGCCGGTACGCGGTGCCGATGGTGCACCTGGTCAACAGCTACGCGATCGCCATGCTCTACACCCGGCACTACGGGCCGGAACGCCGCGACTACGTCAAGGCCCGCACGTACGTGAACACCGCCATCGCGATCGCCACCCTGCTGCCCGACCCGGTGCAGCGGGCGTTCCTGACCGCGTTCAACAGCAACGGGCTGGCGCTCATCGAGATGCGCGAGGGCAACCTGGAGGAGTCGCTGCGCATCGTCGCCGAGGGGCTCGAGCTGGTGAGCACCGCGGTGCCGGAGGACACCCACCGCCTGCACAGGTCGGTGCTGGTCTACAACATGGCCAGCCTGCAGTCGCGGATGGGCAGGCTGGAGGAGGCGCTCGACGGGTACACCGCGGTGCTGGTCGCCGACCCGAACTGGCAGGACTACTACTTCGAACGCGCCGACGTGCGCCGCCGGCTCGGCGACCTGACCGGTGCGCTCGCCGACTACGACGCGGCCGAGCTGGTCACCCCGCCGTTCTGGGAGCTGCACTTCAACCGGGGCGGGCTGCGCGCGGAGGTCGGGGACTTCGCCGGCGCCGTCGCCGACCTGGAACGCGTGGTCGACCTCGAACCGGGTGAGGTGCAGGCGTGGGCGAACCTGCTCGCGGTGCTGCTGGAGTCCGGTGACGTGGCCGGAGCGCTGCGCCGGGCCGACGACGCGCTGCACGTGCACCCGGACGAGCCCTGGCTGCTGTGCCTGAGCGGTCAGATCGCGCTGGAGGCGGGCGCGGTGGAACGGGCCGCGCGCGACGTCGACGCGGCGCTCGTGCTGGACGGCGACCTGGTGGAGGCACTGGCCTGCCGCGCGGGGATCGCGTTCGACCGCGGCGACGCCGAGGCCGCGGTCCGCGACCTGAGCAGGGCGATCGAGCTCAGCCGGACCGACCCCGACCTGTACTTCAACCGGGCGGAGGCGTTGCGGTCGGAGGGCCGCTGGGACGCCGCGATCGGCGACTACACGCGGGCGCTGGAGCTGCCCGGTGCCGACCGCGGCGCGATCCTGGCGAAGCGCGCCGACTGCTACGGCGCGGCGGGCGACCCCGGGCGCTCGCGGGCGGACCTGGCCGCCGCGCAGCTGGTGCGCACAGCCGAACCGGCGCTGTCGTGACCACTGTGGACGATGCGGCCGACACCGGCCCGGCCCTGCGGCGCTTCATGCGGCGGTGGCCGGGCGGTGTCGCCGTGGTGACGAGCGCGGCGGGCACCGAACCGGTGGGCTGCACCGTGAGCGCGTTCCTCTCGGTGTCACTGCGCCCGCCGCTCGTGCTCGTCTCGCTGGCGGAGGGCAGCCGCACGCTCGCCGCCGTCGAGCGCCAGGGCCGGTTCGGCGTGAACGTGCTCGCCGCGGCCCAGAGCGACCTCGCCACCAGGTTCGCCGCGCCGACCTGCGACCGGTTCTCGGACGTGCCGTACCACTGGGAGCACGGGGTGCCGGTGCTGGAGGACACGGTGGCGGGCGCGGTGTGCCTGGTGGACCGGATCGTCGCCGCCGCGGACCACGCGCTCGTGCTCGGCGCGGTGCACCACTGCCGTCAGGACGACACGACGCGCCCGGTCGTGTTCTTCGCCGGCTCGTACTACGGCCTGTCGCCGTGAGCGTCGGGGCCGACGGCGAGCAGCGCCTCGGCGCGGTGGTTGAGCGCGTCCCGGTTGGGCAGGCCGAGCTTCATCAGCAGGTTGGCCACGTGCTTCTCCACCGTGCGCGGGGAGATGTGCAGGAGCTGGGCGATCGTGCGGTTGCCGGGGTGGCTGATCACCAGCCGCAGCACCTCGTACTCCCGGACGGTCACCCCGCGCCTGCGCACCGCGGCGGGGATCTCGGCGGCGCCATCCCGCCTGCGCGGCACCGGGACGCCCCACCGGCGCAGCAACGCCCGTGCCGCACCGGCGACGGCCGTGACACCGGCGGTGTGGAAGAACGTCTCGGCCTCGCGCAGCCAGTCGACCGGCTGTCCCCAGCCGTCCCGGTGCGCGGCCTCGGCGACCAGTCGCAGGGCCAGCTGCCGGGCCACCGGGAAGGGTGCCGCGGCTTCTTCGGCCTCGGTGAACGCCGCCATGGCCTCGGCGGCACGCTGGTTCCTGCCCAGCACCACCGCCCGCGCGAACAACGCGAACTGCCGGTCCCACCGCGCCCACGGCAGGTCCGGCGCACCGGGACGGCCGGCCACCGCGTCGACGAGTGACCTCAGCCCACTGCCGCCGGGACATCGGCTCCGGTCTTCCGCCAGCAACGCGCCGAACGCCTCCACCAGGCGGAAGGTGAACGGGGACAACGGAGATCCGTTCTCGGCAGCCGGGTGCGGCCGCACCTGCCGGCCCTGGTGCGCCGCGAGCACCGCGCCGACGAGGTCCAGCGCGTCGAGGGTCTCGCCCAGCCCGAGTGCCTCCGCGTCGGTGCGACATCGGCCGGCGGCCCGCTCGGCCTCCGCGTGATGCCCGCGCAGCACCAGGTCCAGTGCCAGCACCGCGGTCGCGGAGCACCTGACCGCCGCGGCACCCTGCCGGGCCGCGGCGCGCACGACCTGGTCGAGACGGGCCGTGATGCCCTCGGCGAGCCAGTCGCCGGTGCCCAGCCGGAGCTGGGCGACCAGTGCCCAGTGGTCGAGCCGGTGCCGCCCGGCCAGCTCCGCCATCCGCTGGTGGTGCCAAGTGGCCTGCTCGCGCGCCGGGGCCAGTGAGCCCAGGACGTCGAGCGCCTGGCAGGCGGCGTCCGGGAAGCCCTGGCGCAGCGCGGCTTCCAGTGTCCTGGCGGCGAGGTCAGCGCCGTCGTGCGGCGTCAGCCGGGCCGCGAGGGCGTCGACGGCGATCCCGTCGTCGTCCGGCTGCGTCCCGAGCACCTCGCGGGCAGTCGTCAGCTGCGCCGCGGCTTCCGCGTGCAGCCCCGCGTCGACGGCGGATCGCGCCAGCGCCAGCCGCAACCGGGCGACGACGGTGCCCGGCAGACCGGCGCACGCCAGGTCGTCGACCTGACCGCCGAGCCGCAGGGCGTCCGCCGGTCTGCCCGCCCGGAACAGTGCCGTGAGCAGGCTTTCCAGCAGCACGGCCGCGGTCTCCGCGTCCTGCGCCGGAACGTCGTCGGTCTCCAGCAACCGGTACGCCCGCGCCAGCAGGTCGGCGGCCCGGCCGGGACGGTTCGACGCCAGGCACCGGTCGCCGGCCCGCGCGAGCAGTCCGACGGCCCGGTCCAGCAGATGGCGGGCCCGCAGCAGATCGGTGAGAACGTCAGCACCGTCGGGCAGATCGATCATTGGACGCCCCTCAGCTCCCACGGCGCTCCCCACGCCGCGAGGCCACGTTCTCAGCCGCCGTCGACAATCCGTCGACAGTCCGTCGAGAACGCCTCTGTCACCGAGACGTCCGGTCCCCTGACCGGCTACCTGTCCTCGCCCTGCACGAGCATCGGTCCGACCTCGAGATCGGACTGCAGCAGCCCGTACGTCTTCATCAGGTTGGCGACGCGCTGCAGCCGGGTGGCGTCGAGCGAGGTGGGGAACTGGCCGAGGTGCACGAGCTTGGCGGTGTCGCGGTCGACCCCGGCGTAGTCGGGGAGCAGGGCCAGGACCGTGGCGCGGTCGGAGCCGGCGCGCTGACCCTTGGCCATCGCGCGCTGGAACGCCGCGACCGTGTTCGGGTACTCCTTCGCGAACTTGCCGGTCGTGCCGTAGCCCGCGATCGGGATGCCCTCGGTGGGGCCCGACGCCGCGTCGAGGATCGTGACCTGGCCGGAGTTGCGCTGGGCCTTGGTGATGAACGGCTCGCTCATGAACCCGGCGTCGACGGTGTTGCGCTCGATCGCCCCCTCCATGTCGGGCATCGGCATCGGCTTGAGCGTGACCTTCCTCGGGTCGATGTTGTTCGCCTCCAGCACCGCCTTCGTGGTCAGCTCGGAAATGTTGTTCAGCGTGTTGATGGCGATCGTCTTGCCCACCAGATCGTCCATCGTCTTGATGGGACCGTTGCCCTTCACGAGGACCATGAACATTCCCGGCTTCGCCTGGTAGGCGTCCGAGATCAGTTTCAGGCCGCCGACGCCTTTCGCGGTCTCGCCCGCCTGCGTCGCGATGAACGAGACCCAGTTGCCGAAGGTGATGTCGAGTCCACCCTGGATCAGGCTGGGGATGGCGGCCGCGCCGCCCTGGACGGTGACCGTCTCGATTTCGAGACCCTCGTCCCGGAAGTACCCGTTCTTGATGGCGATGTGCAGGGGAGCGACGTCGACGACCGGCAGCACCCCGATCTTGATCCTGGATTTCTCGACCGGCTTCGGTGAATTGCTCGCGACCGGTTGTCCGGCGCCGGGCGAACCACAGCCCGAGATCGCCGCGAAGAGGGTGAGAGTGGACAGGAGCCCGGCGGTGCGGCGCCTACTGATCATGTCAGCTTCTCCAGGTGGAGTGCATTCGTCGATCAATTCGGGGCTTTCACCAGCATCCTTGCACGACAGTCAAGAAGGGTTTGCCGAAGCATTTACCGGGTGTTATCAATTCCGCACAACGCCGAAGCTGTTTATTCCACATTGGAGGTAAATGTGGCCTGAGCGGAAATGTGTGCGGCCCTTTGTCAGAACGGGTCGTTGCCGAACCGCGCCTGGACGTCCACGGTGCTGCGCGGCGAGTCCCCGAGCGTCAGCCGCGACACGATCCGGTACCGGTCGCCGCGGTAGATCGAGTGCACGTACTCCACGTACCGGCCCTCGGCGTCGGTGGTCAGCCGTTCGAACAGCAGCGCGGGCGCCAGTTCCGGCACGCCGAGGATCGTCGCCTCGGACTCGTTGGTCACGGTCGGCTCGATCGACTGCACGGCCTCGCTGACGTGCACGCCGTGCTCGCGCAGCCGGTCGTAGAAGTCGCCGGACTCCATGTCGTGCAACGTCAGCGAGGGCGCCACGAACGCCGGGACGTGCAGGTGCTCGACGGCCATCGGCTCGCCGTCGACGAGGCGCAGCCGGGCGATGTAGTGGATCTCGGCGGCGGGGGAGAGGTGCAGGCGGCGGCCGACCCTGGCGCCGGCCGGGATGCGGGCGTGTTCGAGCACGCGGGACGACCACGTGCCGCCGGCCCTGGGCAGCGACATGGCGCCGGTGGCGGACACCATCTCCTGGGTGATCTTGGCCCTGGCGACGAACGTGCCGCGGCCGTGCTGGCGCACCAGCAGGCCGGTGTTGACCAGTTCGTCCACGGCGGACCGGACGGTGGGGCGGGACACCGAGAGTTGCTGGCACAGCACGCGTTCGGCGGGGATCGGCGCCCCCGCCGGGTGGGTCTCGATGAGTTCGAGCAGGTAGTCGCGGACCTGCTCGCGCTTGAGGATCGCCTCGCCCATGCCACTCCGCTTCGTCGGCGCCCAGTATGGCATACCACTGGTAAGTAACCAGTCTGTTGAAGATCGGGAGCGCTCTCGTGCGTCCAACCTGGGTATTGACCTGACAAGTGGTCTATGCCACTTTCTACCTCACCCAACGGACCTGACCAATTGGTCATATCCCAGCGAGAGGTGAGTCGTGTCGCGCTCCGCTGCCTTACTCGTCCTGGCGCTCGCGCTGTCCGCCTGCGGCACCTCCGCGGGAGGGGGTGATGAGAAGCAGGAGATCACCGTGTGGCTGATGAAGGACACGGCCACCGACGACTTCGTCCAGAAGTTCGAGAGCGAGTTCGAACGCGAGCACGCGAACCTCGACGTCAAGATCCAGATCCAGGAGTGGAACGGAATCACGCAGAAGGTCACCAGCGCGCTGGCCAGCACCGACCCGCCCGACGTGATCGAGGTCGGCAACACCCAGGTCGCCCAGTACGTGGCCAGCAAGGGCGTCACGGACCTGTCCGGGAAGAAGTCCGAGCTGCAGGGCGACGACTGGATCCCCGGCCTGTCCGAGCCCGGCGCGGTGGACGGCAAGCAGTTCGGCGTCCCGTTCTACGCGGCCAACCGGGTCGTGATCTACCGCAAGGACCTGTTCGAGGCAGCGCAGGTCACCCCGCCCAAGACGCGTGACGAGTGGATCACCGCCACGACCAAGCTCGACCAGGGCGACCAGCAGGGCATCTACCTGCCCGGCCAGAACTGGTACACGCTCTCCGGCTTCGTCTGGGACGAGGGCGGTGACCTCGCGAAGCAGGACGGCGGCAGCTGGAAGGGCTCGCTGAACACGCCTCAGGCGTTGGCGGGTATGGACTTCTACAAGAAGCTGCAGGCGCTCGGCGACGGCCCCAAGGACTCCGACGAGGCCAAGCCCCAGCAGACCGACGTGGTCGCGGGCGGCAAGGTCGCGCAGTTCATCGCGGTGCCCGGCGCGGCCAAGCTCGTCGAGAAGGCCAACCCGGAGCTGGCCGGCAAGATCGGCTTCTTCCCGATCCCCGGCAAGACCGCGGACAAGCCCGGCGCGGTGTTCACCGGCGGGTCCGACCTGATCATCCCGCTGTCGTCGAGCCGGCAGGAGGGCGCCTACGAGGTCGTCAAGGCGCTGGCGGGCGAGAAGTGGCAGGTGGAGCTCGCGAAGGCGATGAACTACGTGCCGAACCGCAAGGGGCTCGCCGCCTCGGTCGGCGGTGACCCCGGCACGGCCGCGATGGCGACCGGAGCCGCCAACGGGCACGCCACCCCGAACTCGCCGAACTGGGGCGCGGTCGAGGCGCGCAACCCGATCAAGGAGTTCCAGACCGCCGTGCTGACCGGAACCGACCCGAAGGCGGCGGCCGAGAAGGCCGACGCCGTCATCACCCAAGCGTTGAACTCCGGCAAATGACGCTCGTGGCCGAACGGCCGGTGCGGGAGACCGCGCCGGCCGCCCCGAAACGCCGCCGGCGGCCGGTGCTGCCGTACCTGCTGATCGCGCCCACGATGGTCGCCACCGCGTACCTGCTGCTGTACCCGCTGGTGCGCAACGTGATCATCTCGCTGCAGGAGTTCGGGCTGCCGCAGCTCGTCCGCGGCGACGCGAGGTTCGTCGGGTTCGCGAACTACCTCCGCGTGCTGTCCGACCCGGAGTTCTGGTCCGTGGTCCGCAGGACGCTGTGGTTCACCGCGGTCAACGTCGTGCTGATCATGGTGCTGTCCACCCTCGTCGCGCTGCTGCTCGTCCGGCTCGGGAAGTGGTTGCGGTTCCTCGTGATGGGCGGGCTGGTGCTCGTCTGGGCGACGCCGATCATCGCCGCCACCACGGTGTTCCAGTGGCTGTTCCAGTCACGCCTGGGGGTTGTGAACTGGGCGCTCGTGGCACTGGGGTTCGAGGAGTACCGCGACTACACGTGGTTCGCCGACGGCGACGCGACGTTCGGCATCCTCGTGACGCTGATCGTGTGGCAGTCGATCCCGTTCGCGGCGCTGTCGCTGTACGCGGCGATGATCACCGTGCCGCAGGAGCTGTACGAGGCCGCGCGCATCGACGGCGCGGGGGCGTGGCGGGTGTTCTCCACCATCACGTTCCCCATGCTGCGCGCCATGTTCGGCCTGATCACGTGTCTCGAGGTGATCTGGGTCGTCAAGGCGTTCGTGCAGATCTGGGTGATCAGCCAGGGCGGTCCGGGGCAGGCCACGACGACGTTGCCGGTCTACGCGTTCCAGGTCGCGCAGTCGTTGCAGCGCTACGACCTGGGCGCCGCGGTGTCGATGCTCATGGTGCTGCTGCTCGTGCTCGCGCTGCTGGCGTACTTCCGCCAGCTCTACCGGCAGGAGCAGGAAGCATGATCGGCCGGATCTCCCGCACCACGGCGGCGCTCGTCATCTTCGTGGTCTCGGTGTTCCCCGTGTACTGGATGCTGCTCACGGCGTTCAAGCCCACGAAGGACATCCAGAGCGCGACGCCGACGTTCTTCCCGGCCTCGGTCACGTTCGAGCACTTCGGCACGGCGGTCGCGGCCAAGGGGTTCTTCTCCTTCTGGCGCAACAGCCTGCTGGTCGCGGGCGGCGCGGTGCTGCTCGCGCTGCTCGTGGCGCTGCTGGCCGCGTTCGCGGTCGCGCGGCTGCAGTGGAAGGGGCGCAAGGCCTTCATGCTCATGGTGTTCGTCGCGCAGATGACGCCGTGGGAGGCGCTGCTGATCCCGATCTACGTGATCGCCAGGGACACCGGCATGCTCGACACGCTCTGGATGCTCACGCTGGTCTACTTCATGATGACGCTGCCGTTCACGATCGTGACGCTGCGCGGGTTCCTCGCGGCGATCCCGGTCGACCTGGAGGAGGCGGCGCAGGTCGACGGCTGCTCGCGCGGCCAGGCGTTCCGCAAGGTCGTGTTCCCGCTGCTCGCGCCGGGCCTGCTGGCGACGTCGCTCTTCGGGTTCATCACGGCCTGGAACGAGTTCGCCTTCGCCAACGTGCTGATCATCAAGAACCAGGACGACCGCACGCTGCCGGTGTGGCTGTCGTCGTTCAACAACACGTTCGGCACCGACTGGGGCGCCACGATGGCCGCCTCGACGCTGTTCATGCTGCCGGTGCTGCTGATCTTCGTCGTGCTGCAGGGCCGGGTGACGACCGGCATCGTCGGAGGGGCGGTGAAGGGATGATCGTTCCGCTGCCGAGCAGGGTCGTGCGGCGCAGCAGGGGGTTCACGCTCGACGCGGACACGTCCGTGCGGGTCACACCCGGCGCGGAGAAGGCGGCGCGGCTGCTGAGGAGCCTGCTGCGGCCGGCCACCGGGCTGCCGTTGCCGATCAACGACCAGGGCCAGGTCCTGATGGCCCTCGACGCCAAGCTCGTCGGGCTCGGCGCGGAGGGCTACGCGCTCACCGTCAACGAGCACGGCGTCATGCTCCGCGCGGGAACGGCGACCGGTCTGGCGCACGGCGTGCAGACCATCCGCCAGCTCCTGCCGGCGCAGGCCCTGCGGTCGAGCCGGGTGTCCGATGTGGACTGGACGCTGCCGGGCGTCGACATCAGGGACGTGCCGCGCCTGCCGTGGCGCGGGTTCATGCTCGACGTGGTGCGGCACTTCCAGCCCGTGCCCGTGGTGCGGCGGTTCATCGACCTGATGGCCCTGCACAAGCTCAACGTCCTGCACCTGCACCTCACCGACGACCAGGGCTGGCGCATCCCGGTGCCGAGGCACCCGTTGCTGACCACGGTCGGCGGCTGGCGCACCGAGACCAACGGCGACGGCACCCCGCACGGCGGCACCTACACCCGCGGCGAGCTGGAGGGCCTCGTCGCGTACGGGGCCGAGCGCGGCGTCCGGGTCATGCCGGAGATCGAGATGCCCGGCCACGCCCGTGCGGCCCTCGCCGCCTACCCGGACCTCGGCATCACCCCGGAACCGCTGCCCGTCTGGACGACCTGGGGCATCAGCGATGCCGCGTTCGGCCTGCACGCGCTCGGTTTCATCCGCGAGGTGCTGGACGAGGTGCTGGAGATCTTCCCCGACGAGCACGTCCACCTCGGCGGCGACGAGTGCCTGCTGCCACCGGACGTGCACGGCAAGTTCCTCCGCCAGGCGGGCGAGCACCTGCTCGGCCGCGGGCGGATCCCGGTGGCGTGGGAACCGACGGGCGACCTCCGCTCCGTCGTGATGCCGTGGAAGGACGAGACCCAGGCCGCCGCGGCGCTCGACCGGGGCCAGCCGGTGGTGATGGCCCCGCACACCTCCACCTACCTCGACTACCCGCGTTCGGACGGCCCGCACGAACCACCCGGCCAGCCCGGGTTCGTCGTGACCACCCGCGACGTCTACGACGTGCCGCTGCCCGACGGCGTGCTCGGTGCCCAGTGCCAGCTGTGGACCGAGCACATCAGCACCAGAGAACACCTGGAGTACATGGCTTTCCCCCGTCTCATCGCGCTGGCCGACACCCTCTGGTCCCAGCGTCCCGAGTGGGAGGGCTTCACCACCCGGATGCGCCTCCACTCGTCCAGGCTCGCCGAACTGTCCGTCCCTGCAGATTTGAGGAGAGAATCTTGCGAGCGCTCATAGCCGCGTCGTGCGCGGCGGTCTCCGTGATCGCGCTGGCGGTCGCCCCCAGTGCCTTCGCCGCCGACGCCATCACCGCCCAGTACCGGACCAGCGCGTCCGGTGCGACGGCCGACCAGGTCGAGCCGTGGCTCAAGCTGGTCAACAACGGCACCACCAGCGTGCCGCTGTCCGACCTCAAGGTCCGCTACTACTTCAAGAGCGAGACCCCGGACGTGGGGTACCGCTTCGCCTGCTCGTGGGCGGTCCTGAACTGCGGCAACGTGACCGGCCAGTTCGGCACGCTGACCGGCGGCCCCGCCGACCGCTACCTGGAGGTCGGCTTCACCGCCGGCGCCGGCACCCTGAACCCCGGCGCCGACACCGGTGACCTCCAGCTGCGCTTCTACCGCACGAACTGGAGCACGATCACCCAGTCCGACGACTACTCGTTCCGCACCGACACCAGCTACTCGGCGTGGAACAAGATCACCGTCTACCGCGGCGGCACGCTGCTGTGGGGCACCGCGCCCGGCGGCACCGGCCCGACCACCACGACGACCTCGTCGACGCCGCCGAACCCCAACGGCCCCAAGATGTTCGACGACTTCGCGTACACCAGCTCGAGCGACTCGCGGATCAGCCAGCGCGGCTGGACCGTCCGCTCGGGAGGCGGCGGCCCCGGCGTCGGCGGCGCCGTGTGGGACCCGTCGCGCGTGACGTTCCCGACCGTCGACGGCCAGAAGGTCCTGCGCCTCGACTCGTGGAACAACGGCTCCGCGGCCAAGCAGACCGAGCTGTTCCACCAGCGCAAGTTCTTCGAGGGCACCTACGCGGCCAGGGTGAAGTTCGCCGACACCCCGGTCTTCGGCCCGGACGGCGACCACGTCGTGGAGACGTTCTTCACGATCACCCCGCTCGACGCGCCGATGGACCCGAACTACGGCGAGATCGACTTCGAGTACCTGCCCAACGGCGGCTGGGGCGAGACGTCGAACATCATGTACGAGACCACGTGGGAGACCTACCAGAACGAGCCCTGGGTCGCCGACAACATCCACGGTGAGCAGCGCCAGAGCTACAACGGCTGGCACGACCTGGTCTTCCAGGTGGCCAACGGCCGCGTGAAGTACTACATCGACGGCACGCTCGTGGCGGACCACGGGGACAAGTACTACCCCGAGACGCCGATGTCGATCAACTTCAACCTGTGGTTCATCTCCGGTGGGCTGCAGGGGTCGTCGGCCGAGCGGGCTTACCAGCAGGACGTCGACTACGTGTACTACGCCAAGGACCAGGTGCTGAGCCCGGCCCAGGTGAAGACCGCCGTGCAGGACTACCGCACGGCCGGTGTCACGCACGTCGACAACGTGTGAGTCGTTTGCGTTGAGGTGACCGCGCGGGCGCCCCGGGAGCTTCCGGGGCGTCCGTTCGTCGTGCTGTCAGCAGGGGATCCAGCTGAGCTTGTCCCGGTTGAGGTAACTGGCGTATGTGAAGCCCGCCCGATACCCGTTGGAACGGTCCACCACGAGCTCCCATCGGGTGGAGGACTCGCTGACCCGGTAGTAGCAGAGCGCGTAGAGGTTGCTGCTGCGGTACACCGGTTCGTACGCCCAGTCCTCGTGCGGGGCGAGGTGCACCCAGGCGACGTCCAGGGTCAGGTCGGTCTCCGTGCCCACCTGGTCGCAGTGGTCGAAGGCCGTGTAGGTGAGGTTGTAGGCGTGCGTCCAGCCCGCGAACTTCTGCCAGCCGTCGTACACCAGTTCCCAGCGCTCGTCGTCGGTGCCTCCGGCGTAGCAGTACGTCCGGTGCCCGTTGCCGGGGTAGGTGTTGAGATGCTCGCCGTTGTACGGGTTGGGCCGGAAGCGGATCCAGGTCGGGTCGTACTTGACGTCGGTGTGTCTCTCCATGGCGAGGCCGACCGGCTCGTCCTGCGCGGGGCTGGGCCGTGCGGTGACGAGCAGCGTCGCGGCCGCGGCCATGAGGGCCAGCGCGGATCTCAGTGTTCTTCTCACCAGAGTCCCCCCAAGTTGTTTGAGTCCAACAGTAGGGCGAAACGTCCTGGTATGTCGGCAGTTCGCCAGATCCACCAGAACGGACCAGGTGCCGGCGATCCCGTGTCACGGGGACTGGCAGGATTGCGCGGGTGCGCGTGCTCATGCC
Organism: Lentzea sp. NPDC059081; assembly: GCF_042738015.1. Taxonomy (NCBI): domain Bacteria; kingdom Bacillati; phylum Actinomycetota; class Actinomycetes; order Pseudonocardiales; family Pseudonocardiaceae; genus Lentzea; species Lentzea sp. NPDC059081. The sequence continues at coordinate 212,342 of NZ_JBHYGW010000001.1, forward strand.
CCTGCCCGACCGCGACTTCGACGTCACCGAGGTGGCCGTCCCCTGGCGCCTGCTGACCGACGCCGGCCACCAGGTCGTCTTCGCGACCGAACACGGCGGCGACCGGGCCGAGGCGGACCCGTTGCTGCTCACCGGTGTCCTCTTCGGACAGCTGGGCGCGGAGGACGAACCGAAGCGGTTCTACGCGCAGCTCCTGGAATCGGCCGAGTACCGCGCGCCGATCGCATGGGAGGCCATCGAGCCGACCGACTACGACGGGCTCGTCCTGCCCGGTGGCCACGCACCGGGCATGCGGCAGTACCTGGGCTCGACGCTCCTGCAAGGCAAGGTGGCCGAGTTCTGGGCGCTGGACCGTCCGGTCGGCGCCATCTGCCACGGGCCGCTGGTGCTGGCACGGGCGGGTGTGCTGGAAGGACGCCGCACCACCTGTCTGCCGAAGTACATGGAGCGCTCGGCCTTCTACCTCACGGCGTGGCGGCGTGGCCGGTACTACCGCACGTATCCCGACTACGTGCAGGACGAGGTGGAGGCGGCCGGGGCGGTGGTCGAGCGCGGGCCGGTCGAGTTGTCGCGTCGTGGCACGGCGGATGACGACACGCCGGCGTTCGTGGTGACCGACGGGAAGTACGTGTCGGGGCGCTGGCCCGGTGACGCTTACCTGTTCGCCCGGACGTTCGCGGGCCTGCTCGGCTGACCTGACTCCGCTCGGCTGAGCCAGGCCTGCCGTCCCACCGCGCGCCGCAGTGGCTAGCTTGCGGCATGTCGTTTAGACCGTCTGGGTTCTTCCCCTCGTACACGCAGGCCGACGCGCCTACGTGAAGCGGCTGGCTGGTGTGCCGGTTCGGCTAAGACCAGGACATGTCCGGGCTGGGCGACGTGCAGAGCCCCGCACCCGTGCAGCGGTTCGTCGAACGCGAGCGACTCGTCTGTGGCGAACGGGGCGCCGCCGCCCAGGAGATGATCAACCGGACGCTGGCGGGGATGCCGGCGGACGAACCACCGCAGCTCGAACCCGGTGCGGAGCAGGAGTGACGGTCAGCGGTTGGTGACGACCTCGCAGCCGACCTGCTGACCAGGGCCCGCCGTCGCACTGGTCAGCTCTTTGACGCCGTCGAGCAGGATCCGGCACGTCAGCGCCTGGTCACCCCGGGGCGTGGCGGTGACCTGCGCCTTCTCGCCGGCGTTGATGACGACCTCCACCTGCCACGGCACCGGGTTCGTGGTCGTCACGGTCCGCGGCCTCTCGTAGCGGTCGCGGTCGGGCGACTCGGCGTAGGACAGGTCGGCCGACGTCTCGGCGGGCTGTGCCGACACCTCGTAGGTGATGGCCCAGGCCTTGCCGATGAGCGTCGACCAGCCTCCCATGCTGTTCACCAGGACGACGGTGCCACCGCCGACCACGGCCACCACGGCGACGATGACGAGGAGCGTCTTCACGGGACCGACGCTATTGCAGGGACCAGTGCGCCTGCGTCATTCGGCGGAGTGACGCGCGGGTCATTCCCCGGAACGACGGCGGCGTCACTTGAGCAGCAGGCGCACCGTCAGCTCGAGCCGGTTCGCCACGTCGGTCGCCGTCGCGCGCCGCGTCACCCACGCGACCAGGTTGGACAGCCACACGTCGCCGATCACGCGGGCGATGGCCTTCTGCTCGTCGGTCGGCGGCTCGCTGCTCATCGCCTTCGTGAACATGCTCTCCATCAGCCACGAGACGCGGTCGATCTCGGCGCCCGCGGAGGCGTCGGCGAAGGTGAACGCGCGCGTCATCGCCTCGGTGAGGTGCGGGTTGCGCTGCAGGCCGCGGGTGATGCGGCCGAGGACGAACAGGACGCGCTCGTAGGAGCTGTCGCCGGGGACCGTGGTGCGGTCCATCTTCTCCTGGGCGCGTTCGAGCTCCACGGCGAGGCTCGACACGAGCAGGTGGACCTTCGACGGGAAGTAGCGGTACAACGTGCCCAGCGCGACGTCGGCGCGGTCGGCGACGGCGCGCATCTGGACGGCGTCGAAGCCGCCCTTGGACGCCAGCGCGATGGTCGCGTCGACGATCCGCTTGCGCCGCTCGCGCTGGGCAGCGGAGCTGAGTTCCTCGCCCGCCATCAGCGCGTCCGTGCGCGACTTCGAAGGTGACACGGAGTTGATCCTCCTGAAACGTGTTACAGCAGCCTTCCCATAGTACTCGATCGGTTTCTCGGGCATGATCTGTTGCTGGAAATAGAACACGTTCTATAAACTTCTTCATGTACTGGAGGAGGCAGCGTGCCGATCGCCACGACCGGGGAACAGCGAGCGTTGCGGGACAGCGTGGACGCGGCCAAGGGCGAGTGGGCGGATCTCGTCCGGGTCGGGTTCTTCGAGGTGACGCGGGAGGGCGGCACGGTCGCCGATCTCGCGGTGATGCTGGAGAGAGCGGCCGAGAACCTGGTGCCGGGACCGGTGCTGCCCACGGCGCTGGTGTCCGTGCTGGACCCCGGGTTCGAGGGCGTGGCGGGGTTCGGGTTCTCGTCGCGGCACGTGGTCGGCGCCGCCGAGGCCACGCACGTGCTGGTGAACGCGGACGGGTGGCGGCTCGCGCCGGTCGGTGAGGTGACCGAACTGGACTCCGTCGACCTGTCGCGGTCGCTGGGATCGGTGCAGGTCGGCGCGGGACGGGAGGTCGCCGATCCGACGGACCTCGCGGTCACGCTGATGGCCGCCGAGGCGAGCGGGGTGGCGACCTGGTGCCTGAACACCGCCGTGGAGTACGCGAGACAGCGCCGGCAGTTCGGGCGTGTCATCGGGTCGTTCCAGGCCGTGAAGCACCTGTGCGTGGAGATGCTGTGCCGGGCGGAGCTCGCCGGTTCGGTCGTGTGGGACGCGGCGCGATCGGTCGGCGAGGACGAACATCCGCTGGCCGCGGCGGTCGCGGCGGCGATCGGGTTCGACGCGGCCGTCCGCAACGCCAAGGACTGCATCCAGGTGCTCGGGGGCATCGGGTTCACCTGGGAGCACGACGCGCACCGCTACCTGCGGCGGGCGTTGGCGTTGCAGCAGCTCGCGGGTGGTGTCGCGCGGTGGCGCCGGCGGGTGGCGGAACTGGCGCTGGCCGGGGCGCGGCGGTCGCTGCACGTCCAGGTCGAGTCCGACGCCGAGGTGAGGGCGTTCGCGGAGGAGATCGCCGGGCTCGACCCAGTTGCCCAACGGGAACGCCTGGCGGACGCCGGTTTCCTCGTGCCGCACTGGCCGAAGCCGTACGGGCAGGACGCCGACGCCAAGCGGCAGATGGTGATCGACAGCGAGTTCGCGCGAGCCGGGGTGCGCAGGCCCGATCTGATCATCGGCGGCTGGGCGGGGCCGACGATCCTCCGGCACGGCACTGCCGAGCAACAGGAACGGTTCGTGCGCCCGACGCTCAGCGGTGAGCTGACCTGGTGCCAGCTCTTCAGCGAACCGGAGGCGGGCTCGGACCTGGCGTCGTTGCGCACCAAAGCCGTCCAGGTCGAGGGAGGCTGGCGGCTCACCGGCCAGAAGGTGTGGACGTCGCTCGCCCACCAGGCCGACTGGGCGATCTGCCTGGCCCGCACCGACACGACCGTCCCCAAGCACAAGGGCATCACGTACTTCCTGGTCGACATGCGGTCCCAGGGCGTCGACGTGCGGCCGTTGCGGGAGATCACCGGCGACGCGCGGTTCAACGAGGTCTTCCTCGACGACGTGTTCGTGCCCGACGAGTGCGTGGTCGGCGAGGTGAACGACGGCTGGCGGCTCGCGCGCACGACCCTGGCCAACGAGCGCGTCGCGATGGGGTCGTCGCTCGGCGAGGCCCTGGAACGGGTCCTGGACTCCCCGGCCGCCGCCGACCACGACGAACGGCTGGGCGCGCTGGTGGCCCAGGGGATCGCCGTGTCCCTGCTGGACCTGCGGGCCAACCTGCGGGTGCTGGACGGGCAGGAGCCGGGCGCGGAGTCGAGCGTGCGCAAGCTGGTCGGCGTGCGGCAACGGCAGGACGTCGCGGAGCTCGCCGTCGACCTGCTCGGCCCGGACGCGGCCGTGAGCAACGACCTGGTGCACGAGTTCCTGCTGACCCGGTGCCTGAGCATCGCGGGCGGTACGACCCAGGTGCTGATGAACCTCGCCGGCGAACGGATTCTCGGTCTACCGAGGGAGCCCTGATGGATTTCGAGCTCGACGAGACCCAGCGGGAGATCGCCGCGCTGGCGGCGGACGTGCTGGGCAGGGAGGGCGACGCGCCCTGGAAGGCACTGGGGGAGGCGGGGTTGCTGGCCCTGGCCGTTCCGGAACGGCTCGGGGGCGACGGGCTCGGCGTGCTGGAGACGGCCGTGCTGCTCACCGAGGTCGGGCGGCGCGCGGCGGACGTGCCGGCGCTCGCGACTCTCGCGCTGGGAGTGCTGCCGGTCGTGCGGCACGGGACACCGGAGCAGCAGGACGCGGTGCTGCCGCTGGTGACCGAGCAGCACGGCGTGCTGACCGCCGCGTTGAGCGAACCGTCGCGGCCGCTGCCCGCGGAGCCGCAGACCACGGCGGGGCCGGACGGCGTCGTCGGCGTGAAGATCAACGTGCCGTACGCCGCGGAGGCGCTGCGGATGCTCGTGAGCACCGACAGCGGTGTCTTCCTCGTCGACCCGGCGCAACCCGGTGTGTCCATTGCGGACGGAACCGTCCGGTTCGAGGGCGCCCGCGGTGAACTGCTGGCAGGGGCTGACGAGGACATCCGCCGGCTGGCCCTCGCCGGGGCCTGCGCGGTCGCGGACGGCGTGCTGGCCGGCGCTCTCGACCTGACCGTGAAGCACGTCGGCACCCGGCACCAGTTCGGCAAACCGCTGGCGACCTTCCAGACGGCGGCGGCGCTGGTCGCGGACGTCTACATCGCCTCCCGCACGCTGCACCTGGCCGCGTTGACGGCCTGCTGGAGCCTGCAGGACGACGACCTCGACACGGCCGCGTACTGGCTCGCCGCAGAAGCCCTCCCGGCCGTCCACACGTGCCACCACCTGCACGGCGGCCTCGGTCTCGACATCACCTACCCGATGCACCGGTACTACGGCACGGCCAAGGAGCTGACGCGGTTCGTCGGCGGAGTGGAGCACCGCTTGGGGGCCATCGATGTTCATTGACCTGACGGCAGAACAGCGCGAGCTGCGGGACGAGCTGCGCGAGTACTTCGCCGGCGTCATGACCGACGACGAACGCGAGGCCATGCTCACCGAACGCCACGGCGAGACCTACCGCGCGCTGGTCCGCAGGCTCGGCCGCGACGGACGGCTCGGCGTCGGCTGGCCGAAGGAGTACGGCGGGCACGGGTTCGGGCAGGTCGAGCAGCAGATCTTCGTCAACGAGGCCGCACGGGCGGACGTGCCGCTGCCGTACGTGACGCTGCAGACCGTCGGGCCGACGTTGCAGACGTACGGAACCCAGGAGCAGAAGGACTTCTTCCTGCCGAAGATCCTCAGCGGCGACCTCCACTTCGCCATCGGCTACACCGAGCCGGAGGCGGGCACCGACCTGGCTGCATTGCGCACCAAGGCGGTGCTCGACGGCGACCACTACGTCGTCAACGGCCAGAAGATCTTCACCACCGGCGGGCACGACGCGGACTACGTCTGGCTGGCCTGCCGCACGGGCGCGCCGGACTCGCGGCACAAGGGCATCACGATCCTGATCGTCGACACGACCGACCCCGGCTACTCGTGGACGCCGATCATCACGTGCGACGGCGCGCACCACGTGAACGCCACCTACTACAACGACGTGCGGGTGCCCACGTCCCGCCTCGTCGGCGAGGAGAACAGGGGCTGGCGCCTGATCACCACCCAGCTCAACCACGAACGCGTGATGCTCGGCCCGTCCGGACGCATCGGCGCACTGGTGGAACGCGTGCACAGCTGGGCCGCCGAGCGGAAGCTGCTCGACGAACCGGACGTGCGTCGCGCGCTGGCGGAGGCACGGGCCGTGGTGCGGGTGAACGAGCTGCTCAACTGGCAGGTCTCGAGCGGGGAGCTGGAGGTCGCGGACGCCAGTGCCACCAAGGTGTTCGCCGCCGACCGCACCCAGCGCGTCGGCAGGCTGCTGGAGGAGCTGGTCGGCCGGCACGGCGCGCCGGAGGAGCTCGTGCACTGGCTCGACGTGCAGGCACGGCGCAACCTCGTGCTGACGTTCGGCGGTGGCGTGCAGGAGATCCAGCGCGAGCTGATCGCGAACATCGGCCTCGGTCTGCCCAGGGTGGTGCGATGACCGACATCGAGAAGGAGGCCGCGCGCGTCGCCGAACAGGGCGAGTCGGCACCGCGGCTGGCCAGGGACCCGGTCAACCAGCCGATGATCAACAACTGGCTGGAGGCGATCGGCGACGAGCACCCCGGCTACGACGGGGTCGCGCCACCGGCGATGGTGCAGGTGTGGACGATGGCCGGCCTGCACGGCCAGCGCACGCTCGACGACCCGCTCGGGCAGATGATGAAGATCCTCGACGAGGCCGGGTACACCTCCGTCGTCGCGACCAACAGCGACCAGACCTACCACCGGTACCTCAAGGTGGGCGAGCAGCTGTCGGTGACGACGAGCCTGGAGGACGTGACCGGGCCGAAGAGGACGGGACTGGGCGAGGGCTGGTTCGTCACGACCAGGAGCACCTGGTACGTCGGCGACGAGCCGGTGGCGGAGATGCGGTTCCGGGTGCTGAAGTTCCGCCCGGCGCAGCAGAAGGCCGAACCGGAGCCCGAAGCGCCGAAGGCGCAGGCCATCCGCCCGTCGGTCAACCGCGACACCGAGTACTTCTGGGAAGGCACCCGGCAGGGCGAGCTGCGCATCCAGCGCTGCGGCGGCTGCGGCCTGCTGCGCCACCCGCCAGGCCCGATGTGCCCGGAATGCGGTGCCACCAAGCCGAAGTACCTCGTCTCGGACGGCAACGGCGTGGTCTACAGCTACGTCGTGCACCACCACCCGCAGGTGCCGGGCAGGCAGACGCCGTTCGTCATCGCCCTGGTCGAGCTGGACGAGGGCGTGCGGATGCTCGGCGAACTGGACGGGGAGCCCGCCGTCGGGCAACGGGTCGAGGTCGTGTTCACGAAGGTCGACGAGGAGTTGACGATGTTCAGCTGGAGGCCCCGTGCGGATCGGTGACTCCCTGCCCGAGTGGCACGTCGAGGCGACGCCCACGTTCGTGATCAGCACCGCGCTGGCCACGCGCGACTTCCAGGACGTCCACCACGACCGCGATCTCGCGGTCCAGCGCGGGTCCAAGGACATCTTCATCAACATCCTCACCACGACCGGGCTCGTGCAGCGGTACGTGACGGACTGGGCGGGACCGGAGGCGTTGGTGCGGCAGATCAACGTCCGGCTCGGCGCGCCCTGCTTCGCCTACGACACGCTGAAGTTCTTCGGCCAGGTCGTCGAACGCGAGGAGCAGGACCTGACCATCGAGGTCGTCGGCAGGACCGACCACGGCGACCACGTCACCGGAACCGTGAAGATCGAGGTGCCCGCGTGAACGCCGCCATCGTCGGGATCGGCGCCACCGACTTCTCCAAGGACTCCGGGCGCAGCGAGCTGCAGCTGGCCGCCGAGGCCGTGCGGGCGGCACTGGACGATGCCGGGCTCGCACCGTCCGACGTGGACGGACTGGTCAGCTTCACGATGGACACCAACGCCGAGATCGCGGTCGCACGCGAGCTGGGCATCCCGGAGCTGACGTTCTTCAGCCGCGTCCACTACGGCGGCGGCGCGGCGTGCGCGACCGTGCAGCAGGCGGCGATGGCCGTCGAGACCGGCGCGGCGAAGGTGGTGGTCTGCTACCGGGCGTTCAACGAACGGTCCGGGCACCGGTTCGGCCAGGTGCAGACGGCGGCCGCCGCGAACATCGACAACAGCTGGTCCTATCCGATGGGGCTGGGCACGCCGGCGGCGATGGTCGCGATGTTCGCCCGCCGGTACATGCACGAGTACGGCGCGACGTCCGAGGACTTCGGCCGGATCGCCGTGATCGACCGCAAGCACGCGGCGACGAACCCGCACGCGTGGTTCCACGACCGGCCGATCACCCTCGACGACCACCAGGCGTCGCGGTGGATCGCCGAGCCGCTGCGACTCCTCGACTGCTGCCAGGAGAGCGACGGGGGAGTGGCGCTGGTCGTCACCTCGGCCGAACGCGCCCGCGACCTGCCCCGCAAGCCCGCGCACGTCAAGGCGGCGACGCAGGGCAGCAGCGTCGACCAGTTCACGATGACCAGCTACTACCGCGACGACCTCACCGGCCTGCCCGAGATGGGCGTGGTGGCACGGGGACTGTGGGGGAGGTCAGGCATCGGACCGTCCGATGTGGACGTGGCCGTGCTCTACGACCACTTCACGCCGTTCGTGCTGGTCCAGCTGGAGGAGCTGGGGTTCTGCGGCAAGGGCGAGGCCAAGGACTTCGTCGCGTCCGGCGCGCTCGAACTGGGCGGGTCGCTGCCGCTCAACCCGCACGGCGGTCAGCTCGGCGAGGCCTACCTGCACGGCATGAACGGCATCGCCGAGGGCGTCCGGCAGATCCGCGGCACCGCGGTGAACCAGGTCGCGGACGTCGAGCACGTCCTGGTCACCGCCGGCACCGGTGTCCCGACCAGCGGACTAGTGCTCGGCCAGGGATAGCACCGCGTCCGCGAGAACGGGACGGTCCCCGGCGGAAGTCGTCACCAGCAGCCGGGAACCGTCCCGCCACACCCGTGAGGTCAGGGTCTCGCCGGGGAACACCACACCGGCGAACTTCGCCCCGAACGAGGCCACCTGCTCCGGCCCGTCCAGCACCGCGTCGATCACGGCCTTGCACACCACGCCGTACGTGCACAGCCCGTGCAGGATCGGGCGGTCGAACCCCGCGCGGAGAGCGAACTCCGGATCCGCGTGCAACGGGTTCCGGTCCCCGCACAACCGGTACAGGTAGGCCTGCTGCGGCAGGGTCGGCGTCTCGATCACGAAGTCCGGCTCGCGGTCCGGCACCTCGACCTTGCCCGACGGCCCGCGATCGCCGCCGAACCCGCCCTCACCGCGGGCGAAGATGCTGGACCGGGTCGCGAACAGCGCGGTCCCGTCCGGGGTCACGGCCGTCGCCTCCTGGACGATCACCGCCGCCTTCCCCTTGTCCCACACGTCCGAGATCCGCGTCCGCAGCACCGCCTCTCCCTCGGCGGGCAACGGCGCGTGCACGGTGATCTCCTGCGTTCCGTGGAGCACGCGAGCGAGGTCGATGTCGACGCCGGGGAACGACACGGCAGGCGGCGCGGTCTCGTGGAACCGCGGCGCGACGACACCGAACGTCGGCAGCACCCGCAGACCGTCCTCGTAGACGTACCGGAGCTCCGTGGCGCCCAACGCCAGGTGGTAGAGCAGCACGTCGGACTGCGACCAGGAGAACTTGACCTCGGGCAGCTCCGCCCCGATCGCGACGGACGGGTCGATCGGCATCCAGCACCCCTCACTCGTAAGTGATCTTCACCGTGTCGGTGACCGGGACCGACTGGCAGGCCAGCACGATGCCGTCGGCGATGTCCTCGGAGTCGAGCACGTCGTTGTTCAGCATCTTGACCTCGCCCTCGACCAGCCGGCACGCGCACGCGCTGCACGCGCCCTCCCGGCACGAGTACGGCGCGTCGAGCCCCTTGTCCAGCAACAGGTCGAGCAACTTGGTCCTGGCCGGCCACGGGAAGCGGTGCTCCTCCCCGTCCAGCGAGACCTCGACCACCGCGTCCGGCCGGTCGTCGACCGCCGGTTCGACTGCCGGTTCGACGGCGGCGAACGGATCGCTCGACAGCGACACGAACTTCTCGATGTGCACGACCGGAACATCGTGCAGCACCTTGCGCACGGCCTCCATGAACGGTGCCGGTCCGCACACGAAGGCCTCGTCGCAGGGGTGGACGAATGCCCGCAACCCGTGCGGCAACCCCTGCACCGACTCCAGCCAGTGCACGACCGTCAACCGGTCCGGGTACGAGCGTGCCAGGGAGTCCAGCTCGCGCGCGAAGATCACCGAAGCCTCGTCCCGGTTGGCGTAGAACAGGAACACCCGCCCGGAACCCTCGGCCAGCACCGTCCGGATGATCGACATGACCGGGGTGATGCCGCTGCCCGCGGCGAAGGCGAGCAGCGACCCGTCGAGTGACGACGGCGTGAACACCCCGGCCGGCGCCAGCACGTCGAGCTCCATGCCGGCCCGCACCTCGGAACACATCCACAGCGACCCGTACCCGTCCGGCGTGCGCTTGACGGTGATCTTCAACGGCTCGCCCGGCGCGCTGGACAGCGAGTAGCAGCGTGCCACCTCGCCAGCCCGCACGGTCAGGAACTGGCCTGGTCGCGGGGAGAAGTCCGCACCCGACAACACGAACGAGCGCGCGTCGGCGGTCTCCTCGATCACCTCGTCGACCCGCAGCCGGTGCACCTCAGCCATCGGCGACCTCCAGCGTCCCGTCGCGCACGGCCTTCTCGATGCTGTCGCGCAACCTCAGGCAGGTCCGCACGAGCGCCGCGCCGCGCCCGCACAGCTCGGGGCAGTCGCGGGTGTCGGAGAGCCACTGCACGCTCGTGTGCTGCGGGCTGTTCTTCTTGACCAGCACCCGGTTCCCGCAGTCGCACCCGACAGGCATCATCCCGCCGCTCAGGAACTCGTCGCGCTCGTTCACGGCAGAGCCGATTCCTGGGACTCCCGCCGGGCGAGATTCTCCGCGACCTCCTTCTCCCACACCTCGACCGCGCGGCTCGTGTCGACCTCGAACTCGAAGCGCCGCACCATGTCGTCGCTCACGTCCTCGACGTCCACGTAGAACTGCTCGTACCAGCGCCGCAGCTGGTAGACGGGCCCGTCCTCCTCGCACAGCAACGGGTTGTCGATGCGCGACTTGTTCTGCCAGATCTCCACGTCCTGCAGGAACCCGACGCCGATGCCGCGCGCGAACTTCGCCGCGATCTTGTCGGCGTGCACGTCGTCGACACCGGGCAGCTTCTTCACGATCGCGCCCCACTGCAGCCGGAACGAGTTCGGCGAGATCGGGTAGTGGCAGTTGATCAGGACGGTCTCGATCTCCAGGCCCTTGTAGTCGTTCCACAGGTAGTCGATCATGTACGACGGCCCGTGGTACGCGGCCTCCGACCGCACTTCGACGTCACCGGTGTAGTTCGAGCCCATCGCGACGTCCGGGCGTCCGCGCGTGGTGAGGAACTGCGACGCGACGTGACCTTCCATGACGTTCTTGAAGTACGTCGGGAAGGCGAAGTGGATGTAGAAGAAGTGGGCCATGTCGACGACGTTGTCGATGATCTCGCGGCAGTTCGCGCCGTCGATCACCACCGAGTCCCAGGTCCAGTTGCTCCACTCGGTGGAGAACGCCGCGTCGATGCGCGGGATCGTGACGTTCTCGGGTGGTGGGTTGCCTTGGGGGTCGTTCCACACGAAGAGCTGCTTGTTCTCTTCGAGGGTGACCCACGACCGAGTGCGCGCCCGCAGCGGAACCCGCTTGGCGTAGGGGATGTCGACGCACTTGCCGTTGCCCGACCAGCGCCAGTCGTGGAACGGGCAGGCGATGGTGTCGCCCTTGATCGTGCCCTGGGTGAGGTCGCCGCCCATGTGCCGGCAGTAGCCGTCGAGGACGTTGAGCTTGCCGTCCTCCGACGCGAACACCACGAGCTTGGTGCCGAACGCCTCGATGGCGTGCGGCTTGCCGTCGCGGAAGCTGGAGGCCAGACCGAGGCAGTGCCAGCCGCGCGCGAACCGCGCCGGGGGCGCGCCGGTGTCGATCGTGCGTACGGCGTCCTGCGTCATGACGTTCCTCCAGTGATGTCGAGTCCGGCGAGATATCCGAACGTCATCGCCGGTCCGAGGGTGGCGCCCGCGCCCGCGTAGGTGTGCCCCATGACGGACGCGCTGGTGTTGCCCGCGGCGTAGAGGCCTTCGATGACCGAGCCGTCCTCGCGCAGCACCCGCGCGCGGGCGTCGGTGCGCAGGCCGCCCTTGGTGCCGAGGTCGCCGGGCACGATCTTGACCGCGTAGAACGGCCCGGTGGTCAGCGGTGCGAGGTTGGGGTTCGGGTGGTTGCGCGGGTCGCCGTAGTAGCGGTCGTACGCGCTGTCGCCGCGGTGGAAGTCGACGTCCTTGCCGTCCACAGTCATGGTGTTGAAGTGCCGGACGGTCTCGATGAGCTCCGGCAGGTCGGCCTCCTGGGCGAGTTCCTCGAGGCTGGGGGCGGTGAGCACCGCGTCCTTCCAGCGGCGGGGGAGAGGGCGGCGGGGCGGGATGCCGCAGAACGGGTAGCGGCTGCGGTAGCCGTGGTCGAAGACCAGCCAGGTGTCGCCGGTCATCGCGTTGACCACGTCGATGTAGGGCGCGGCCTCGTTGACGAACCGGCGGCCGGTCTTGTCGACGAGCACGCAGCCGGGCAGCGACCGTTCCGCGAGCAGGAAGTACGGTCCGAGCGGCAGCGGCACGGACGGGCCCCACCAGGCCTCGTCCATCAACCCCACGGCCGCGCCCGCCTTGACACCGGCCTCGATGCCGTCACCGGTGTTGGCCTTCGCACCGACCGTCCACTCGGTACCGATGTCCTGGTGCTGTTTGCGCATCTGTTCGTTGTTCTCGAACCCGCCCGCGGCCAGGACCACGTGGTTCGCGGTGATCACCTCGCCGTCGACGAGCACTCCCGCGACCCGGCCGTTCTCGACGTGGAGATCGGTCATCGCGGTGTTGAGCCGGACCTCGACGTTCAGCGCTTTCAGCCCGGCCCGCATGCCCGCGACCAGGGCCTGGCCCATGGTCAGCCGCCGGCCCGGCAGGAACCGGCGGGCGAAGACCTTGGCGGCGGTGAACAGGCCGCGCGGGTGACGGCCGATCAGCGTCAGCCAGCGGTAGTCGGTCTGGGTGATCACGATGCCGGCCGGGGTGGGCACGTACGGCGGTTCGAGGTCCGCGATCTCCTCGCCGAGCAGCTTCGTGGTGAACGGCAGCGGTTCGACCGACCGGCCGCGCGGCTGCCCGCCCGGTGCCTCCGGGTAGTAGTCGGCGTAGTCGGTGACCCAGCGGAACCTCAGCGGCGTGTGCGCGACCACGAAGGCGAGCATCGCCGGTCCCGCGTCGAGGAACGCCTCCCGCAGCTCGGCCGGCACCTCGGGGGCGATGTGCGCCAGGTAGGTGCTCGCCCGCTCCGCCGAGTCGGGCACGCCGTTCGCCGCGACGACTGCGTTGTTCGGCACCCAGATGCCGCCGCCGGACCGCGCCGTCGACCCGCCGTAGTGCGCGGCCTTCTCGACGACCAGGGTCCGCAGGCCGTGCTGAGCGGTGCAGAGTGCGGCTGTCATGCCTGCCGCGCCACTGCCGACGACGATCACGTCGTACATCGCACCTCCCCGATGCTCGGACTAGAACAGGTTATAGTTTCGGGCGGGTTTGGCGCTATGGTGTAGGAGTTCCAGGCAAGTCGAACCGTCAATAACCTGTTCTGGCATAGAACCTGTTTCTGGCCATGACCGTGTTCCAGGAGGGGTGCGTGGAGGTCACCGCTGACGTGGTCGTCGTCGGCTTCGGCGCGGCCGGTGCGTGCGCCGCGGTCGAGGCCGCGGCGGCCGGTGCGTCCGTGGTCGTCCTGGACCGGTTCGCCGGTGGTGGCGCGACCGCGTTGTCCGGTGGCGTCGTCTACGCGGGCGGCGGGACGCGGCAGCAGGTCGAGGCCGGTGTCGCCGACTCGGTCGACGCGATGGAGGCCTACCTGCGCACGGAGGTGCGGGACGCGGTGTCGGCGGCGACGCTGCGCCGGTTCTGCGAGGACAGCGCGACGATGCTGGCCTGGCTGGAGGACCAGGGCGTGCCGTTCGACGCGCGCCTGGCGCCGTTCAAGACCTCGTACCCGACCGACGACTTCTACCTCTACCAGTCCGGCAGCGAGGACGCGTGGCCCGACCCGGCGCCGCGCGGGCACCGGACCAGGGCGAAGGGCACCTCGGGCAAGGTCTTCTTCGCCCGGCTCGCGGACGCCACCCGGCGTGCCGGCGTGCGGGTCCTGACGCAGACGCGCGCCGACCGGCTGCTCACGACGGACGGCCGGGTCACCGGCGTCCGGTGCCGCACGCTGACCGGGCTGCCCAAGACGCTGCACGGACTGCTGTCCAGGGCCGGCGCGAAGCCGTGGCTCTACTACCCGCCGCTCGGCAGGAGGCTGTTCGGGCTGGCGGCGTGGTTGGAGCGGTTCAGCCGCCCGCTCACGGTGACCGCGCGGAAGGGTGTGGTCATCGCCGCCGGCGGGTTCATCGCGAACCGGCCGCTGGTGCACGAGAACGCCCCGCTGCACCGCGGCGGCCTCGCCCTGGGCACGCCCGGTGACGACGGAGGCGGGATCCAGCTCGGCGTTGCCGCAGGTGGTCAGGCCGCCCGGATGGACAAGATCTCGGTGTGGCGGTTCGTGACGCCGCCCAGCGCGTTGCAACGCGGCGTCCTGGTCGACGCCGACGGGCAGCGGTTCGGTGACGCCACCCGGTACGGCGCGGCCATCGGCGACGAGATCGTCCGGCACGGCGGCAAGGCATGGCTGCTCATTGACGACGACGTCCTGCGGGTCGCCCGCGCGCAGGTGAAGACGCAGACGGCGCCGTTCCAGCGCTGGCAGGTCCGCTACCTGCTGGACCGCGGTCTGGTCACCGCGCCGACCGTCGAGGAGGTCGCGGCGAAGGCAGGAATCGGCGTGCCGGAACCCGTGGGCGTGCCGCCCTATTCGCTGATCGACGTGTCGGTGCGCGCCGGGTTCGGTTATCCCTGCCCGATGCTGACGCTCGGCGGGCTCGTCGTCGACGAGGACACCGGTCAGGTGCGCGGGGTCGAGGGCCTCTACGCCGCCGGCCGGTCGGCGGTCGGGGTGTGCTCCGAGTCCTACGTCAGCGGTCTGGCGCTCGCCGACTGCGTGTTCTCCGGCCGCCGGGCAGGACAGCACGTCGCTCAACCGACAAGCACAGGGGAGGCCAGGTGCTGACCACGCAGAACCGGGAAGTGGCCGCCGAGCTGCTGAGGACTGCGGAACGCGACCGCGTGCCGATCAAGCCGCTCGTCGAGCTCTACCCGGAGATCGACGTCGTGGACGCCTACGAGATCCAGCTGCTCAACGTCCGCCACCGCAACCGCGACGTGATCGGCCACAAGGTCGGCCTGTCGTCGTTGGCGATGCAGAAGATGATGGGCGTCGACGAACCCGACTACGGCCACCTCCTCGACGACATGCAGCTGCACGGCACCGCGGACGCGTCGGCGTACCTGTACCCGCGGGTCGAGGTGGAGATCGCGTTCCTGCTGGCCCGCGACCTGCCGGGGGAGGGCTGCACGGTCGAGGACGTGCTGGCCGCCACCGAGTTCGTCGCGCCGGCCATCGAGCTGATCGACAGCCGGATCGAGAACTGGCGGATCGGGCTGCAGGACACCATCGCGGACAACGCGTCGTCGGCCGGGTTCGTGCTGGGTCACGAGCGCGTCCGTCCGTCCGAACTGGACATCGGCGCGGTGGCGGCCACGTTGCGCCGCAACGGCGAGGTGGTCGCCGAGGGACGTGGCGACGCGGTGCTGGGCGACCCGGCGGTCGCGGTGGCCTGGCTCGCGGAGAAGGTCGCGGGCTTCGGCGTCCGGCTGCTCGCCGGCGACATCGTGCTGCCGGGGTCGTGCACGCGCGCCATCGACGCCAGACCTGGCGACGAGTTCCACGCCGAGTTCGCCGGACTCGGTGTCGTCGACCTGAAGTTCGAATAGGGGTGACTGCGTGAAGGCGGCCATCGTCGGCTCCGGCAACATCGGCACCGACCTGCTCCACAAGCTCCTGCGCTCGTCCGTGCTGGAACCGCGCTGGATGGTGGGCATCGACCCGGCCAGCGAGGGGCTGAAGCGGGCGGCGTCACTGGGCTTGGAGGTCTCGGTCGAGGGCGCGGAGTGGTTGCTGCGCCAGGACGAGCTGCCGGACGTTGTGTTCGAGGCGACGTCCGCGGCGGTGCACCGGGCCAACGCCCCGCGCTACGCGGAGGCGGGCATCCGGGCGATCGACCTGACCCCGGCGGCGGTCGGGCCGTACGTCGTCCCGCCGGTGAACCTCGGCGAGCACGCGGACGCGCCCAACATCAACCTGATCACGTGCGGCGGCCAGGCCACGATCCCGATGGTGCACGCCGTGTCGCGGGTCGTTCCCGTGTCGTACGCGGAGATCGTCGCGAGCGTCGCGTCGGTGTCGGCGGGACCGGGCACCCGAGCCAACATCGACGAGTTCACCCGCACCACGAGCCACGGCATCGAGGCGATCGGCGGAGCGGGACGCGGCAAGGCGATCATCGTGCTCAACCCGGCCGACCCGCCGATGATCATGCGCGACACGATCTTCTGCGCGATCCCCGAGGACATCGACCCGGACCCGGTCACCGACTCGATCGCCCGGATGGAGACCGAGATCCAGACCTACGTGCCGGGGTTCCGGCTGTTGCGGGAACCGCAGTTCGACCCGGGCCGGGTGGCGATCTTCGTCGAGGTCGCGGGAGCGGGTGACTTCCTGCCGGAGTACGCGGGGAACCTCGACATCATGACGGCCGCCGCGACCAAGGTGGGGGAGGAGATCGCCCGTGCAGCTCAGGTTGACCGACACGTCACTGCGTGACGGCTCGCACCACAAGCGGCACCAGTTCACGTCCGACGACGTGCGCTCGATCGTCGCCGCACTCGACGGCGCCGGCGTGCCGGTGATCGAGGTGACGCACGGCGACGGGCTCGGCGGGTCGTCGTTCAACTACGGCTTCAGCCACACGCCCGAGCAGGAACTGATCAAGGTCGCGGTGGAGACGGCCTCGCAGGCCAAGATCGCCGTGCTCATGCTGCCGGGCGTCGGGGTGAAGGACGACATCCTGGTATCGCAGGACAACGGCGCCTCGATCGTCCGGATCGCCACGCACTGCACCGAGGCTGACGTGTCGGTGCAGCACTTCCAGCTGGCGCGCGAACGCGGGCTGGAGACCGTCGGGTTCCTGATGATGGCGCACTCGCAGCCACCGGAGGTGCTGGCGAAGCAGGCGCGGATCATGGCCGACGCCGGGTGCCAGTGCGTCTACGTCGTCGATTCGGCGGGAGCCCTGGTGCTGGAACAGGTGTCCGAGCGGGTCGAAGCGCTGGTGGCGGAGCTCGGTGACGACGCCCAGGTCGGGTTCCACGGGCACGAGAACCTCGGGCTGAGCGTCGCGAACTCCGTGGCCGCGGCGCGTGCCGGTGCGAAGCAGATCGACGGCAGCGTGCGCGGGTTCGGCGCGGGCGCCGGGAACACGCCCCTCGAAGCGTTCGTCGGTGTCTGCGACAAGCTCGGTTTCGAGACCGGCGTCGACTTCTTCAAGATCGTGGACGCGGCCGAGGACGTCGTCCGGCCCGTGATGCCCGACGAGTGCCTGCTCGACCGGATGGCGCTGATGATGGGCTACGCGGGCGTCTACTCCAGCTTCCTCAAACACGCGTACACGCAGGCGAAGCGCTACGGCGTGTCCGGCGCCGAGATCCTCGTCCGCGCGGGCGAGCGCAAGCTCGTCGGCGGCCAGGAGGACCAGCTGATCGACATCGCACTGGAGCTGAGCAGGGAGGAAGTCCGATGAGCGAGGAGATCCTCGGCAAGGTGCGGGAACTGCTGCCTGCTCTGGCCGACCGCGCGGCCGAGGCGGAGGAGCAGCGCAAGGTGCCGCCGGAGTCGGTGAAGGCGTTGCAGGAGACCGGCTTCTTCCGCATGCTCCAGCCGGAGCGGTACGGCGGCTTCGAGTCGCACCCGCTCGACTTCTACACCGCGGTCAGGATGATCGCGAGCGCGTGCGGCTCGACGGGCTGGGCCGCGTCCGTGCTGGGCGTGCACCCGTGGCACGTCGGGCTGTTCGACGTGAAGGCGCAGGACGAGGTGTTCGGCGAGGACCAGGACACCCGGATCTCGTCCTCCTACGCGCCGACCGGCCGCGCGACCCCGGTCGAGGGCGGGTTCCGGTTCACCGGCAAGTGGAGCTTCTCGTCCGGCTGCGACCATGCCACGTGGGTGCTGCTCGGCGGCCTGGTGATGAACGACGAGGGCAAGCCCATCGACTTCCGCACGTTCCTGCTGCCGATCGCCGACTACACGATCGACGACGTGTGGGACACGGTCGGCCTGCGCGGCACGGGCAGCAACGACATCGTGGTGCAGGACGTGTTCGTGCCGGAGCACCGGACGTTGAGCATGGCGCACACCGCGCGGTGCAGGTGCCCCGGCCAGGAGGTCAACCCCGGCCCGTTGTTCCGCATGCCGTACGGCACGGTCCACCCGTACGCCGTCACCGCGCCGATCATCGGCATGGCGACCGGCGCGTACGACCTGCACGTCGGCGCCACCCGCGAGCGCGTGCGGGCCGCGTACCTGGGCGAGAAGTCGGTCGAGGACCCGTTCGCCCAGGTCAGGATCGCGACGGCGGCCGCCGACGTCGACGTCGCGTGGTGGATGCTGGAGAAGGACATCACCGAGGAGTGGGCGCACGCCGTGGCCGGGACGAAGATCCCGATCGACCTGCGTCTGCGGGCCCGGCGCAACCAGGTCCTCGGCAGCGGGCGGGCGCTCGGGGCGATCGACCGGCTCTTCGAGAGCGCCGGTGGCAAGGCCATCAACCAGGGCCTGCCGCTGCCCCGGTTCTGGCGCGACGCGCACGCCGCACGGGTGCACGCGGCCAACGACCCGGAGCGAGTGCTCGTGCTGTACGGCAAGAACGAGCTCGGCATCCAGGTCCGCGACGGGCTGTTCTGAGGGGAGTGCTGTGAAGGTCCGGTTGCACTACCACGAGGCGGGGGCGGACAACGCCGAGACCCTGGTCATGCTGCACGGCGGCGGGCCCGGCGCGTCGGCGATGAGCAACTTCCGCGCGAACGTCCCGGTGTTCGCGAAGTCGTTCCGCGTGCTCGCCGTCGACCTGCCCGGCTACGGCCAGTCCGACAAGCCCGCCGAGCACGACCAGTACTTCACCTTCGCCGCCAGGGCGGTGAACGACCTGCTCGACGAGCTCGGGGTCGAGCAGGCGCACATCCTCGGCAACTCGCTCGGCGGCGGCACCGCCGTGCGGTTCGCGCTGGACTACGGCAAACGCGCGGGCCGGCTCGTGCTGATGGGGCCGGGCGGGTTGTCGTTGAACGTCTTCTCGCCCGACCCGACCGAGGGCGTGCGCAAGCTCAGCGCGTTCGCCAGGACACCCACGCGGGAGAAGATCGAGGAGTTCCTCCGGATCATGGTCTTCGACCAGTCGCTGATCACCGAGGAGCTGATCGACGAACGGTTCGAGGCCGCGTCGAAGCCGGAGTCGTTGCGCGCCATGGCCGCCCTGGGCAGGTCGTTCTCCGGCGCCGACTTCGAGCAGGGCATGCTCTGGCGCGAGGCGTACAAGCTGCGCCAGCGCGTGTTGCTCGTGTGGGGCCGGGAGGACCGGGTCAATCCCCTGGACGGCGCGCTGATCGCCACCAAACTGATCCCGCGCGCCCAGCTGCACGTGTTCGGCGGCTGCGGGCACTGGGCGCAGCTGGAGAAGTTCGACGAGTTCAACAGGCTGGCGCTCGACTTCCTCGGGGAGGCGTGATGGGCATCCGATCGCTGGGCTACCTCAGGATCGAGGCCACCGACATGGCCCGGTGGCGCGAGTTCGGGCTGAAGGTCCTCGGCATGGTCGAGGGCAAGGGTTCCACCGAAGGTGCTCTGTACCTGCGGATGGACGACTTCCCGGCGCGGCTCGTGATCGTGCCGGGGGACACCGACCGCCTGCAGGCCTCCGGCTGGGAGGCCGCGACCGAGGCCGAGCTGGAGGAGGTGGCCAAGCGGCTGGCGTCCGCGGGTGTCACCTACGTCGAGGGCACCGCCGAGGAGCTGGCCGAGCGGCGGGTGACCGGGCTGATCAAGTTCGACGACCCGTCCGGCAACACCCTGGAGGTGTTCCACGGCGCGGCTTTGGAACACCGGCGGGTCGTGTCGCCGTACGGGCACAGGTTCGTGACGGAGGAGCAGGGGCTCGGGCACGTCGTGCTGTCCACTTCGGACGACGAGGCCGCGCTGCACTTCTACCGCGACGTGCTGGGCTTCCGGCTGCGCGACTCGATGCGCCTGCCCCCGCAGATGCTCGGCAGGCCGGCCGACGGACCGCCCGCGTGGCTGCGGTTCTTCGGCTGCAACCCCCGCCACCACAGCCTGGCGTTCCTGCCGATGCCGACGCCGAGCGGGATCGTGCACCTGATGGTCGAGGTGGAGAACACCGACGACGTGGGCCTCACGCTGGACCGCGCGCTGCGCCGGAAGGTGCCGATGTCCGCGACGCTCGGCAGGCACGTCAACGACCTGATGCTGTCGTTCTACATGAAGACGCCCGGCGGGTTCGACGTGGAGTTCGGCTGCGAGGGCCGGCAGGTGGACGACGAGGACTGGATCGCACGGGAGAGCACGGCGGTGAGCCTGTGGGGACACGACTTCAGCGTGGGCTTCAAGAAGTAGGGGATCGCTACCGTTCCGTTCTCGGTCACTTCTGCACAGGCGTGACCGTGGTGACGGGCATGTCGCCGGACGGCCCGGTCGGGTTCGCCTGCCAGGCGTTCGCGGCACTGTCACTGGACCCGCCGCTGGTGCTGTTCTGTCCACAACGGACCTCGCGCAGCTGGGCCGCGATGGCGGGCGCCGGCGCGTTCTGCGTGAACGTGCTGGCCGACGACCAGCGCGAGGTGTCGACGGTGTTCGGGAAGGCCGGTGCCGACAAGTTCGCGGGTGTGTCGTGGACGCCGTCGGCCACCGGTGCCCCGGTGCTCGACGGCGCCCTCACGTGGGTGGACTGCCAGGTCTCGGTGGTGCACGACGCCGGCGACCACCACGTGGTGATCGGCTCGGTCGTGGAGCTCGGACCGGTGCGCGACGCGCAGCCGCTGCTGTTCTACCGCGGCCGCTACGCCGTGCACGCCGAACTGGACCCGCGCGGCTGGTCCGGTGAGGTGCTGGACAACCTGATGACCTGGCAGCGGCAGTCAGAGTGGAGCTGACGCCGTGACCCGCCAGACCCCGCCGGGGATCCGCATCTCCCCGTCGTGCGCGAACCCGTCGAACGCACCCCGGACGGACTCGACCAGCCCGGCGCGCTCGGACTCGGGTGCCGCGGCGAGCGCGCGGGCGACCGGTCCCATGTTGCTCAGGTACGGGATCAGCAGGTCCTCCGGCATGCGGCAGACCCGGTCCACCGCCTCGACCCCGACCTCCGTCCAGCCGGCCGTCTCGAGCATCCGGCGGGTCTTGCCGGCGTCCGCGAGGGAGAACGGCCCCGGCCCGTCCGGGTCCGGTGCGGGCGCGCCGGGTGCCAACGAGGCGGCGACCTGGGACGCGGTCGTCATGAACGGGTTGTCGTCGGCCGTCCGCCAGGTGACGAAGCACAGGTCACCGCCCGGAATGGTGGTGCGCAACAGATTGTGGAAGGCGGCGGCCGGGTCGTCGAAGAACATCACCCCGAACCGCGACACGACCAGGTCGAAGGGCTCGTCGAACGTGTGCACCTGTGCGTCGGCGCGGACGAACTCGGCTCCGCCGTGCTCCCGTGCCGCGGCCAGCATCGACTCCGAGATGTCGACGCCGACGCAGTCGGCGCCCGTCGCCTCGGCGAGCGCCCTGGTCGTGCCGCCGGTGCCGCACCCGACGTCGAGAACCCTGCGGCGCGGCCCGGTCAGCGCCGTCTCGACGAGCAGGTCCTGGTATGGCCGCAGGATCAGGCCGACGATGTCCTGGACCCGCGCCCACCCGTGGCCCGCGGTGTCCCACCAGGCCGCCTGCTCGGTGTTGACCTCTGATGTCATGCTCCTACCGTCCTACTTCAAGTCGGCTTGAGGTCAAGTGTCGTGGACGAGATCGGGATCGGCGAGGTGGTGCGCCGTTCGGGCGTGCCCGCCTCCACGTTGCGCTACTACGAGGAACGCGGCCTGATCGCACCCGTGCGGCGGCAGGGTCTGGCGCGCGTGTACGACCCGGCCGTGTTGCAGCAGCTGGCGCTGGTGGCCGTCTGCCGCACCGCCGGGTTCTCGCTGGACGAGATCACGCTGATGTTCGACCCGGACGGCCGCCCGCGCCTCGACCGCGCGATGCTCGCGGCCAAGGCCGACGAGCTGGACGCGACGATCGGCAAGCTCGTGCTGATGCGCGACGATCTGCGGCACGCGGCGGCATGCCCGGCACCGTCGCACATGGAGTGCCCCACGTTTCGTCGCATTCTTGGCGCTTAGGGGGAGTGAGCGTTTTCCTCGTGGGGAGCTGTGGGGTCGGCTTCGGCGTTTCGTTGTGGGTTGCGTTTTGCGTTGCGGGTTCCTGTTTCAAGAGCGGGGCTCTGCCCCGGACCCCGCCAATTGATCAAAGACCCCTCCGCGCCCTCGGCGGGTTGATGGCACGCCTGTTTGTGCTGGGCGGCTTGCTGTTGCGTAGGTGGTGCGGTTCGGGTGGGGTGGGTCCCGTCACGAGCCGCAGCAGAGCGAGCCACGACCAGGCAGGGGTGTCAACTCGACGAAAAGCGTGTCGAGTTGACACCCCTGCCTGGTCGCAGCGAGAGCTGGGCACGGCTCGTGACGGGACCCACCCCACCGGAACCTTCTGTTTCAAGCCAAAGCCACAAGCCAAGGCAGCTCGGCTTCGCCGTCGCCTTGCTCGCCTTCGGCATCGCGCCGAATCTGCGTGCTGCACCGTTGCTGGGGTGTCTCGGCTGAGGTGAGCTCGCCCATGGACTTCGTGTCGGCGGCCATCCTGTCCAGCCGGCCCTTCCACGCGGCCAGGCGTTCGAGCGACGCGTCCGGGTCGAGCAGGGGTTCGTCCACGAGATCGGAGTCCAGGCAGGAAAGCGGTTTCCTAAGAGAGCGAACGACCGAGTCGCTCCAGGTGGACCTGCGGGCTGCCGAACAACTGGCGGCTTCCGTGCGCCCGCTTGAAGTAGAGATGCGCGTCGTGCTCCCAAGTGATCGCGATCCCGCCGTGCAGCTGGATCATCTCCGCCGCCACCGTGAAGAACGCCTCGGAGCAGTACACCTTCGCGACCGACGCGGACACCTCGTCCGTGACGGCACCGGCGGCGGACCTGGCGGTCTCGACGAGCACGTGCAGGTCGGCCATCCGGTGTTTCAACGCCTGGAACGAGCCGATCGGCTTGCCGAACTGGACCCTGGTCTTCGTGTACTCGACGGTCAGCTCGAGGGCCCGTGCGGCGGCGCCGACCTGTTCGGCGGCCAGGAAGGCGATGGCGGTGTCCCTGCCCGACCACGGGCCGAGGTGGGTCTTCGCGGCGTTGGCGAGGTGGACGGTGGCCAGCCGGCGGGTCGCGTCCATCGTGGGTGTGTGTTCGCGGGTGATGCCGGACAGGTCGATCTCGTGGAGGCCGGTGTCGTCCGCGAGGAGGAGGATCTCGGCGAGGTCGCCGTCCACGACGTAGCGCGCCGGGTCGCCGATCTCGCCGCCGTCCCAGGACCAGATGAGCGCGGCCACCGTCCCCTCGGCGATGCGGGGCAGCAGCCGTGCGCACGCCTCGTCGTTCTCAGTGTCCAGCAGGGCTTGTGCGGCCAACGCCGACGACAGCAACGGCGCGGGCGTGAGGGTGCGGCCGAGTTCCGCGAGCGCGACCCGTGCTTCCGCCTGGGTGGCGCCCGACCCGCCGAACCGCTCGGGCACCGGCACCACCCCGATCTCGCACAGCCGCGCCCACACGTCCTTGTCGTACCCGTGCGGGGTCTCGATGGCCGCGCGCACGTCGGAGTGCCGGTCGAGCAGGCTGCGGACGGCGTCCCTGAGTGCGAGCAGTTCCGGTGTCACAACGCCTCCAACACGCGCGCGCGGTGCATCGACGGACTGCCCCACGCGGTGCGCAGGGCACGGGCTTGCAGCAGGAACCGGCCCAGTTCGTGCTCGGCGGTGTACCCGATGGCACCGTGGACCTGCAGTGCGGTGCGGGCGGCGGCCCAGGCGGCGTCGGAAGCCGCGACCTTGGCGGCTGAGACATCCCTGGCGGTCAGCGTGACCGCGGCGCCGTAGATCAGCGGGCGCGCCATCTCCAGGCCGATCAGGACGTTCGCCAGGTGGTGCTTGACCGCCTGGAACTGGCCGACGGGCTTGCCGAACTGGGTGCGCGCCCCGGCGTGCGCGGTGGTCATCTCCAGCATCGCCCTGCCCAGGCCGAGGAGCTGGGCGGAGCAGGTGAGAACGCCCAGGTCGAAGGCGCGTTCGGCGGGGACGCCGGTGGCGACGACCTGGCCGGCGGTGAGCTCGACCAGGCGCCGGGCGGGGTCCACTGAGGACAGTTCGGCGGTGGGGGAGGCCTCGTGGAGGGTGTCGCCGTCGACGAGGAAGTAGTGGTCCGCCTCGACCGCGTGCGGCACCACCGGGGGGAACGCGACGGAACCCGGTCCGGCTCCCAGCGCGGGCAGCACCGCCAGCGACTCGATCAGCGGTCCTTCCACCGCGTGGTGCCCCAGCTCCTCGAACACCACGACCAGGTCGACCGGGTCGGTCACCTCGTCGACCCCGAGCGCGGCGAGGTCGCGCTTCCCGGCTCCCAGGTACTCGTGCAGCACCCCGCCGAAGTCCGTCTGCTCGGCGGACAGCGTGAACATCATCGCGGCAGCCCCAGGAGTCGTTCGGCGATCACGTTGCGCTGGATCTCGTTGGTGCCGGCGTAGATCGGTCCGGACAGCGAGAACAGGAACCCGTCCCGCCAGCCGCCGCAGACCTCGCCGAGCAGGTCGAGCGCCGTCTCGTGGATCGACACGTCCAGCTCCGACCAGAACACCTTGGTGACGCTGGCCGCCGGTCCCGACAACGGCGCGGCCAGCGCCCCGAACGTGTGCAGCCGGTAGGCCTGAGCCCCGATCCACGCGTCCACCACCCGGTCGCGCAGTGCCGGGTCCGGGTTCTTCCGGTACAGCTCGACCAGACGTGCCGCGGCGGCGACGAACCGGCCAGGGCTGCGCAACGTGAGCCCGCGCTCGTTGCCCGCGGTGCTCATCGCCACGCGCCAGCCGTCGCCCGGCGCGCCGACCACGTCCTCGTCCGGCACGAACACGTCGTCCAGGAAGATCTCGGCGAACCCCGGCTCACCGTCGAGCTGGTCGATCGGGCGCACCGTCACGCCGTCCGCCCTCAGGTCGAACAGCAGGTACGTCAGACCGCGGTGCCGTTCGCCCTCACCCGTGCGGAACAGGCCGAACGCCCGGTCCGCGAACGCCGCCCGCGAGCTCCAGGTCTTCTGGCCCCGCAGCACCCAGCCGCCGTCGCACCGGGTCGCGGTGCTGCGCAACGACGCGAGGTCCGACCCGGCCTCCGGTTCCGACCAGGCCTGCGCCCACACCACGTCGCCGCGCGCCATCGACGGCAGGATGCGGTCGCACTGCTCGGGAGTGCCGTGCGCGAACAGGGTCGGTGCGAGCAGGAAGATGCCGTTCTGCGAGACGCGGGCAGGCGCCCCCGCCGCGTGGTACTCCTCCTCGAACACCAGCCACTGCAACAGCGAGGCGTCCCGGCCGCCGAACGCTTCGGGCCACGACACCACCGACAGCCGCTCCGAGGCGAGCGACCGTTCCCACTCCCGGTGCTCCTCGAACCCGTCAGCGGTGTCCAAAGAGGACAACGGACGGACGTGTGCCGCCAGCCACGACCTGACCTCGGCCTGGAACGAGAGAGTCGCCTCGTCGAGTGAGAGGTCCATCAGCTGGAGGCCTTCTTCATCGCACGGGCGTCCATGCCCGCCAACGCGTCCGTGCTGACCTCGGCGTTGTGCGCGTGCGCGAAGTGGTGCAGCCCGAAGACGGAGTCCATCCCCGCCCGCATCCCCATGAGGTCCTCGGACTGGTTGACCGCCTTCTTCGCCAGTGCCAGCCCGAACCGCGGCATGGCGGAGATCCGCGTGGCCAGCTCGAAGGTCGACGACTCCAGCGAGTCACGCGGCACGACCCGCGACACCATGCCCCACTCGTAGGCGCGCTGGGCCGAGAACCGGTCGCCCGTGAAGAGCACCTCCTTCGCCGCACGAGGACCGAGCATCCACGGGTGCGCGAAGTACTCGACACCCGGAATCCCCATGCGCACCACGGGATCGGCGAAGAACGCGTCCTCGGCGGCCACGATCAGGTCGCACACCCACGCCAGCATCAACCCGCCCGCGACACAGGCACCCTGCACCATCGCGATCGTCGGCTTCGGGATCTCCCGCCACCGCCGGCACATGCCGAGGTAGACCTCCATCTCGCGGGCAAACCGCAGGTCACCGCCCTCGCGGCCGACGTGGTCCCACCACAGCACGGCCTTGCGCTCGAACGACGTGCCGACGTCCCGGCCGGGCGAACCGATGTCGTGGCCCGCGGAGAAGTGGTCACCCGCGCCGGCCAGCACGATCACCTTGACCTCGTCGTCGTCGACCGCGCGGGTGAAGGCCTCGTCCAACGCGTAGGTCATCGCCGAGTTCTGCGCGTTGCGGTACTCGGGGCGGTTCATGGTCACGACGGCGACCGCGTCCCGCCGCTCATACGAGACAGTCACGCGTTCTCCTTGCGCAGTTGGGTTTTGAGGACCTTGCCCATGGCGTTGCGGGGGAGCGCGGGGTGGAACTCGACCGCGCGCGGCACCTTGTAGTTCGCGAGGCGCTCCCGGCAGAACGCGATCACCTCGTCGGAGGTCAGCGAGGAACCCGGCGACGTCACGACGTGCGCCACGCCGACCTCGCCGAGCCGTGCGTCGGCCATCCCGACCACGGCCGACTCGGCCACCCCCGCCAGCCGGGCCAGCGCCTGCTCGACCTCGGCCGGGTAGACGTTGAACCCGCCGCAGATGTACATGTCCTTGAGCCGGTCGGTGATCGACAGGTAGCCGTCCTCGGAGATCCGCCCGACGTCACCGGTGTGCAGCCAGCCGTCCGCGTCCACGGCCGCCGCGGTGGCCTCGGGGTCGTCGAGGTAGCCGAGCATGACGTTCGGGCCGCGCAGCAGCACCTCGTCCCGCTCGCCCAGCCGCAGCTCGAAGTCCGCCATCGGCACCCCGCACGTGTGCGCGATGGTCGACGGCGGGTCCGACGGCCTGCACATCGTGGCCACCACGGCCTCGGTCAGCCCGTAGGCGGTGAGCACCGTGGAGACGAGCTCCGCCTGCATCCGCTCGATCAACGCCACCGGCACCACCGCCGCGCCGGTCACCGCGATCCGCAGGCTCGACAGGTCGAAGGACGAGCGGTCCGGGTGGTCCAGCATCGCCTGGTAGATCGTCGGCGGGCCGGGCAGCACGGTGATCCGCTCCCGTTCGACCAACCGCATGGTCTCCACGACGTCGAACACCGGCTGCGGCACGATCGTCGCGCCCGACAGCAGGCACGCCAGGATTCCCGCCTTGTAGCCGAAGGTGTGGAAGAAGGGGTTGACGATCAGGTAGCGGTCGGCGGAGGTCAGTTCCGCGCACGACGCCCAGGCCCCGGCCACCCCGAGCGACTGCCGGTGCGCGCTCATCGCGCCCTTGCTGCGGCCGGTAGTGCCGGACGTGTACATCACGTCGCAGAGCTGATCTGGTGTGACGACCGGCAGTTCGGCGTCCGCGGCGACCCACTCGACCGGTAGTCGCACACTGGTCGGCAGATCCGGCGACAACGCTTCCAGCTCCGCGAGCCGGTCCCGGCCGAGGAACGACCCCTCCACGAGCAGCACACGCGCGTTGCTGCGCTGCACGATGTCGAGAGTTTCCGTGGCGGTGTACCGGGTGTTGATCGGCACCAGCACCCCGCCCGCGTCCAGCACCCCGAGCGCCGCGACCACCCAGTGCGCGGAGTTGGGCGCGCACAACGCCACCCGCTCGCCCGGCCGCACACCCATCCCCGCGAGAGCGCGTGCGGCCGTGCGGACGGACGCGCGCAGGTCGCCGTAAGTGAGCCGGATGTCCCCGTCCACCACCGCTTCCGCGTCGATGTACGAAGCAGCAGCGTGGTCGAGCACGGCTGAAACCGTTTGCCTGCTTGGATCTCCGGCCACAACAGCCTCCACGGACCCCTCCAAAGCAAGTGCTTGGTAGGTTACAGTATGGCCCATGGAGTCCTTCCGGCGCGAGGTGCGGGAATGGTTGTCCGCCAACCTCGTCGGTGAGTTCGCTGAGCTGCGCGGCCTGGGGGGACCCGGCCGCGAGCACGAGGCGTTCGAGGGACGGTTGCGGTGGCACCGGCACCTGGCGGCGAGCGGGTGGACGTGCCTCGGCTGGCCCGGCGAGCGCAGCGTCGAGGAGCAGGTGGTCTTCCACGAGGAGTACGCCGAGGCGCGGGCACCGGCGAAGGTCGACATCGTGGGGGAGGGGCTGCTGGGGCCGACGCTCATCGCGTTCGGCACGCCCGCCCAGAAAGAGCGCTTCCTGCCGAGGATCCGCAGCCTCGACGAGCTGTGGTGCCAGGGCTACTCGGAGCCGAACGCGGGCTCGGACCTCGCCTCCGTCCAGACGAAGGCCGCGCTCGACGGCGACAGGTGGGTGATCAACGGCCAGAAGATCTGGACGTCGAACGCGCACTACTCCGACTGGATCTTCGTGCTCTGCCGCACGGAACCGGGTTCCCAGCGCCACCACGGCCTGTCGTACCTGCTGGTGCCGATGGACCAGCCGGGCATCGAGGTCCGGCCGATCCGCCAGCTCACCGGCACGTCAGAGTTCAACGAGGTCTTCTTCGACGGCGCCGTCACGGCGAGCGAGAACGTCGTCGGCAAGCCCGGTGAGGGCTGGAAGATCGCCATGGCCACCCTCGGCTTCGAACGCGGCACCGCGATGCTGGGCCACCAGGTGAGCTTCCGCAGGCAGCTCGACGCGATCATGGCCGCCGCGCCGCCGGACGACAGGCTCACCAGGGCGTGGCTCGAACTGCACGTCATGCGCTCGCACACGCTGCGCACCCTGAACGACGAACCGGGCCCGGAGGCGTCCGTGCTGAAGCTGTTCTGGGCGGGCTGGCACCGCAGGCTCGGCGAGCTCGCGATGGACTCGCTCGGCCCGGAGTCGATGATCGACGACAACGAGTGGCAGCGGATGTTCCTGTTCAGCCGCGCGGAGACGATCTACGGCGGCTCCGACGAGGTGCAGCGCGAGATCATCGCCCACCGGGTCCTGGGGCTGCCACGATGACCGGCCACGACCTGCTCGCGGGCAAGGTCGTCGTCGTGACGGCCGCGGCGGGCACCGGCATCGGGTCCGCGACCGCCAAGCGGTGCCTCGAAGAGGGTGCGACGGTGGTCATCAGCGACTGGCACGAGCGCCGCCTCAAGGAGACCCACGAAGCCCTCGGCACCGACCACGCGATCCCGTGCGACGTCACGAACGAGCAGCAGGTGCAACGGCTCGTGGACGAGACGGTCGAACGCCACGGCCGCATCGACGTGATGGTCAACAACGCCGGCCTCGGTGGCGAGAAGCCGATCACCGACATGAGCGACGACGAGTGGTCGCGCGTGCTGGACGTGACGTTGAACGGCACGTTCCGCTGCACGAGGGCCGTGCTGCGCCGAATGGTCGCCCAGCGAAGCGGTGTCGTCATCAACAACTCGAGTGTGATCGGCTGGCGGGCGCAGCGGGGTCAAGCCCATTACGCCGCAGCGAAAGCGGGCGTCATGGCGCTGACCAGGTGCGCCGCGATGGACGTCGCCGAGCACGGCATCCGGGTGAACGCGGTCGCCCCGAGCTTGGCCGCGCACCCGTTCTTGGCCAAGGTCACCAGTGAGGAGTTGCTGACGGAGCTGGCGTCCCGGGAGGCTTTCGGGCGCGCCGCCGAGCCCTGGGAGGTCGCGAATGTGATCGTGTTCCTCGCCAGTGACTACTCGTCCTACCTGACGGGCGAGGTCGTCTCGGTGAGCAGTCAGCACCCATGAGGAAGGTACGACCGGTGAGCAGCAGAAGGCGGGAACTGCTCGCGTTGGCGGCGAGGATGTTCGCCGAACGCGGGTACGGGCAGACGACGGTGCGCGACATCGCGGACGCGGCGGGCATCCTGTCCGGCAGCCTCTACCACCACTTCGACTCGAAGGAGTCGATGGTGGACGAGATCCTGCGGACGTTCCTGGACGAGCTGTTCGCGCGCTACCGGGAGATCGTGGACGCGGGACTCGAACCCCAGCAGACGCTGAAGGCGCTGGTCGTGGCGTCGTTCGAGGCGATCGACACCCGCCACGCCGAGGTGGCGATCTACCAGAACGAGTCGCGGCAGCTGATGGGGCTGGAGCGGTTCTCCTACATCGAGGACCGCAACGTGGAGTTCCGCAAGCTCTGGTCGGTGCTGCTGGAGGACGGCATGAGCGCGGGCGTGTTCCGCGCCGACCTCGACGTGGACCTGGCCTACCGGTTCATCCGCGACACGGTGTGGGTGGCCGTGCGGTGGTACCGGCCGGACGGCGGCCTGCCGGCGGAGACGGTCGCCGACCAGTACCTCGCGATCCTGCTCGACGGCATCGCCACGGGTCGCCGCAAGAAGTCGACGGGGACGAAGACGTAAAGGGAGGGCCCTCGTGGCCGAGGCGTACATCATCGAGGCTGTGCGAACTCCGGCGGGCAGGCGTGGCGGCGAGCTGAGCCGCGTGCACCCCGCGGATCTCGGCGCGCACGTGATCACGGCGCTGCTCAACCGGGTCGAGGTCGACCCGACGGACGTGGACGACGTGATCTTCGGCTGCGTGGACACCGTCGGCCCGCAGGCCGGCGACATCGCCAGGACCTCGTGGCTGGCCGCGGGCTTCCCTGAGCAGGTGCCGGGCGTGACGGTCGACCGCCAGTGCGGGTCGAGCCAGCAGGCGCTGCACTTCGCGGCGCAGGCGGTGATGAGCGGCACGGCGGACGTGATCGTCGCCGGGGGCGTGCAGAACATGTCGCAGGTGCCGATCGGCTCGGCCATGACGGCAGGACCGGCCGGCGGCCCGTTCGAGGGCTGCGAGGGCTGGCGGCACCGCTACGGCGACGAGGAGGTCTCGCAGTTCCGCGCGGCCGACCTGATCGCCGTGCGCTGGGACCTGTCGCGCCGCGAGATGGAGGAGTTCGCGCTGCAGAGCCACCTCCGCGCGATCACCGCGATCAAGGAGGGCCGCTTCGACCGCGAGATCGCGCCCGTCAACGGCGTCGCGGCCGACGAGTGCCCGCGCCCGGACACCAGCGCCGAGAAGATGGCGAAGCTGCCGCCGTTGCGACCGGGTGGACGCACGACCGCCGCGCTGTCGTCGCAGATCTCCGACGGCGCCTCGGCGGTGCTGGTGGTGTCGGAGCAGGCCGTGCGCGAGCACAAGCTGACGCCGCGGGCCCGCGTGCACCACATGTCGGCCCGCGGGTCCGACCCGATCTACATGCTCACCGCGCCGATCCGCGCCACCCGGTACGCGCTGGACCGCGCCGGGATGTCCCTTTCGGACATCGACCTGTTCGAGATCAACGAGGCGTTCGCGTCCGTGGCACTGGCGTGGGCGAAGGAGCTCAAGATCGACCTGGGCAGGGTCAACGTCAACGGGGGAGCGCTCGCTCTCGGCCACCCGATCGGCGCGACCGGCACGAAGCTGTTCACGACGCTGCTGCACGAGCTGGAGCGGACGGGTGGCCGGTACGGGTTGCAGACGATGTGCGAGGGCGGCGGTCAGGCGAACGTGACGATCATCGAACGTCTCTGAGCCGGTCGAGGGCCTTCTCGGCGTCGGCGACGATCGTGGTGATCAGCTCCGCGCACGTCGGCAGGTCGTCGAGGAGCCCGGCGACCTGACCCGACGCGAGCACGCCCGCGTCCGTCCTGCCCTCGACGAGACCGGCCTTGAGCAGCATCGGCGTGTTGGCGGCCATGATCACCTGCGACCAGGTGAGGTCCTTGCCGTGTCTCATGGCCAGGCCCTCGCGGATCATGGCGGGCCAGGACAGCCCGGTGTGCCTGCGGAACCGGGACGCGTTGGCGACCGCCCTGGCGAGGCTGCTGATCCGGCCTGCCTTCTCGAGGTGGTCGACCAGGTCGGAGCGCAGCACTCGGTGCGGCAGGCCGTCGACGCGGGCGGTCACGACGGTGCCGTTGAGGTCTCGTTGCAGGTAGGCCTGCTTGACCGCGTCCGGGACCGTGCTCTCCTGGGTGAGCAGGAACCTCGTGCCCATCGCGATGCCGGCCGCGCCGTACGCGAGCGCGGCGGCGAGCCCGCGTCCGTCGAAGAAGCCACCGGCGGCGATCACCGGGATGTCCACGGCGTCCAGCACGCTCGGGAGCAGCAACGTCGTCGCCACGCCACCGGTGTGGCCGCCGCCTTCGCCACCCTGGACGATCACGGCGTGGGCGCCCCACTTCGCGACCTTCTCGGCGTGCCGGGCCGCGCCGATCGACGGGATCACGACGACCCCTGCGTCGGTCAGCTTCGCGATCATGTCCGGTTTCGGGGCCAGCGCGAAGGACGCGACCTTCACCTGTTCGCGGATGAGCAGGTCGATCCGTTCCGGCGCGTCGTGGGCGTCGGCGCGGAGGTTCACGCCGAACGGCGCCGTGGTGCGCGAGCGGGTCTCCTTGATGGCGGCCTCGAGCTCGGGGTAGGTCATCGTGGCCGACGCGAGGATGCCGAGCCCGCCCGCCTCGGCCGTCGCGGACACCAGCCGCGGCCCGGCGACCCAGCCCATGCCGGTCTGCACGACCGGGTGCTCGACGCCCACGAGGTCGGTCAGCGCGGTCCTCACTGCGGAACTTCCCTGTCCCGCTTGCCGTCCGGGTCGAGTCTCGTCCTGATCAGCTCCAGCTCCTCGTCGGTCGGGAGCCGGGTCTCGGTGACGTTCTCGGCGACGAGCGGGAACGACGTCTGCTTCTGGACCTCGTCGACCGAGACCCCGGGGTGCACGGACACGATGCGCATCGAGTGGTCCGGGGTGGCGAAGTCGAGGACGGCGAGGTTCGTGACGACGCGGTGGACGTCGTGGAACGGCCCGACGGCCTTGTCGTAGCCGACGCCGGAGACGACGTCGACCGCCTCGACGAGCACGCGCGGGCTGTGCCGCGGCACCCAGTAGCTGGTGCGGTGGTTGATCGTGTTGCCCGGCGCACCGCGGAAGCCCAGGAGCTGCCGGGTCGGCCTGGCGTGGTCGCCGATCGCGGAGATGTTCTGGTTGCCGAACCTGTCCACCTGGTTCGCGCCCATCACGACGTGCCGGCGGCCGTGCGCGACGACGTCGAACACCTTCCGGTACGGCAGCCAGCCCTCCACAGTGGACTCCGGGGTGAGCAGGAACGCCTCGCCGTCGCTCAGCAGCAGGTCGGGCTCGGTGGTGAGCCGGGCGAGCTTCGCGCCGAGTGACGGGATGAGGCCCATCGGGCTGGCGAGCGTCTCCCCGGCGCCGGCGAACAGGTCGGCGCAGGCGGCGACGCACACCTCGGCCCTCGTGATGTCGCTCATCCGAGCAGCCTCTCGTAGAAGTCCGGCCACTTCTCCAGGTCGGCGGCCGCCGTCGCGTACTCCCGTTGGAGGGCCTCGTCGCGGCCGTAGTCGGGCACGCAGCTGGTGAACCCGGCGCCACCCGGTGCCTCCACCACGCCGTCGACCATCATGCGGTTGAGCAGCAGGGTCTGCGGTGGTCCCTCGAACGTCTCGACGATCCGCTCGCAGGACACGTACCGCCGGTCCGCCGCCAGGCAGAACAGGTCGTCGAAATACGGGTCGGGCCCGAGGTACTGGGCGTTGCCGTGCCTGTCCGCGCGGTTGAGGTGAACCAGCGCGATGTCGAGCTTGAGCGCGGGCATCGCGACGAGCTCCTCGCCGTCGTCATAGGGGGAGCGGACGGTCTTGATCTCGGGCGCGTACGTCAGCACGTCCGACCCGAGTCCCGCCCTGATCGGCAGGAACGGCAACCGGTGCGCCGCCGTGCGCAGGCCGGTCTGGAACATGCCCTCGTCCAGCTCCAGCACCTCGATCGCGCCGGTCTCGCGGGCCCGTTTGAACCACGGGTCGTACGGGATCGAGTCGAGCGACACGAACCCGTAGACGAGCTTGCGGACCTTGCCCGCCGCGCACAGCAGCCCGACGTCCGGGCCGCCGTACGTCACGATGGTGAGGTCTTTGACCGATGTCTTGAGAAGCGCCTTGACCAGGGCCATCGGCTTGCGCCGCGAGCCCCAGCCGCCGATGCCGACGGTCATGCCGTCCTTGATCTGGCCGACGACCTCGTCAGCCGTCATTCGCTTGTCGCGCATGGTGTCCGTCCAGGAAGGCCTGCCGGGCGTGGTCCGACACACCGGTGAGGTTCAGCTCGAAGGTGAAGCCCTGCTCGAAGCGGTAGCTCTGGTGCACGCGCTGCGGATCGATGCCGTTGATCGCCTCCTTGGCCGCGCGGATCACCCTGGGGTCCTTCTTGGCGATCTCCCTGGCGATCTCTCGTGCCGCGTCGTCGAGTCGTTCGCGTGGCACCACCTCGACAACGCTGCCGTGGTGGTGCAGCGTCTGCGCCCTGACGTGGCGGGCTGTGTAGTAGAGCGTCCTCATGAGGTGCTGTGGCACGAGTCTGGCCAGGTGCGTCGCGGCCCCGAGCGCCCCGCGGTCGACCTCGGGCAACCCGAACGTGGCGTCGTCGGACGCGACGATGACGTCCGCGTTGCCGACCAGCCCGACCCCGCCGCCGAGGCAGAACCCGTTGACCGCCACGACCACCGGCACCTCGCAGTCGTACACGGCCGCGAAAGCCTTGGCGCACCCCCGGTTCGCGGCGATCAGCGCCTCGTACCCCTGCGACCGCTGGATCTCCTTGAGGTCGACCCCCGCGCAGAACCCGCGGTTCTCGGCCCGCAGGACCACCACCCGTGCCTCGGGGACCTCGCCCGCCTCCGTGACCGCCCTGGCCAGGTCGAACCAGCCCTGCGACGGGATGGCGTTGACCGGGGGGTAGTCGATCGTGACCTCGACGATGCCGTTTTCGGTGTGGCTGCTGGAGATTCCCATCGCGCCGCCTTCCGAACCAAGCGATTGCTTGGTAATTTAGCAGTGCCGGAGCGACCGGGGTAGGTGCTGGTGGAACTGGACCTCGACGGAGCAGTGGTCCTGGTGACGGGCGGCGTGCGCGGTGTCGGACTCGGCATCACCCGCGCGTTCCTCGCCGCAGGGGCCGTAGTGGTGACGTGCGCGCGGCGTCCTGTTTCCGTCCCGGACGCGACGTTCGTGCAGTGCGACGTCCGTGACGCGGAACAGGTGTCCTCGCTGGTCACCGGGATCGTGGAGCGCTTCGGGCGGTTGGACGTCGTGGTGAACAACGCCGGTGGCGCGCCTTTCGCGCTGGCCTCCGGCGCTTCGCCGCGTTTCCACTCGAAGATCGTGGAGCTGAACCTGCTGGCTCCGCTGCTGGTGTCGCAGGCGGCGAACGCCGTCATGCAGACTCAGTCGTCGGGTGGCGCGATCGTGAACGTCAGCAGCGTCTCCGGCCGCCGGCCGTCACCCGGCACCGCTGCCTACGGCGCCGCGAAAGCCGGCCTCGACAACCTGACGTCGTCGCTGGCCGTGGAGTGGGCGCCTCTGGTGCGGGTGAACGGGCTGGCGGTGGGCATGGTGCGCACCGAGCAGTCACACCTGCACTACGGCTCCGAGGCCGGAATCGAGGCTGTGGCCCGCACCGTGCCGTTGGGTCGCCTCGCGTCGCCGGACGAGGTCGGTGCGTGTGCTGTGTTCTTGGCTTCGCCGCTGGCTTCTTACGTCAGCGGCGCGACGTTGGTCGTTCATGGCGGGGGAGAGGTGCCCGCGTTCTTGGCCGCTTCCGATGGGGGTTCTTCATGAGCCGGATCGTGATCGTGACGGGTGCCGGGCGGGGGATCGGGCGTGCCCATGCGCTGGCGTTCGGTGCTTCCGGGGCCCGTGTGGTGGTGAACGACGTGTCGGCGGATGCTGCTCGGGAGGTGGCTTCGTTGATCGGGTCTCGGGCGGTCGTCAACACGGACGATGTCGGGACTTGGGCGGGGGCTGAACGGGTGGTCTCGGCGGCGGTGTCCGCGTTCGGCGGGCTCGACGTGCTCGTCAACAACGCCGGCATCGTGCGGGACCGGATGGTCGTGAGTTGTAGCGAGGATGAGTGGGATGACGTGGTGCGCGTCCACCTCAAGGGACATTTCGCGTTGCTGCACCATGCTGCTGTCCATTGGCGTGGGGTGGTCAAGGCCGGTGGGGTTGTTTCCGGGCGGGTGATCAACACTTCGTCCGGGGCCGGGTTGTTCGGGAGTGTGGGGCAGGCTTCCTACTCGGCTGCGAAGGCCGGGATTGCTTCGTTGACCCTCGTTGCGGCTGCGGAGCTGTCTCGGTACGGGGTCACGGTCAATGCGATCGCGCCGTCTGCTCGGACTCGGATGACTGAGGTTGCGTTCGCTTCTGTGATGGCGGCGCCTGTGGACGGGTTTGATGCCATGGCGCCGGAGAACGTTTCGCCGTTGGTTGTTTGGTTGGGTAGTGAAGAGGCTGGGGACGTCAGCGGGCGGATGTTCGAGGTTGATGGTGGGCGGGTTTGTGTGGTGCACGGGTGGCAGCGCGGGCCTGTCGTCGACAAGGGGGCGCGGTGGTTGCCGGAGGAGTTGGGGCCGGTTGTTCGGAAGCTTGTTGCTGAGGATCATCCGGTGCCTGTTTATGGGGCTTAGGGGTTCCAGCGTGGTTGCCTTTGATGGTTCCGTGCCTGTTCCAGCGTGGGCGTGCACCTCGGACGAAGATCTGGGTTCATCGCCGCTGCGCGACGATTGCGATTGAGGCTTGACTTCGGGGCCCTTGCGAGGCGCTGGTTCGGCCGGAAAAGGCCGGATGCTTCGCAACCGGCCGATCCACTAGGGGTAGCACCTCGCACCCAAAGTCAAGCCCCAATCGCAAAACCACGAGTGGGTGCACCGCTACCCATCTGGGCAAGGCCTGCACGGCTCGCCTTCGGCATCGCTTGATCTTCGTGGCGCGTAGCTTGATCGTGTGACTCGTCTGGCCAAACACTCTGCTGTCTCGGCCGTGTTGT
Source organism: Lentzea sp. NPDC059081 (assembly GCF_042738015.1). Classification (NCBI taxonomy): domain Bacteria; kingdom Bacillati; phylum Actinomycetota; class Actinomycetes; order Pseudonocardiales; family Pseudonocardiaceae; genus Lentzea; species Lentzea sp. NPDC059081. Next base: position 249,309 of record NZ_JBHYGW010000001.1, read on the forward strand.
CGTGTTTGGACGACTGCGAGCTCGGGGGACTTGTGGAGTCCGCCGAGCCGATGGGGGCCGGGATCGGCGGGCCGACGGCGTTGTTGCACGTCGATGGAGTTCCGGTGTTCGTGAAACGGCTGCCGGTGACCGAGCTGGAGCTTCGGCCGGAGAACGTCGGGTCCACGGCGAACCTGTTCGGGTTGCCCATGCACGCGCACTATGGCGTCGGGCTGGTTGGTGCGGCGGGGTTTGGCGCCTGGCGTGAGCTGGCTGTGCACTCGATGACCACGGACTGGGTGACGGCTGGGGAGCACGCCGGCTTTCCGCTGATGTACCACTGGCGCGTTCTGCCGCATCCTGGGCAGACGCTTCCTGTTGAGCTTGACGAGGCGATTGGCTACTGGGGGCCGGAGGTGCGGCCTCGGATCGAGGCCTTGCGGAACTCGTCGGCGAGCATCGCGCTGTTCCTCGAGTACTTCCCGCAGAACCTGCACGACTGGTTGAACGGCGTGGCCGACCTCGGCAATGCGTGCGAGATGGTCGAGAGGGAACTGCGGGCCGGGGTGGAGTTCATGAACTCGCGTGGGCTCCTGCACTTCGACGGTCACTTCCAGAACGTCCTGACCGACGGAGAACGTCTCTACTTCGCTGACTACGGCCTTGCGATCTCCTCTCGGTTCGAGATGTCGGAGGAGGAGATCGCGTTCTTCGTCGAGAACCAGGACTACGACCGCTACTACACCTCGACGCACCTCGTGATGTGGTTCGCCCACGCACTGCGGCATGAAGGGGTGCCGTCACGGGTCGCCGAGGTGCTGGACCGCCACAACGGTGTCGCGGCGGTGATGAAAGACTTCTACCGCCGGTTCCAGCACGAGAGCAGGCGAACGCCCTACCCGGCGGACGACCTCAGATCCGTTCGATGATCGTGCCCGTTCCCAAGGCGCCGCCCGCGCACATCGTGATCAGCGCGGTCGTGGCGTCCCGGCGCTCCAGCTCGTGCAGCGCGGTCGTGATCAACCGCGTGCCCGTGCTGCCCACCGGGTGGCCGATCGCGATCGCCCCACCGTTGACGTTGACCCGGTCCCAGTTCGGGCGGTGCACCGCCGCCCACGACAGGACCACGGAGGCAAAAGCCTCGTTGACCTCGAAGAGATCGATGTCGCTCATCTTCATGCCGCTGCGCGCCAGCAGGCGTGCGGTGGCGTCCACCGGGCCGTCCAGGTGGTAGTACGGGTCCGAGCCGACCAGGCATTGGGTGACGATGCGGGCCCTGGGGCGGAGGCCGTGGGCTCGCGCGAAGTCCTCGTCGACCACCATGACCGCCGAGGCGCCGTCCGAGATCTGGGACGAGGTGCCGGCGGTGTGGACGCCGTCCGGGACCACGGGCTTGAGGGCGGCCAGGGCTTCCAGTGAGGTTTCGCGCAGGCCCTGGTCGGTGTCCACGAGGTCCTCGCCGACCTTGACGGGGACGACCTCGGCGGTGAAGCGGCCTGCTGCCCAGGCCGCTCGGGCTCGGTTCTGGGACTGGACGCCGAAGCGGTCCACCTCCTCGCGGCCGATGCCTCGGCGGGCGGCTACTCGTTCGGCCGCGACGAACTGGTTCGGGAGGTCGATCGTCCACGAGTCCGGGCGGGGGAGGCCGGTGTCGCCCACGTTGCTGCGGAGGGGGACTCGGCTCATGGCCTCCACACCGCACGCGACGCCGCAGGAGATCGCGCCTGCGGCGATCAGGCCCGCGATGAGGTGCGTGGACTGCTGGGCTGAGCCGCACTGGGCGTCGACCGTGGTGCAGCCGGTGGTCTGGGGCAGGCCCGCGTGGAGCCAGGAGGTCCTGGTGATGTTGTTCGACTGCTCGCCGGCCTGGGTGACCGTGCCGCCGATGGCTTGTTCGACGGTGGACGGATCCACGCCCGTCCGGTCCAGCAGGCCCCGTTGGGCCGCGCCCAGGAGCTCGGCGGCGTGCAGGCCGGACAACCAGCCGTTGCGCTTGCCGATGGGCGTGCGCACCGCTCCCACGATCACCGGACTGCCCACGCGAGCCTCCTCGGCATCAAAACTAGAACACGTTCCTGTACTTCACCAGATTGGCTGCATGGGGGCTTCAGCACAAGGCGCAAGCGTGTTTGAATCGGATAGAACGCGTTCCACCTAGGAGGTTCCTGTGGACAAGCCGCGCATCCCGGAAGGCTTCGACTTCACCGACCCCGACATGTACGCGAGTCGGCTGCCGCACGAGGAGTTCGCCGAGCTGCGCAAGACGGCGCCGATCTGGTGGAACTCCAAACCGCTGGGACAGGGCGGCTTCCCCGACGAGGGCTACTGGGTCGTGACCAGGCATCATGACGTCAAGGAGGTCTCGCGCAACAGCGAGCTCTTCTCGAGTCGCGAGAACACGGCGATCATCCGCTTCAAGGACGACATGCCGCGCGACAACATCGAGATGCAGCGCCTGCTGCTGCTCAACATGGACCCGCCGACCCACACGAAGCAGCGCGGCATCGTCTCCCGCGGCTTCACCCCGCGTGCGGTCAACGCCCTGCGCGAGGCCCTCACGGCCCGTGCTGAGCTGATCGTGGCCGAGGCGCTCGCCAAGGGCAGCGGCGACTTCGTGTCCGACGTCGCGTGCGAGCTGCCCCTGCAGGCCATCGCCGAGCTGATCGGCATTCCGCAGGAGGACCGCCGCAAGATCTTCGACTGGTCCAACCAGATGATCGCCTACGACGACCCCGAGTTCGAGATCGAACCGCTCGCGGCCGCCACCGAGCTCCTCGGCTACTCGTGGACCATGGCGGAGGACCGCCGCAAGTGCCCGCGGCACGACATCGTCACCAAGCTCGTCCAGGCCGATGTGGACGGTGCGGGTCTCGCGTCGGAGGAGTTCGGCTTCTTCGTGCTGCTGCTGGCAGTTGCCGGCAACGAGACCACCCGCAACGCCATCACGCACGGCATGAAGGCCTTCTTCGACCACCCCGACCAGTGGGAGCGCTTCAAGGCCGAACGACCGGCGACGACGGCGGACGAGATCGTCCGCTGGGCCACCCCGGTCGTCTCGTTCCAGCGCACCGCCATGGCGGACACCGTGCTCAGCGGCGTCGAGATCAAGCAGGGCCAGCGGGTCGGCATGTTCTACTCGTCGGCCAACTTCGACGAGGAGGTCTTCACCGATCCGGAGACCTTCGACATCACCCGCGACCCCAACCCGCACCTGGGCTTCGGCGGCAGCGGCGCCCACTTCTGCATCGGCGCGAACCTGGCCAGGCTGGAGATCGACCTGATCTTCAACGCGATCGCCGACGCCATGCCGGACATCAGGCAGGTGGCCGAGCCGAGGCGCCTGCGCTCGGGCTGGCTCAACGGCATCAAGGAGTTCCGCGTTCAGTACGCCTGACGCACATGCGCCCGGACGTAGTGCATGGCGGCGTCCAACGACGTCTTCAACGGCATTACGTCCCGGCGCGTCTGCGTGAGCAGGATCCCGCCCTGCAACGCCGCCAGCAGCACCACGGCCAACGCGTCGGGATCGGCGTCCGCCACCAGCTCGCCACGCCCGTGCATCGCCCGCAACCCGGTGCGCAACGGCCCTTCCCAGCGCACGAACGCCTCGGCCAACTCGTGCCGAAGATCGTCGTCCGTCTCAGCCAGCTCCGCCGCCAGCGACCCGAGCTCACACCCCCCGACGAACTGCCGCTCGACCTGCGTGGCGATCGCGTTGTCACACCACCGCTGAAGCTTGGCGACACCGTCCAGACCACGGCTGTCCCCGTCGGGCGCCGACTCAGCCCGATGAACAATAACGGCCCTGACCAGCCCGTTCTTGTTCTGGAAGTAGTGGTAGACCTGCGAGACGCTGACACCAGCCGCCGCACACACGTCCTCGATGCTCGTGCCCGCCACGCTGTCGGCCGCGAACAACTCCGCGGCCACAGCAACGATCCGCGCCCGCGTCTCCCGCCCCCGCCGCGTAGGCGCCGTCTCCCGTGCGATCGCCATCCAGTCCTCCCGTCCAGAGGTGAAGCCTACGCAGACTGGAATTGACATTCCATTTTTGCCTGAGGATCGTCGTTGCCGGGCGTGCACACCCGTTCCAATCTCTGCTCGCAACGAGGAGTTCCAGGTGGCAAGCACTGAATCCGGGGCGCTGCACGCGTTGCTGGCGTCGATGACCCAGCGCGCGATCGACAGCCCCGACCGAGACCTGACGACCACGCGCAGCGTCATGGACGAGCTCTCCGCACTGACCGCGGAGCCCACCGACGTCCTCTACGAGGAGGTCACCGCAGGCGGCCGCCCAGCGCTCTGGGCCAGGCCCCTGAACGCCGACCCCGCCAGGGTCATCCTGTACCTCCACGGCGGCGCCTTCATGGGGAACTCGATGCACTCCCACCGCAAACTGGCCGCCCACCTGGCCAAAGCCGCCAGGTCGACCGCACTGGTCCTCGACTTCCGCCTGGCGCCGGAACACCAGTTCCCAGCCCAGCTGGACGACGCCGCAGCCGCCTACCGCTGGCTCCTGGCCCAGGGCTTCACCCCGCAGTCCATCGCCACCGCCGGCGACTCGGGAGGCGGCGGCCTGGCCACGACCACAGCACTCCGCCTCCGCGACGAGAACCTGCCACTACCAGCAGCGATCGTGGCCCTCTCCCCGTGGTACGACACGACGGCCGGCGGCGACACCCTCGACACCAACGCAGAACACGACCCGTTCCTCAGCCGCCCACTGATGAAGCAGCTGTCCGCCATCTACCTGGGCGGGGCGTCACCCGACGCTCCTCTGGCGAACGCACTGACGGCAGACCTGACAGGCCTGCCCCCGATCTACATCACCGCAGGCAGCCGGGAGGGCCTGCTGGACGACGCACAACGCTTCACCAACCGCGCAACAGCAGCAGGCGTAGACGTCACCCTGGAGGTGGCAGACGACATGCTGCACGTGTACCCGCTGATGGCAGGCCGAGCCCCGGAGGCGGATGAGACGATCGGGCGCGTGGGCACCTGGCTAACGAAGCACTTGGCGCCCCAGGCGGGGTAACCCACACGCCAATGGCGAAGCCGAGGCCCCAAGCGATGCCGAAGGCGAGCAGTGACAACCCCCGCACTCCCACAACCGCGATGCCGAAGGCGAGCCGTGCAGACCTTGCCTCGATGGGTAGCGGTGCACCCACTCGTGGTTTGGCGATTGGGGCTTGACTTTGGGTGTGAGGTGCTACCCCTTTCGGGATCGGCCGGTTGCGAAGCATCCGGCCTTTTCCGGCCGAACCAGCGCCTCGCAAGGGCCCCGAAGTCAAGCCCCAATCGCGGATCGTCGCGGAGCGGCGATGTACACCCTCGCTTCGTCCGAGGTGCACGCCCACGCTGGAACAGGCACGGAACCACCAAAGGTGACCACGCTGGAAATCAGGGCATCGTCAACGTGGCCATCGCCCGCTCAGTCTCCCAAAACGCCCGAACAGACCGAACCAACCCGTCCTCACCCACGCAGTAAACAAACACACCCTCGGTATCAACCCGAGCCCCACCAGGCAAAAACGCCGAGATCACCCCGACGTTCGCACACTCGGCCCCAGCAGCGAACGAGTCGTGGATCACGAACTCGAACCTCTCGACGCTCGCAATAGCCATGTCCCAAAACGCCGAAATCGCCTCCAGCCCACGATGCCCCTTCCCCTCGGCATCGAACATGGACACCCCAACCGGATCCTCAACCACGGCGTCAGCGGCGAACAACGCCAACCACTCGGATTTGGCCCCCCGAGTGACAGCCGACATGGACCGCCAAGAAGCCACCCGAGCAGGAGTCTCGACCTCAGAGGCCTTCCAGGTAACAGCCGTCACGAGAACTCTCCCAACACCTCGTCGGCGAACCGCCGGAGCCCGTCCTTCTTGGCCTGCAACCCACCGTCGAACCCGACCCCGTAGAACAACCAGGGCACCACGATCACATCGGTGACCCCGATCTCCTCCAGCTGCCGGTACCCGTCGACCCCGAACCGGTCGATGCACACGGCCTGAATCTCGAAGGGGCGCTCAAAAGCGCCGAGATCCCTCAACTGGGCGATGACGGACTGAAGATCCGCGAACTTGATCATCGCCGAGGTCCACCCGTCCCCGGCCCGAGCCGCCCTCTTCAACGCGGCGGTGGTGTGGCCGCCGACGTAGAACGGCACCGGCGAAGTGGGTGCCGGCGACATCTGCAGCCGGTCGAAGTCGAAGTAGTCCCCGTGGTACTCGACCATCCCGCCGCCGAGCACCAGCTTCAACACGTCGATCATCTCGTCCACGCGCGGCCCGCGGTTCTTGAACGGCACCCCGCACCACTCGAACTCCTCCGGCGACCACCCGAGCCCGACGCCGAGCCCGAACCGGTTGCCGGTCAGGTGCGCCACCGACCCGACCTGGCGGGCCAGCAGCAACGGGTTGCGCGACCCCAGCTTCAGGACCTGCGTGTAGAAGTGGATCCGCGAGGTCACCGCTCCCATCGCCGCGGCCGCCACGAACGGGTCCACCCACGGCGTCTCGGGGTTCCACATGCGGGAGCCGTCGGGCGTGTACGGGTAGTCCGCGGACACCTTCTCCGAGAAGAAAAGGGAGTCCGGCAGCGCGATCGACGAGTAGCCGCACTCCTCGGCGCACTGGGCGAGCGACGTCAGCTGGTCGAGCGGGCTCATCGCGATGCCGACGGTGAACTTCATGGCTTCTCCGATCCGACGACCCACATGGCGAAGAACTGCGACCCACCGCCGTACGCGTGCCCGAGCGCGACCCGCGCGCCGTCGACCTGGTGGTCGCCCGCGGTGCCCATGACCTGGTTGGCGGCCTCGGCGAACCGCAGCAGCCCGGACGCGCCGATCGGGTTCGACGAGAGCACGCCACCCGAGGGGTTGACCGGCAGCCGGCCGCCGATCTCGGTCTCGCCCGCCTCGGTGAGCTTCCAGCCCTGCCCGATCTCCGCGAAGCCCAGGTTCTCCAGCCACATCGGCTCGAACCACGAGAACGGCACGTAGATCTCGGCGGCGTCCACTTCGGACAGCGGGTCGGTGATCCCCGCCTGCTTCCACAACGCCCGCGCGCAGTCCTGCCCGGCCTGCGGGTTGACCTGGTCGCGGCCGGCGAACGTGGTGGGCTCGGTGCGCATCGCGGTCGCGCGGATCCAGGCGGCACGCGACGACGTCGGCTCGGCCGAGATCACCACCGCGCAAGCGCCGTCCGACGAGGGACAGGTTTCGTCGTACCGGATCGGGTCCCACAGCATCTTCGACGCCTGCACCGACTCGACGGTGACGTCCGGCTGCTTCAAGTGCGCGTAGGGGTTCAGCGCGCCGTTGCGGCGGTCCTTGGCGGCGACCATCGCGCCGATGTGCTCGGGAGCTCCGGCGCGGCGGATGTAGGCGCGGACGTGCGGCGCGAAGTAGCCACCGGCGCCGGCGTGCACCGGCATCGTGAACGGCGTCGGCACGGACAGCGCCCACATCGCGTTCGACTCCGACTGCTTCTCGAACGCCACGGCGAGCACGCGATCGTGCACTCCGGACTGGACGAGAGACGCCGCCACGTTGCCCGTGCTGCCGCCGACCGAACCGGCGGTGTGCACGCGCAGCAACGGTTTCCCGACGGCGCCCAAAGCGTCCGCGAGGAACAGCTCGGGCATCATCACGCCCTCGAACAGGTCCGGCGCCTTGCCGAGCACCACGGCGTCGATGTCCGGCCAGTCCACGCCCGCGTCGGCCATCGCGCGGTCGATCGCCTCGCGGCACAGACCCGCCATCGACACGTCGAGGCGCTTCGCGGCGTGGTGCGTCTGGCCGGTGCCGACCACAGCTGCCGGTCGCATCTACTCCCGCCCTTCCATCACGCAGACGAGGTTCTGTTGGAGCAGCGGCCCGCTCGTGGCATGACCCAGCACGCGGGAGGCCGTTCCGTCGTGGACCCGGCGGGCCGCCTCACCGATCCGGGCGAGGCCGGCCGAGAACATCGGGTTGCCCGCCAGCACACCGCCGGACGGGTTCACCGACACGTCGTCACCGAGGCCGAGCGCCTGGCGCAGCAGGATCTCCTGGTGCGTGAACGGCGCGTGCAGCTCCGCCACCTCGACGCCTTCGGCCCCGGCCGCCTTGCCCGCCGCCACCGTCGACGGCGACGTCGTGAGATCGCGCGTCCCGAACGACGGCGAGTCGACCCGGTGCTCGAACCCGGTGATCCACGCGGGGCGGGAACACAGCTCCCGCGCACGGTCGCCAGCCGCCAGCACGATGGTCGCAGCACCATCCGTGATGGGCGCGCAGTCGTGCCGGCGCAACGGATGCGCGACGTAGCCGGAAGCGAGCAACGAGTCGACGTCGTAGGAACCCGACAGCTGCGCCAGCGGGTTCGACATCGCGTTGGCACGGCTCTGCGCGGCCACGGACGCCATCGCCCGCTCGTCCCACAGCCCCGCCTCGATGCCCAGCCGGGCCTGGATTCCCGCCAGGCCGATGGTGTCCGGCCACAACGGCGTCACGACGTACGGGTCGAGCTGCATCGCCATCACCCGGCGCAGCTGCCCGGCCGACGACTTGCCGAAGCCGTACACCAGAGCGGTGTCGACCTCGCCGCACTGCAGCTTCACCCACGCCTCGTAGAGCGCCCACGCGGCGTCCATCTCGACGTGCGACTCGGCGATCGGCGGGAACGCGCCGATCGCGTCCACCGCGGAGACGAACGAGAACGCGCGCCCCGCCAGGTAGTCCGAGGAACCCGAGCACCAGAACCCGATGTCGGACTTGGTGAGCCCGAGCCCGCCGAGCACCTCGTGGAAGATCGGCACCAGCATCTCGACACCGTTGGTGGTGCCGTCGGTCTCGCGCACGCAGGGCGTCTGCGCGAAACCGACTACCGCAACCTCACGCATCCGAGCCTCACAGGTGCCGGGAGTAGGAGTCGAACGCCGCGTCCGGCTCGCCGGAGGGCTTGAAGTGGTCGATGTTCTGCATCGTCGGGCCCCACTCCTCGCGCGGCTTCCACACCGCCTCGACGCGCATGCCCATCCGCACGTCCTCGGGCGCGATGCCGAGCAGCAGGTGCAGGAACGGGATGTCCGCGCCGTCGAGCAGCACGTAGGCCGAGACGTACGGGGGCGGGATGCGCTGGCCGAGGAACGGCACGTTGACCACGCAGAACGTCGTGATCGTGCCGCGGTCGGACAGCTCGACCTGATCCGTCGTCGGCACACCGTCGGTGGGGCAGGCCGGGCGTGGCGGGAAGTAGACCTTCTCGCACGCCGGGCAGCGCTGGGCGATCAGCCTGCCCTCCATCAGCCCGCGCAGGAACGGGTCCTCCGTCGGTGACGCGGAGTGCGTGTAGTGCAGGGTGACCGGCGTGATGACCATCGACACGTCCTCCGCGTCGACCGGTGGGTCGGCTGGGGAGTCGGAGAGCTCGAAGCACTCGATGTCGGTGATCGCTCCGACGCGCTCGCCACGCCAGCGTGCCCGCACCCGTGCGCCCGTCGAGATCGCCTCGGGCGAACCGGCGTCCACGGCGTGCAGCAACGACGTGTCCGCGCCGTCGAGCTGGATCAGCGCCCACGCGAACGGCCGGTCGAGCGGCTGACCTTCGAGCGGTTCGGGGATCCACGACCAGCCGCGCACGACACCGGTCGACGCCACGTCGACGAACTCGGACAGCTGCTCCGCCGTCACGGGGTCGTACTCGAGCGGCGGCACGTGCACGCGGCCGTCCGAGCCGCGGATCCCGGTCACCTTCCGGCGGCGCAGATCCGACAGGAAGCGGCCCAGCGTCGGGCCCGTCGAGCGCGTGTAGTCGAAGCCGACGTCCAGTGGAGCACTCAGCGGCTTGGTCACAGATCAAAGTGAAACAGGTTCTCGAAATGGTGGCAAGATGAGTGCATGAAGCTCGGTCTGCAGCTCGGCTACTGGGGCGCTGGTCCGCCCTCGAACGCCGCCGAACTCGTGGCGGCGGCGGAAGAATCCGGCTTCGACGCGGTCTTCGCGGCCGAGGCCTGGGGCTCGGACGCCTTCACTCCGTTGGCGTGGTGGGGATCCGAGACCGAACGGGTGCGGCTCGGCACGTCCGTCGTGCAGATGTCCGCCCGCACACCGGCCGCGTGCGCGATGCACGCACTGACCCTGGACCACTTGTCCGGCGGCCGGTTCGTGCTGGGTCTCGGTGTGTCCGGGCCGCAGGTCGTGGAGGGCTGGTACGGGCGCCCGTTCGCGAAACCCCTGGCCAGGACCAGGGAGTACGTGTCGGTCCTGCGGCAGGTGCTGGCCCGCGAGGCGCCGGTGACCAACGACGGTCCGCACTACCCGTTGCCGTACCGGGGACCTGGCGCGCTCGGGCTGGGCAAGCCGCTCAAGCCCATCACCCATCCGTTGCGCGCCGACCTGCCCATCTGGCTCGGCGCGGAGGGGCCGAGGAACGTCGCGCTGACGTCGGAGATCGCCGACGGCTGGCTCGCCATCTACTACGCGCCGCGCCTCGCCGGCATGTACGACGAGTGGCTGGCGGAGGGGTTCGCCAAAAGCGGCCGGAGCAGGGAGAACTTCGAGGTCGCTGCCACCTGTCAGGTCGTCGTGACGGACGATCCGGTGTCCGTCCGGGCGATGCTGAAGCCGTTCGTCGCGCTGTACATCGGCGGGATGGGCGCGCCGGGGATGAACTTCCACGCCGAGGTGTTCACCCGCATGGGGTACGGCGAAGCGGTGAAGGACATCGGCGCGCTGTTCCAGGCGGGCCGGAAGGACGAGGCGGCGCGGGTGGTCCCGGACGAGCTGGTGGCCGAGATCAGCATCGTCGGCACCGCCGAGCACGTCCGCGAGGAGATCGGCCGGTGGGAGAAGGCGGGCGTCACGATGCTGCTCGTCGGGTGCCGCGACGTTGCCTCGATCAAGGCCGTGTCGGAGGCTTGTCAGTAGGTGAAACGCGTTCTACTTTGAGGGTGTGGTCACTGGACTTTGGAACATCGCCGCGGACCAGCCCGACACCATCGCGCTCGTCGGCCCAGGCGGTCACGAGATCACCTACCGGGAGCTGGCCGAGGCCGCGAACCGGTACGGGCGCGGGTTCCAGGCGCTGGGTCTGGAACCCGGCGACAGCATCGTGCTGATGCTGCCGAACAGCGCCGAGCTGGTGCAGGTGTACTTCGCCGCGTACCAGACCGGTCTGTACGTGGTGATGGCCAACTGGCACCTGACCGGCGCCGAGGTCGCTTACCTCGTGCAGGACAGCGGTGCCAAGGCGTTCGTGGCCCACGAACGGTTCGCGCCGGCCGCCGTGGAGGCGTCGGCGAGCCTGCCGGAGAACGCGCGGTTCGCGGTCGGTGAGATAGCCGGGTTCGAGCCGCTGGTGAAGCTCGGCGAGGGCGAGGAGGGCAGGCCCGACGTCCGCACGACCGGGTCGCCGATGCTCTACACCTCCGGCACCACCGGGCGGCCGAAGGGCGTGCGCAGGCCGCTGACCGGCGCCGACCCCGACGCCGTGCCCGGTTCGGCGCCGTGGTTCTTCGGCATCTTCGGGATCAAGCCGCACGACGGGCACGTGCACCTGTGCGGGTCGCCGCTCTACCACACGGCCGTGCTCAACTTCGTGACCATCTCCATCCAGCTCGGGCACACCGCCGTGCTGATGGACCACTGGTCGCCGGAGGAGATGCTGCGGCTCATCGAGCGGTACGAAGTCACCCACAGCCACATGGTGCCGACCCAGTTCCACCGCCTGCTCGCGCTGCCCGACGACGTGAAGTCCAAGTACGACATGGGATCGCTGCGCGCGATGATCCACGGCGCTGCGCCGTGCCCGCTGGAGGTCAAGCGCAGGATGCTCGACTGGTGGGGGCCGGTCGTCATCGAGTACTACGCGGCGACCGAGGGCGGTGGCACCGCGATCTCCGCGCAGGAGTGGCTGCGCAAGCCGGGATCCGTCGGTCTGCCGTGGCCGACGTCCGAGATCAAGATCCTGGGCGAGGACGGCACCGAGCTGCCGACCGGCGAGCAGGGGCTCGTCTACATGCGGATGGGCGACTCGACCTTCGAGTACCACAAGGACGCCGAGAAGACCCGCGCCGCACGGGTGGGGAAGCTCTTCACGTTGCAGGACATCGGGTACCTGGACGAGGACGGCTACCTGTTCCTGTGCGACCGCAAGAACGACATGATCATCTCCGGCGGGGTGAACATCTACCCGGCGGAGATCGAGGGCGAGCTCATCTGCCACCCCAAGGTCGCGGACGTGGCGGTGTTCGGCGTGCCGCACGCGGACTGGGGCGAGGAGATCAAGGCCGTCGTGCAGCCCGCGGACGGCGTCGAGGGCGACGAGGCGCTGACCGCGGACATCCTCGAGTTCGCCAGGACCCGGCTCGCGAAGTTCAAGCTGCCGCGCACCATCGAGTACATGGCGGAGCTGCCGCGCGACCCGAACGGCAAGCTGTACAAGCGAAAGCTTCGAAACCGTGCGTGACGCCATCAGGATGACGGCCGCCGAGGTCGAGGCGTTCCTGGGTGAGCAGAAGACGTTGATCGTGGCGACCATCGGACGCTCCGGCCTGCCGCACCTCGCGCCGATGTGGTTCGCGTTCGTGGGCGGCGAGCTGGTGTTCTGCACCGACCGCAAGTCGCAGAAGATCGTCAACCTGCGCCGCGACCCGCGCTGCAGCGTGCTGGCCGAGGCGGGGGAGACCTACGACCAGCTGCGCGGCGTGCACATGGAGGGCGTCACCGAGTTCACCGACCTCGGCCCGGTCGTGGACGCCGTGGTGGCGCGCAACCTCGGCGAGGTGGGCGACGACGAGACCGCCCGCGAGGCGATGCGCAAGGCCATGTCGAGGCGCGTCGCCGTGCTCTTCCGTCCGACGCGGACGGCCAGCTGGGACCACCGCAAGACGATGTCGGGAGCGACCCCATGACCCTGAACCGCCGTCAGGTGCTCGCCGGAGCCGGCCTCGCGCTGGCTTCGGGACTGGTCAGACCCGGCTCGGCCGCGGCGGCCGACGAGTTCGACGTCGTGGTCGTCGGGTCCGGCGCGGCCGGCATGACCGCCGCGCTCACCGCGGCGAAACGCGGCCTGAGCTGCGTGGTCCTGGAGAAGGCGCCGACGTTCGGCGGGTCGGCGGCCCGGTCCGGTGCCGGGATCTGGATCCCCAACAACGAGGTCATCCTGGCCGCGGGCGTTCCCGACACCCCCGCCAAGGCCGCGCAGTACCTGGCCGCCGTCGTCGGCGACGTTCCCGTTGCCCGGCAACAGGCCTACCTGGCGCACGGGCCGCAGATGATCTCGTTCGTCCTGCGCAACAGCCCGCTGCGCTTCCGGCACATGGACGGCTACAGCGACTACTACCCGGAGCTGCCCGGCGGTATCGCGCGCGGCCGGTCGATCGAACCGGACGTGCTCGACGGACGGGTGCTGGGCGACGAGCTGGCGCACCTCAACGCGCCCTACCTGGCCGTGCCCGCCGGCATGGTGATCTTCGGCGCCGACTACAAGTGGCTCAACCTCGCCTTGGTCAACGCCAAGGGTGCCGCCACCGCGGCGGCCGCACTGGCCAGGGGCACCGCGGCCGCACTGGCCGGCCAGAAGCCGTTGACGATGGGCCAGGCCCTGGCGGGTGGCCTGCGAGCGGGCCTGATGCAGGCCGGCGTGCCGGTGTGGCTGAACACCGGGCTCGAGGACCTCGTCGTGGAGAACGGTGCCGTGAAGGGCGTGCTGACCTCGCGCGGCGTCGTGCGCGCCCGGCGTGGCGTGATCATGGGTTCCGGCGGCTTCGAGCACAACGCGGCCATGCGCGCCCAGTACCAGCGCCAGCCGATCGGTACTCAGTGGACGGTCGGCGCGAAGGAGAACACCGGCGACGGGCACCGCGCGGGCCAGCGGGCGGGAGCGGCGTTCGACCTGATGGACGACGCCTGGTGGGGACCGGTGATCCCGACGCCCGGCTCGCCGTACTTCTGCCTCGCCGAACGCACCCTCCCCGGTGGACTGATCGTCAACGCGGCCGGCAAGCGGTTCGTCAACGAGGCCGCGCCCTACAGCGACGTCGTGCACGTCATGTACGACAAGAACCCCGCGGACCCGTGCATCCCGTCGTGGCTGATCGTCGACCAGAACTACCGCAACCGGTACCTGTTCGCCGACATCGCGCCGACGCTGCCCCTGCCGGACGGCTGGTACCAGTCCGGCGCGGTGGTGAAGAACTGGACGCTCGACGGCCTGGCCTCCGCGATCGGAGTCCCCGGCGCCGCGCTGAAGGCGACCGTCAGCCGGTTCAACGGCCAGGCCCTGACCGGCCGGGACACCGACCAGCGGCGCGGTGACTCCGCCTACGACCACTACTACACCGACCCGGCGATCATCCCGAACTCCTGCCTCGCCCCGCTGTGGCTGGCGCCGTTCTACGCGTTCAAGATCGTGCCGGGCGACCTCGGCACCAAGGGCGGGCTGGTGACCGACGCACGGGCCCGCGTGCTGCGGCCGGACGGGTCGGTCATCCCCGGCCTGTACGCGGCGGGCAACGTGAGCTCGGCCGTGATGGGGCGGAGCTACGCCGGTGCGGGGTCGACGATCGGGCCGGCGATGACGTTCGGGTACATCGCGGGCAACGACGTCTAGGACTTCGTGCGGGGCCGGCGCGACCGGGGCTTCTCCGGCAGTTCCCACACCGTGACCTGGCCGGTGATCCCGCTGCTGTCCACAGCGGTGACCTCGACCAGGAAGTACCGGCCACCGGGGGTCTGCCCGCACACCCGGCTGCCGGCGACGAGGTTCTCGGCGTCCTGTGTGGACTGTTCGGCCAGGAGGGTCACGCACTCCTTCCGGCCCGGCACGCCGTCGGGGGTCCACTCGGCCAGCCAGTAGCCGGGGTCGCCGTGCAGGCGGCCCGGGGTGAGCGGCCAGAGGTTCGTGCCGGCCATGTCGCGCGGCTGCGCGAGGTCCAGGTGGTAGCTGCCGAACGCCAGCGCGCCGCTGTACCGGACGTCGCCACCGGTGACCGGTGGCGCGGCCGCGGCGGACACCGAGGGCGTGGTGGTGAGCGTCGGGACGGCTGGGACGGTGCCGTCCGGGCGTGCGGCCGAACCGGTGGGCACCGGGCGGGGCGGGGCCACTGTCGTCCTCACGGGAGCGGTCGCGACGACCGGGGGAGCCGGTGACGTGGTCGTGGTGCTCTCCTCCGTGACCGCGCTGGTGACGGATGCGGGCAGGTCCACCGCCTGCTCGTCCGACATGACCAGGTCGGCGACGGCCGCGGAGCCCGCCAGGACGGCGGCCACCGCGGTTCCGCTCACGGTCCAGAGAACCCCGCGCCGCCAACGCCTTCCGGGCCCGCCGACGTTGATCTCGATCGATCCTGCCTGGAACGCCGTGCCGCTGACGTCTCCGCCGAGGTCGTTCTCGGCCGACTGATCGGAGTGCTTCAAGACTGGCCCCTGTTCCCCGCCTCGGGAATCTGATAGCTGCCTGATCGGCCAGTCAACCTCGGATGTTACGGGGACAAACGAATTCGTCGATGAAGTAGTGTTCGTGGTGAACGCACTTCTACCTGGGGGAAGAGTTCATGCGCAGAACAATGCTGTCCTTGTTGATTTCGCTGGTCATGGTGGGCGCGTCACTGACGCACGCACAGGCGTTCGTCACCACGACGACCGTGTCGTTCGTCGCCCACCAGGACGACGACCTGCTGTTCATGAATCCCGACATCGCCTCGGACGTGCAGGCGGGATACAACGTCTGGGTCGTCTACCTGACCGCGGGCGAGGTGCACGACCTCCCCGCGATGCCGTATGCGAACCAGCGCATCGAGGGTGAGCGGGCCGCTTACGCCAAGACCGCGAACGTGCCGAACGCCTGGACGTACGAGGAGATGTGGTTCAACGGCCACCCGGTCGCGACGAACCGGCTCAACGGGACGAACGTGCGCCTCGTCTTCACGTTCGTCCACGCGGCGTCCGGCGGTTGCGACGGCGGCGACCCGCAGGGCGACCTGTACAAGATGCTGGCGGACGGACAGCACCTCGCGCGCCCGATCGACGGACGACCGGCGTACACCAGGGCGTCCTTCGTCGGCATGCTGCGTTCCGTTCTCGAACACGCCAAGCCGGACTACATCCGATCCGGGAGCAGCATCGGCCACCGCGACAGCCCGCGCCGCGACCACGTCGACCACGTCGCCGGCGCGATCCTCACCGCCGAGGCGGACCTGGTGAACGGCACGCGCGACACGTGGATCCGCCGCGACGAGTACACGGCGTACAACAGCGAGAACCAGCCCGAGAACGTGTTCGGGTACTGGAGCGACCGCAAGGTCGAGATCTGGGACCAGTACTGGCCGCACGACCCGAAGGTCGGCCGCAACGACCACGCGTACATGTTCATCCGGCAGATCCGGCCGGAGGGCAGGATCTTCCACCCCGGCACGGCCTGGGTGCCGCCGGGCGACTTCGCCGTGGCGGGCTGTTAGCGCCTGCAGGCTCTAGCGGCCCTTGAACTCCGGCTTGCGCTTCTCGGCGAAGGCGCGAGGGCCTTCCTTCGCGTCTTCGCTGCCGAAGACCTCCATGCCCAGTCGGGCGTCCACTTCGAACGCGTCGTTCTCGTGCATGGCCTCGGTCTCCCGCATGGTCCGCAGGATGTTCCGCACCGCGATCGGCCCGTTGGCCGTGATCAGCGCGGCGAGTTCGAGGGCCTTGTCGAGCGCCTGGCCGTCCGGCACGACGTGACCGATGAGGCCGATCTCCTTGGCTTCCGCTGCCAGGACGTGCCGTCCGGTCAGCAGGAGGTCCGCCGCCACGGTGTAGGGGATCTGGCGGGGCAGCCGGACCGCTGAGCCGCCCATCGGGAACAGGCCCCACCGCGCCTCCGAGACGCCGAACCGCGCGCTCTCGCCGGCGACGCGGATGTCCGTCGCCTGGAGGATCTCCGTGCCGCCGGCGACCGCGGGGCCCTCCACCGCGGCGATGAGCGGTTTCGTCAACCGGCGACCCTTCAGCAGCGGCTCGATGACGGAGAAGTCGAACTTCCCGGCGTTCTCGCTGGGGTGGTTGCGCGTCATGGCCTTCAGGTCCGCGCCCGCGCAGAACGAGCCGCCCGCGCCGGTCAGGACGCACACGCGGACGTCCGGATCGGAGTCCACGCGGTCCCAGGCCTCCTGCATGATCGCGAGCATCGGGCCCGACAACGCGTTGCGCACCTCCGGGCGGTTCATCGTGACCACCAGGACGTTCCCGACCAGGTCCACCAACGCGTGGGGTTCCGTCGTGGTCGTCATTCGCGCGCCTCCTGGATCGAGTCTGACCGCACGGGGGATTGTCGAGAACAGTAACACGTTCTACTTTGCCTGGTATGGCCCTCAACGTCGCAGACCTCGTTGAACACGCCGCCGACACCGTGCCCGACCGGACCGCCCTCGTGTGCGGGACCAAGCGGGTCACCTATGCCGAACTCGAGTCGCGAGCCAACAAACTGGCTCACCACCTGGCAAAGAACGGCGTCACACAGGGTGCGCACGTCGGGCTCTACGCGCGCAACTCCATCGAGCTGGTCGAGGCCATGCTCGCGGTGTACAAGCTGCGTGCCGTGGCCATCAACGTGAACTACCGCTACACCAAGAACGAGTTGCAGTACCTGTTCGGGGAAGCGGACCTGACCGCGCTCGTGCACGAACGGCGGTACGCGCCCTTGGTGGCGGAGGTCGGCGCGCCCGGCCACACCGTCGTGATCGACGACGAGACCGAGGAACCGTTCGACGGCGCGGACTACGAGACGGCGCTCGCGGAGGAGTCCGGCGACCGCGACTTCGAGCCCCGCAGCCCCGACGACCTCTACATCCTCTTCACGGGCGGCACCACCGGCATGCCCAAGGGCGTGATGTGGCGGCACGAGGACGTGTGGCGCACGCTCGGCGGCGGCATCGACTTCGTGACGGGGGAGCGGCTCACCGACGAGTGGCACCAGGCCAAGTCCGGCAAGGACTACGGGATGGTGCGGCTCTGCCTGCCACCGCTGATCCACGGCGCGGCGCAGTGGGCCGTGCTGGGCGCGTTGTTCAGCGGCAGCACCGTCGTGCTGGTGCCGAAGTTCGACCCGGCCGAGGTCTGGCGGGTGATCGAACGGGAGAAGGTCGCCGTCACCGCGATCACCGGCGACGCGATGGGCCGGCCGTTGATCGAGGAGTTCGAGCGCGGCGAGTACGACGCTTCGTCGTTGTTCATCCTCAACAGCAGCGCCGCCCTGTTCTCGTTCCCGGTGAAGCGGAAGTTCCAGGAGCTGCTGCCGCACACGACGTTGCTGGAGTCGATCGGGTCGAGCGAGACCGGGTCCACCGGCATCGGCGCGGTGCCCAAGGAGATCGTGCAGACCGACGGCACCAAGGTGAAGCTCAACGAGGACACCATCGTCATCGACGACGACGGCCACAAGCTCGACCCCGTGCCCGGCGTCATCGGCAAGCTGGCGCGCGGCGGGCACATCCCGCTCGGCTACTACAAGGACCCCGAGAAGACCGCGCGGATGTTCGTCGAGGTCGACGGCAGGCGGTTCACCGTCCCCGGCGACTACGCGAGGTTCGAGGAGGACGGCGACATCACGTTGCTGGGCCGCGGCAGCGCCTGCGTGAACACCGGCGGCGAGAAGGTGTTCCCGGAGGAGGTCGAGTCGGCGCTCAAGTCGCACCCGGACGTGTTCGACGCCCTCGTCATCGGGGTGCCGGACGACCTGCTGGGCCAACGGGTCGGCGCGCTCGTGCAGCCCCGCGACGGCGCCACGCCGACACTGTCCGAACTGGACGCCCACGTCCGCGAGACCCTCGCCGGGTACAAGGTGCCGCGGTCGTTGTGGCTCGTCGACGAGATCGGCCGCACCCCCAGCGGCAAACCCGACTACCAGTGGGCGCAGCGCCACGTGGAGGACCATGCGCACCAGCCTGTGTGACGAGCTCGGCATCGAGCATCCCGTCTTCGGCTTCACGCCGTCCGAGCACGTGGCGGCGGCGATCAGCAGAGCCGGCGGCCTCGGGGTGCTCGGATGCGTGCGGTTCAACGACGCCGAGGACCTCGACCGCGCGTTGACGTGGATGGACGAGAACTGCGACGGCAAGCCCTACGGCGTCGACATCGTCATGCCCGCCACCATCCCCAAGGAGGGCACGCAGGTCGACCTGTCCACGCTGATCCCGCAGTCGCACAAGGACTTCGTGCAGCAGACGCTGCTGAAGCTCGGCGTGCCGCCACTGCCGGAGGGCGAGGGCGGCGAGGGCGTGCTCGGCTGGCTGCACAGCGTCGCCCGCTCGCACGTCGACGTCGCTCTGGAACACCCGATCCGGCTCATCGCCAACGCGCTGGGCTCACCGCCGACCGACGTCATCGAACGGGTCCACGCCGCCGGCGTGCCCGTCGCCGCGCTCGCGGGCAAGGGCGAGCACGCCCGGCGGCACGTGGCCAACGGCGTCGACATCGTGGTGGCCCAGGGCTATGAGGCCGGCGGCCACACCGGTGAGGTCGCGACGATGGTGCTCGTGCCGGAGATCGTCGACGCTGTCGACGTTCCGGTGCTCGCGGCGGGAGGGATCGGGTCGGGACGGCAGGCCGCGGCCGCGATGGCACTGGGCGCCTCCGGCGTGTGGATGGGCTCGTACTGGCTCACCACCGCCGAGTACACGCAGAGCCCGTTGACGCAGAAGGCGTTGCTGGCGGCCGGTTCCAGCGACACCGTCCGCACCCGCATCTACACCGGCAAGCCCGCGCGGCTGCTGAAGACGCGGTGGACCGAGGCGTGGGCGGAACCCGGTGCGCCGGAGCCGTTGCCGATGCCGTTGCAGAACCTGCTCGTCAGCGAGGCGCACCTGCGGATCGCGCGGTCCGACGACCCGTCCGTCGTCTCGATGCCCGTCGGTCAGGTGGTCGGGCGGATGAACGAGGTGCGGCCGGTGGCCGACGTGATGGCGGACCTCCTGCGCGAATACGACGAGACGGTGGAAAGGTTGACGAAACTGGCACGTTGACACGTATCGTGTTGCCGACTTGGGGACGATCTCTTGGGGGCAACACGATGCGAAGACCTGTCTTCGGCGTGCTCTTTTGCGGGCTGCTGTTCGCCACGGCGGTGGCCGGACCGCAGTCCGCGGCCGCCGACCCGTGCCGCTGGATTCCGCACGACCTGCCGCTGCCGGCCGACGCGACGTACTCGGCGACCAGGGGCAGCAGCGAGAGCACCAGGTTCGTCGTCGGCGAGACCCGGATTACCGGGGGCGGCGCCGAGAAGGGCCTGATCTGGGACAACGGGTCGCTGACGCAGATGGCGTCGCCCGGTTCGTCGAACATCGCGATCCACCCGAAGGACGTGAACAACAGCGCCGTCGTCGTCGGCGGACGCGACCACTGGGGCCAGGACAGCCTGCGGGCGTTCCGCTACCGCAACGGCTCCTACGAGCTCCTCGACACGCCCGCCACGCACCACTCCTGGGCGCGGGCCGTCAACAACCTCGGCGACGTCGTCGGCGAGATGTGGCAGAAGGGGTCGGACACCCGCCAGGTCGTCGTCTGGCTCAACGACGGCACCCGCAGGGAGTTCCTGCCCGGCCAGGCCGTCGGCATCAGCGACGACCGCAAGCTCGTGCAGGTCACCGCCTCGTCCGCGGTCGTGATCGACGTGGCGAGCGGGCAGCGGACCGAGCTTCCCGGCGGCCGCACTCCCGCCGTCTTCGACAACGACCGGCTGCTGCACTTCTCGTGGGGCGGCCTGATGGAGTGGACCACCGCCGGGCAGCACGTCGCCACCTGGGAAGGCGGGACGGAGCCGTACGGCAGGACGTCCAGCGGTCACGTCGTCTTCGGCGCGGTCATGGGCACCGCGACGCTGTGGCAGTGGGGCATTCGCTACTCCGTGGACTCGGCGAAGCAGCCGGACGTGCGCTACTACGGCGACATCAGCGACGAGGGCGCGTTGATCGGCACCTACGTGGACCCGGACGGCAGCTCGCATCCCGCGCGGTGGTTCTGGTGCGGATGATGAGGCGCACGAAGGCTTTGGGCGCGCTGTGCGGCGCGCTGGTGATCATCTCGACCGTCGCGGCACCGCACGCCGTGGCCGACCCGTGCCGGTGGATCGCGCACGACCTGCCGTTGCCGGACGGGGCGAGCCGCGCCGAGGCGACCGGCAGCAGCGAGAACAACCGGTTCGTCGTCGGGCAGACGGAAATCGGCGACCGGGCCGCCGAGCACGGACTGCTGTGGGACAACGGCTCCCTGGTCCGGATGGCGTCGCCCGGCTCGTCGACGGTCCCGGTCCGGCCGGCGGACGTGAACAACAGCGGCGTCGTGGTGGGCACCCAGGACCTCTGGGCCGAGGGGCGGTCCGTGGCCTTCCGCTACCGCGACGGCGTCTACGAGATGCTCTACACGCCGAACGACCACAGCACCGCGGCGAAGGCCGTCAACGACCGCGGTGACGTGATCGGCGAACTGTGGCCCAAGGGCCTGCGAGTGAGCGCCAGATCATCATGTGGCCGGTCGACGGTCCCGTGGCGTACTTCGTCGGTCACGCGGCCGTCGGGATCAGCAACGACTTCCGGTCCGTGCAGCTGACCCGGAGTGCGGCGGCCGTGGTCGACCTGGCGAGACCGCGGGTGACCGCCCTGCCCGGCGGGCGCGAGCCGATGGTCTTCGACAACGACCGGGTCCTTTACCCCGGCGGGACCGGGCTGGTGGAGTACGACCTCGACGGCCGGCACGTCGCCACCTGGGAAGGGGGCACGAAACCACTCGGCAGGACGTCCAGCGGTCACGTGGTGTTCGGCTCCGTCGACGGCATCCCGTCGTTGTGGCAGTGGGGCGTCCACTACCCGGTCGACTCCGCCAACCTGCCGGACCCGTCCTACTACGGCGACGTCAGCGACGAGGGCGCGTTGATCGGCACCTACGTCGGCGACGACCTCAGGACCCGGCCGGCCCGCTGGTTCTGGTGCGGCTGATCACCACGCGGCACTGAGCTTCAGGAGCTGGGCGGTCGCCCCGCCCAGCTCGAACTCGGCGCGCTTCGCGGCCGTGAAGTAGCGGTGCACCTCGTGGCTCATGTCGATGCCGGTGCCGCCGTGGACGTGCACCGCCGTGTGTGCCACGCGGTGCCCGGCGTCGGCGGCCCAGAACTTCGCCGTCGCGATCTCCTCGGTCGCGTCGAGGCCTTCCGCGAGCCGCCAGGCCGCCTGCCACAACGTCAGCCGGATGGCCGCCACGTCGACGTAGGCGTCGGCCAGCCGTTGGGCCACGGCCTGGAAGCTGCCGATCGGCCGGTCGAACTGGACGCGGGTCCGCGCGTACTCGGCCGTCAGCTCCAGCGCCCGTTCGCACACGCCGAGCTGGAACGCGCACAGCCCGACCGTGTACCGCGCGGTGAGCCACTCCGGGGTGAGACCGGGAACCTCCTCGCCGCCGGTGAACGCGAACGTGCCCGCGTCCGAGCCGTCGACGAGCTCCTGCCCGGTGACCGAGGCCTGGTCGGCCCGCACGTAGAACACCTGCGAACCCTGTGCCACCAGGAAAGCGGCGGCCTCCGACGCGGCCGGCACGGTGGTCAGCACGCCGTCGGTCTCGACGAGCGCCACGGACAGCACAGTTCCAGGCTCCGACGAGCGCTGCTCAGGCGTTCCGAACGACGCCAGTGCCGTCGTCGCCACGACGGTCGGCAGGTAAGGCACGTCGGACACGGCCCGGCCCAGTTCCACGAGGACGGCGCACTGCTCCAGCACGCCGAGCTCGTCCGGCGACTCGGGCACGACGCCCGACTTCACCAGGTCGAGCCACGGCGTGTCGGACGAGTCGAGGATCTTGCGGGTCAGGGCGGCGAGCTCGCGCTGCGCCTCGGTGAGCGTGAAGTCCACGGCGTCTCCCGGCTATCGAGGCACGGCGGGCAGTCCCAGGCCTGCCCTGGCGATGATGTCGCGCTGGATCTCGTTGGTGCCGCCGCCGAACGTGAGGATCAGCGACGAGCGGTGCATGCGTTCCACCCGGCCGTGCAGCAGCGCACCCGGCGAGCCCGCGCGCACGATCCCGTTGGCGCCCAGCACCTCCATCAGCAGCCGGTAGCCCTCGGTGGCGAACTCGGTGCCGAACACCTTGGTGGCGGAGGCCTCGGCGGAGGAGGGGGCCTCGTCCGCGCCGGACGCGATCCGCCAGTTCATCAGCTTGAGGAACTCGGTCTTGGCGTGCACGCGGGCCAGGTGCACGCGCACCCATTCGTTCCGCAGCGCACCGGTCTCGGACGCCCAGAGACGAACTTCGCGCAGCGCGGTCTGCAGCGGTGCGGCCGAGCAGAGCGCGACGCGTTCGTGGTTGAGCTGGTTGGTGATGAGCTTCCAGCCCTTGTGCTCCTCGCCGATGAGGTTCGTGGCCGGCACGCGCACGTCGTCGTAGAAGGTCGCGCTCGTGGTCGGGCCGGACATGGTCGGGACCGGGGTCCAGGAGAAGCCGGGATCGGTCGTCGGCACCATGATGATGCTGAGGCCCCTGTGCCGCTTCGACTCCTGGTCGGTGCGGCAGGCGAGCCAGACGTAGTCCGCGTACTGGACGAGGCTGGTCCACATCTTCTGGCCGTTGACCACGTACTCGTCGCCGTCGCGCACGGCCCGCGTGCGCAGCCCGGCGAGGTCGGTGCCCGCTTCGGGCTCGGAGTAGCCGATGGCGAAGTGGATCTCACCGGACGCGATCCTGGGCAGGTAGAACGCCTTCTGCTCGGGCGTTCCGTAGGCCATGATCGTCGGCCCGATCGAGTTCAGGGTCAGGAACGGCACGGGCGCGCCCGCCGAGGACGCCTCGTCCAGGAAGATCAGCTGTTCGAGCATCGGCCGGTCGCGGCCGCCGTACTCCTCCGGCCAGCCGATGGTGAGCCAGCCGTCGAGCCCCATCTGCCGGACGGTGTCCTTGTACGTCTCGGCGTCGCCGTAGTCGCCGCCTCCGGAGAGTGCGGCGCGGCGTTCGGGCGTCATGAGCGCGGCGAAGTACGCCCGCAGCTCCTGGCGCAACCGCTCCTGTTCGGGCGTGAAACCGATGCGCATGGCAGCTACTCTAGAACAAGTTCTACTTCGTGTCAGGAGGCCGGGATGAAGGTCGACGTCGACCCCGCGCTGTGCGAGGCGCACGGTGAGTGCATGTCAGTCCTGCCTGCGGTGTTTGACCTTGACGACGACGAGGTTCTGCAGATCCGGGACGGTGAGCTGGCTCCGTCGGAGGAGGCGGCCGCCGAACGGGCCGTCGCGTCGTGCCCGATGGGCGCCCTGCGGCTCTCACGCTGATGGGCCTTGTCATGAACAGGAACAGATTCTAGTGTGCGACGGGTACCTCAGCCGTGAGCTCAGCGAGGAGTGATACCGGTGAAGGCTGCCGTGCTGAACCAGGTGGGCGACGACAAGCTCGAGCTCCGCGACGACGTGACGACCACCGCTCCGGGGCCCCAGGAAGTCCGCATCAAGATCAAGGCGTGCGGCGTGTGCCACAGCGACCTGTCCGCGATGGACGGAACGCTGCCGGCGCTCGCGCCCGGCGTCGTCGGGCACGAGGGCGCCGGTGAGGTCGTCGAGATCGGCAGTGCCGTGACACAGCTCGCGGTCGGCGACCACGTGGCGATCACGTTCGTGCCGCCGTGCGGGAAGTGCGCCCAATGCGTTACGGGACAAGCACATCTGTGCCTCGTCCACACGCTCTCGGCGTTCACGTCACCGAGGTTCGTCGTCGGCGGCAACCCCGCCTTCGGGTACGCGGGTCTCGGCGCGTTCGCCGAGGAGATGGTCGTCCCCGCCGACGCCGCGGTGAAGATCGACGACGACGTGCCGTGGGACGTCGCCGCGCTGCTGTCGTGCGGCATCCTGACCGGCGTCGGTGCCGTGCTCAACACCGCGAAGGTCGAACCGGGCTCCAGCGTCGCGGTGATCGGCTGCGGTGGTGTCGGCATCGCGGTGATCCAGGGCGCGCGGCTGGCCGCGGCGGCGCGGATCGTCGCGGTCGACCCCGTGACCGAGAAGCACGAGGTGGCGCAACGGTTCGGCGCGACGCACGCGACGGCACCGGACGGCGTCGCCGACCTGAACAACCAGCTGAACTTCGGGATGGGCTTCGACTACGTGTTCGACGTCGTCGGCCTGCCCGCCACGATCCGCCAGGCGTGGGACCTCACCCGGCGCGGCGGCCACACGGTCGTCGTCGGTGCCGGCCGGGCCGACGCGATGGTCTCGTTCAGCGCCCAGGAGCTGTTCCTGCACGACAAGACCCTGCACGGGTCGTTCTACGGGACGGCGAACTTCCGCCGCGACGTGCCGCGGATGATCGCGCTGTGGCGGCAGGGCCGGCTCGACCTCGAAGGCATGATCAGCAAGCGGATCAGGCTGGAGGACGTGAACGAGGGCCTGCAGGCGCTGCGCGGAGGCGGATCCCTGATCCGCCAGGTCATCATCTTCGACTGACACGTTCCTGCCGGCACATCTCTGCCGGCACATCTCGGCTGGGAGTCTCTTGTGGACCTTTCGGGGAAGGTCGCCGTCGTCACCGGCGCGGGTGCGGGGCTCGGCCGCGCGGAAGCGCTGGAGCTGGCGCGCGCCGGGGCGAGCCTCGTCCTCAACGACCTGCCGGGCACTGCGGACGCCGTCGCCGCCGAGATCGAGGAGCTGGGCGCGAAGTGCGTCGTGGTCGAGGGTGACGTGGGGGAGCGGACCACCGCGGACGCCCTCGTCACCACGGCCGTCGAGCAGTTCGGCGGGCTGCACGTCGTCGTGAACAACGCCGGCGTGCTGCGCGACCGGATGCTGTTCAACATGACCGACGACGAGTGGGACCTGGTCGTGAAGGTGCACCTGCGCGGCCACTTCCTGCTGTCGCGCAACGCGGTCGCGCTGTGGAAGCAGCAGTCGAAGGCGGCGGGCGAACCGGTGTACGCCCGGATCGTCAACACGTCGTCGGAGGCCTTCCTGCTCGGCTCGGAGGGGCAGGCCAACTACGCGGCGGCCAAGGCGGGCATCACCGCGCTGACGGTCGCGACCGCGAGGGGCACCAGCCGCTACGGCGTGCGCGCCAACGCGATCTGCCCGCGCGCCCGTACCCAGATGACCGCGCACGTCTTCGGCGACGCACCGGAGGGCGACGACTCACTGGCACCCGAGCACGTCGCGAAGTTCGTGGCACACCTGGCGGGACCGTCCGGCGAGAAGATCAACGGACAGGTCTTCGTCGTGCACGGCGGCATGGTCGCGCTGATGGCGCCGCCGACCGTCGAGCAGAAGTTCGGCGCCTTCACCGATCTCGACGGCTACTTCGCCGACCGCGATCCACAGAGGACGTTCGCCTGTACGGAAACGATGAGCCTGTAATCGGGGCCCTGTAGGAGGAGCTGTGACGCTCACCGTCCAACCGCACCGCGAGACGCTGGGCCTGAAGGACGGCCGGCTCCTCATCGGGGGCGAGTTCCGCGAGTCCGACGAGACCTGGACGCACCACCACCCCGCCACGGGCGAGGAGATCGGCAGCTTCGCGGTCGCGTCCGAGAAGGACGTCGACGCGGCCGTGCGCGCCGCCCGCAAGGCGTTCGACGAGGGCACGTGGCCGCGGTCCAGGGCGGGGGAGCGGATCAAGGTCCTCCGCCGGTACGGCGATCTCCTGCGCGAGCACGCCGACGAGCTGAAGGGCCTGCAGGCGCTGGACAACGGCGTCCCGCTCTCGTTCGGCCAGATCTACGCCACCTCGGTCAGCATCGCCGCGGACATCTTCGACCACCACGCCGGCTGGATCGACAAGGTCGGCGGCCAGACGCTGCCGCCGTACCAGGGCGGCGACCACCTGGCGATGACGTTCCGCGAACCGGTCGGCGTCGTCGCGGCGATCCTGCCCTGGAACGCGCCGTTCGTGCTCTTCGCCCAGAAGCTCGCGCCCGCACTGGCCGCGGGGTGCACGGTCGTCGTCAAGCCGTCGGAGTACGCGAGCTTCTGCGTGATCCGCATGGTCGAGCTGCTGATCGAGGCCGGCGTCCCGGAAGGCGTCGTCAACCTCGTCACCGGCCCCGGCACCCCGACCGGCGAGGCGCTGATCACCCACCCGCTGGTCGACAAGATCAGCTTCACCGGCAGCCGCGGCGTCGGCCGCCGGATCGTCGAGGCCTCCGCCGGGACGATGAAGCGCGTCTCCCTGGAGCTGGGCGGGAAGTCGCCCGCGATCGTGTTCGCGGACGCCCCGAACGTCGCTCTGGCCGCGATGACGTGCATGGGCATGGTCACGATGGGCCTGTCCGGACAGGCTTGCGTCGCCCACACGCGGGCGTTGGTCGCGCGTGAGGTGCAGGACGAGTTCGTCGCCACCGCCCAGATGCTCGCGGGCGCGGTGACGTTCGGCGACCCGTTCGACCCCGGCGTGCTCGCCAGCCCGTTGATCAACCAGAAGCAGCTCGACCGCGTGCTCGGCTACATCGAACGCGGCCAGGAGGACGGCGCCCGGCTCGTCACCGGCGGCACCCGGCTCGAAGGCGACCTGGCGTCCGGCAACTTCGTCGCGCCGACGATCTTCGCCGACGCCAGCAACGACATGGCGATCGCCCGCGACGAGATCTTCGGCCCGGTGCTCACCGTCGTGCCGTTCGACAGCGAGGAGGAAGCCGTCCGGCTCGGCAACGACACCGAGTACGGGCTGGGTGCCGGCGTCTACACCAACGACGTGCGCCGCGCGTTCCGCGTCTCGAAGTCGTTGCGCGTCGGCATGGTCGGCATCAACGGCTTCCAGCTCGAACCGCACATCCCGTTCGGCGGCTACAAGCAGTCGGGCCTGGGCCGCGAGGGCGGGCAGAGCGCCTACGAGGCCTACACCGAGCTCAAGACCGTGATGATGCCGCTCACCGACGAGATGATGTAGATGCGGCTCGACGGGAAGGTCGCCCTGATCACCGGAGCGGCGCGGGGTCAGGGCGCGGCCGCGGCACGCCGGTTCGCCGCCGAGGGCGCGCGGGTGATGATCACCGATGTCCTCGACGAGCCCGGCAAGGAGCTCGCGGCCGAGCTGGGCGCGGAGTACTTCCACCTCGACGTGTCGTCCGAGGACGGCTGGGCCGACGCCGTCGCGCACACCGTGGAGACGGTGGGCGACATCACGGTCCTGGTCAACAACGCGGGCATCCTGCACTTCTCCGCACTGGCCGAGACGACGCTCGCCGACTACCAGAGGGTGATCGGCATCAACCAGGTCGGCTGCTTCCTCGGCATGCGCGCGGTGGTCCCGTCGATGAAGCAGGCGGGTGGCGGCTCGATCGTGAACGTGTCCTCGGTCGAGGGTCTGGGCGGAATGCCCTACCTCGTCGCTTACACGGCCTCGAAGTTCGCGATCCGCGGCATGACCAAGGTCGCCGCGATGGAGCTCGGGCAGCACGGGATCCGGGTGAACTCGGTGCACCCCGGCGCGATCGACACCCCGATGGTCAGCGAGGCGCTCGGACGGCCGATCGACGTGTCGCCGATCGGCAAGAAGCTCGCCCTGCGGCGGATCGGGCAGCCCGAGGACGTCGCGAACGTCGTGCTGTTCCTGGCCAGCGACGACAGCGCGTACTGCACGGGTGCGGAGTTCGCGGTGGACGGAGGTGCGACCGCGACGCACGCCCTGAGCGGTTGATCCTGGTTGGTCGTCCTGATCCTGGGCGGGTGGTTCGGGCCCGAATACGACTCAACCTCCGCCCCTCCCCGGGCGTCTCCATGATCGAGAGGTTCAGAACACCTGGGGAGCTGGATGAAATCTCTGTTGATCACGGCTGCGCTGGTGGCCGGTCTCGCACCGGCCGCCCTCGCGGCGGAAGAGGCGCAGACGCCCGCGCTGTCCTGGCAGGACTGCCAGGACGGGTTCCAGTGCGCGACCGCGAAGGTGCCGCTCGACTACGACCGGCCGAACGGCACGAAGATCGACCTGGCGGTGATCAGGCTGCCCGCGACCGACCCGGCGAAGCGGATCGGCTCGCTGTTCGTCAACTTCGGCGGGCCCGGCTCGTCGGGGGTCGACCGGCTGCGGGCACGCGGCAAGTGGGAGTGGCTGTTCTCGTCCGAGCTGAGGTCCCGGTTCGACGTCGTGTCGTGGGACCAGCGCGGCATCGGCCGGTCGGCGACCGTGCGCTGCTTCGACAGCGTGGACGAGCAGCAGGCGTTCCTGAACTCCATCCCGGTGTACCCGGACACCGCGGCGCAGGAGCCGGCGTTCTACGACAGCTACCGCGACTTCGTGAACCGGTGCGAGGCGAAGTCCGGTGACCTGCTGGACCACGTCTCGTCCGCGAACACGGCGCGGGACCTGGACCTGCTGCGCAAGGCGGTCGGCGACAAGTTGCTGACCTACCACGGCATCTCCTACGGCACGCACCTCGGCGCGATCTACGCGAACCTGTTCCCGGACAAGGTCCGCGCGCTCGCGTTCGACGGTTCGCTCGACTTCGTCGGCAACGCGACCGGGCACGGCGACCAGGGCACGACCGTGCCGCTGGACACCCGCCAGGACGTGCCGCGCGGGGTGGCCGAGACGTTCGACCAGTTCCTGTCGCAGTGCGCCGCCCCCGGTGCGAAGTGCGCCTTCGCGGGTGGCGACCTGAGGCAGAAGTGGGCGGACCTGGTGGCCCGCGTGACGGCCGCGCCCGTCACGACGCCGGACGGCCGGTTCGACCGGGTCACGCTGATCAGCACCGTCTGGGACGCGCTCGCGCAGCCGGAGACGTGGCAGGACACCGCCCGGATCCTGCAGGGGGTCTGGGAGGCGCCGGCCTCGCTGACGACCGCGGCGGAGGACTACACCTCCAACCGGTTCGAGGCGTTCAACGCGGTCCAGTGCTCGGACAGCGACTTCCCGCGCGACCCGGCCGCCTACACGGCGTACGGGGCGAGCGAGGACCAGCGCGTGCCGTACTGGGGCCGTGCCATCGTGTTCGACATGATGGCCTGCGCGTTCTGGCAGGGCCGTGACGAGGACCGCTACCCGGGTCCGTGGAACCGCAGGACGTCGGCTCCGATCCTGTTCGTCAACAGCAGGTTCGACCCGGCGACCCCGCTGCACGGCGCGCAGGACGGCGCCGCGGAGCTGGCCCGCACCGGGTTCCTGACGGTCGAGGGCTACGGGCACACGTCGATGTACGTGCGCAGTGCGTGCGCGGAGAAGGTGAAGCGGGAGTACCTCTTCACCGGTGTGCTGCCCACGCAGAAGACGTGCGGTATCGACAAGATGCCGTTCGCCTGAGCTGTGTTGCCGAGGGGCCCCACTCGTCTCGGGTGGGGCCCCTCTCTTGTCTTCGGGGAGGTGAGTGCGGTAAAAAATCTGAACCGATAAGAAAAGTGAACCAGGAGGATGCCGTGCTGGCCGATCTGGCGCGTGAGGTCGCCCCGAAGACGGAGGCCGGGCACGCGCTCGCGCCCGAGCTGCTGGAGGCGATCCGCGACGCGGGCCTGTTCCGCCTCGGCGTGCCGGCCTCGCTGGGCGGCCAGGAGAGCCCTCCCGCCGCCATCCTGGAAACCGCCGAGCAGCTCGCCCGCGGCGACGCGTCCGCCGGGTGGTGCGTCTCGATCGCGTGCACCAGCAGCCTGCTCGCCGCGTACCTGCCGGAGGACGGCGCTCACGAGGTCTTCGGCGACCCGCGCGCGGTGGCGTCCGGGGTGTGGGCACCGCGCGGACGGGGCGTCGAGACGGACGGCGGCGTCGTGGTGTCGGGCCAGTGGCCGTTCTGCTCGGGCATCCAGCACGCCGACTGGCTGTTCGCCGGTTTCGTGATCTCCGGCAAGCTCAAGGTGGCCGCCTTCCCCCGCGCGTCGCTGGAGGTGCTCGACACCTGGCACACCACCGGTCTGCGCGGCACCGGCAGCCACGACGCGGTGGCCCGCGAGGTGTTCGTGCCCTCCGCGCGCGTTTTGTCCGTTGTGGACGGACCGCTGCACCCCGGCGCCCTGTACCGCTTCCCGGTGTTCGGCTTCTTCGCCCTGTCGGTGGCCGTCGCGGCATTGGGCAACGGGTTCGGCGCACTGGACGACTTCGTGGCTCTGGCCGCCTCGAAGAGCTCGCTGGGCTCCCGTCGCACGCTAGCCGAACGGTCTTCGGTCCAGGCCGCCGTCGCGTCGTCGACTGCTTCGCTGCGCTCGGCCCGCGCGTTCCTCTACGAGGCCGTGGAGGAGGGCTGGCAAGCAGCGCAGGCCTCAGAGCCCGTCCCGGTGCAGGTCCGCGCCTCTCTGCGACTGGCCGCAACACACGCCACCCGCACCGCCCGCGAGGTCGTGTCCACTCTGTACGACCTGGCCGGCAGCGGCGGAATCTACGACGGCGCCGCACTGCAACGCCGTTTCCGCGACGCCCACACGGCCTCCGCGCACTTCCAGGTCAACACCGCCTCCTACGAACTGCCCGGCAAGGTCCTGCTCGGCGTCGAGGCGCAGACGGAGCAGCTGTGAGCATCGGCGTCGTGACGCCGTTCTGGCTGGACCGCCCACCGCTGGAAGCACTCGACATCGCCGTGGCCGCCGACGAGGCCGGCTTCAGGACGCTGTGGATCGGCGAGATGGCGACGTTCGACGCGTTCGCCCTGGCCACCGCCGCCGGCCTGCGGACCTCGACGATCTCGTTGAAGATCGGCCCACTGGCCGCCGGCGTCCGAAGCCCGGTCGCCCTGGCCCTGGGCCTGTCCACGGTGGCCACGACCACCGGCCGCCGACCCGACCTGGCACTGGGCGCCTCGAGCCCGCGAATCGTGTCCGACTGGCACGGCCGCCCCTGGGCACCGGTCCAGCACATGCGCGAGACCATCCGCGACACTCGTGCTTTGCTGCGCGGCGAACGCGTGTCCGGCTTCCGCCTGCAACAACCACTTCCGGACACGTCGATCTCGGTGGCGGCGTTCGGCCCCGCGATGACCGCGGTCGCCGCGGAGGCGGCCGACGAACTGGTGCTCAACCTCGTCAGCACCGACCACGTGGCCCAGTTGCAGGTCAGCCCACCCCTGGCCGTCTGGATCCCAGCGGCTCTCGACCCCGGCCCGGACACCCTCCGCCAGCTCCGGTCCCAGCTCTCCGTCTACCTGTCGCCACCCGGCTACGGCGAGATGTTCACGGCCTTGGGCCACGGCGCCCTGGTGGCCGAAGCCCGCTCCGGCAAACCGCGCTCCGAACTCACCATCCCTCTCGACCTCGTCGAAGCCGTGGCCGCGATCGGCTCGGCCCGCGACATCACCAGCCGAGTCGACGCCTACCTGGCCGCAGGCGCCGCCCACGTGGGCCTGGTCCCCGCCACGGCCGAGGACCCGGCAGGCCGTACTTTGCTGACCACACTGTCGGCGAAGGGATACCGATGATCGACCCCGCCGCCCACGACCGCCGCTTCCACGGCGAGTCGGTAGGCCGCGCACTCGACCTGGTGGGGGAGAAGTGGACCCTGCTGATCCTCCGCGAGGCGTTCTTCGGCGTACGCCGCTACGCCCAGTTCGCCCGCAACCTCTCCATCCCACGCCCCACCCTGTCCGCCCGCCTCAAGACGCTCATCGACGCCGGCCTCCTGCACCGCGTCCCGTACGCGGAGGACCGCGACGAGTACCGCCTCACTCCGGCCGGGTTAGAGCTGTTCCCCGCCATCGTGATCCTCATGAAGTGGGGCGACGCCCACGTCCCCGACCCGGATGGCCCGCCGATCGTGCTCGAACACACCACGTGCGGGAAGCCGGCCGACGCTTTCCTGGCGTGCCGGTGCTGCGGCGAGGAGATCACCGCGCACAACGTGACAGCACACCCGAACTGACCCCCCACCGCCAACGGCAAGCCGAGGCCCCAGCCAATGCCGGAGGCGAGGCGAAACAACCACCGCACGCACTCCCGACCGCGATGCCGAAGGCGAGCCGTGCAGACCTTGCGCCGATGGGTAGCGGTGCGCCCACTCGTGGTTTTGCGATTGGGGCTTGACTTTGGGTGCGAGGTGCTACCCCTTGATGGGATCGGCCGGGTGCGAAGCATCCGGCCTTTTCCGGCCGACTGAGCGCCTCGCAAGGGCCCCGAAGTCAAGCCCCAATCGCAATCGTCGCGGAGCGGCGATGTACCCCGATGCTTCGTCCGAGGTGCACGACCACGCTGGAACAGGCACCCGACCGCAACGGCGACCACGCTGGAACTCGCTCGCCCAACGCTGGAACAGGAACCGTCTCGACCGAACGCGACCACGCTGGAACCCACCCCTGACAGCCCCTGCCAGCGCCCTGTGCGCACCCTGCCAGCCACCAGGCGCACACTCCCCCCAGACACAGGGAGGGAACGAACGATGTCGCTGGCCATCAAGGCAGAAGGCCTGGTCAAGCACTACGGGGAGACCAAGGCTCTGGACGGCGTCGACCTGGAGGTGCCGGAGGGGAAGGTCGTGGGGGTGCTCGGGCCGAACGGCGCGGGCAAGACCACGGCGGTGCGGGTGCTGGCCACGTTGCTGCGCCCGGACGCGGGGCACGCCACGGTCCACGGGCACGACGTGCTGAAGAACCCGCGGGCGGTCCGCTCACTCATCGGGCTGACCGGGCAGTACGCGTCGGTCGACGAGGACCTGTCCGGCACCGAGAACCTCGTGCTGCTGGCCCGGTTGCTCGACTACTCGCGCGCCGGTGCCAAGGCGCGGGCGGCCGAGCTGCTGGAGCAGTTCGAACTCACCGACGCCGCGGGGCGGGCCGCCAAGACGTACTCGGGGGGCATGCGCCGGCGGCTCGACCTCGCGGCCAGCCTGGTCGGCAACCCGTCCGTGCTGTACCTGGACGAGCCGACCACCGGGCTGGACCCGCACGCGCGCAACGAGGTGTGGGCCGTGGTCCGCAAGCTCGTCGCGAACGGTGTCACGGTGCTGCTCACCACGCAGTACCTGGAGGAGGCCGACCAGCTCGCGGACACGATCACGGTGTTCGACCACGGGCGGGTGGTGGCCGAGGGGCGGCCCGACGAGCTGAAGCGGCGGGTCGGCAGCCAGACGTTGCAGGTGCGGCCGACCTCGGCGCGCGACCTCGACGTGGTGCAGCGGATCCTCGCGGACCTCACGGGCACGAGCCCGTCGCGCGACGACGACACGGGGTTGCTGACCGCGCCCGTCAACGACCCGGTGCTGCTGTCCACCCTGGTCCGCAAGCTCGACGAGGCCGGGATCACCGCGGACGAGCTGGCGCTGCGCCTGCCGTCCCTCGACGAGGTCTTCCTCGCGCTGACCGGCAAGCAGACCGAGGGGAGCCTGGCATGAGCACCATCGCGTTGGACAGGGGGACGCGGCACGGGCTCACGCTCGCGTGGCGCGGGATCCTGAAGATCCGCAAGAACCCCGAGCAACTGGCGGACGTGACGATCGCGCCGATCGTGTTCCTGGTGATGTTCACCTACCTCTTCGGCGGTGCGCTCGCCGGGAACACGGACGCCTACCTGCAGATGCTCGTGCCGGGCATCATGGTCATGAACATCCTGCAGGCCAGCATGACCGCGGGCGTGCAGCTGAACACCGACGTCTCCAAGGGCGTGTTCGACCGGTTCCGCTCGATGCCGATCGCCCGGTCGGCGCCGTTGATCGGGGCGGTGCTCGCGGACATCGTGCGCTACGTCGTGTGCATCGTGGTGCTGCTGATCGTCGCGATGGTCATGGGCTTCCGGGTGCAGACCGGACCGGCGGAGCTGCTGCTCGCGTCGGGCCTCGCGATCCTGTTCGGACTGTGCTTCTGCTGGGCGTCGGTGTTCGTGGGCATGCTGCTCAAGACGCCGCAGGCGGTGCAGGGCCTGATGTTCGTGCTGATCATGCCGTTGACGTTCGGCAGCAACGTGTTCGTCGGCACCTCGACGATGCCGGGCTGGCTCAAGGCGTGGGCGGACATCAGCCCGGTGAGCCTGCTGGCGGACGCGCTGCGCGGCCTGCTCAACGGCGGCGCGATCGCCGGGCCGCTCACCGCGTCGCTGATCTGGATGGTCGCGGCGGTCGCGGTGTTCTTCCCGCTCGCGATGTGGGCCTACCGCAGGCGCGTCTGAGCTGTCGGCTCGGAAGCGGGGGGGGGGATCCGCCAACGCCCCCCCCCCCGCCCCCCCCCTCCCCCCCCCCGGGCTTTGTGAGCGCGGGGAGATTCCGCTCGCCAAAACAGGCGAACAACCCCC
>NZ_JBHYGW010000001.1:284395-390460 GCF_042738015.1 Lentzea sp. NPDC059081
GCTCCTACGTTGGGGTTCCGATGTGGTCGTGTTCCCTCTCCCGCGCTCGGTTGGCCCCGCCCGCCCTCGCGTGGGATCTGTGCGCCTGCAGGGAGAAGCAGCCACCACCTCCCCCCCCCCCCCCCGCGCACCTGCTCCACCGCCTCGGGCTTGGTGAGCGCGGGACGCTCCGGCTCGCCGAACCGGGCGACCAGCCGCCGCACGTCCGGGTCGCCCATGTCGAGCCGGCCGCGGATGACGTGGGCGCAGGCGAGCAATCGCGCGGTCGCGTCGTCCCTGCCCTGCGCGTCGCGGATGATCGCGAGCAGCTCGGTCACGCCCGCCAGGTCCGGCATGTCCGCGCGGTCCGCCGTCGTCCCGATCGCCACCGCCACGAACGCCGCGGCCTCGGCCAACCTGCCCTCGGCCATCGAGACGCGCGCGTCGAGCGTCGACGCCCATTCCGCGACGAACGACCCGAGCGTCGACGCCGCCGTCGCGCGTTCCTTGAACGAGGTGCTCAGCGCACGGGCCTCCGCGACCCGGCCCGCGCGCAGCACGACCTCGGCCTTCGCGTAGTCGAGCATGATCGACAGCTGGTCGTTGCCGATGTCGCGGACGAACTGCTCCGCCGCGGCGATCTCGCGCTCGGCCGCCGCGTGGTCGCCCATCCGCGAGTACTCCACGGCGAGCCGCCAGCGCTGCTGCACGGCGTCGTCCTGCGACCGCAGCTCCGTCGCCACCGCGAGACCCCGTTCGTAGAGGTCGATCGCCGCCTGGTTGTCGCCGGTGTGCGAGACGAACGCGGCCTTCATGCCGAGCGTCATCGCCGAGCCCCACCGGTCGCCGATGGCCGCGAACTGGTCGTACGCGCGGTCGCGGGCCTGTTCGGCGCCGTCGAGGTCACCGTCCTCGACGAGCATGAAGCTCAACGCCCACTCCGCGCCCGCCCGTGCCCACGGGTCGCCGCTCTCCGCCGCCCGCTTCACCTCGCGCCGCCCCAGCTCGTGGTTCTGGCTGAGGAACGCGAGCATCGGCAACGCGATCGCGAGCGACGGGTACTTCTCCACCGCGCCGGACGCGACGCAGTCCTCGATGACGGCGGCCGCCTCCTGCCGGTCCGTGACGCCGGGCACCGCGGCCATGATCAGCTGCATCGCCCGGAACGTCGAGTGGCGGTCGACCGGCAGCCGGTCGCCGAACGCCAGCACGTCGCGCACCGACACCTCGGCGCGTTCGTTGTCGCCCTTGACCAGCCAGTACCAGAACACGCCGCCGAGCAGGTCGGCCGCGAGCTCGATCTCGTCGTCGTCGACCGCCCCGCGCAACGCCGCGATGATGTTGTCCTGCTCCGCCTCGTAGACCTCGATCGCCTCGATCTGCCGAGCGGTGCGGGTGAGCGGCTCCCACCGCTCGGTGAGGTCGCGGTAGTAGCGCCGGAACCGGCCCAGGACCTCGGCCTTCTCGCCGGAGGCGTCGAGCTGCTCGTCGGCGTAGACGCGGATCGTCTCCAGCATCCGGTAGCGCGGCTCGCCCTCGATCTCGATGACGTCCACGATGGACTTCTCGACCAGCGACGTGAGCACGTACAACGCGTCCGGCAGGCAGACCGCCTCGATCGCGGCCAGGTCGGCGCCGGCGGGGAACACCGCGAGCCGGCGGGCGAGCCGCAGCTCCTCCTCGGTCAGCAGGTCCCAGCTCCACTCGACGACCGCGCGCAACGTCCGCTGCCGCGGCAGTGCCGTGCGGCTGCCCGAGGTGAGCAGCCGGAACCGGTCGTCGAGGCGCTGGGTGATCTGCCGGACCGTCATCGACCGCAGCCGCGCCGCCGCCAGCTCCAGCGCGAGCGGCATGCCGTCGAGCCTGCGGCAGATCAGCTTCACGTCGTCCACAGTGGACTCGTCGAGCCGGAACCCCGGCTTCACCGCGATCGCCCGGTCGAGGAACAGCCGCACGGCGCCGAACCCGGACACGTCCGCCTGGCCGTTCGGCACGGCGAGCGGGCCGATCGGGCACAACGACTCGCCGTCGATCGCGAGGGGTTCCCTGCTGGTCGCGAGCACGCGGAGGTTCGGGATGCGGCGCAGCAGCTCGGTCGTGAACTCGGCCGCCGCGCCGATGAGGTGCTCGCAGTTGTCCAGCACCAGCAACGACTCCCCGGCGCCGAGCACCTCGGCGATGCGGTTCATGCCCTCACTCGCCCGCCGCATCGGGTCGCCGGTGAACGTCACCTCGAACGCGCTGAGCACCGCACCGGCCAGGTCCTCGGCGGCCCGGATGCCGGCCAGCGCCGCGAACCACACCCGGCCCTTGCCGTGCAGCGGATGCCGTGCCGCGACCTCGGTGGCGAGCCGCGTCTTGCCGGCACCACCCGGCCCGACCAGCGTCACGAGCCGCGCCTGCCCGAGCAGCCCGCCGATCTCCGCCAGCTCGTCGTCCCGCCCGACGAAGCTCGTGAGCCGCACCGGCAGCCGGTCCACCACCGGCCGCGGCCCGAGCTCGCCGCGCAACGCCGCGAGGTGCACGTCCTGCAGCTCCTGCGACGGATCCACACCCAGCTCGTCGGCGAGCCGTCCCCGCACCTCGGCGTAGACGTGCAACGCGTCGGACTGCCTGCCCTGCGCGCACAACGCCCGCATCAGCAACCCGGCCAGCCGCTCCCGCAACGGGTGCTTCTCGTGCATCGCGGTGAGCGCGGCGACGTCCAGCTCCCCGGTCCGGAACCGGTCCTCCTCGGCCGCGAGCCGCGCCTCGTCCCACCGCGCCGCCGCGACGTCGGCGAACGGCGCCTCCCGCACGTCGGCGAGCGCCTCACCCCGCCACAACGCGAGCGCCTCGTCGAGCCGCCCGGCGGCCCGCAACCGTTCGAACCGGAACACGTCGACGTCCTCGGCGGAGATCCCGAGCCGGTAGCCGCCGGGCTCGAGCGCCACGGGACAGACCTTGCGCAGCCGCGACACCAGCGACTGCAGCGCGTTCGACGCGTCCGCGGGCGGCTGCGCACCCCACAGGTCGTCGATCAGCGTCCCGGTCGGCACGGGCCGGCCGGGGTCGAGCGCGAGGCGGGCCAGGAGCATGCGGACGCGGGCACCACCGATGTCGACCGGTGTGCCCTCGTCGGTCTCCACGACCGTCGGACCCAGCAATGCCACGCGCACGGGTCCAGTTTCCCAGATCGCGAGAGACGATCAGACCGGAACGCGCCGCCGGTGGCGGGAACCACGGGTGCGGCCGGTCACCGGCGGCGCGACCAGCCGGTCAGGCCGGTCGCCACCCCAGCTCCGGCCCCAGCTTCGTCGCGATGTCCGTCAGGATCTGCACGTAGTCCGCGTGCTCGAAGCTGAATGGCAGCGCGAACGCCACCTCGTCGACCTCCTGGAACCCGAGGTGCGCGTACAACTGCTCGGCGATCTCCGCGGAGGTGCCGATGATGTCGCGCGCGAACATCATCCGCCGCGGCCCGATCGGTGCGGCGATGCGCGGCGTGCGGTGGTCCACGTAGGCCTGGTACTTCGCGCGCTGCTCCGGCGTGGCCGAGTCGGTGGGGATCACGACCAGGCCCTGCGACACGCGCCCGCCGCCCGCCTCGCGGAACGCCTGGATGTTCGCCAGCTGCGACTCGGCGAAGTCCTCGGTCTGCTCGGCCTGGATCACGTTGCTGGTCAGCAGGTTCATCCCGTGCTGCCCGGCCCAGGTGGCCGAGCGCACGCTGCCGCCGCCGTACCACATGCGTTCGCGCAGGCCCGCCGCGTGCGGCTGGACCCGGTCCGACCACACCTCGATGCCCTCGACACCGCTGAACGACGCGACCTTCTCGCCGCCGATGAAGTCCAGCAGCCGCTGCACCCGGTCGTAGCTGAAGTTCTCGACGTCGGCGGTCTCCGGGTAGAGAGCGCCCTTCACGTCGTCCCAGTGGATCGGCGGCCCGACGCTGACGCCGGGGTTCAGCCGCCCGCCGGACAGCACGTCGACCGTGGCGAGGTCCTCCGCCAGGCGCAGCGGGTTCTCCCAGCCGAGCGGGATGACGGCGGTGCCGAGCGCGATCCTGCTGGTCCGCTGGCTGGCGGCGGCCAGGACGGCGACCGGGGACGAGATGCCGAACTGCAGGTGCCGGTGCCGCACCCAGGCGCTGTCGAACCCGAGGTCCTCGCCCAGCGCGATGACGTCCAGCGTGGACCGGTGGCCCGCACCGGGGTCGTTCTCGTCGAACAGCCCGATGGTGAGAAAACCCAGCTTCCGCAACGGCACTGACTTCCGCGGCACGGACCCCTCCTCGGTCGAGACTTCGGTGCCGAGTTTAGGTGACGTCTCAACTATGTCCAGATGGTGGAACCGGGGTTCAGTGCGGTCGCGTTGAGCCGTGCGAGTTCCAGCGTGGTCGCCAGTGCGGTCGGGTTCCAGCGGTGGTGGGTGTGCGAGTTCCAGCGTGGTTGCCTTTGGTGGTTCCGTGCCTGTTCCAGCGTGGGCGTGCACCTCGGACGAAAGACTGGGTTCATCGCCGCTCCGCGACGATTGCGATTGGGGCTTGACTTCGGGGCCCTTGCGAGGCGCTCAGTCGGCCGGAAAAGGCCGGATGCTTCGCACCCGGCCGATCCCATCAAGGGGTAGCACCTCGCACCCAAAGTCAAGCCCCAATCGCAAAACCACGAGTGGGTGCACCGCTACCCATCTGGGCAAGGTCTGCACTGCTCGCCTTCGGCATCGCTTGAAAGTGCGGTGGTTGTTCCGGCTCGCCTTCGGCATCGCGTACGCCAGCGCTCGCCCGCGCCCAGTCGCGTCGAAAACTCACCAGTGGCCCGCCCGTGGGCCCCTGGCCGGGCTCTGGAACAGCACCGATCACCTCTCGTCCCACTGCGACCGCGTGTGCAACGCATCGAGCACGACCGTGATCGCCGCACGAGAGTCCCGCCGCACCGCGGCCGTGATCCTCCGAGTCACCGGCAGCTCCTTCGTCACGACGTCGAACCGCCGGTCCACGGCCAGCGCGGGCAGCACGGCGACCGCCAGACCGGCCTCGACGTGCTGGAGCGTCAGCATGTAGTTGCTGAACCGGCCGACCACCCTGGGCTCGAACCCGGCCTGCCGGCACAGGCGCGTCGCGAGGGCCGCCATGTAGGAGCCGGGCACGTCGAACGCCCACGGCTCGTCGGCGCAGGCCGCCAGGTCGTTCTTGGGGTGGCCCGGTGGCGAGAGCAGCACGATCGGGTCCTCGCCCAGGGGCACGACGTCGATGTCCCTCGGGAC
Source organism: Lentzea sp. NPDC059081 (assembly GCF_042738015.1). NCBI lineage: Bacteria > Bacillati > Actinomycetota > Actinomycetes > Pseudonocardiales > Pseudonocardiaceae > Lentzea > Lentzea sp. NPDC059081. Next base: position 289,619 of record NZ_JBHYGW010000001.1, read on the forward strand.
CGGGAGCTCGACGAAGTCGGTGGTCGTGATGATCACGTCGACCTCGCCCGCGAGCAGTGCGGGCATGCTGGCGTGCGGTTCGAGCTCGACGATCTCCACGTCGAGGTGCGGGTGGTCGAGCGACTGGATGGCGGGCACGGCGAGCGTGTGGACCGAGCTCTGGAACGCGCCCAGCCGGATGCGTCCGGACGGCTCGTCGTTCAGGCCGCGCAGCTCGGCCTCGACCGCCTCCATCTGGTCGAGGATCGACCGCGCGCGCCTGGCGAGGATCAGCCCGGCCGACGTGAGCCGGACGCGCCGCCCGGTTCGTTCGATCAGCTGCGTGCGCGTCTCGGTCTCCAGCACCGCGAGCTGCTGCGACACGCTCGACGCGCTCAGGTTCGCGGCCTGCGCCACGGCCCGCACGGTGCCCAGCGCGTCGAGCTGGCTGAGCAGGCGCAGCCTCCACGGGTTCAGCGTCATGCTGTGCAGTATTTCCGAACAGCGAGCGTGGCATTGTGAGATGGACCTGACGCTCGGCGGGTCCTAGCTTCGAGGACATGGACACCTTCTGGGACGACGTCGACCGCCACCTGGTCCGCTACGGCGGGACGTTCACGCGCGAGATCATCGACAGCGCGTCGGGGAGCTTCCTGTTCACCGAGGACGGCCGCCGGGTCCTGGACTTCACGTCCGGCCAGATGAGCGCCATCCTCGGCCACTCGCACCCGCGCATCGTCGAGACCGTGCAGCGGCAGATCGCGAACCTCGACCACCTGTTCAGCGGCATGCTCAGCCGCCCGGTCGTCGATCTCGCCCGGCGGCTGGCCGAGACGCTGCCGCCGTCGTTGTCCAAGGTCCAGCTGCTGACGACCGGCGCCGAGTCGAACGAGGCCGCGCTGCGCATGGCCAAGCTCGTCACCGGCAAGCACGAGGTGGTGGCGTTCGCCCGCTCGTGGCACGGCATGACCGGCGCCGCGGCGTCGGCGACCTACAGCGCTGGCCGCAAGGGCTACGGGCCCGGCGTGCCGGGCAACTTCGCGATCCCCGCGCCGGCCGGCGACTGGCAGGCCCAGCTCGACCTGGCGTTCGAGATGATCGACGCGCAGTCGGTGGGCTCGCTGGCGGCCTGCATCGTCGAGCCGATCCTGTCGTCCGGTGGCATCCTCGAACCGCCGATCGGCTACTTCGCGGCGTTGCAGCGGAAGTGCCGCGAGCGCGGGATGCTGCTCGTCTTCGACGAGGCGCAGACCGGCCTGTGCCGCACCGGCACGTGGTACGCGTTCGAGCGCGACGGCGTGGTCCCGGACATCCTGACCCTGTCGAAGACCCTCGGCGCCGGCCTGCCGCTGGCCGCGATCGTCACCTCGGCGGAGATCGAGGAGGAGGCGCACGCCCGCGGCTACCTGTTCTTCACCACGCACGTGTCGGACCCGCTCGTCGCCGCGGTCGGCAACACGGTGCTCGACGTGCTGGCCGAGGAACGGCTGGACGAGCGCGCGGCCAAGCTCGGCACCTTCCTGCGCACCGGGCTGGAGGACATCGCCGGCCGCCACTCGCTGGTGTCGGACGTGCGCGGCCGCGGGTTGCTCGTCGGGCTGGAGATCGCGGACGAGTCGCTGTCCGCGCCGATCACCCGGAAGTGCCTGGAGCTCGGGCTGCACATGAACATCGTGCAGATCCCGGGGATGGGCGGGGTGTTCCGGATCGCGCCGCCGCTGACCGCGACGGAGGAGGAGCTGGCGCTGGGGCTCGGCATCCTGGACGAGGCGATCGCCGCCGCCTGACCACTTGGCCATCCGCCTCGGCCGGGCGGTCGAGGCAGGAGGCCGGTCGCGCTCCTACGATCGGTCGAGTGGGGGAACGCCGCAGTCCGTTGATCATCGCCACCGTCGTCGCGTGCGCCGTCGTCGTCGCGGCCACCGGGAGGGTCGCCGGTTTCGACCGGTCGCTGTTCCTCGGCGGTCAGGGCGTGGGCGTCACGCCGTTCGACGACCCGGCCTACACGGTCGTGGAGACCGTGGCCGTGCTCGTTCTCGTGTTCCTGCACGCCAGGCGCTCACCGGCGATCGTGGCGGTGCCGTCGCTCCTGGCCCTCGTGCTCGTCCTCGAACACGCCGGGTTCCACCGCCTCACCACGCCGTTCACCCGCTCCTACGTCATGCTGCTGATGGCGACGTTGTGCCTCGTCGTGGCCGCCGCCGGACTGCTGGTCCGGGTGCGGGCGCGGTCGCGGGTGGCGCTGGCGGCGGCCGCGGAGGAACGGGCCCGGCGCGACGAACGCCTCGACATGGCCCGCGAGCTGCACGACGTGGTGGCGCACCACGTCACCGGGATGCTGGTGCAGGCGCAGGCCGCGCTCGTTGTGGCGGAGCAGGACAAGGACCAGGCCTGCGCGATGCTCCCGGGCATCGTGGCGGGCGGGACGGACGCGTTGGAGACGATGAGCGCGATGGTCAGGACGTTGCGGGACAACGGGACCGCGACCGCCACCGCCGACCTCGCCGCGGACCTGCGCGAGCTCGTGGCGAAGTCCGGTCTGCCGGTGCGGGCGAGCATCGAGCTGTCGTCGGACGTGCGGCCGGAGCTCGGCCGGTCGGTCCTGCGGATCGTGCAGGAGGCGCTGACCAACGCCCGCAAGCACGCCTTCGACGCGACGAGCGTGGAGGTGGACGTGCGGCTGACCGCGGACGCCGTGCTGCTGTCCGTTGTGGACAACGGCAGGGCGCGGCCCTCGCACTCCGGAGGCTTCGGCCTGGTGGGCATGCGGGAACGGGCGCACGAGCTGGGCGGGCGGTTCTTCGCCGGTGCCACCGGGGAGGGCTGGCTCGTCACCGCCGAGCTGCCGCGGGAGGTGCGCGCGTGATCTCCGTGCTCATCGCCGAGGACCAGGACATGGTGCGCGCCGGGTTCCGGCTGATCCTGGAGGCGCAGCCCGACATCAGCGTGGTGGCCGACGTGCCGGACGGGATCAGCGCGGTCGAGCGCGCCCGGTCGCTGGAGCCGCAGGTGTGCCTGGTGGACGTGCGGATGCCGGGCCTCGACGGCCTGGAGGTCACCCGGCGGCTCGCGCCGCACACCCGTGTCGTGGTCGTGACGACGTTCGACAGCGACGAGGTGCTGAACAAGGCGCTGGACCTCGGCGCGTGCGGGTTCCTCACGAAGGACGCGAGCCCCGGACTGCTGGCGGAGGCCGTGCGGTCGGCGGCACGCGGCGACGTGCTGGTGTCTCCCCAGGTGGTGCTGCGGGTGCTGCGCCGGTCGACCCCACCGGTCGCCTCCGCGGACGCCGCCGCGTTGACCGACCGTGAGCTGGAGGTCGTGCGGCTCGTCGCGAAAGGGTTGAGCAACAACGAGATCGCGGCCGCGCTGAAGGTGTCCGTGTCGTCGGTGAAGGCCTACCTGGCGTCGGTGCAGGCCAAGGTCGGGGCGCGCAACCGGGTCGAGATCGTCGCGTGGGCGTTCCGCGCGCACGTGGTGGCCGGATGACCACGGCCGTCCGGCCAGACGCACCGCCGCGGCTGTCCTGGTGGCCATGATCTTCGTGCCGTCCGGCCGATCTGGCGGCAGCCCGGTCCGCAGCAGTGTTGCGCACTGTGAGAAACCTCTGGGGCGCAACGGTTGCCGTGCTGCTGGTGTGGGTCGTCGCGCGGAGCTCCGGCACCGGCGTGATCGACCTCCGCGTCTACCTCGCGGGTGGCGAGGCCTGGCTGGCGGGCACCGACCTGTACACGGCGGACTTCCACGGCTACCGAGGTCTGCCGTTCACCTACCCGCCGTTCGCCGCGATGCTGTTCAGCGTTCTGACGGTGGTGCCACTGGCTGTGGCGGCACTGCTGTTCACGGTGGTGGGCATCGGCCTCTTCACGGCCGCGGCGCGCACGTGGGCGGGGTACGGCGTGATCGCGCTGTGCCTGCTGCTCGAACCCCTGCGCGTCACTCTCGACCTGGGGCAGGTCAACCTGGTGCTGCTCGGCCTGGTCGCCGCCGACTGCCTGCTGCCGCGCCCGTTCTGGCCGCGCGGGCTGCTCGTCGGTCTGGCCGCCGCGATCAAGCTGACGCCGGCGGTCTTCGTGCTGTTCTTCCTGTGCCGCGGCCGGTGGAAGCCCGCACTGACCGCGGTGGCCACGTTCACGGTGTGCGGCCTGCTCGCGCCGGGGCAGGCCGAGGGGTTCTGGCTGCACGCGATGCTGGACCCCGGACGCGTCGGCGGCCTCGCCTACGGCTCCAACCAGTCGTTGCGCGGCTTGCTGGTCCGGCTCGGCGCACCCGAGCCCGTGTGGTTCGTCGCGGTGGCCGTCGTGCTCGCGCTGACGGTCGTGGTGCTGCCCCGGCTGCGTGACGACCTGACGGCACTGGTGGCGACCGCCGCGGCCGGGTTGCTGGTCTCGCCGGTGTCCTGGTCGCACCACTGGGTGTGGATCGCGCCGGCGTTGGTGCTGCTGCGCGGCAAGGTGCGCATCGCGGTGGCGGCGGTGTTCGCCGTCGGCCCGCACTGGCTGCTGCCGACGGCGGGGGACCGGGAGCTGGAGTGGACCTGGTGGCAGCACGTCGTCGGCAACACGTACGTGTGGCTGGCGCTCGCGTTCCTCGGCTGGTGCGCCGTGCGGGTGGGGCAGAGGTGGTGGAACGGGGCTCCCGCCCGGATCCCCGTTCCACCACCGGCCTAACGGGCGAACTGGAACCAGTTCACGTTCGCCAGGTCGCCTCCGCTGCCGCCGGTCGCCACCAGGTACAGCCGGTGCACGCCTGTCGCACCACTTGCCGCAGCGGTCCGGCTGGTCCACGTCTGCCAGCCGCCGGTGCCCGCCGCCGACACGGTGGCGACCAGCGGACCGGTCGGACTGTCCAGCCGGTACTGCAGCGTGCCGTTCGCCGTCGACCCGGAGGCGAGCCGCGTGGTCACCGAGGTCGGTGGCGTGGCGCCGAAGTCGACGTCCGCGTAGGCCACGTAGTCGCCCGGCGTCAGGTAGCCGACGTTCTGCCCGCAGCCCGAGTCGGTGCACCGCTCGACCTGTGTGCCGCGCTGCTCGTCGTAGTAGGAGGCACCGATGATGTTGTACGGGTTCTGCGTGGCCGGGAACTGCGTGCCGAAGCCGTACGGGAACAGCGGCGTCTTGCCGTCGCCGACGTTGATCGGCTGCTGCGAGGCGCTCTGCATCCAGGTGAACGGGAGCGTGCCGGTCGGCTTGTAGTCGCCGAAGAGCACGTCCGCCACGCCGTTGCCCTCGGTGCCGGGCAGCCAGGCGGCGACGAGCGCGTGCCAGCCGGAGAGCTGGGCCGCGATGTCCAGCGGGCGGCCGGAGACGAGCACGACGACGACCGGGACACCGGTGGCGCGCAGGGTGCTCAGGGTCGCCAGGTCCTCGGCGTCCAGGCCCATGCCGCCGGGCCGGTCGCCCGCGCCCTCGGTGTACGGCGTCTCGCCGACGACCGCGATGGCCGCCTGGTAGGTGCCGTCGATGCCCGTGCCGTTGCGGTTGTAGGTCACCGTGGTGGACGACGAGACGGCGGAGCGGATGCCCTGCAGCACCGTGGTTCCGGGCGTCACGGCGCCGCTGCCGCCCTGCCACGAGATGGTCCAGCCGCCGCTCTGGTATCCGATGTCGTCCGCGCTCTTGCCCGCCACGAACAGCTTCGACGAGGTCTTGGACAGCGGCAGGACGCCGTTCTGGTTCTTCAGCAGCACCTGCGACTTCTGCACCGCCTCACGTGCCAGCGCCCGGTGCGCCGCGTTGCCGACGGTCGAGGTGTACGAGCGGTCCGTCAGAGGCTTCTCGAACAGGCCCAGCTCGAACTTCTTGGTCAGGATGCGGCGGTTGGCGTCGTCGATGCGCGACATCGGCACCCGGCCCGCCAGCACCTCGGCCTTGAGCAGCGTGATGAACGAGCGCCACTCGGTCGGCACCATGATCATGTCGAGGCCGGCGTTGATCGACGCGCGCACCTCGGCGGCGGTGAAGCCGGGCTGGCCGTCGATCTGGTCGATCGCGTTCCAGTCCGACACGACGAGACCGCCGAAGCCCAGCTCGCCCTTGAGCACGTCGGTGATCAGGTACTGGTGGCCGTGCAGCTTCGTGCCGTTCCAGCTGCTGTAGGTGATCATCACCGAGCCGACGCCGCGGGCCACGGCCTCGCGGAACGGCGGCAGGTGGACCGCCCGCAGCTCGGCCTCGGTGAGCTGGGTGTCGCCCTGGTCGTCGCCGTCGGTCGTGCCACCGTCGCCGATGTAGTGCTTGGCGGTGGCGAGGACGGAACCGGAGTCGGAGAGCTTCGACCCCTGCAGACCGGTGATCATCGTGGCCATCGACGTCGCGTTCTCCGGCGTCTCGCCGAACGACTCGTAGGTGCGGCCCCAGCGGTCGTTGCGCGCGACGCACAGGCACGGCGCGAAGTCCCAGTCGATGCCGGTGCCCGACACCTCCTCCGCCGTGGCGCGGCCGATCCGCTGCACCAGCGCCGGGTCGTGCGCCGCGCCGAGGCCGATGTTGTGCGGGAAGATCGTGGCGCCGACGACGTTGTTGTGCCCGTGCACGGCGTCCACGCCGTAGATCATCGGGATGCCCAGCGGCGTGGACAATGCGGCCTGCTGGAAGCCGTCGTACATGCTCGCCCACGACGTGGCGTTGTTGGGCGAGGGCGCCGACCCGCCGCCGGACAGCAGCGACCCGATGCGGTAGGTGACCAGGTCGGCGTTGCTGACCGCGTTGCGCTCGGCCTGCGTCATCTGCCCGACCTTCTCGTCGAGCGACATGCGGCTCAGCAGGTCCGCGACCCGGGCCGGGACAGGCTGCGACGGGTCTTTGTAGATCGGGTCGGCCGCCGCGGCGGCACCGGTGGGAACTGCGGCGGCCGTCAGCAGGAGCACGGCCGCGAGGAGCTTTCTCATGGAGCAGACCTCCGCAGGACGAGGTCCTGTTCACCTTGCGGCACAACAGGGTTCGCCGAGCGTAGCCCGCGTCGGGAAAGTGGTGTAGACCAAAGGGGAACCGGTATCGGGACCGGTTCCCCCTACGGCGTCATCGGCACCAGGACTGCACGGTCTCGGCGAAGTCCGGGAACTCCGCCCGCGCCGCCGCGAGCACCTCCGCCGGCGTGCGCGGCTCGATCCCGGAGTGCTTCTCGGCGACCGCGCGCAACTCCGCGTGCGGCACCCCGCCGTCCGCCCCGTACTCCACGGCCTCCAGCGGCCCGATCCCGCCGGCCAGCAGCCACAGGTACTCGCCCAGGCTCGTCGCCACGACCCCGACCTCGCCCTCGGAGCCGAAGAACACCACCGGCTGCGCGGCCAACGGCCGCGGTCGCACCAGCCACAACGCCGCCAGCCCGCCGGTCCCGTCCTGCCCGAACACCCGGAACTCGGCGCCGTCGAGCTCCTTGTTGCCGGTCCACGACCGGATCCAGTCCGCCGTCTCCTCTGCGGAGTCGAACTCCTGGTAGGGCTCGTAGTCCATGTTGCCGGGCGAGGCCTCGTCGGCCTCCTCGTCGTACTCCCACGGGAAGTCGATGCCGCTCAGCGCGGTGAGCGCGGCGGGGAAGGCGCGGTCGTCGGTGATCTCCACCCGCGCAAGGTACGCGACCCCGGTCAGTTCGCCGGGTCGAAACGCAGGACCGAGGGCGTGCGGTCCGGGAACCCCAGCCGCAGCAGGCCCATCCCGAGCCCGGCGAGCCCGCTGAGCAGGCCCGGCGTCGGCACCTGGCCCGGCGTGACGCACCTCGGCCCGTGGCGGCCGAGCTCGGCCAGCACCTCGTCCGTGCGGCGGTGCCGGGTCGCCGCGGACCAGCCGTCGACCGACACGTCCGCGTGGCCGAGCTTGCCGTGGCACAGCGAGAGGTCCTCGTCGGTCCACGCGGACGCGCCGTGCGGGCACCACTGCACGGGACCGGTGGGGCCGTCCGGGAAGTGCTCGGCCAGCTCGCGGGCGTAGGAGCTGCCCACCTCGGCGTCCAGTGCGCGCATGGCCGACGCCAGACCGTGCTCGGGCGCGGCGACCTCGGCCGCCAGATCGGCCAGGCGGACGGTGGTGCGGGCCCACCGGGCGACCTGCTCGTCGTCCAGCAGCCGCGCGATCCTGGCCAGCGCGTAGCCGATGCCCGCGAAGCCGGTCAGACCGCCGGAACCCACCTCGGCGATCAGCTCGTCGTTGTCCTGCAAGGCCGCCAGGAACTCGGGCACGTCGGTCAGGGCCCGGCGCGCGACGCCGGTGTAGCGGTGGTCGCCGGTGATCCGGCCGAGCTGCGCCAGGAACAGCGCCACGCCCGGGTAGCCGTGCGCGAGGCCCGGCCCCATCGGCAGCACCAGCCACCGGGCGCCGCCGGCCGGTTCCAGGCCGATCCAGTTGACCCGGCCGGTGCCGCAGCCCAGCGCGATGATCCGGTCGGCGATGGCGCACGTCGTCGAGAGCACGTCGTCGGTCGCCCAGGCCTGCCGGTTCCGGACGACACCGATCGTGGCGGGCAGGCGGGTGGCCAGGGACGCGGCGATCACCCACTCCTGGTCGGCGCGGTCGGCCTCGTCGAAGGCGGCCAGGCACGTCAGCGCGTCCTCCAGGCCGGACGTGGCGAGCACGCCGGGCAGCCTGCCCCTGGCCGACTCCAGGTCGCGGCCGTCCGCGCGGGCGGTGAACAGCGGCACGTCGCCCGCGTCGAGCTCGGCGGCCTCCGCCGGGGCCAGTGCGGGCAGCAACGCGGCGCACGCGTGCTCGAGCGTCTCGAACCTGGTGTCCGCGTCGCGCATCATCGCCGGGCGGCGGGCGGTGGCGAGGAGCTGGGCATAACGGGCGGCCGGGCGGGGCACGATCCGCACCGGCAGCGCGCCGCACGTGGTCAGCACGCGGGCGAACTCCTCGCGGTGGAAGCCGATCGCGTCGTAGGTCTGGCGGAACCCGGCCAGCACCGCGTCCGTGTGAGCGGCGGCCTCGACCGGACGTCCGCGCCACGTCGGGCGGTTGGCGGCGCCGGGTGTGTGCTCCGGTCTCAGCACCGCGCGCATGGCGTCGGTGCCGGTGTCGAGCCAGTGCGTGGTGGTGCCGGAGGTCTGCTGGCCCGCGTCGCCGCCCACCGCGGAGAGGTCGACGAGGCCGTGCCGGCCGGCGAGGGCGGGCAGGATGCCGGTCCGCGCCACCGACCGGTCGAGCGCGACGGCCGCGGGATCGGCCGGCGTGCCGGGAAGTCCTGGCCGGAACAGGGTTTCCACGTCGATGAGCAACGGCTGGTCGGCGCGCGTGATCAGGTTCTCGTGGTGCATGTCGGTGGCGCGCACCAGGTGCAGCACCGCCAGCAGCCCGCCCAGCCGCCGGAAGTACGGGCCGGCGTCCCCGGTCGGCAGGGGAGCGGGCTCGACGAACTCCGTCCAGCCGTGGTCGTCACCGGCGACGGCCCCCACCGTCGCGAGGTCGAGGTCCACCAGGTGGTTCACCAGCTCGACCACCCGCGCCAGCGCCAGGTGCGCGTCGACACCGCGCGGCTTGTAGACCACGCGCTGACCGTCCGCCAGCCACAGCACCGAGGTTGCGCGGCCGCCCTGGTGCCGGTCGCCGCGAGGTTCGACGTCGACGAGCGCGGCCTTGGCGCCGAGCACCGTCCCGCTCAGGCGTTCCTGGTCGGCCGCGTACCGGGTGGCGATCTCCACGACCACCTCGACGGTGGTGTCGCGCTCGGCGTCCAGCTCCCGCACGAGCACGGGGTAGGGCCCGAAGTGGCGCCGGGCCAGGAAGTGCTCGAACCGCTCGTGCCCGTTCTCGCCCAGCAGACCGGTCGCGCGCGAGAGCTCGTGCACCAGGACCGGCGCCGCGAGCCGGGTGAGGCGCGACGTGAGGCGTTCGGCGCAGGCGTCGACCAGAGCGGACGACGTGACTGCGGTGTCGGGCAAGGAGGAGAGCCCTTTCCGCAGGTCGGCTCTGGCCGCGTCCACCCACGGGGTGACGACGCGCGCGAACACGTCGGTGGGCAAGGGTGTGACACGACGGCCGGCCTGCATGACAACAGCGTGACAGCGTCCCGTCCCGCTCGTGATTCGCCCACTGCATAAGGCCCCAACCGGTCGAAGCCGGACGTGTTCGCCGACTCGTTCGAGCAGGTCGCGCCCCGGTCTCGGGCGTCTCGTCCCCAAAGGTGGTGAGATCGGACGTATGGTCGGCTACCGGTTCGACGCCGGCAAGGTGCCGTTCGACCACCACATGATCGACGCCGACGGCGTGCGCATCCGTTGTGCGGTAGGAGGAGCCGGGCCGCCGGTCCTGCTCCTGCACGGCTACCCGCAGACTCACGTGATCTGGCATCACGTGGCGCCGCTCCTGGCCGAACACCACACGGTCGTCGCCGCGGACCTGCGCGGCTACGGCGACAGCGACAAACCCGTGCCCGGCCAGGACGACGCCGAGTACTCCAAGCGCGCGATGGCCCGCGACCAGCTGCTCGTCATGCGGGCACTGGGGTTCGACCGGTTCGCGGTGGCGGGCCACGACCGCGGCGGCCGGGTCGGGCACCGGCTGGCCCTGGACGCGCCGGAGGCCGTGGAGGCGGTGGCGGTGCTGGACATCGTGCCGACCCGCCACACGTTCGAGCACGCGGACGAGGACTTCGGCCTGAGCTACTTCCACTGGTTCTTCCTGGCCGCGGGCGACGGCATCCCGGAGCACCTCATCGGCGCCGACCCGCGGTTCTGGGTCACCACCAGGATGAACGCCCGCCACCACGGCGGGACGGCGTTCGACCCGGCCGCCGTCGAGGAGTACGTCCGCTGCTTCTCCGACCCGGCCGCGATCGCCGCGTCCTGTTCGGACTACCGCGCGGCGGCCGGCATCGACCTGGAGCACGACAGCGAGGGCAAGCGCCGTTGCTCGCGTTGTGGGGCGAGCACAGCTTCGTGGGCCGCCACTACGACGTCCTCGACGTGTAGCGGGGATATGCCCGCGACGTGCGCGGCCGGGCTCTGCCGTGCGACCACTACCTGCCCGAGGAACGGCCTGAGGAGGTAGCGGCCGCGCTTGTCGAGTTCTTCGATCGTTAGATCGCGAGCTTCTGGTACGGCGCGCGGTCGAGGTCGTAGACCTCCAGCGTGAGCTTCGTCGGCAGGCCCTCGACGGGCTTGAGGTGCTCCCGCACGAGGCCGATCGTCACCCGCCCCACCTCCTGCTTGAGCTCGACGGGCCGCCCGGTCAGCAGCCCGACCCGCACGTGCACCATGGCCGCGGGCGCGCCGTCGCCGATCACGCTCTCCTCGATCGTCCGGAAGCGCGTCTTGAAGTCGCCGACCTCGGAGCTGACCAGTGGTGCGAGGGCGTGGTGCACGGCCAGCGCGAAGCCGCGGCGGTCGAACCCCTCGGCCAGCTCGGCGGAGTACTCGACGGTGATCTGTGGCATGACCTCACGCTACCGGCGGCGTCACGACCAGCAGCTCGCTGCGCCGCCGCAGCCGGAACCCGAGCTTCTCGTAGAGCCGGACCGCGCCGGTGTTGGACTCGAGCACGTGCAGGAACGGCGTCTCGCCGCGCTCCCGGATGCCGTGCGCCACCGCGAGCAGCAACCGCGTGCCGAGGCGTTGCCCGGCGGCGTCCGGGTGCGTGCAGACGGCGCTGACCTCGGTGAAGCCGGGCACGCGCAGTCGTTCGCCCGCCATCGCCACCAGCCGCCCGTCGCGCTTGACGCCCAGGTAGGTCCCCATCTCGACGGTGCGCGCCAGGAACGGGCCCGGCTTGGTGAGCTCGGTGAGCGCGATCATCTCCGGCACGTCCGCGGCGGTCAGGCGGACCGCCTCCTCGTCGGGCGCGGCAGCGATCCCGTCGTCGACGTACTGCAGCAACGGGACCTCGACCTCGACGTGCCAGCCCCGCGGCGGCTCGGCCGGGCGGGACAGCGCGGCCCTGGGCGTCAGGGCTGCGAGGTCGGCCCAGTCCGCGTCGGTGGGGTCGTCGGGCAGGGCGGTGAACGGCGACACGTCGGGCTGGTAGCGCAGCGCTCCGCCCTTCCGCTCGGCGAAGTGCGCGTGCGGTCCGGTCAGCGCCGAGCGGACCACGTTGTCCAGCACGCTCATGCCAGCGGCTCCAGGAGCCGGCGCGGCGTGGTGAGCTGCGCGGAGACGGGGTCGGGGGTGCCGTCGGCGGGGACGAAACCGGGGCCGGGTTCGGTGCGGATGTCGGGCACCGCGACGGACTCGCCGCACACGCGGCACCGGCCCTCGCGGTTGATCAGGCCGTCGTCGGCGTCGTGCCGGAACGTGCGCTTGGGGCCGTCGGGCGAGTAGTGCGCGTCGCCCCAGACCATCATCGCCCGCATGATCGGCAGCAGCTCCAGGCCCTTGGGCGTGAGCTGGTACTCGCCGTCGACGTGCTCCAGCACCCCCTCCTGCACGAGGAACCTCAGCCGGGTGGTCAGGACGGCGCGCGGGATGCCGAGCTGGGTGGCGAAGTCGCCGAACCGGCGGACCCCGAAGAAGGCGTCGCGCACGATCAGCAACGTCCACCGCTCGCCGACGATCTCCAGCGCTCGGGCGAGCGAGCAGTTGCGGTCCGCGTAGGTGCTGGGCAGTGCCATGGCGACCACTGTAGTTCATTCATTGAACTGGCGTGCTACGGTCCGTCTGGTTCAATGAATGAACTCGCATCGGAAGGGTTGCTGCCGTGTACCAGTTCCTCGTGTCCTTCACCGTCCGGCCGGAGCGCCGCGACGACTTCGTGCGGGTGGCCCGCCGGACCGCCCGCGAGTCCCTCGCGCACGAGCCGGGCTCGCTGCGGTTCGAGGTCATCGCCGACGAGCAGGACCCGGACCTCTTCTACCTCAACGAGGTCTACGCCGACCTCGACGCGTTCACCGCGCACGCGACCGGCCCGTACTTCGGCGCCTTCTTCGCCGAGGCCACCGAGTACGCCGAGGGACCGACGTGGCTCATGAAGGGCACCCTCGTCGGAGGTGCGGCATGACGGACGACCGGCTCTTCCTGGTCACCGCGGCCGCCGGCAAGACCGGCACGGGCGCCGTCGAGGCCCTGCTGGACAGGGGACACCGCGTCCGCGCCGCCGTCCGCCGGGAGGACGAGCGGTCCCGGCGGCTGGCCGCGGCCGGTGCCGAGGTCGTCGTGGCCGACCTGCTCGACCTCGACGACGTGACGCGGCTCGTGCGGGGCGTGTCCGGCGCGTACTTCTGCTACCCGATCCGCGAGGGCCTGCTCGACGCGACCGTCCACTTCGCGCAGGCCGCCACGGAGGCGGGCGTGCGGTCGGTGGTGGCCATGTCGCAGATCTCGGCCCGCCGCGAGGCGCGCAGCCACGCCGCCCGGCAGCACTGGCTGGCCGAACGGCTGCTGGACCGGACCGGGCTGCTGACCACCCACCTGCGGCCGACGCTGTTCGCGGAGTGGCTGACGACGTGGTGGGACCGCCACGACGGCGAAGGGCACCTGCGGCTGCCGTTCGGCGACGGCCGGCACGCCCCGATCACGGCGGCGGACCAGTCGCGCGTGATCGCCGCGCTGCTGCACGATCCCGAACCGCACGACCGCGCCGCCTACGCCCTGCACGGCCCGGTCGAGATGAACCACCACGAGATCGCGGGCGCCATCTCGGGCGTCCTCGGGATCCCCGTGCACTACGAGCCGATCAGCGTGGAGGAGTTCTCCGCCACCCTGGTGGACCGCGGCTTCCCGCCGCACCTCGTCCAGCACCTGGGGCACATCGCGGTCGACTACCGCAACGGCGTCTTCGCCGGGACGAACGACGTCGTCGAGACCATCACCGGCCGCGCGCCGACGTCGGTCGAAGAGTTCGTGCTCGCCAACAAGTCCGCTTTCGACGGCGAAGGGGTGTCATGACCGAACCACGCACGCGCACCGTGAGCTGGAGCGACCCACGGGCGACCGCCGCGGTGGCGCGGGAACGCGACGGCCTGGACTTCCTGCGGGCCGTCGCCGCGGGCGAGGTGCCGCCCCCGCCCGTCGCCGCGCTGCTGGGCGCTCGGCTCGTGTCCGCGGAGAAGGGCGAGGTCGTCTTCGAGCTGGACCCCGGGGAGCACCACTACAACCCGATCGGCTCGGTGCACGGCGGGGTCTTCGCGACCCTGCTGGACTCGGCCGCCGGCTGCGCGGTCCACTCGCTGCTCGAAGCGGGCACCGGCTACACGAGCCTCGACCTGGCCGTGCGCTTCCTCCGTCCGATCACGACGGACACCGGCACCGTCACCTGCACGGGAACCGTGGCACACCAGGGCCGCCGGACCGCGCTCGCCGAGGCGCGCCTCACCGACCGCGACGGCCGCCTGCTCGCCACCGCGTCGAGCACCTGCCTGGTCCAGCGGAAGGAGCGGGGTTGATCCTCGTCACCGGCGCCACCGGCCGGCACGGCGGTACCGGCGCCCACGTCGTGCGGCGGCTGCGCGAGGAGGGGCACGACGTCCGCGTGCTGGCCCGCACCCGCGGCGAGCGCACCGAAGCGCTGGAGGCACTGGGCGCCGAGGTGGTGCTCGGCGACCTGCGGGACCGGCGCGGCATCGTGCCCGCGCTGGCAGGCGTCGGCCAGGTGTACCTCACCTACCCGATCGACGCCGGTGTCGTCCCGGCCGCCGCGAACTACGCCGCCGCTGTGCGGGAGGCGGAGGTCTCGCCGCGCACGGTCGTGATGTCGATGGGACCGGCGCAGCCGCACCACCCCAGCGCCCGCGGCCGCGACCAGTGGCTCGCCGAGGAGGTCCTGCGCTGGGCAGGGCTCGACCTGCTCGTCCTGCGGGTCGCGGCGGCGTTCCACGAGAACGTACCCGCCCTGCACGGGAGGTCGGTCGAGGAGGAGGGCGTGATCCGCAACTGCTTCGGCGACGGTCCGGTCGCGTGGATCAACGGCCGGGACGCCGGCGAGCTCGCGGTGGCCGCGCTGCTGGACCCGGGGAGGTTCGACGGCCCGATCTGCTCCCCGCCGGGCGTGGAAGAGCTGACGCACCACGACATCGCGGCGATCCTCACCGAGGAGCTGGGCAGGCCGGTGGAGTTCACGCCGGTGTCCGAGGAGGAGTGGCGGCGCGAGCTCGTCGGACTGTCCGACGTGGTCGACGTCGTCAACCCGGAGATGGCCGCGCACATCACCGCCGTGGCCGCGGTGGTCGCGCGGAACGGGCCGGCCCGCGGCGCCGACCCGGTGGCGTTGCGGCGGTTGATCGGCCGGGAGCCGACGACGTTCCGGGAGTTCGTCCGCGCGAGCCGCTGACCCGGCGGCACGGGTTCAGGTCGCCGGACTGCCCACCGGCTCCGCGAGCCGCGTCCGGAGCTGCTCGGCCTCGGGCGCGCCGAGCTCGTCGAACACCGCGCACGCGGCACGCCACCGCTCGGCCGCCGCGGTGGGGTCGCCGGCGGCGTGGTGCAGGTCGCCGAGGCCGGCGAGCGCGCGGGCCTGCTCGTACCGGTCGCCGGTGGAGGTGGCCAGCGCGAGCGCCTCGCGGTGGTGGCGTTCGGCTCGGTCCGGCTGGTCCAGGGCCGTGCAGGCGGCGGCGATCCCGTTCAGCGCCTGGGCTTCCTGGAACCGTTCGCCGATCCTGCGGTCCAGCTCCAGCGCTCGCTGGAACGTGCGCAGGGCGCGGAAGTGCTGGTCCGTCCGCAGGTGGAGGTCGCCGAGGAAACCGAGGACGGCGGCCTCGCTCGCCAGGTCGCCGGACGCGTGGTGGACGGCGAGCGCGCGCCCGGCGTGGCGGTGGGCCACCCAGTGGTTGCCGAGCCGGGTGTGCAGGACGGTGAGGTTGCCGGACACGAAGGCCTCGCCCTGGTGGTCGCCCAGCTCGCGGCAGAGCACGGCGGCCCGCCAGAGCGACCGCGCCGCCTCGCGGTGCTGGCCCAGCAGCGCCCGCACCAGGCCGAGGTTGCTGTGCTCGGTGGCCTCCAGCACCCGGTCGCCCAGCAGGACGCTCAGCTCCAGCGCGCGCCGGTGGCAGGTGAGCGCGTCGCGGTAGTGGCCCAGGCGCAGCCGCACGAAACCGAGGTTGGCGAGCACGAGCGCCTCACCCGCCCGGTCGCCCAGGTCGCGCACGATCAGCAACGACCGCTGGTAGTGCTCGCCCGCCTCGCGGTGGCGGCCGAGCCTGCCGAACACACTGGCGAGGTTGTTGGTCGTCATCGCCTCACCGGTGCGGTCCCCGGTCCGCCTGCGCAGTGCCAGCGCCGCGTCGAAGTGCTCGATCGCCTCCGCGTAGAGGCCGAGCTGGTGGCACACGCTGCCGAGACTGTTCAGCGCGGAGGCGATGGCCGCCGGGTCGTCGGCCCGGCGAGCGGCGTCCAGCGCGTGCTGGTTGACGGTCCGCGCCTCCGCCAGGTGGCGGCCGGTGTCCAAATAGGACCGCAACGGCTTGGCGAGCGCGATGGCCTGGGCATCACGGCCGTTCGCCGCGCAATGCACCACGGCGGCGACGAGGTTCGCGCGTTCGGTGTTGAGCCAACGGGCCGCGTGCTCCGGCGACAGGGACGACGACGCCGAGTCCGTGGAATGCCCGAGTCGCAACACGGACTCCGCGGCGGTGGCGGCGCGGACGTAGTAGTCGAACAACGCGGTCAGAGCGGCTTCCGGCTCATGCGGCAGACGCCGGCCGTACGCGCGCAACAGGTCGTGGATCCGGTACCGGCCCGCGTCCCGCTGCACCAGGTGTGCGCGGCAGAGCCGGCTGAGCGCACGCGCGGTCTCCGCCGGGGTCAGGTCCAGCGGTGCGGCGGCCGCGTGGTCGTCGAAGTCGGCGCCCGGCAGCCACGAGAGCAGGCCGAACGCCCGTGCCTCCACCGGGGTCAGCGCCTGGTACGACCAGTCGAACACGGCCGTGACGGCGGTGCGCGGGTCGCCGCCCGCGTCCAGCTCGTCCAGGCCGCGCTGCCGGTCCGCCAGCGCCACCGCCAGATCGGTGAGCGCGTCCCCGGACTGCGCGGCGAGCTCCGCGGCGACGCGCAACGCCAGCGGCAGCCCGGCACACCGGTCGGCCAGCGCGGCGATGCCCTCGCGGTCACCGACGAGCCTGCGCAGCAACGCCCGCGCCTCGCCGGACGGCATCGGGTCCAGCCGCACGCGGCGCGCGCCGTCCCTGGCGACCAGACCGGCGAGGTCGTCGCGGCTCGTCACGACGACCAGGCAGCCCGCGCCGCCCGGCAGCAGCGGCCGCACCTGGTCCGCGGCGCGGGCGTTGTCGAGCACGACCAGCATCCGCCGGTCCGCGAGCAGCGTCCGGTACCGGCCGGACAGCTCCGCGGTCCCGCGCCCGGCGTCGCGGTCGCCGAGGACCCGCAGGAACCCGGCGAGCACCTGGTCGGGCGCCACCGGCGGTTCCGGCCCGTAGCCGCGCAGGTCGGCGTAGAGGCAGCCGTCGGGGAACCGGCCCCTGGCCCGGTGCGCCCAGCGCACGGCCAGCGCGGTCTTGCCGACCCCCGCGGTGCCGACGACCGCGACGACCGCCGGCCCCGCCGGTTCGTCCAGCGCGTCCAGGTGCTCCTGCCTGCCCACGAACGGCTCCGCGTCCGGCGGCAGCTGCCACGGGACGGGCGCCGCCGGCCGCACCGGAGCGGCGAGCCCGGGGTCGCCGCGCAGGATCCGCTCGTGCAGCCGCACGACCTCCTGGCCGGGTCCGGTCCCGAGCTCCGCGCGCAGCACCTGCCGCAGCCGGTCGTACGCCCGCGTCGCCTCGCCCGGCTGCCCGGCGCGGTAGAGCGCGAGCATGAGCTGGCCCCACAACCGCTCCCGCAGCTCGTACCGGCCGGTGAGCTCGCGCAGCTCGGCGGCGAGACCGGGGTGCCCGCCCAGCTCCAGCCGGGCCTGGACGCGGTCCTCGATCACGTCGACGCGCCGTTCCTCCAGCATCCTGGCCGTCGGGGCGACCAGCTCCGGCACGGGCACCCCGTCGAGCACCGGGCCCCGCCACAGGTTCCCCGCGGCGGTCAGCCGGTCGATCGCCTGCTCGTGGTCGCCGCGCAGCAGGAGGTCCCTGCCCGTCGCGGCGAGCGCCGTGAACGCGAGCAGGTCCAGCTCGTCCGGCCCGGCGACGAGCCGGTAGCCGCCGCCGCTGGTCTCGATGCGCGGTGGCCCGTCGCCGTCCGCGTGCAGCAGCCGCCGCAGGTCGCTGACGTACGACCGCAGGTTGACCGGTGCCGACCGCGGCGGGCGCCCGTTCCAGAGCGCGTCGACGATCCGCTCGGCCGGCACGAAGGTGTTGGCCCGCAACGCGAGCACGCCGAGCAGGACCCTCGCCATCCGCCGTCCCGGCTGGACGGGTCCGCGCTCGGTGACGATCTCGACCGGTCCGAGCACCCGCAGCTCCACGCACACTCCCGCTTGGTCGGCGCAGTGAGCCTACGGTCGGCGAAGCCGGTCGTACGCACCCAATCGGAGTGAAAGCGGCCGAGACGTACACATGTCCGTGTACGTGGCCGTGTACGCGCCCGGACGACCGTGGCGGCCGTGAAGTTCGGGATTCTCGGTCCGCTGGAGGTCTGGGACGGCGACGAGCCGCTCACGATCGGAGGCCCCCAGCAGCGGCACCTGCTCGCCGTGTTGTTGCTCAACGCCAACCAGGTCGTCTCGGCGGAACGGCTGATCGAGCAGCTGTGGGGGAGCGGGCCGCCCGCCTCGGCGCGGCAGCTGCTGAAGGGGTGCGTGCTGGGCCTGCGCCGGGCGTTGCGCGTCGGGCGGTCCGAGCGGCTGATCACGCGGGCGCCCGGCTACCTGCTGCGGGTCGGGCACGGGGAGCGCGACGTGGACCGGGCGGAGGAGCTGGCGGCGGCCGCCGCACGGCAGCCCGACGGGTCGGCCGAGCAGGCGGCGGACCTGCTGCGGGAAGCGCTTTCCTGCTGGCGTGGTCCCGTTCTCGACGGTCTCGACGCGGAGGCCTGCCGGACGGAGGCCGCCCGGCTCGCGGAACGCAGGCTCGCGCTGCTGGAGGAGCGGATCGAGGCGGATCTGCGGCTGGGCCGGTACCTCGCCCTGGTCGCCGAGCTGCAGACCCTCGTGCGTGAACACCCGTTGCGGGAACGGTTGTGGGCGCAGCTGATCCTCGCGCTGTCCGGCGCGGGGCGGCAGGCCGACGCGCTCGTCGCCTACCGGCGCATCCGCCGGTCGCTGGTCGACCAGCTCGCCGTCGAGCCGAGCGCGGTGCTGCGCGCCGCCCACCGCGCGGTCCTGGCGGGCGAGGTGGCCCCGTCCGCAGGGGGACGGGTGCCCGCGCAGCTGCCGGCCGCCCCGCCCGGTCTCGTCGGCAGAACAGGAGAACTGGCCGCGCTCGACCGCGCGTCCGCAAGGGGCCTCGTGCTGGTCTCCGGCCCGCCGGGGGCCGGCAAGTCGGCGCTCGCGACGCACTGGGCGCACCAGGTCCGCGACCGGTTCCCCGACGGGCAGCTGCACCTCGACCTGCGCGGGCACGGGCCGGGCGAACCGCTGCCGCCCGCCGTGGCGCTGGTGCGGCTGCTGACCGCGCTGGGCCAGGCCGAGGACGAGCTCCCGCCGGACGAGGCCGGTCTCGCCGCGTGCTTCCGCACGGCGGTGGCGGCACGGCGGCTGCTGCTGGTCCTCGACGACGCCCACAGCTTCGAGCAGGTCCGCCCGCTGCTGCCCGGCAGCCCGACGTGCCTGACCGTGGTGACGAGCAGGAACACGTTGCCGGGACTGGTCGTGCTCGACGGCGCGCACCGCGTCGCTCTCGGCTGCCTCTCCCGGACCGACTCGCTCGCCCTGCTGCGCTCCCTGGTGGGCGGGCGGCCCGGCGCGGAGGCGGTGGCCGGCCGGTGCGGCGGACTTCCGCTCGCCCTGCGGATCGCCGCCGAGCTCGCCACCACCAGACCCCTCGCCGACCTGGCCGCGGACCTGGCCGACCCGGCTCTGCGGCTCGACCTGCTGGACGCGGGCGAGGACCGGCGCGCGTCGGTCCGGGAGGCGTTCGAGCAGTCGTACCGGCGGCTTCCGGCGACCGCCGCCCGGCTGTTCGTGCTCCTCGGCACCGGCCGGGGCGCGGACGCCGCGGAGGCCGTCGCGCTGGCGGGCACGGGGATCGCGCGCACGTGGCACGACCTGGGACGGCTCGTGCGGGCGAACCTGGTCGAGGCGGGTCCCGACGGCCGGTACGCCGTGCACGGCCTGCTGCGCGACTTCGCGGCGGCCCGGTCCCGGGACTGCGCGGTCCCGGGACCGGACCGGGACCTCAGCTCGTGACCTGGCCCGGCGGCTTCGCCGCGGTGTCGTCGTGGCCGGACGTGGCCGTACCTCCTTCCCTGACGTGGTGCGGCCGGGGGTCCGGGGGAGACGTCCGGCCTGGCCGTCACCCTGCCGGGAGGCGGTGGGCAACCGGTGGGCATCCGGTGGCCGGCCGGTGGGTCACTTGCCGTGCGGGTCGGAGTGGTTGAGCGCCGCGACCACCTGGTCGTAGTCGCCGCGGGCCTCGCCGTAACGCAGGAACTTGACGCGTTCGACCTGGATCTCCCGCACCGCCGGGTCGCTCTCGATGATGTTCATGACCTCGGCGATGTAGTCGTCGAGCGGCACGGCCTGCTCGTTCTCGGCCTGACCGGGCAGCAGGTCGGTCTGCACCGACGGCGGCTCCAGCTCCACGACCTCGACCGAGGTGTCGGCGAGCTGCAGGCGCAGCGTCTCGCTGAGCATGTGGATCGCCGCCTTGGTGGCGTTGTAGCTCGGCGTGATCTTCAGCGGGGCGAACGCCAGGCCGGAGGAGACGGTCATGATCGTGGCGGCGGGCCTGGTCTGGAGGTGCTCGACGAACGCGGCGATCAGGCGGATCGGGCCGAGGACGTTGGTCGTGACCGTGCTCTCCGCCGAGGCGAGGAACGACTCGGGCCGGTGCCAGTCCTCCACCCGCATGATGCCCGCCATCGTGATCAGCACGTTCAGCGACGGGAAGCGGGCGATGACGTCCTTCGCGGCGTCCTGGATGCTGGCGGGGTCGCTGGTGTCGACGCGGACGGTCTCCACGCCGGGGTGCTCGGCCGCGATCCGCTCGAGCAGCTCGGTGCGCCGGCCGCCGACGACCACGGTGTTGCCGCGCTCCCGCAGGGCGAGGGCGAGCGCCAGGCCGATGCCGCTCGTGGCGCCGGGGATGAAGACGGTGTTTCCGGTGATGTCCATGCACAGAGCTTGCGTCCTCGCCCACGGGCCGCGGCAGAGAGCACTTATCGGGGGATCGGCGATCCCTGGTTGCGGGCGTGCGGGTGCCCATACTGGAGTGGTGGACAGAGTGGAGCTCGCGGCGTTCCTGCGCCGCCGCCGTGAGGAGCTGAGGCCGGAGGACGTCGGCCTCCCGGTGGGTGCGCGCAGGCGTGCGCCGGGGCTGCGGCGCGAGGAGGTGGCGTCGCTCGCGGCGATGTCGACGGACTACTACACGCGCCTGGAACAGCAACGCGGCCCGCAGCCCAGCGAGCACATGCTGGGCGCGCTGGCGCGGGCGTTGCGGCTCACCGACAACGAGCGCGACTACCTGTTCCACGTCGCCGGCCGCAACGCGCCGTCCCCGCAGGTGACGAGCACGCACGTCGCGCCCGCGTTGCAACGGGTGCTGGACCGGCTCGACGACACGCCCGCGCTGATCCTGTCGAACCTCAGCGAGGTCCTGGTGCAGAACCGGTTCGCCGAGGCGCTCTACGGCGACTCGTCCGGCTACACCGGGTTCGCCCGCAGCGGCATCTACCGCTGGTTCACCGATCCCGACGAACGCCTCGTCTACCGCGAGCAGGACCGCGACCACCAGTCGCGCGCGCAGGTCGCGAACCTGCGCGCCGCCTACGCCACGATGGGCCCGCGTTCGCGCGCCGCCGAGCTCGTCCGCGCGTTGCGGAAGGAGAGCGCCGAGTTCACCGAGCTGTGGGAACGGCACGAGGTCGGCAAGCGGTTCGAGGACCACAAGGTGCTCGTGCACCCCCAGCTCGGTGAGATCGAGGTGGACTGCCAGGCGTTGTTCACCGAGGACCAGTCGCAGGCGTTGCTCGTGCTGACCGCGCCGCCGCGCACCGAGGCGTTCGAGAAGCTGCAACTGCTCGGCGTGCTGGGCACGGAGAAGTTCAGCCGAGCTTGAGGATCGTCTCCTCGATCTCGGCGCCGCGCGCCGCCGCGTGACCGGTGTCGGTGCCGACGACCTCGAAGCCCGCCCTGGTGAGGACCTTGAGCGAGCCGGCGTTGTCGCTCGCGGCCCGGCCGTAGATCGGCCGGACGGTGACTTCCTCGAGCAGCAACGCGAGCGCGCGGCCCGCCACGCCCTGGCCCCACACAGCGCGGTCGACCCAGTAGGTGACCTCGGTGTCGCCCTCGATCACGAAACTGGCGATCGAGCCCACGACCCGGCCGTCCCCGACGATCACGCGGTTCGTGGTGTCCTCCCGCGCCAGGTTGCGGCGCAGGTGGGCGTCGAACGCCGCCCGGTCGTCCGGGTCCTCGGCGGTGAAGGCCGCCATGCGCACCGACTCCGGGTCGCGCATGTGCTCGAACAACACGTCGAAGTCGGTTTCCTCGACCGGCCGCAACGACACGTCCTGGATCACCGTGCCACCCTCTCCGCCAACCACCCCAGTGAAAGCGGGTAACGGTAGTCGATGCCCCCGTGGCCCGCGTCGAAGAGCTCGAAGTGCACGCGCTCGTCGGGGATTCCGGCTTCCGCGATCTTCGCCCGGAACGCCTCCGCGCCGAGGTCGAGGTAGTACTCGTCGCTGCGGCCCGCGTCGATCCACACGGCCCGCAGCGACCGGATCGCCTCGGCGTGCTCCGGCACCATCCGCACCGGGTCCCAGTCGAGCCAGCGCTGCCACACCTCGGGCAGCGGCGCGCCCGTCACGGGGTCGAACGGCAGCAACGGCGTCCCGTCCTCCCCGGCCGAGAAGCACGCCGCCACACCGAACACGCCGAGCAGCGTCGCGTCCTCGGGTTTGGTGAACGCGGGACGGCTCCGGAAGTCCGCCCACCACTTCCGGATGTCGTGGTCGTGGCCGCGCAACGCCCGTGCCGCCTTGCCGAAGTCCGCGAGGTAGCAGAGCTCGTAGAGCGAGTCGCCCGCGTGCGTGGCCAGGGCGCCGAACACGTCGGGCCGCAGCATCGGCGTGATCATCGCGCCGAACCCGCCCGACGACTTGCCGGAGATCGCCCGCGACTCCCGGTCCGGGATCGTGCGGTAGTGCGCGTCGACCCACGGCACGATCTCGTCGCACAGGTACGAGTGGTAGCGCCCGGTACCGGGGGAGTCGACGAACTGCGAGCCGCCGTAGGTCGTCCACGCGTCGACGTACACCACGATGCACGGCGGCGCGCCGTTCGCGAACACCGCGTCGGCGGTCTCGATGAACGGCTGGCGGAACGGCATCCGGTTGGCCCACATGCCGATGTGCCCGGTGTAGCCCTGGATCACGTAGACGGTGGGGTAGCGCTCGTTCTCGTCGTAGCCCGGCGGCACGTACACCCACAGCGGGCGTTCGTGCGGATCGCCGAGCGGGTTGCCGCGCAGCAGTTCGGACGTGACGGTGTGCCGGTCGAGCCGACCGGCGAGCGGGCTGTCCCAGGGAAGCATGGTGCCAGTCAACCATGGTGGACTCGCTGGTCCAGAAAACTTATCGTGGCGGTCGTGAAGCTGACGGCGAAGGGCCGGGCCACCCGGCAACGCATCATCGAGGGCGCGGCGGCCCACCTGCGCAGCGACGACGCGGTGGGCGTGACGCTCGACGACATCCGGGCGATCACCGGCACCAGCAAGGGTCAGATCTTCCACTACTTCCCGGACGGCAAGGAGGAGCTGTTCCTCGCCGTGGCGCGGTTCGAGGCCGACCGCGTGCTGGACGACCAGCAGCCGCACCTGAGCGCCCTGACGTCGTGGGCGGCCTGGGACCGCTGGCGCGACGCGGTGGTGGCCCGCTACCGGGCGCAGGGCCGGTCGTGCCCGCTGGGCGTGCTGATGGGCGAGCTGGGCAGCACGCCGGGCGCGCACGAGGTGATCAGCACGCTGCTGCACCGGTGGGAGTCGGAGCTGCGCCGGGGAGTCGTCGAGATGCAGCGCTCCGGCCACGTCGCCGGCTCGCTCGATCCCGCGCGGTTCGCGGCGGCGTTGATCGCGGGGATCCAGGGCGGTGTGCAGGTGCTGAGGTCGACGGGCCGCGTCACGTACCTGGAGGCCGTCCTCGACACCCTGCTCGACCACCTCCGCACTTCTGGACTTGCGGGTCCAAAATTGGGCTCCTAACTTCGAGGACATGGCACAACGTCTGCAGGGCAAGAAGGCCCTCGTCACCGGTTCCACCAGCAACATCGGCCGCGCGATCGCGGTCGCCTTCGCCGCGGAGGGCGCGCACGTCGTCGTCTCCGGCCGCTCCGAGACCAAGGGCGCCGACGTCGTGGCCGAGATCCGCGCCGCCGGCGGCCGGGCCGACTTCGTCCAGGCAGACCTGGACGGCTCCTCCACCGCGAGCCGCGCGCTCGCCGCCGAGGCCACCGACGTGCTCGGACACGTCGACATCCTGGTCAACAACGCCGGCATCTACCCGCAGTCGTCCACCCCGACCGCCGACGACGAGGTGTTCGACCGCGTCTTCGGCGTCAACGTGAAGGCCCCGTTCTTCCTGACCCAGGCCCTCACCCCCGGCATGACCGGCGGCGGTGTGATCATCAACCTGGGCTCGTGGATCACCAGGCTCGGCGTGCCGAGCGGCGCGATCTACAGCTCCAGCAAGGGCGCGATGGAGACGATGACCCGGGCCTGGTCCTCGGAGTTCGCCGAGCAGGGCATCCGCGTCAACGCGATCTCGCCGGGCGTCATCGCCTCCGCGGACTGGGACCCCGGCACCCGCACCGCCGCCGACGTGATGATGAAGGGCACCCCGGCCGGCCGCTCCGGCGCACCGGAGGCCATCGCCGCGGCCGCGGTGTACCTGGCCTCGGACGAGGCGGCGTTCGTGCACGGGATCGTGCTGGACGTGGACGGTGGGCGGACCGGGGTGGCCGTGGTGGCGGCCTGACCCGGTGGTCGCGGCGGGCCGGGCGAGAGCGCCCGGCCTCCGCCTCGCGGGTCTTGCCCGACCCCGCCGACTCCGGCCCCCGCCAGTTCCGGCCCGCTCCGTTCCGGCCGTCAGCTTCCGATTTGCCCACCAGCTCGGCTCGCCAACGCCGCGCCGCCCGCCCGCCCAGCCCCGCCTGCCCAGCCCCGCTCACCCCGGCTCCGCTCGGCCCGCCGGCTCGCCTTGCCGCCTCAGCCGGCGCCCCACCTCGCCCCGCCGCACCCCTGACCACCGCCCCTCCCGCCATCCCCACCCCCGCGTCCCCACTGTCGCGTGTGACCTGGCTCACCAAACAGCCCGGTTTCTGTGACCTCGCGTGAGACTCGCCGGTCTCCCCATGGCGTACGGAAGATCGCCGGGCGAAGGGTGCGGAAGTTGACGGGTCGGGAGTGGCTGGGGCAGGTGGACGCGGAGCAGGTCGAGGCCGCGCGGGCCGGTGATCGGGCGGCGCTCGACGCCGTGGTCGCCGCCTGCCTGCCGCTGGTCTACAACGTCGCCGGCCGGGCGTTGCACGCCGAGGCCGACGTCGACGACGTGGTGCAGGAGACGATGGTCCGCGTGATCCGCGGCATCGACGCGCTGCGGGAGCCCGACCGGTTCCGGTCGTGGCTGGTCGCCGTCACGATCAACCAGGTGCGCGAGCACTACCGGCGCCGCGACCTGGCGCCGGCGCCGTTGGAGGAGTACGACCGGGCGGATCCCGGCGCCGAGTTCGTGGAGGTCGCGCTGTCCCGGCTGCACTTCGCCCAGCAGCGGCGGGAGGTCGACGAGGCCGCGCGGTGGCTGGATCCGGCTGACCGGGAGCTGCTGGCGCTGTGGACGCTCGAACGGGTCGGGCAGCTCACGCGGGCCGAGGTCATCGACGCGCTCGACCTCAACGCCCACACCGTCACGGTGCGGGTCAGCCGGCTGAAGGGGCGTCTGGAGACGATCCGGCACCTGGTGCGCGCGCTGTCGGTGGAGCCGCGCTGCCCGAACCTCGACCGGGCGGCCCAGGGCTGGAACGGCGAGCCGAGCCCGTTGTGGCGCAAGCGGCTGCTGCGGCACGTCGACGAGTGCGGGCGGTGCCGGCGCGGCGTGGACGACGCCATGCCCGTCGAACGCATCCTGACCGGCGCGGCGCTGCTCACCGTCCCCGCCTCCTACCTGCCGCGGCTGCTGGAGAACCTCGCCGACGTGACGCCCGTGGTCCACACCGCGGCCCACCTCGCCGAGGCGACGGGCCCGGTCGCGAAGCTCGCCGGGTTCGTCTCCACCAAACCGCTGCTCGCCGCCGCGGGCGCGGCCGCCGTCTGCGCGGTCCTGGGCGTCACCGGCACGCTGGTGTTCCTCCCGTCCGAACCGCCGGTCGTCGTCGCGATCCAGAGCACCTCCACGAGCCAGGCCCCGGCCACGAACATCGCCTCGACCACGGGCACGACGTCCGCCACGCCGTCGTCCAGCACCCAGACGACGACCACGACCACCACCACGACGACGACCACGACCCAGACCCCGGAACCCGTCCGCGTCCCGACGCCGGAGGAACGCGTCCTCGCGCTGATCAACGACACCAGGGCGCAGCAGGGCCTGCCCCCGCTGACGATCGACCCCGCACTGGTCACCGCCGCCGAACGGCACACCAAGGCGATGATGAGCAACGGCTGCGGACTCTCGCACCAGTGCTCCGGCGAGAGCGGTCTGGGCGAACGGGCCTCCGCGGCCGGCGTGAAGTGGAGCTCGGTCGCCGAGAACATCGGCATGGGCGGTCCCGTCAAGGACTCCGTCGACCCGATCTCCAAGATGGCACTCGGCCTGACCCAGGGCATGATCGACGAGAAGCCCCCGAACGACGGCCACCGCAAGAACATCCTGAGCAAGTCCTCGACCCGCATCGGCATCGTCGTGGTCCGCGACGCCAAGGGAACCGTGTGGATGACGCACGACTTCGCCGGAGGTTGATCGGCCGGGCCGGAAGAAAAAAGATCATCCTCCAGGCGTACGGGGGAGCGCGACCGCAGACGGACGCGCGCCGACCGGGCGAGGCACCACCCTCGTTTCGGTGCAGACCGTCACCTACGCCCGGCCCACCACCGACACTCCCGACCTGCTGCGCTGGACGGGGTTCGGCGGCACGCTCCTGCTCGCCGGCGGGGCCTGGGCCGCGAGAGGCACGGCGCTCGCCCTGGGGATCGCGATCGCGGGTGCCGGGCTCGTCGTCCTGACGTGGGCGCTGCTCGGACGCACGCAGGCCGATCCCCAGTGGCTGCGGCGCACGCTGGCGTGGTGGTGCGGGCCGCTGCTCGTGGCCCCGCCGCTGTTCAGCGCGGACGTGTTCAGCTACCTCGCGCAGGGTGAGGTGGCCGCCAACGGACTCGACCCCAACGTGGTCAGCCCGGCCGCCGGGGCGAGCGCGGAGGCCGTCGCACGTGTCGGCGTCTACTGGCGGGAGACGCCCTCGCCGTACGGGCCGCTGTTCACCACGGTCGAACGCGCGATCGCGGAGGTCACCGGCGGGAACGCCACCGCCGGGATCGTCCTGTACCGGCTGGCCGCGGTGCTCGGCCTGCTGCTCGTCGTCTGGGCCGTGCCGAGGCTCGCCGCGATGGCGGACGTCGAGGAGCGCACGGCGCTCTGGCTGGGCGTGCTGAACCCGTTGGTGCTGTGGCACCTCGTCGGCGGTGTCCACAACGACGCGCTGATGCTCGGCCTGATGCTGGCGGGCACGGTGATCGCGCTGGAGGCCCTGCCGGAGCTCAGGTGGTGGCAGCTCGGTGCCGGCATCGTCCTCGTCGGACTCGGCGCCCAGGTCAAGCTGCCCGCCCTGGTCGCACTCGCCGTCGTCGGCACCGCACTGGCCCGCAGGCTCGGCGGCGGCCTGGTCACGTTCCTCGTCTCGGGCGCCGGCATGGTCGGCGCGGCGGTGGCGGTGTCCGTCGTGACGTCGCTCGCCGGTGGCGCCGGGTTCGGCTGGGTGGAGGCGCTCGGGACGCCGTCGAAGGTCGCCAGCTGGATGGCCCCGACGAACTGGCCGGGATTCCTGGCGGGTGCGGTCGCGGGCCAGGAAGCCGGGCAGGCGATGATGTCCGCGGCACGGATCGCGGGGCTCGTGCTGATCCTGTGCGGGCTGGTCGTGCTGGTGCACCGGCAGCTGCGCGGCGGGATCTCTCAGGTGACGGCGCTGGGGATGATGATGAGCCTGATCGTGGTGCTGGGGCCGGTGATCCAGCCGTGGTACCTGCTGTGGGCCGTGCTGCCGCTGGCGGCGTGCCTGCCGGCGGGGCCGTGGCGCACTCGGGTCGCCGTGCTCGTGGGCGTGTTCGCGCTGCTGGTGCCGCCGCTCGCGGGGAACTTCAGCGGCCGGGTGGCCGAGCTGGTCACCGCCTACGTCGTCGGGATCGCCCTGGTGGGGGCCGCGTACCTCCTCCTGCGCCGGGTGCGGGTGTCCGTTGCGCAGGGCTGACCTCGTCCGCTACGGCGCCGCCGCGCTCGCCGGTGGCGCGTTGGCGTTGAGCTTTCCGCCTCGCACGCTCTGGTGGCTCGCGGTCCCGGCGTTCGCCGTGCTGTGGCTGACGCTCGAGGACGTGCGCGGACGCCGTGCCGCCGGGCTCGGGTTCGTCTTCGGGCTGGCCTTCTTCCTCCCGCACCTGTGGTGGATCCAGCACTTCCTGGGCGACGACTTCGGTCCGTGGCCCTGGCTCGTGCTCTCGGCGTTGATGGCGTTGTTCATCTGTGCCGTGATGGCGTTCGTGCCGTTGGTCGCGCGCCTGCCCGCGGCACCCGTGTGGGCGGCGTTGCTGTTCGTGTTGCAGGAGACCGCGCGTGGCCTGATCCCGTTCAACGGCTTCCCGTGGGGTCGTGTCGCGTTCGGACAGGTCGACGGACCGTTCGCGCGGATCGCTGTCGTGGGTGGCGCACCGCTCGTGACGTTCGCGGTCGTCGTGACCGGGTTCGGCCTGGCCGCCTGGCTGCCGAGGATCCGCGAGTGGCGTCGGGGCTGGGCGCTGCTGCCGTTCGCCGCCGCCCTGGCGGTCGGGCCGCTGGTCGCGGTCGACGCGCAGAACGGGCAACGCACGGTGGCCGTCGTGCAGGGCAATGCGCCCGACATCGGCCTCGACCTGCTGACCGCGGGCGACACCCTGCGCGCCAACCACCTGCGCAAGACCGCCGAACTGGCGGCGCTGATCCGCGGCGGCTCGGTGCCGAAGCCCGACCTGGTCGTGTGGCCGGAGAGCGCGACCCGCACCCGCGACCGCGACCCGGTCCTGGACCGCGCGATCACGGACCTCGGCGTCCCGACGCTCGTGAGCGCGTTGCGGGACGGGAAGAACTCCGTCATCGCCTGGCAGCCCGGCACCGGTGCCGGCGCGTCGTACGCGAAGCAGGAGCTCGTGCCGTTCGCCGAGCACATCCCGCTGCGCGACCTCGCCCGCCTCGTGACGCCGTTCGCCGACCAGCCCGACCTCGAAGCGGGCACCGAACCGGGCGTGCTCGACATCGCGGGTACGCGGGTGGGCGTCGGCATCTGCTACGAGGTCGCCTACGACCACGTGCTGCGGGAAAGCGCCGCGGCCGGTGCGCAGGTGCTGGTCGTGCCCACCAACAACGCCTGGTACGGCCGCGGCGAGATGACCTACCAGCAGCTCGGCATGGCCCGGCTGCGCGCGATCGAGCACGGGCGTGCCGTGGTGGTGGCGGCGATCAGCGGGGTGAGCGCGGTGGTGCGCCCGGATGGCAGCGTCGTGCAGTCCACGGGCATGTTCACCGACGCCCTGATGGTGGACAGCGTGCCGCTGCGGTCGGACCTGACGTTCGCGACGAGGTTCGGCGGCGCGATCCACGTCCTGCTCACGGGTGCGGCGTTCGCCGCGTGCGTGATCGGGCTGTGGTCGCGCCGCCGAACCTCAGTTGTTGCCCAGCAGGGCTGATCCGAGCAACGTCCTCTGGTGCAGCACGGAGAGCCCCTGCCTCTCCGTGGTGAGCAGACCGGCCTCGCGCAGCACGGTCGTGTGCCGGCTGACCGACGAGGGCGAGGCCCCCAGCCGTTCCGCCAGCTCGGTCGTCGTCGCACCGGCGCCGACAGCGGCCAGCACCGCTGACCTCGTGGTGCCGAGCAACGCCGCGAGCGCCCCTTCCTGCCGGCGCCCGCTCGCGAGCTGCCGCTGCCACGTCCAGTCGTGGTGCACCGGGTAGACCACCGTGGGCGGCAGTCCGGGGTCGGCGAACGCGACGGGCGTGCCCCGGCAGAAGTACGACGGCACCAGCCGCAGCCCGCGCCCGCCGAGGTGCAGGTCCCGGTCGCACGCGTACTGCACCTCCAGCACCGGCGCGCGCCAGTTCATCAACGGCCACATGCCCCGCAGCAGGCCGTCGACGTCACCAGCCACCCCGGTCCGGTGCACGCGGTCGGTCTCGACCGCCTCCTCGATCATCGAGGTGTACGGCTCGACCACCGCGGCGTGGTAGCGGGCCATCGCCTCGGTGAGCTCCAGCAACGACGCGCCGTCGCCCGCCGCCACCGGCCGCGTCCACCCCGGTGTCGGCCGCACCTCGTCCAGCAGCCGGAACTCGTCTTTCAGCCGCTGGCGCGGTGTCGACCTGATCGCGTCGAGAGCACTCCCCAGCCCCAGCGCGCCCTCCGGCGGCGTGAGCAGGTCGGGGAAGTACGGGCCGAGCGGTGCGAGCACGGACCACATGCGCACACCCGGCTTGATCACGTCGCGGTCGCCGTTGCGCCGGATGTCCCGGAGCCACGGCTGCAGCATCAGACCGCAGTCCAGTTCGGTCAGCCTCAGCCAGCTGAACACCATTTCCCAGAGCGGATCCACCCTTTCTGCTACCTGCGTACGCTCCAGATCCTCCTCGGAAAAATGGATGCGCAACACAGCAACCTCCCCAGGCCAGGTCACCGCGGAACACAATACTGGTCTTGTCACTCCGCCGAATTCCGCAACGAAAACCGGCCCCGGGGCTGGGGCCACGGAGCCGGTCTTCCCGCTGCGGTGATCAGCCGCAGGAGCCGCTGGTCCACTGGTGCGACCGCACCTGGTAGGTGCCCGCGAGGTCACCCTTCTTGCCCTGCTTGGTGCAGCCGATCCGGTTGTTGTACCCGGTGTTGCGGTAGAACACGACGCCCGTGGCGGACGACGTCCCGCGGTTGTAGACGGACTTGACCTCCTTGGTCGTCGCCCACGAGCACTTGATGCTGCCCGACGTCCAGTCCGGGTCGGCGACCTCCCACATGCACCTGCTGCCGGTGCCGCCGAAGCCGGTCCAGAAGCAGACGTTGCCGGTGTTGCAGTCCCAGGCGGCGAGCGCCTGGCCCGTCTCGGAGTCGACCGCGGCGCCCACCGCGGCGGCCTGAGCGGCCGGTGCCTCGGCCTGCGCGCTCGGGGCAGCGAGCCCGACGACCATCAGCATCGCGAGTGGCATCATCGCCACCAGAACACGCCGAACGAACCTCAAGGATTCCTCCCACCCCAGTCAATGAATTCGGCCGGGGCCAACTCTAAACAGCCGGAGGAAGTCCCGAAAAGCTATTGCTCCGTGGTGCAAAAGCGCTTTTCAGGAACGTCGTGTGTACCTGTGCTTCACCCCTGCCGGGAAGTACTCGGGATCGCCTGCCGGGCGCAGCACGATCTCGGGCAGCTGCCGTTCCGCGGGGACGTAGTGGGCGAACTCGCTGTTGAGCCGGAGCAGTTGTTCCTTGATCGACTCGGCGATCGCGGCCGCGTCCGCCGTGCGGCCGGGCGCGGTCTCGACGGTGATCCGCAGCGTCCGGTCCGCGTCGGCGTCCTCGACCGACTCGATCACGAACTTGCCCGTCACGACGTCGCTGATGCCGGCCTGCTCCAGGCCCACGGTCACGTTCTCCGGGTAGACGTTCGCGCCGAAGAACGACACCGTGAACAGCGACCGCCCGAACAGGAAGACGAACGGCAGCTCCGGGCCGGGCGGGGGAGTGAAGCCGTGCTCCGCGCAGAACGCGAGCAGCTCGGCGTGCGTGAGGACCCCGCCCTCGTCGGCGATCCGGTAGCGCACCAACGGGATCCCGCCGTCCGCGGTGAACACGAGCGTGCCGTCGTGCACCTCGAAGAACCGGCTCGCCGGGTCGTACTGCACGAGTGTCGGCAGCCGCGAGTCGCCGAAGACCTCGCGCGCGAGGTCGGGCCGGAGCGCGAAGAACCGCCGGATGCCCACCGACAACGCGGTCTCGTTGCCGAGCACCCCGGAATCCGCGGTGCCGTAAAGAGAAGCGACATCGGTGAGCGGATCGGAAATTCCAGCCCGCTGCGAAACCAGATCACGCCACTGCTCGCTGAAGACCTCTCCGGCGAGCACCACCTTGATCTTGTAGGCGGGCCAGTCGATTCCTGCCGCGAGCCCGGTGTCGACCACGTCCTTGACGAACGGCGGATAGCCGAGCAGCACCACCTGCTCGAAGTGCGGCGCCAGCTCCGGCAGCACGCGCAGGATCTCCGCCTTGTTGTTGCCCGGCGCCACCACGGTGATCGGACGGCCCTTCGCCGCGAGGTGCCGCACGCACGCCTGCGTGAACAGCCCGCCGACCCACGTGCCGAGCGGGAAGCACACCACGGCCAACGTGGAGCGTTCGTCGGCGCGGAACCCGTCGACCAGCACCTGCTCGAACCGGCGGGCCACGTGCAGCTCGTCCTCCAGGGCGCGCGGCCAGATCGTCGGCCGCCCGCTCGACCCCGACGACACGGCGATCATGTCGCAGCCGGTCAGCGCGCCGTCGCGGCAGAGCTCCGGCAGCGGGTACCGCTCGTGATAGCTCGGCTTGTCGAGCAGTGGCAGGCGCTGGAAGTCCTCGAACGTCGTGATGGCCGCGGGGTCGATCCCGTGCTCCCGCAGCAGCTTCCCGTAGGCGGGAACCGTGGCGGCGGTGCGCTGGAACAGGTCGAGCACCCAGCTCTCCGACTTCGGCTCGACGGGCGCGAAGAAGTCGTCGAACGCCTGGCGCACACGGGTCTGCCGGTCGCTGTCCATGATCCGAGCCTAGGGCCTGTATCGAAGTCCAAGTCCGCGATAGCCGGGCCTGAGGCGGCCCCTGGCGGCACGGCCGGACGACCCACGTACAACACCGGTACGCGGCTCATCCGGCCGCACCACCAGGAACCACCTCAGGCGCGACTCTCATCGAACAGGACTTCGATACAGGCCCTAGGCGGAGTCCGCCCCGTCCCGCTCACGACAACGGATCCCGTTCCAGACGAACGAGGGTTCACGCGGCGTACAGGACATCTCTACCGTCGGTGTCCGATCGGAAACCCCCTGCTTTCCGGTGAGGAGCCCAACTTCATGAGATCCCTGCGCTCGGGGGCGCTGGCCGTGCTGACGGCTTCCGCGGTCGCCCTCTCGATGACCGGTGCGTCCGCGCACGACCCCACCACCGCCGAAGGCCAGGCCGCGGCCAGAACCTTCCTCGCCGACCACCTCCCCGCCGACCGCCACGCCGTCACCGGGACCGCCGACGGCGTCCCGTGCGTCAACGGCAAGGCCGACATCTACCCGTGCAGGAACGTCGACCTGCTGAGCGTGCTGCCGCTGTCCGCGATGGGCGGCGGCAACGGCAACGACATCTGGGGCTGGACCGACCCGTCCTCCGGCAAGGAGTACGCGATCGTCGGCCGCACCAACGGCACCGCGTTCGTCGACGTCAGCACGCCCACCGCGCCGAAGTTCCTGGGCAACCTGCCGTCCAACGGCGGCAGCAGCTCGTGGCGCGACATGAAGGTGTACCAGGACCACGCCTTCATCGTCGCCGACTTCATCACCGGTCACGGCATGCAGGTGTTCGACCTGACCCGTCTGCGGACGGTCACCACGCCGCAGACGTTCACGGCCGACGCGCTCTACAAGGACTTCGGTCCCGCGCACAACATCGCCATCAACGAGGAGACCGGCTACGCGTACGCGATCGGCTCCAACACGTGCAGCGGCGGCCCGCACATGGTCGACATCCGCACGCCGAAGCAGCCGAAGAACGCGGGCTGCGTCGCGCAGGACGGCTACACGCACGACAACCAGTGCGTCGTCTACCGCGGCCCGGACGCGGCCTACCAGGGCCGGGAGATCTGCTTCAACTCCAACGAGGACACGCTGACGATCGTCGACGTGACCGACAAGGCCAACCCGGTCCAGATCGTGCGCAAGGGCTACTCCGGCGCGCAGTACTCGCACCAGGGCTGGCTGACCGAGGACCAGCGCTACTTCCTGCTCGACGACGAGCTCGACGAGCAGCGCGGCTCCGACAAGCGCACCAGGACCTACATCTGGGACCTGCAGAGCCTCGCGAACCCGGTGCACACCGGCGTCTACAACTCGCCCGCCACGGCGATCGACCACAACCAGTACGTCAAGGGCAAGTACTCCTACCAGGCCAACTACCAGGCGGGCCTGCGCATCCTGGACATCAGCGGGATCGGCTCGGCGCAGCTCACCGAGGCGGGGTACTTCGACATCTACCCGGCCGGTGACCAGGCGAGCTTCAACGGCGCCTGGAGCAACTACCCGTACTTCGGCAGCGGCATCGTCGTCGTGAACGGCATCGAGCAGGGCCTGGTCGTGGTCAAGCCGAACCTCGGTGCCGTCGAACCCCCGCCCACCGGCGGGAAGTTCGAGAACACGGCCGATGTGTCCATTCCGGACGCGGGCGCGGCGGTGACGTCCCCGATCACCGTGTCGGGCGTCTCCGGCAACGCCCCGGCGACCCTCGCCGTCAGCGTCGACATCAAGCACAGCTACCGCGGCGACCTGACCGTCGACCTGGTGGCGCCGGACGGCACCTCGTTCCGGCTCAAGGGCTCCGACTCGGACTCGGGTGACAACGTGGTGACCACCTACACGGTCAACGCCTCCGCCGAGGTCGCGAACGGCACCTGGCAGCTGAAGGTGCAGGACGTCTACCGCGCCGACACGGGCTACATCGACGCGTGGAGCCTGCAGTTCTGACCCTGACGCGGGTGGGCGGCACCGCCGTCCACCCGCTGGAGGAGTGATCATGCGCAAGTTGCGTTTCACGGACTGGGTCTTCGCGGTCGTGGCCCTGCTCGTCGTGGCGGCCGGCGTCTACGTGATGGCGCAGCCGTCCGCCGGGCACTCCCTCCATCAGCAGCAACAGGTGGACCTGGCGCCCGCCGCGCACAGCGACGGACTGTCCGATGTGGAGAGCGGCTACCGCTTCGAGCAGGTCACCACTCCGTCGAGCCGCGGTACCGGAGTTCCCGTGGCGTTCCGCATCCTCGACAGCGCCGGCAAACCCGTGACCCGCTTCCTGGACAACCAGACCAAGCAGATGCACTTCTTCTCCGTCCGCGAGGACATGTTCGTCTTCGAGCACCTGCACCCCGTGCTCGACGGCGACACCTGGCACACCGCGCTCACCCTGCCCGACGGCGGCGCGTACCGGATGTTCGCGGAGTTCGTGCCCCTCGACACCCGGGACGCGCGCCATCCCGTCGTGCTCGGCGTGCCCTTCAGCGTCCCCGGCGACACGACCCCGGTCCCCGTGCCCGCACCGGCCGCCGAGGCCAGGACCGCCGACGGCTACACCGTGGTCCGCGTCGACGAACCCGCCCGGCCGACGGCCCTGCGCCCGCAGGTGCTGCGGCTGTCGATCCGCGACCCGAGGGGTGTCCCCGTGAGCTCCCTCGAACCACATCTGGGCGCCAACGGGCACATGACCGGCTTCCACACCATGCTGCTGTCCGCCACGCACCTGCACCCGCTCGAGCTCGCCGGCATTCCGCTGAACGACGGCGAGCTGAGCTTCCAGGCCGTGTTCGCCGACCGGGGCGAGTACCGGCTTTTCCTGGAGTTCGCCCACGGCGGCGAGGTGCACCGGGCCGCACTCACCGTCGACGTCGGCTGAGCCAGTCGAGGACGGCCGCGGCCGTCGTGGCCGCGTGGTCGGTGAGCACGGTGTCGTGGTCGCCCGGAACGTCCACGACGTCGTGGGGCAGCGACCAGCGCGGCCGCCAGTCGCGCGCCGGGTCCGCGGCGAGCATCTCCCGCGTGGGACCGGCCCGGAGCAGCAGCGCGGGCACGGGTGACGGGTCCGGGCGCCAGTCCTCGAACATCCGCACGTACGCGCCACCGGCGACGATCGCGGCATCGTCCACGACGCTCACGTAGTCGTCGGTGGGAACCCGGCCCTCGCCGACGACCAGGGCCAGGCCGCGGTCGCTGTCCCTGGCCAGCACCCCTTCGTCGGTCTCGACGAGCACCACCGCCTCCGCTCCCGCCCGTGCCGCGACCGCGTGGGCCACGACGCCGCCGAGGCAGTGTCCGATGAGGACCACCGGTCGTCCGCCGGCGATCTGGAGCACCGCCTGTGCGTGCGACTCGGCGAGCGTGTCCACGTCGTGCGGCACGGCCGGGTGGCCCTCGAAACCGGGGTAGGGGAGCAGAAACAGGTCGTGGCCGAGCTCCCTGGCCAGGCGCAGGGGTGCCTGCTCGGCCGGGGTGAGGTAGCTGGGCACGAAGACGAGGACCGGGTCGTGGGCTCCGGAAGCGATCTGCCGTGGTGTCACCGGAACCGGTGTGTCGAAGGTCGGCAGGGCGTAGGACGCCAGCACCCGCAACGCCATCGCCTCCCACGGCCCCTTCTCGTGCAGCACCCGGTGGTAGAGCGCGGCGAACCGCAGCGGCGGCGCGACGACCACGGCCGGCGCCGGAGGGGCTTGGCCGGCCACCGCGAGCTCGGCCTCGACGTGGGCGGTGAGCTCCGCCAACGACGGGTGGTCGAACACGACGGTGGCACCGAGCCGCAGCCCGGTGGCCGCGTTGATCCGGTTCCGCAGCTGCAACGCCGTCAACGAGTCGAAGCCCAGCTCGGTGAAGTCCCTGTCCGGCACCGAGTCCGGACCGGGGTGACCGAGCACGGCCGCGAGCTCGGCCAGGACGCCCCTGCCGACGTCGTCCCACGTGCCGGTCTGCCGCGGCGGGGCGAGCTGCACCGGCACCAGCACCGGTTCGGGCGTCCGCAACGCCCTGCCGAGCGCGGCGACACCGGTCTCCTCGCTCATCGCGACGACGTCGTCGGCCGGCAGCCCGGCGCCCATGCCGGACTTCGTGTCCCACAGCCCCCACGCCAGCGACTGCGCGGGCAGCCCGCGGGCGACCCGGTGCCGGGCCAGCGCGTCGAGGAACGCGTTGGCGGCCGCGTAGTTGGACTGCCCCGGCCTGCCCAGGACCCCGGAGGCCGACGAGTACAGCACGAACGCCGACAGGCCGAGATGTGCCGTGGCCTCGTGCAGGTTCCACGCTCCGCGCGCTTTCGGCGCGAAGACCCGGTCCAGGCGGTGCGGGGTCATCGCGCCGAGCGGACCGTCGTCGAGCACCCCGGCGAGGTGGAACACGGCCTGCAACTCGGGCCAGGAGTCGACGAGGTCACCGACGGCGGCCCGGTCGCCGACGTCGCACGCGACGGCCGTGACGTCGCACGGCAGCTCCGTCGCCCAGTCCGGTGTCGCGCTGCTGCGGCTCGCCAGCACGAGGTGTCGCGCGGTGGGGGCGAGGTGCCGGGCGAGCGGTTCGGCCAGGGCGCTGGTGCCGCCGGTGATCAGCACGGTGCCGTCGAGCGCGGGCGGTTCCCGGTCCGGCCCGTCGACGGGCACGAGCACCGGTGCCAGCACGACGTCCCGGTCGACGGCGATCCGCGGCTCGGCGGTGAGCACGGGCGCGGAGTCGCCGCGCACGTCGACCAGCCCGAGTGCGGGGTGTTCGGCCTGAGCGCTGCTCACCAGGCCCCACACCGCGGCGGCGGTGAGGTCGGGATCATCGCTCGTGGCGTCGTGCGTGACGACGAAGAGCCGTTCCTCCGGTGCGGCAAGCCACTTCTGCAGCCGCCCGAGGACCGCGGCGAGATCGGCTCCGCGCGTGTCGAAGACGTCGCCGGTCGCCGGCTCGGGGGAGATCGGTTCCCAGGCGATCCGGCGCAGGACGTCCTGGGCGGGCAACGGCCGCGTGACCAGGGAGGCGATCCGCGCCACCGTGCGGCCGGCGTGGTCGGTGAGCACGACGCTCAGCTCGTCCTCACCCAGGCGCTTCAGGTGCGCCCGCACGGCGTCGGCGCGGTCGTGCAGCTCGACTCCAGTGAACGCGAACGGCACCTTGAGCACACCGGCGGGCTCGGCGAACAGCGCCGCGTGCAGGGCGGCGTCGAGCAGGCAGGGGAGCGGGCCGTCGGAGGTGATGTCGGCGACCAGGTCCTCCCCGTGCCGCCACAACGCCGTCACGCCCTGGAACGCGGGCCCGTAGTGGTAGCCGCGCGCCGCGAGCGCCCGGTAGTCCACGGGGATCGGTTCGGCCCCAGCGGGAAGCGCCGGGCCGGGGGAGTCGTGGCGATCGCTCGACGGGGCCGCGGTGGCGGAGACGTGACGGGTCCACGGTCCGGTGGTGCCGGCGGGCCGCGCCCAGATGGTGATCTTCCGGTCCTGGTCGACGAGCACCTGCACCTGCGCGTCCCCGTCCAGCACCAGCGGTTCGTGCACGACGAGGTCGTCGATCCGCCCACCGGTCGCCCGCCAGGCCATCTCCAGGAACGCCGTCGCGGGCACCAGCACGTCGTCGCCGATGCGGTGGTCGGCGAGCCAGGGTTCGCGGGCGGCCGACAGGACGGACTCGTCGGACGCCGACCCCGGTCTCAGCCAGTGGCGCTCCCGCTGGAACGGGTAGACGGGCAGGTCGCACCGCCGTGCGCCGAGACCGGAGTACGCGGCTGTCCAGTCGACCTCCACCCCGTGCACGTGCAAGGCGGCCAGGCCGTCCCGCACACCGCGGGACATCGCCACGAAGGCACCGTCCGCGGTCTCCTGGGCCAGCGCGGTCAGCGTGGCGGCGGGTCCGACCTCGGCGAACACCGTGACGCCCGCGTCCGCCAGGCCGCGCACGGCGTCGGCGAACACGACTGTCTCCCTGGCCTGCCGCACCCAGTACTCGGGCGTGGTCAGCGCCTCCGACTCCTGACGCCCGGTCAGCGTCGAGAAGAACGGGATCGCCGGACGGTGGTACGTCACGGACTCCGCGACCCCGCGGAACTCGTCCAGCACACCGTCGAGAAACGCCGAGTGGAAGGCGTACGAGCCGAGGCGGCGGCCGTCGACCGACGCGAGGGCCTCCGCCGGTCCGGACAGCACGGCCGAACGGGTTCCGTTGATCGCGGCGACGGACACGCCGAGCTCGGAAGCCATCCGCCGCGCCTCGGCGGCGCCGGCCCGGACCGCGACCATCGCCCCCTCGGGCATCGCGGCCATCGCGCGGCCGCGGGCGGTGACCAGCCGGACGGCGTCGGGCAATGACAGCACCCCGGCGACGTGCGCGGCGGCCAGTTCCCCGACGGAGTGCCCCGCGACGTGGCCCGGCCGGACGCCCAGCGAGCCGAGCAG
This sequence comes from Lentzea sp. NPDC059081, assembly GCF_042738015.1. Taxonomy (NCBI): domain Bacteria; kingdom Bacillati; phylum Actinomycetota; class Actinomycetes; order Pseudonocardiales; family Pseudonocardiaceae; genus Lentzea; species Lentzea sp. NPDC059081. Next base: position 328,961 of record NZ_JBHYGW010000001.1, read on the forward strand.
CGCACACATCGCCACCTCGTGGGCGAACAACGCGGGCTGCGTGTACTCGGTGCGGTCGACCAACGGCCCCGCCATCGCCTCCGCCAGCGGGACGTCGAGGTCGAACGCGGCGCACGCGGCGTCGAACGTCTCGCGGAACACGGGGAAGGACTCGGCCAGTTCGGCGGCCATCCCCGGCCGCTGGGAACCCTGACCGGTGAACAGGAACGCCGTCAACGGGTCGCGGGTCGCCGTCGCCTCCAGCACCGCGGCGGAGACGGCACCCCGCGCCAGGTCCCTCAGCCCGGCGATCATGTCCCCACCGCCGAAGACCACCGCTCGACGGCTCAGGTGGGCCCTCGTCGTGGCGAGCGACCAGCCGACGTCCACAGTGGACTCGTCGGCCAGTGCGTCCGCGAGCACGGTGGCATGCGCGCGCAGGCCCTCCTCGTCGTCGCCGCTGACGAGCCACGGAACGTCGGCCTCCGCACCGGGCCCCGGGAGGTCGCGGGCCGGTGGCTCCTCCACGACGACGTGCGCGTTGGTGCCGCTGATCCCGAACGACGAGATGCCCGCCCGCCGCGGCCGGTCTCCCGGCCACTTCTCGGCCTCGGCGAGCAGCTGGACACCGGACCAGTCGACGTGCGGTGAGGGCTCGTCCGCGTACAGGGACTTCGGCATCACCCCGTGCCGCATCGCCCACAGCACCTTGACGAGCGCCGCGATGCCCGCCGCCGCCTGCGTGTGCCCGATGTTCGACTTGACCGACCCGAGCCGCAGCGGGCGTTCCCGCGCGGCCCCGTAGGTGGCGACGAGCGCGGACGCCTCGATCGGGTCACCCAGCGCCGTCCCGGTCCCGTGCCCCTCCACGACGTCCACTTCGGACGCGTCGAGCCCCGCGTCGGCCAGCGCGCGCCGGATCACGTCCCGCTGCGCCGGTCCGCTGGGCGCGGTGAGGCCGTTGGACGCGCCGTCGGAGTTCACCGCCGACCCGCGCAGCACCCCGAGCACGGGGTGGCCGAGGCGCTCGGCGTCCGAGAGGCGTTCGAGCAGCACCAGTCCGACGCCCTCCGACCAGCCCGTGCCGTCGGCGCCGGCGGCGAACGACCGGCACCGGCCGTCCGGCGACAACGCGTGCTGCTGGCTGAACGCGACGAACGGTCCCGGCGTCGACATCACCGTCACGCCACCCGCCAGTGCGAGCGAGCACTCGCCGTCCCGCAGCGACCGCGCCGCCAGGTGCATCGCCACGAGCGACGACGAACAGGCCGTGTCGATCGTCAGCGACGGCCCGCGCAGCCCGAGCACGTAGGAGATCCGGCCGGACGCGACGCTGGCCGTCGACCCGAGGGCGAGGTGCGACTCGATGCCGCGCCCGTCCACCCGCGACGCGTGGTCGTTGTGCATCAGGCCGAGGAACACCGCGGTGTCGCTGCCGTGCAACGAGGTCGGCGCGATCCCGGCGCGTTCGACGGTCTCCCAGGCGACCTCCAGCGCCAGCCGCTGCTGCGGGTCCATCGCCGCCGCCTCGCGCGGCGAGATGCCGAAGAACGCCGCGTCGAAGTCCGCCGCGTCGTGCAGGAACCCGCCGCGCCGCACGTAGGTCTTGCCCGGCTGGTCCGGGTCGGGGTCGTAGAGCGACTCGACGTCCCAGTCGCGGTTCGCGGGGAACTCGCCGGTGGCATCTACCCCGTCCTCGACCAACCGCCACAGGTCGTCCGGCGAGGTCACGCCACCGGGGAACCGGCAGCCCACCGCCACGATCGCGATCGGCTCGTTCTCCCTCGCCCGCGGGACAACGGGTTCCGGCACGTCGTCGTGCAGCAACGACGAGAGGTGGGCCGCGACGGCCGCCGGGGTCGGGTGGTCCCACACCAGGGTCGCGGGCAGGTCGATCCCGGTCCGCGCGCTCAGCCGGTGCCGCAACGTCGTGCCGTCGAGCGAGGTCAGGCCCGCGTCGGCGAACGCCGTGGTGGCGCCGACCCGCTCACCCCGCAGCGCCGCGACCTCGTCCAGGACCAGCTGTTCCAGCCCGGTCCGCCGCGGTCTCTCCTCGAGCTCCTCGCGCAGCACGTTCCGGCGGGCCTTGCCCGACGCGGTGCGGGGGATGGCGGACGTGACCAGCACGCGCACCGGGACCTTGTGCGGTGACAGCACTTCCGCGCAACCTCGCAGGACCGCGGCCTCGTCCACCGCGCCGACGACGAACGCCACCGGCACCTGGCCCAGCACGGAGTCCGGCCGGGCGACGACCGCCGCGTCCAGCACACCGGGGATCCCGAACAGGACCGACTCGACCTCGGCCGGATCGACGTTCTCGCCGCCGCGGATGATCAGGTCGCCGGCCCGCCCGGTCACCGCGAGCGTGCCGTCCTCCTCGAACCGCCCGAGGTCGCCGGTCCGGTACCAGCCGTCCTGGGGCTCGAACGCGCCCGGCATCCCGTGGTAGCCCGAGATGAGACCGGGACTGCGGACCTGGATCTCACCGTCGACGATCCGGATCGACACGCCGGGGGCCGGACGTCCGATGCTGATCGCGCCGGACGTCTCCGTGGACCCGTAGACGTCCACCAGCGCGACGCCGAACGCCTCCGCCACGCCGTCCCGCAGCCCCTGGTCGCTCGGCGCTCCGGCAGTCACGCACAACCGCAGCGAGGACACCGGGTCCGGCGCGGTCTCCAGCAGCATCCGGAAGGTGGTGGGCACGCCGCCGAGCACGGTCGGCCGGTGCTCGGCGATCAGCCGCTTCAGCTCGGCCGGCTCCACCCGGCCGCAGACGTGGGCGTGCGCCCCCGCGACGAGCACGCCGAGGAGGCACAACGAGTGCGCCCAGCTGTGCGCCATGGGCAACGGCCACAACAGCCGGTCGTCGGCGCTCAGCCCGAGCACCGGTCCGTAGCACGTCGTCGGTGACCACAGCCCGGCTCCCTGCGTGGCCACCGCGCCCTTGGGCACACCGGTGGTCCCCGAGGTGTAGAGCATCCAGGCGGGCTCGTCGAGCCCGAGGTCGTCGCGGGGCACCCCGCCTACCGGCACGAGCGACTCCCAGTCCTCGGCGACCAGCACCCGCACCGAGCCGGGCAGCTTCGCCAGCTGACGCCGGTGGGCGATCACGAGCGACGGCGTGCAGTCGTCCAGCAGCCGCCGCAGTTCCGCCTCGGTCGCATGTGGACTGAGCAGCACGCACACCGCCGCGGCCCGTGCCACGGCCAGTACGGCCTCGACCAGGTCGACGCCGTCGTCGAGCACCACCGCCACCCGTGCCCCGCGCTCGACCCCCAGTCCCGCCGCGAGCCTGCCGGTGCGCTCGGACAGCGCTTTCCACGTCACGGACCGACGCGGGTCGCTGTAGGCCGGTCTCGCACCGCGCCTGCGCGCGTTCTCTTGCAGCAATGCAGAAATCGTGTCCACCGCGAAATCCCTCCCCTGATTCCGACGGTAGCTCCGCTGATCACCGGCAAAATTCCCCGTTTAGCCCTATAGCTTCAGTGCAGACCGAAATGAAACCCCGCCCGGTGGTGAAGATCGCTACGCTCGCGTGCGTGCGCTTCCTCTTCTCGTGCCGCCCCGGCTACGGCCACTTCTTCCCGCTGGTCCCGCTGGCGCGCGCCGCCGGTGACGCGGGTCACGAAGTCGTGTTCGCCACGGGCGAGGGCTTCGTCGACCGCGTCCGCGAGCTCGGTTTTGAGGCCCACGCCTCGGGCATCTCGATCCAGGAGGCCGAGGCCGAGGCGCGCAGACGCGACCCGGACGCGGAGGTTCCCGCTCTCCTGATCTCGATGTTCACCGACCTCGTGCCCAGGGCGACCGTCGCCGACCTCACCGACCTGCTGCCGCGGGTGAAGCCGGACCTCGTGATCTACGAGCAGAGCGACGTGGGCGCGGCGAAAGCGGCGCGGGAGGCGGGGATCCCGGTCGTGTCGCACGTGATCGGCCGGTCGATGCCGCCCGCGATCATGGCGATGGCCGCCCCGCACATGGAGTGGCTGTGGGACGAGCCGCGGCCCGCCGACCTGATGCTGGGGGACGTGGTCGTCGACCTCTGGCCGGACACCGTGCGCGACCCGGAGGTCGTGAAGGTGCCGACGGTGCTGCGGCAACGCCCCACAGCGTTCGACCTCGACGTGCCGATGCCGGCGGTGAAGGCAGGCAAACCGCTCGTCTACCTGACGCTCGGCACGGTGTCCTACGGCGCCACGGAGGTGCTGAAGGCCGCGGTCGACGGGCTCGCGCGCCTGCCGGTCGAGGTGCTGGTGGCGGTCGGACCCGGTGACCCGGCGCTGCTGGGCGACGTGCCGGAGAACGTGACCGTCGCGAACTTCGTGCCGCAGGCGACCGTGCTGGGCCAGGCGGGTCTCGTGGTGCACCACGGCGGGACGGGCACCACGCTCGGCGCGCTCGCGGCCGGGCTGCCGCAACTCGTGCTGCCGCAGGGCGCCGACCAGTTCGTCAACGCGGACGCGCTCGCCGGCGCCGGTGCGGGGGCGAAGCTCGTCGGGCCCGAGGTCACCGCGGACGCCGTCGAGGCGGCGGCCCGCCGGCTGCTCGACGACGCCGCGGTGAGGCAGGTCGCGCTGGCGGCGGCGGCCGAGATCGCGGAGATGCCGGACCCGGCCGCCGTCGTCCAGCGGCTCATCGAACGGGTTGCGGCGTCTTGACGTTCGCCTCCGCCTCCAGGTGGTCGGGCAGCGAGGCGCGGTAGATCGGCATGGCCGCGGCGGTGGTGACGATGGCGACCGCGACGAGGATCGCGAACATCTCCGGCGTCACCAGGTCGTAGGCCAGGCCGATGTTGATGAAGATCAGGATCATCAGGCCGCGGGCGTTCATCAGGCCGCCGACCGCGGAGGCGTAGCGCCACGAGTAGCCCTGCATCTTCACGACCACGCCGCAGCCGACGTACTTGCCGATGAACGCGACCAGCATGATCGCGGCGAGCTGGAACCACAGCGCGCCACCGGAACCGAAGCCGTCGAGCCGCGTGTTCAGGCCGCTGAACGCGAAGAACACCGGCAGCAGCAGGATCGAGTTCAGGTCGGTCAGCTTCGTCTCGAGCTCCTGGCGCACGACCGGTGACTTCGGCATCGCGAGGCCGGTGATGAAGCCGCCGAACACCGAGAACACGCCGATCCAGTCGGTGTACCAGCCGGACAGCAGCACGATGAACAGGATCACGGCCATCATGTCGCGGCTGAGCTTGCCCTCGCGTTCGGCCCGCTCACCGAGCTTCGCGAGCCACTTGCGGCCGAGGGTGAGCATCAGCGCCGCGAAGATCGCCGCGCCGAGGATCGTCTTCAGCGCACCGGACGGGCTGCCGGACGCGCCGACCGCGATGATCAGCGCGAGGAACGCCCACGCCACCGCGTCGTCGATGGCGGCGGCGACCAGGGTGAGCCCGCCGATCGGGGTGTTCGCGATGCCGCGCTCCTGCAGGATGCGCGCGAGCATGGGGAACGCGGTGATCGACAGGGCGCCGCCGATGAAGAGCATGAACACCCACAGGCTCGTGCCCTCGGGGCTCAGCGAGTCGTAGAAGACCACCGCCGCCCCGGCTCCGAGCAGGAACGTGGGCACGATGCCGGAGAGGGCGAGCACCCCTGCCTTGCGGGCGTTGGCCCCCGTGGTCAGCTTGTGGTCCAAAGAGGACCCGACCAGGAACATGTAGAACGTCAGGCCGATCGTGCTCAGCACGTACAGCGTGCTCTTGACGTCGGCGGGGAAGACCTGGGCCTGCACGCCCGGCGCGATCGCGCCGAACAGCGCGGGGCCGAGCAGGACGCCGGCGACCATCTCGCCGACCACCCTGGGTTGCCGGACCAGCAGGGCGAGCCGCCCGCAGATCGTGGTCGCGGCGAGCACGAGCGCCAGCGCGGCGAAGACCTGCAGCGCGAAGTGGATCTGGTTCACGGGTGATCTCCTGGGGTCAGTGCCGGACGGGGCAGCCCTGCGTGTCGTGCGTGTCGAAGTAGTCGCTCGCCAGCCGGAGCCGGTGGGCGTGCAGCACCATCGCGGTGCCGAGCACGAGCTGGACGACGCTGCGCCAGACGTCCTCCCAGCGGTCGCGCACCCGCAGCCACGCAAGTCTTCGGTGTGGGGTGGACCCGTCGCGGACCAGCAGGCACGGGCCGCGGCTCGGCAACGACCTGGTGTGCGCCACCGAGGAGTGCAGCGTCACGCGCCGCAGCACCTCTCGTGCGGACGCGCGCATCACGACGGGGGACAGGCGCCAGGCCGGGCACGGGCGGTTGGCGGCGACGCCGAACGGGATGTGGTGCTCGTTGCGGGCCGCGGTGTTCTCCCACCGGCCGGGGTCGAACACCTCGGGGTTCGCGTAGCCGGTCGAGTGGTAGGCGGGGTAGCTGAAGCACAGCACCGACCCCGCCGGGAACGAGGTGTGCTCGTCCAGCTCGATGTCGGCGGTGGTGATGCGGTGGGCGATGCCGAAGAGCGGGTAGAGCCGGAAGGTCTCGTCGAGGACGTGGGCGAAGTACCGGTCGTCGCCCGCCCGTGCGGCGACGTCGGGGTGCTGGGCCAGCGCGAGCAGCAGGTGCGCCATCGCCTCGGACATCTGCACGACGGCGGTGTTGAAGTAGGTGCCCTGCAGGTAGTGGACCTGCTCGGCGGGGGACAGCGTCTCCGGCAACGGGTGGCGGACGGCCGCGAGCCGTCGTGTCAGGTACCGGGTCAGCTGCGCTCGTCGTCTCGGGTGGCGCAACCCCGTGCACTTCAACGAGGTGACGACGTCCGTGGCGTGCGCGACGATCAGGTCGCGGGCGTGGCGCGGGCACGGTTCGCCGAACACGACCTCGTAGAAGTACTCGGCCCACACCGGCATCATCAGCTCGCGCAGCCGCACCTCGGTGACGTTCCCGTCGAGCACCTCGTCCAGCACCTTCGCGGTGCAGCGGGTGGCGGCGGCCGACAGGTCGGCGCTCGACCCCGCCAGGAACGCGCGGGTCGCGCGGGCCACGTCGTCGTAGCGCTGGCCGGCCTCCAGGTGTTCCTGGTGCACCTCGGGTCCGGGGGCGAGCCAGTACCAGAACAGGTCCGAGAGCCCGGCGCCCTTGCTGCGGCCGTTCGCGGCGGGGTGGCTGTAGAGCTCCTGGAACCGGTCGGGGCCCACCTGGTCGTTCGGGAAGGTGAGGGCGTTGTCGCCGTTGACCTTCTCGAACACCTTGGCGCGCAACGCGACCACCCGTGCGGGCAACCGGCTCAGCACCGGGTCACCACCATGTCGCGGGTCAGCTCGCCGCCGCACATCGTCAGGACGTGCAGGAACTCGTCGCGCAGCACGTCGAGCACCCGCCGCACGCCGGCCTCGCCGTCCGCGGCCAGCCCCCACAGCACCGGCCGGCCGATGCCGACCGACGTCGCCCCGAGGGCCAGAGCCAACGCGATGTCCGCTCCACTGCGGACACCGCCGTCGAGCACGACGGGCACCCGTCCGGCGACCGCGTCGGCCACGGCGGGCAACGCGTCCACCGAGGCGGGCACGACGTCGAGCTGGCGGCCGCCGTGGTTGGACACGAAGATCCCCGCCACGCCGTGCTCGACCGCGACCACCGCGTCCGCCGGGTGCAGGATCCCCTTGACCCACACCGGGAGCGAGGTCATCCCGCGCAGCCGGCCGAGGTGCTCCCACGACACCCCGGCCGACATCGCGATGCTCCGGAGACCGGGAACGCCCGCCAGGTCCCGCATGTTCTCCGCGGCGAGACCGGCGGGCAGGTCGTGGAAGCCGTGCTCGAGGTCGCGGCGGTGCCGGCCGAACACGGGGGAGTCGGCCGTCACGACCAACGCCTGGCACCCGGCCTGCTCCGCCCGCCGCACCAGCGCTTCCGTGACGGCCATGTCCGGTTGCACGTACAGCTGGAACCACACGGGACCACTGGCGGCCGCCACGACGTCGGCGATCGGCACGGTCGACGCCATGCTCGACACCAGGACCGTGTCGCCGGCTCCGCGTGCGGTGGCCAGCTCGCCGTCGGGGTGCGCGAGCTTGTGGAACGCCGTCGGCGAGATCAGCACGGGAAAGTCCGACCCGGCCTCCCCGCCGCGCAGCACACGGGGGAGCAGGGCGAGGCGCCGGAACGCGGCCTCGTTGCCGGCCAGCACGGTCTCGTCCCCGACCCCGCCCGCGAAGAAGTCGTAGTGGACGGGGTCGAGCACCGCACGGGCCTTGTCGTGCAGCTCCGTGAGCGCCGGGTTCACCAGCGGGCGCCCAGGAACGAGCGCAGCGGCGCCTTGTGCACCTGCTCGCTGTCCCACTCGTTCTCGAGGTTCTCGGTGATGTGGTGCTCGGCGAGCAGCTCGCCGACGCGGAAGTGCCGGACCACCGGGTGCAGGTAGCGGCCGTCGAGCCCGCTGGTGTCCTGCTGGGAGTTGCGGCCGGCGGTGATGTCGAATGGGTTGACCTTGTCGTGGTCCGCGCCGTACTCCAGCGTGACGGTCAGGTAGGTGTCGACGTCGCCGAACTCGCCGCGCGCCACGGCCTCGTGCAGGTGCGCGACCGGCACTTCCTCCAGGTAGCGCGCGGTTCCGTCCTCTCCGACGAGGACCGCGTCGGAGAGGAACGCGAAGAGCTGCCACAGCGCGGAGGTCCGGTTGACCCGGTCGATGACCGCCTCGGTGATGTCCGCGACGGCGACGGCCCGGCTCGGCCAGTCCACGCCGTGGTAGCGCTGCTCGGCGATCCGGTGCAGCGCCCGCACCCCGTAGCGGAAGCCGTGGATGAAGCCGCTGGTCGACTTCTTGAAGTCCCTGGCCTGCGTGATCGTGCCCGCGAAGAACAGGTCCGGCACGTTGACCGACTCCCACGCCGGCGTCTGGTCGGGGAAGCGGTCCTTGATCGTGAGCTGCGGCCGGCACTCGGCGGAGAAGATCGAGGCGTCGAACCGGAACCCGGTCGCGAGGATCACCCGGTCGTAGCGGATCTCCTTGATCACCTCGTTGACCCGCTGGAAGCTGACCTTGACGAGGTAGTCGTCGCCGTCGCGGCGGATGCCCGCGATGTGCCCGTCCAGCACCGCGTTCTGCGACTTGAGCTGGTAGGTGTCGAGGAAGTTGTTGTTCACCGCCCGCAGGTGGCCGACGAAGTGCGTCTGCCAGGCCAGCTTCAGCGAGCCGGGGCCCGCGACGTGGATGACCGACGCCGTTTCGACGAGCGCGTCCGCGGTCTCGAACGCCGAGTTGCCGCGCCCGATGATCAGGACCTTCTTGCCGACGAAGTCCTGCGGGTCCACCGACACGTCGTAGTAGTGCTCGGCGTGTTCGACGCCCTCGATCTCCGGCGTGTACTTCTGGGACACGCCCGTCGCGACGATGACCCGCTTCGCCCGGTAGGTGCCGCCGTGCTGGTCGTGCACCACGAAGTCGTCGGGCCGCGTCACCGACACGACCCTGGTGTCGTAGCGGATCGGCAGGTCGTTCTTGACGGCGAAGTCGCCGAGGTAGCGGACCATGTCGTCGGCGTCGGGGAAGTAGCGCGGGGTGTAGCCGGTGAACAGCAGCTCGGGGTCGTCGGACAGCAACGAGTTCCAGTCGACCCGCAGGTTGAGCTCGGGGTCGTCCCAGCCGGTGTGGATCTTGTTGATGGAGATCAGCTGGCGGTGCCGGGGGAAGCGGGTGAAGAACGTCCCCGCCGCCGTGCCGGCCTCCAGCACGATGTGGTCCCGGCCGGCCTGCTTGAGCAGGTAGGACGCCTGCAGCCCCGCCGGACCGGCGCCGATCACGAGACACTCGGTCGAAACCTCGCTGGACACGACGTTCTCCTTCACGCAGTCAGCTGACGCTTGTCGGGTTTGCCGCTCGGCGCGACAGGGGGTTCGGCGATGGCGGTGACGCGCACGGGGGCGCTCGCGGCGCCCAGCCGCGCGGTCACGAGCTCCCGGAGCTCCCCGAGCTCGGGGACGCGGCCGGCCCTCGGCACGACGAACGCGTGCACGGCCTCACCCGTCTCGTCGTCCGGCACCGCGACGACGTAGGCCTCCGCGACGTCCGGGTGCTCGGCGATCGCGTGCTCGATGGGGCCGATGTAGTGCAGGTTCGCGTTGACGATCACGACGTCCCTGACCCGGCCGGTCAGCACGAGGTTGCCGCCGTCGTCGAACCGGCCGAGGTCGCGCGTGCGGACCCAGCCGTCCACGAAGACCTCGGCCGACTCCTCCTGGTTGTCCCAGTAGGAGCTCGCCTGGGCCGGGGTGCGCACGAACAGCTCGCCGTCGCGGATCTCCACGTCGGTCGGGGGTCTGCCGACGGTGCCGGGCGGGTCGGCGGGCGTGGCCATCGAGATCATGCCGGTCTCGGTCTGGCCGTAGCCGTGGAACAGCACCGGGCCCAGCACGTCGAGGGCCTCGCGGTGGCGTTCTGCGGTGAGCGGTGACCCCGAGACCAGCAGCGCCTTCAGCGTCGACAGGTCGGCGGGATCGGTCCTCTGCGCGGCGACGAGCTTGGCCAGGCCGGGCACGGTGATCACCCGTGCCGTGGCGCGCAGCCGGGTGATCGCGTCGGCGGGGTTGCCGGCGGCGACGACCGTGCCGCCCGCGGTGAGCGTGAGGACCGCGTACTCGAACATCACGTAGCTCGACAGCGACCCGAACACGAGGTAGCGGTCGAGCCTGGTCGCCAGGTCCCTGATCACCGGGGGCCACGCGTCCGGCCGCACGTTCCAGGCGTTGGAGATCGAGGCGTAGGTCTGCGCGCACGCCTTGGGCGCGCCCGTGCTGCCGCTGGTGTGGATCAGCCGGGCGACGTCCTCCGGCCTGCCGGAGCACTCCAGGGCAGCAGCGGGGGAGGTGAGCAGGTCGGCGACCTCCAGTCGCGGGAGCGCCGTGCCCAGGTCGTCGTCCGCGTCCGTCACCACCGCCGCGATGTCGAGCCCGAGCAGATGCCAGACCTGGGCGTCGGTCAGCCCCGGCCGCACGCCGACCACCCGCGCGCCCACCGCGTGCGCCGCCAGGATCGCCGCGAACGCCTCCGGGTTCACGCCGAGCAGCAGCGCGAGCCCGTCGCCGGGCCCGAGGCCCTTGGCGCGCAACCCGGTCGCGATCCGCGCGACGAGGTCGAGTATCTCGGCGCCGGTCACCACACGGGTGCCGTGCTCGAACACCGGCCGGTCCGCGGCGGCGCCGAGCACGTCGAGCACCGCGCGCGGGAACGGCTCGGCGTCACGCGCCGGCAAGGCATTCCTTCACGAACACGCTGAGCGGCTGGTGGTGCACGTCCGGCAGGTCCCAGTCGTTCTCCAGGTTCTCCGCCAGGTGGTGCGTCGCGGACAGCACGCCGTTGCGGTAGTAGCGGACCACCGGGTGCAGGTAGCTCGCGTCGGCCGCGTTGATCGCGTCGTTCTCGGCGACGCGCGGGACGTTGATGTCGAACGGGTCCACGGTGTCGTGGTCGGGCCCGTACTCGAGCGTCGTGACGAACCGGTGCTCGCCGGGGCCCAGCCCGCCGTCGGCGACGTAGGCGACCGGCACCTCCTCCTCGTACCGCGCGCTGTCGCCGTCGACGGTCACGACGTCGCCGATGACCGCGAACTGCTGCCACAGGCACGAGGACGTGTTCACCCTGGCGATCACCGCGTCGCTGATCGCCTCCGGGGAGAGCTCCAGCTCGGTCGCGGGCCACGGGGTGTCGTGGTGGCGGGCGTTGAGGACCCGGTGCAGCGCGCGGGCGCCGTAGCGGAAGCCGTGGATGAAGCCGCTGGTGGACTTCTTGAAGTCGCGCGACTGCGTGATCGTGCCGGCGAAGTAGAGGCCGGGGACGTTCGTCGACTCGAACGCGGACGTCAGCTGCGGGAACCGGTCCTTGATGATCAGCGTCGGCTTCACGCTGTCGTCGAAGATCGAGGCGTCGAACCGGAAGCCGGTGCACGCGATGATCCGGTCGTACTCCAGCTCGCGCAGCTTCTCGACCGTGCGCGCGTAGCGGAACTGGATCCGGAAACCGCCTTCCGGCCGGGGCTCGATGCGTTCGACGGTGCCGTCGATGACCGCGTTCTCGCTCTTGAGCTGGTAGGTGTCGAGGAAGTTGTTGTTCACCGCCCGCAGGTGCCCGACGTAGTGGGTCTGCCAGGCGAGCTTCACCGAGTGCGGCCCGGCGACGTGGATGACGGCCGCGTGCTCGACCAGCGCGTCGGCGGTCTCGAAGCCCGAGTTGCCCTTGCCGATGACGAGGACCCGCTGGTCGGTGAACGAGGCGGGGTCGGTGTCGAAGGTGTCGTAGCGCTCGGCGTGCTCGATGCCGGGGATCGGCGGCACGTGGAGCTGCGAGACGCCGGTGGCCATGACGAGGTGCTTGGCCTGCCAGTTCTCGCCGCCGTGGTCCTGGACGGTGAACAGGTCGCCGTCGCGGGAGATCCGCGTGACGTCGACGCCGTAGTGCACCTTCAGCCCGTCGGCGACGTCCTGGAAGTAGCGCACGATGTCGTCGGCGTCCGGGAAGTACCGGGGGGAGTAGCGGGTGAACAGCAGCTCCGGGTCGTCGAGCAGCAGCGAGTTCCAGTCCATCCGCATCCGCCGCTCCGGGTCGGTGGACCCGGTGTGGACCTTGTTGATGGAGATGAGCTTGCGGTGCCGCGGGTACCGCGTGAAGAACGTGCCGGCCCCGCTGCCGCGCTCGAGGACGGCGTAGTCGCGACCGTCCCGCTCGAGCAGTGCGGCGAGCTGCAAACCGGCCGGTCCCGCGCCGATGATCAGGTAGTCGTACGCCATGGCGGGGAAGCTACCCAGACGATCTCAGAACTTTCTGAGATCGCGTGCCTACCGTCCGTGCTGTGACGACGACCGCCTCAGACACGTCCGTGGACCTCGGCTCACCGCTGACCGTCCCGCAGCTCCTGCGCGCCGCCGCACCGATCGAGGTGCTGGTCGGCGCGGCCGTGGAGGACCGGGTGGCACAGGGCCGCGCGTACCTGCGCACGTTGTTCGACGACGAGCGGCCGGTGTACGGCCTGAAGACCGGTTTCGGCGCCCTGGTGGGCTACGCGGGCCGTTCCGACGCCGCCGACCAGTGCGACAACACCCTCGCACACCTCGGCGCGGGCCAGGGACCCGACCTCCCGCTGGACGTCGCCAGGGCCGCGCTGCTCGTCCGCACCTGGTCGCTCGCGCAGGGCCTGTCCGGAGTCTCCGCGCACGTCGTCTCGGGCCTCGCGGCGATGTTCGCGACCACGTTCGTCCCGGCCATCCCGCGCTACGGCTCCGTCGGCGCCAGCGGCGACCTCATCCCGCTCGCCTACGCGGCCCAGGCCCTGCGCGGCCGCGGCCACGCCTACGTCGACGGCACCCGCCTACCGGCCTTCGAGGCCCTCGCCGCCGCGGGCCTGTCGTCTCTGGAACTCGACGGCCGCGACGCGCTGGCCCTGGTGAACGGCACGTCCGTCACGACCGCCGCCACCGCCCTGGCCCTGTCGTCGATCCGCGCCTCCCACCGCGCCCTGACCGACCTGACCTGCCTGCTGGTCGACGTCCTCGGCGCCGGCCCCGGCTTCACCGACCCCCGCCTGATCGCCGCCTTCGGCCACACCGGCGCCGTCGCGGTGGGCACGTCCATGCGCTCGATGCTCGCGGGATGCGTCCCCACCGGCGAACGAGCCCTGCAGGAGCCCTACAGCATCCGCTGCGCACCCCAGCTGCTCGGCGCCGCCGAAGACGCCCTGCGCTACGTCGACGGCGTGGTGGCGGCAGACCTCGGCGGCGTGAGCGACAACCCGCTGTTCTTCCCCGACGACGACCTGGTCGCCCACGGCGGCAACTTCTTCGGCCAGCCCGCCGCCTACGCCGCCGACGTCCTGGCCATGGTCACCGCCTCCCTGGGCAACCTCGCCGAACGCCAGCTCGACCTCCTCGTGGACCCCGCCCGCAACACCGGCCTGCCACCCATGCTCGCCGCCGGCCCCGGCCAGCAACACGGCCTGCAGGGCGTGCAGCTCGCCACCACCGCGTTCGTGGCGGAGATCCGCCGCAACGTGCTGCCCGCCAGCACCCAAAGCCTGCCGACCAACCTCCACAACCAGGACGTCGTCCCCTTCGGCACCCAGTCCGCACTGCGCTCCTACGACCTCGCCGACCTGCTACGGCTGTTGTGCGGCTCGCTGGCCCTGGGCCTGCGCCAGGCCGTGCACGTGGGCGGCCGCCGCCCGACCGCGTCCCGGTGCGCTGGGTTGCTGGAGGCGCTGGAGGCCGCGATCGAGCCGGTGGACCCGGACCGGCCGCTGGACGAGGACGTGCGGGTGGCGGCGGAGGTGGTGGAAGCCGGCGGCTGGTGAGGTCCGGTGGCATGCGGTGACGCACCCTCGCAAACTGGCGCACCCCGCAAGCTGGTGACGCCCGGCAGGTGGAGCGGACCGGCAGTCGTCCGACAATCGCGAAACTGTCAGACCAGCTCGGTACTTTGGGCCGCGGGGGACGCGAAATCGAGGGGTACCCCCGCGTCAGCCTGCTCCGCGAACGGCGCGCACCGGCCGCGGTCTGCCGCGCACCTCGTCGACCCGCCCAAACCGTCAGACCAGCTCGGTACGGTGGGTCGCGGGGGACCCTGAACCCAGGGGGACCTCCGCGCCAGCACGCCCAGCCAACGGCACCCGCAGCGTGAACCGAGCCCCCAACCCGGGCCGTCCCACCGCCTCCACCGACCCGCCGTGCCCGGTCACGACCTCCCGCACCAGCGCGAGCCCCAGCCCGAACCCGCCATGCCCGCCAAGCCCACCGTGCTCACCAGACCGGGCGGGCCCTCCAGACCCACCGTGCTCACCAGACCCACCGGACCCTCCTCCAGACCCGCCGCGGAACCGCTCGAACAGCCCGTCCGCCTCCCGCGGGTCGAACCCCCGGCCGGTGTCGGACACCACCAGCTCCACGAACCCGTCCGCCGCCGCGACCCCGACGGAGATCCGCCCGCCCTCCGGCGTGTGCCGCACGGCGTTGGCCAGCAGCTCGTCGACCGCCCGGCGCAGCGCCGTCTCCACGCCGCTCACCACCAGCGGGTGGCCGGGGTGGGCCAGCACGAGCGTGATCCGCCGCTGCGCCGCCCGCTCGGTCTCGCCGACCACGGCGGCCTCGGCCACATCCGCGAGGTCCACCGGCCGGCCTTCCCAGGCGCCGAGCTGCGACGACCGCAGCAGGTCGTCCACCACGTCCGCGAGGCCGCGGATCGAGCGGGCGAGGGCGTCGAGGTTGTCGCGTTGCGCGTCGGGCACGGTCGCGGCGAGCAGCTGGGCGCGCAGGTGGGCGCGGGCGATCGGGGTGCGCAGCTCGTGGCTCGCGTCCGTGACGAACCGTTGTTGCCTGGTCAGCGCCTCCGCCAGCGGGCCGATCGCGCGGCGGCTCACGCCCAGGCCGATCAGTGCCGCCACGACCAGGCCCGCGGCCTGCGCTATGCCCAGCGCGAGCAGCAGGTGCCAGCGGTCCGAGAGCTGGTAGCGCAGGTCGAACACCGCCTGCACCGTCGTGCCGTCCGCGCCGGGGGCCGTCAGCACCTCGTACCGCGTGCCGTTCGCGGCCACCGACCGTTCGACGGGCACCCCCGAGGCGACCACGGCGTCGAGGTCGGGCCGCAGCGGGAAACCGGCGGGCACGGCGAGCACGCCCTGGTCCAGCACGCCGTTCTCCAGCGTGAACACCCACGCGCACCGCGGGGCGACGTCCGGGACGCCGTACCGCGCGTTGTACTGCAGCTCGCGCGTCACCTGCGTCTGCTGGGCCTGCGTCATGACGAGGTACGCGATGCCGCCGACGAACACGATCATCAGCGTGATCGCGGCGCCGACCAGCACGCTCACCCGCAGCCGGGCCCGCCGGACCTCCGCCTCCGCCTTCACAGCGCCCCCAACCGGTAGCCGATCCCCTGCACGGTGAGCACGACCGACCGCCCGACCTTGGAGCGCAGGTAGTGCACGTAGGTGTCCACAATGGACTGCGACGGGGCGTCCTGGAACACCGTCCGCCGCAGCGCCGCACGCGTGTGCACGGTGTCCGGGTGGGTGGCGAGGACCCTCAGCAGCGCGAACTCCCGCGCCGTCAACGGGACCTTCTCGCCGTCGGGCAGCACGACCTGGTGCTGTTCCAGCTCCAGCCGCGCGGCGCCGATGCTCAGCACCGCCGCGAGCTCCGCCGCCCGCCGGCACAGCGCCCGCAGCCGCGCGGTGAGCTCACCCAGGTCGAACGGCTTGGTCAGGTAGTCGTCGGCGCCCGCGTCGAGGCCCTCGATCCGGTTGTGCACCGAGCTCATCGCGGTCAGCATCAGCACCTGGGTGCGCAGGGACCGGGACCGCAACCGGGACACCAGGTCCAGGCCGTCGAGCACGGGCAGGCCGCGGTCGATCACCACCACGTCGAAGGGCTGGGTGAGCGCGAGGTGCAGGCCGCGTTGCCCGTCGAACGCCGTGTCGACGACGTACCCCTCGCGGCGCAGCACGGCCGCGAGCATTTCCACCAGCTCCCGGTCGTCCTCGACGAGGAGCACCCGGAAGGGGTGGTCCGTCCCGGACTTCGAAATCCCCCGCACACCAACACAATCGCACGCGAAAACGCGCCCGGCCAGGCTGCCGGGTCAGTGCAACAGCTGATCAACAGGAACGTTTTTCCGCCCGGTGGAAGCGGATTCGCGGCCAGGAGGAACAACGGCGTGCAGCGTTCGGCGGACACCGCGATAGGCCTCTGAACCGAACAAGCGGAAAAAGACCGGGCAATTCAACGATAAACATGTGAACAGCCGCACGGCGCGACCTGCGGCCGCTCCGCCGGTGTGAACGGCTACCAGGCCGGGGCGACCGCCGACGTCGTCCGCTGACCGCCCACCCAGCCCGCGGTGGCTACAGCGCGCAGGACGTCGTCGCCCTCGACGAGCTGCCCGTGCGGACCGAGCACGTCCGAACCGCCCTCGTGCCAGCGCACCGGCAGCTTGCCGTGGCGTTCGAGCAGCCCGGCGAACTTGGCGCTCAGCTTGGCGCTGCCGATGTGCACCCACCGGCTGGGGAACAGCTCCAGCAGCTCGACCGTCGCCGGGCTGAGCTCGGGCACGACGATGACGCCGTGGTCGCGCCCGTACTCGACGAGGTCGCGCAACGCGTCGGGGTCGCCCTCGGGGAAGACGTGCAGCACGTTGAGCTTGTAGGCGGCCATCCGGTCGATCGTCTGGCGCATCTCGGCCGGGGCCAGCAGCGCGCTCGACACCCCGCGCCACGCGAACGCGGGGGAGTCGCGCACGTCGGCGGCGCGCACCGTGCCGTCGCGGGTCATCAGCTGCCGGAACGACTGCACGCCGTGCCGCAGCCCCGCCTGCGTGCCCGCGCGCAGCATCACCGCGTCGTTGCTGACCAGCAGGGCGTAGCCCTCGGGACCGAGCCCGCGCATCGCCGGGTCGTGCGACACCATCAGCATGCCGTCGGGCGACTCGGCGAGCAGGTACCCGGTCTGCCGGAACACGTGCTCGCGCAGCAGCGCCGCCGCGGTGCGGGCCTGCCCGGTCACCCGGACGGTCACGTCTTCGGTCAGGACGAACGAGCCCGTGCGACGGGGCGCGCTCGCAGGCATGGGAACGATCACCGGTTTCTCCTCCAGCGGTCCAACGCTGGCAGTATCAGGGGAGTTCCGGCAAGCGGACGCGGAACGTCGTTCCGACACCTGTTGTGCTGATCACATCGACCGTCCCGCCGTGCGCCTCGACGAGCTTGCGCACGATCGCGAGCCCCAGCCCGCTGCCCCCTGTGCTGCGGGAACGCGACCGGTCGGCCCGCCAGAACCGGTCGAAGACGTGCGGCAGGTCGTCCTCGGAGATGCCCGGACCGGTGTCCGCGACGGCGATGAGCACGTGTCCAGCATCCGGGACGGCGGCGAGCGTCACCGACCCTCCGGCAGGCACGTACCGCACCGCGTTCGCGACGAGGTTGTCGAGGACCTGCCGCAGCCGCACCGCGTCCGCGTGCACCACCAGCGAAGGGTCCGCGGCCACCGACACCGAGACACCGGCCTGCGTCGCGCGGGGCTCGTGCGCCGCGCGGACCTGCTCCAGCGCGGCCGCGACCGGCACCGGTTCGACGGTCAGCCGCAACGCGCCCGCGTCGGCCACCGCGAGGTCCTGCAGGTCGTCCACGACGTGCTGGAGCACCAGCGCTTCCTTGAGCAGCAACGCGACCAGCGCCGGGTCGAGCGCGCTCACCCCGTCCTCAGCCGCCTCCAGCCAGCCCCTGATCGTGCTCAACGGCGTGCGCAGCTCGTGGGCGACGTCGCCGACCAGCGCCTTGCGCGCCTGCTCCAGCTGCGCCCTGTTCGCCGCCATCGTGTTGAACGCCCTGGTCAGCCCCGCGATCTCGTCCTGCCCGCGCACCGGAACCGGCGGGATGTCGCCGCCGGCGGACATGTGGTGCGCCGCGGCCGTCAACGCCCGCAGCGGCCGGGTGATCCGCGCCCCGGCGACCGCCGCCACCCCGATCGCGGCCAGCAGCACGGCCGCCGCCGCGCCTGCGACCTGCCACTCGTTGCCGGACAACGAGATCGCGGTGGTGGGCGGGCCGGCCGGGGTGGACAGGTAGAGCAGGGCGGGCGCCGCCACGTACGGGGTGAGCTGCTCCTTGCGGGAGGAGGTGACGCAGGCGGCGACGGCCGGTTCGTCCGGTGGTTGCACGACCGACTGCTTGAGCGCGGGCGTGTAGTCGGGGTCCAGGTCGACCGGCGGCAGCGCGCGGCGCGCGAGGCAGGCGTTGACGAGCTCTTCGAGGTCGAGCAGCGCGGCGAAGTCGGCGGCGGTGTCGAACCGGAGGTCGCCCTCCCGGCAGTCGAGCCGCGACTGCTCCCTCCTGACGAGCCGCAGGCAGTACAGCGACCCGGTGGTGTCCTCGCGGTCGCGGAAGGCGATCGGGGTGCGGAACGGGCCCAGCACGCGGGCGTCGATGCGGTCGGCGGGGGCGTCCGGCACGAGCACCGGGTCGACCGCCAGCGGGTCGACGACCGCCGCGGCCGTCGCCGGGAGCTGGCCGCCGTCGCCGCCGCGGTCGGCGACCGTCCTGCCGTCCTTGGTGACCAGCACGAGCCGGCGGTTCGGGTGCTCCTTCACCAGCGAGTCGAGCCAGCCGTCCACTTCGGACCAGTCGCGGTGCGCGGCCGCGTAGCCGAGCAGCGCGGTGTAGATCCGGTTGTCCGACGCCAGCTCCCTGCCCTGCTCCCGCTCGATCGACGCCTTGGTCAGCTGGGTCGCGAGCCACGCGGTCGCGGCGATCGAGCACACCGCGATCAGCACCACGACCAGCAGCAGCCGTGCGAAGACGCTACGGCGCGCCACGACGCCCGGCCGTGAGCTTGTAGCCGATGCCGTACACCGTGACCAGGTGCTCCGGCGACCGGGTGTCCGTCTCGATCTTGCGGCGCAGGTTCTTGACGTGCGTGTCGATCGTGCGGGCGGTGAGGAAGCTGTCGAGGCCGTGCATCCGCTCCAGCAGCTGCTCGCGGGAGAACACCCGGTCCACTTCGGACGCCAGCACCTCCAGCAGCCCGAACTCGCCGGGCGTGCACTCGACCGGCTCGCCGCGCACCGTCACCTCGTGCCGCACCGGGTCGACGACGATCGGCCCCACCGCGAGCAGCGGGACGGGCTTGTCCGCCGGCCGCCTGCGCAGCAACGTCCGCACCCGCGCCACCAGCTCGCGGGGGCTGAACGGCTTGGTCATGTAGTCGTCCGCGCCGATGCCGAGCCCGTGCAGCAGGTCGTCCTCGGTGGACCGCGCGGTGAGCATGAGCACCAGCACGTCCGAGTCGGCCCGCAGCGCGCGGCAGACGTCGAGGCCGCCCAGGCCGGGCAGCATCAGGTCGAGCACGACGAGAGCGGGACCGCGGGAGCGGCACACGTCGAGCGCGTCCCGCCCGTCGTGGACGACGAGCACCCGGTGGTGGTCCTGCTCCAGGTAGCGGCGGACCAGCTCTGCCTGGTTCTCGTCGTCCTCGGCGACCAGGATGAGAGCGCTCACCGGGCGATCATAAGGACGCCCTCCGCGGGGACACCGGTTCCACACGAGATCCTCACAAGTGCCTTCCAAGATCCACGGCATGCGCAACACCGTCATCGCGGCCACGCTGCTCGTCGTGGCCGTCGCCGCGATCTTCCTGGTCGTGCGGGGGAGACCGGACGAACCGGCCGCGGCGCCGCCACCGGCGGTGAGGACCACGACCGTGCAGAAGGGCGACCTCGCGAACACCCGCCTGCTGCAGGGGAACCTCGGCTTCGGCGCCGCCCGTCCGGTCAAAGGGGGCACCGGCACCGTCACGAAGCTGCCCGCCGCCGGTCAGGCCACCGAGCTGGGGCGGGAGCTGTACCGCGTGGACGACCAGCCGGTGGTCGTGTTCTACGGCGCGACACCGCTGTTCCGCACGCTCGACACCCTGGGCGTCAAGGGCTCGGACGTCGCGGTGGTGATGGACAACCTCGCGGCGCTCGGCTACCAGGTCGGCACGCGTCCAGGGGACGTGGCGAAGGCCGAGCTCACCCCGCGCGTGGTCGAGGCGCTGAAGAAGTGGCAGAAGGCCGTGGGCGTCGAGCAGAACGGCGTCCTCGCTCCCGGCCGGGTGCTGGTGCTCGACCGGCCGATGCGCGTCGGCACGGTGAAGGCCCAGCCCGGCGCGCCCGCGGCGGAGGAGCTGTTCGAGCTCACCCCGACCACCCGGCTGGTCACCGTCCAGGTGCCGGTGTCCGAGGCCGGCGCGCTGAAGGCAGGAATGCCGGTCGTGGTCGTGCGACCGGACAACCGCGAGGTGCCCGCCGAGGTCACCTCCGTGACGAACGCGCCACCGCAGGAGAACGGCGGCGGGCCGAAGGTCGACGTCGTGGTCACGCCCGACACCCCGGCGGACGTGGCGGACCTGGACACCGCCCCGGTGCGCCTGAAGATCACGACCGAGAGCCGGACGGGCGTGCTGACGGTGCCGCTGGCGGCGCTCGTCGCGTTGAAGGAGGGCGGGTACGCGGTGCAGGTGCCCGGCGGTGGGCTGAAGGCCGTGAAGACGGGTCTGTACTCGCAGGACCTGGTCGAGGTCTCCGGCGACGGCGTCACCGAGGGCCTGGAAGTGGTGACGGCCCAATGAGTCCCGTGCTCGCGTTGCGTTCGGTCAGCAAGCGCTACCCCGGCGGCGTGACGGCGCTCGACGACGTGTCGCTGCAGGTCCGCTCGGGTGAGTTGCTCGCGATCGTGGGACCGTCGGGTTCCGGCAAGTCGACTTTGCTGCACCTCGTCGGCACGCTCGACCTGCCGTCGTCGGGGACGGTGGAGATCGACGGCCAGGACGTCTCGACGTTGTCCGACCGGAAGCTGTCGGCGTTGCGCGGCAGCAGGCTCGGGTTCGTGTTCCAGCAGTTCCACCTCTCCGACGCGCTCTCGGCCACCGAGAACGTCGCCACCGGCCTGCTGTACGCGGGTGTGCGCCGCAAGGACCGTCGTGAGCTGGCGGTGCAGGCGCTCGAACGGGTCGGTCTCGGCCACCGCGTGGACCACCGGCCGCAGCAGCTCTCCGGCGGCGAACGGCAGCGCGTCGCGATCGCCCGCGCCGTGGTGAACAGCCCGTCGCTGGTGCTCGCCGACGAACCGACCGGCGCGCTCGACACGGCGAACGGCCGCGCGGTCCTGGATCTGCTGCGGGAGCTGAACGCCCAGGGCACGACCATCGCGTTGATCACGCACGACCGCGACGTCGCCGCCTCGCTGCCGCGCCGCGTGGAGCTGCGCGACGGCCGGATCGTCGCCGACTCCAGCACCGCCGCGGGTACCGCGACCGAGCGGACCGTCGTGATCCGGAGCGTGCGATGAGACGTCTGTCGTTCGCCGACCTGCTGTCGCTGGGGTCGCTGGGCATCCGCACCCGGCGGCTGCGCGCCGCCTTGTCCGCGCTCGGCATCGCGCTGGGCATCGCCACCGTCGTGGTGGTCACCGGCATCCCGGCGTCGAGCCAGCAGGCCCTGCTCGACGAGCTGACCGCGCTCGGCACCAACCTGCTGCGCGCCCAGCCGTCCCCGCGCCAGGAGAACCCGGTGCTGCTGCCGGAGTCCTCGGTCGCGATGGTCCGGCGCATCGGCCCGGTCACCAGTGCCGCGGCCGTCGCCAACACCCACGCCCGCGTCCGCCGCAACGACCTGCTCGACCCCGGCCACAGCTCCGACCTCACCGTCCTGGCCGCAACCCCCGGCCTGCTCGACGCGGTGAACGGCCACCTGCGCAGCGGCGAGTTCCTGCCCCGCCCGGACTTCCCGTCGGTGGTGCTGGGCCACGTCGCGGCGTCCCGGCTCGGCATCCAGGACGTCGGCGAGCACCCGGCGGTGTTCGTGGGGGACAGCTGGTTCACGGTCGTCGGCGTGCTCGGCCCGATGCCGCTCGCCCCCGACGTCGAACGCTCGGTGCTCGTCGGCTGGGAGGCCGCCCGCACCCGGCTGGGCTTCGACGGCCACCCGACCGTCGTGTACGTGAAGGCCCGCGAGGAGTCCATCGAGGACGTCCGGGCCGTGCTGCCGGCGACGTTGTACGGCGAGGTCCCCGGCCTCGTGCAGGTGTCACGGCCGTCCGACGCCCTGGCCGCGAAACGCGCCACCCAGAACTCCTACAGCGCGCTGTTCCTGGGCCTCGCGGGCGTGGCGCTGCTGGTCGGCGGCGTCGGCGTGGCGAACACGATGGTGATCTCCGTGCTGGAACGCCGCAGCGAGATCGGCCTGCGCCGCGCCCTCGGCGCCACCCGTGGCCACATCCGCGTCCAGTTCCTGACCGAGGCCGTCCTGCTCTCCGGCCTGGGCGGCCTCGCGGGCACCGCACTCGGCGCGCTCGGCGTCGCCGGCTATGCCACCTGGCACCGCTGGCCCGTCGTCCTGCCCCCGCCGGTCCTGGCCACCGGCCTGCTGGCAGCGTTCGTCGTGGGCGCCGCCGCAGGTCTGCACCCCTCCATCCGCGCCGCCCGGCTCACGCCGACGCAGGCGCTCTCCGTGTGAAAGGTTCCGCCCGATGAAGAAGGCCCCGCTCGCCCTGCTGTTCCTCCTGGCCGCCTGCTCGCAGCCGGTGGCCCAGCCCGAGGTCGCCTCGATCTCGACGCCGAGCAGCGCAGCCCCCACCTCCGCCGCGCAGGAGCAACGCCCGCGCGAACGCCTCGACATGACCCCCGAGGACCTGGAGGCCCTCAACGCCCCGTACGACCGGTGCATGGCCGGCTTCGGCATGGACAAGAAGGGCCGCGCCAGCGAGGGCAGCACCAAGCCGGTGCCCGTCAAGGAGGAGGTGGACAAGGCGCTGGAGACCTGCGGCAAGCTGATCCCGCTGCCGCCGTGGGAGAAGGACGCGAGCAACCCGGAGGCGCTCGACTTCGCCAACCGGGTCGTGCAGTGCCTGCGCGGCAAGGGGGTGCGGTACGTCGAGGTGCAGAACGAGCCGGGCGCGGAGGTCGTGAGCTTCGCGCTGGGCGGGCCGAACAACGACCCGGAGTCGATCTCCCTCGGCCTGGAGCACGCGAAGGCGTGCGAGATCGCGTCGTCGAAGAAGTGACGGGCCGTCAGACGACGTCGAGCCGGGGAGCGGCTGACGCAGCCTGAGCCGCCTGCACGACGGCCTGGGCATCGGAGACGTTGGCGACCTGCACGGCGAGCGCCGGGACGGCCCGCTTGGTGGGCTTGACGTCGTAGACCTGGAACATTCGCGTGTTCTGGTCGTAGACGACGGCCTTGGCCCGGTTCCAGTGGACGCGGAGGAACTGCCGGCTGATCAGCCCGTCGAACAGGAAGAGCAGCCGGTGGTTCGTGCACGCGAGCACACCTCGGCCCTCTCCGGCGGCACCGGTCAGGGCGAGTACCCGCTCCTCCGGTTCGAGGAAACCGGCGAGGAGGTTGATCTCCTTCATGGATCCCACGAGGCCGCCGCGCACCCGTTCGAGAGCGGCAGCGATGTCCGGGCGCAGCGCCGGCCGGACCGGCTGCTGGACGACCGGTTCGACGGGTGCGGGCGCGGCGACCTGGCGCACCGCCGTGTGGAACGTCCAGCGGTGCCCGTCCCAGTAGCGGACGAGCGCGTCGTCGAGCGGGTCGGGCAGCCAGGCCGCGGCCCGCACCGGCGTGACAGGTGGCTGGGTCATGCCGTCACTCACCATCGTCCGACAGGTCGCCGTCGGCGCCGACCGACGACAGGGCGAGCGCACTCTGGGCGCCCTGCCTGTTCGACCCGGACGCACGCCACTCCAGCGCCTCGGCGACGTCGTCGTACTGGAGGACCGGACTGTTCTCGAGCTCGACGACGAGGTCCTTCACCTCGGCGGGCGTCGCGTAGAAGAACTCGCGCCGGTGGTTGACCAGGTTGACCCTCTTGTGGCTCAACCGCTGGTGCAGCGCGGTCTCGAGGCCGACCGCGTCCTCGGAGAAGATGAGCGCGTGGGTGTCGAACCGGAACGGCACCGACGCGTCGCCGAGCTCCCTGACCCGGTCCATCGGTTCCTGCCGGCGGGTCATGCCGATCTTCACGACTCCGGGACCGAAGGCACCGATGTTGGAGATGACGTACACATAGCCCAGCCGGACGTTGGCGGCGCGGTGCTCGACCCCCGCGATCGCGTCGTCGACCGACGCCAGCTGCTCCTGCGCCTTGGCCAGCGCCACCACTTCACCGTTGGCCTGCAGCTTGGCCACCGCGGCCTGGTAGTGGGCGCGTTCCTTGGCCAGGCGGGCGCGCTCGCGCTCGATCTCCTTCATCACCTTGGCCTCTTCGCGCAGCCGGTCGCGTTCCGCCTTGGCCTGTTCCTTCTCCGCCTCGACCTTGACCAGGTGGTCGGCGGTCAGGTCGATCTCCCGCAGCCGCAGGAGGTGGTAGTCGCGCGAGATCGCGATGCGCATGAGGACACCGAGCTTGCCGATCGTGTCCTTGGTCGTCGTGAGCCGCTTCTTCACCGCTTCGCGCGTATGCGGTCTGACCGAGCGCACGGCGTTGTCCGCTTCGGCGTTGTAGGCCCGCAGCATCAGCTTGGCCATGTCATTGCCGAGCTTCTCGCCTTCCTTCACGGACCCGTTGACGGCCCAGTCGACGTGGCAGGACACGGCGTTGCCCTTGGCGAAGTCCTTGATCTGCTGCTTCAGGGAGGCCAGCGCGTTCTTGTACGCCAGCGCGTCGTCCAGCGGATGCGCGTACTCGTACACGCCGACTTCCTGCAGCAGAGCCAGGTCACGCGTCTCGACCAGCTGCGAGCGCCACGTGTCGACCTCCGCCTGGAGCCGGCGTTGAGAGGTGCCGAGCGCCATGTACTCGCTCTTCTTCTGCTCCACGGCGGAACGCAGCTGGCGCAGCTCGTTCTCCAAGGCGGGCGTCTCCGCGCCGCGGAGGTGACCGACCCATCCGCGCAGCTCGGCGATCGTGCCGTTCGCGGCCGCCAGCTGCTCTCGCAGTGCGACGACTTCAGCGTTCTCCCTGCTGCCGAACAATGCCACCCAGAGCCTCCCAGAAGCGCGCGTGCGGACGTGTCCGGTGCATCGTGCGGCCGACAGGGACCATTACCGAACGGCGCACGCGCGCCCGTGGATTCACCGGACCGGACTACGCGAGCAGGTCCCGCACCCGAGGCACCACCTGCGTCCCGTACAGCTCGATCGTCCGCATCAGCGACTCGTGCGACAGCCCGCCCATCCCGTACTTCAGGTCGAACCGGCTGGCGCTCAACGTCGTCATCGTCCGCGCGATCTTCGCCGCGACGGTCTCCGGCGACCCCACGAACAACGCCCCGTGCGGGCCGACCTCGTGCGCGTACGACTCCGGCGTGGGCGTCGCGAACCCGCGCGACTTGCCCAGCCTGCCGATCAGGTCGAGGTAGTGCGGCCAGAACTCCTCGCGTGCCTGCTCGTCGGTGGGCGCGACGTGGCCGGGGGAGTGGATGCCGATGGGCTGGGGTTCGCGGCCGAACTTCTCCAGCGCGTGCTTGTACAGCTCGGAGAACGGCGCGAAGCGGGACGGGTGGCCGCCGATGATCGCGAGCATCAGCGAGAAGCCGTACGACGCCGCGCGCACCACGGACTGCGGGCTGCCGCCCACGCCGATCCACGTCGGGAACGGCTCGCTGAACGGCACGACGTCCTGCTCGTGCAACGCGGCGCGGGTCTTGCCCTGCCAGGTGACCGGGCCGCCCTTGAGGAGCTCCGCGAACAGGTGCGTCTTCTCCTCGAACAGGTCCTCGTAATCGGCGAGGTCGTAGCCGAACAGCGGGAACGAGTCCACACTGGACCCGCGGCCCAGGATGACCTCCGCGCGGCCGTCGGAGATCGCGTTGAGCGTGGAGAACCGCTGGAACACGCGCACCGGGTCGTCCGAGCTCAGCACCGTCACCGCGGACCCCAGGCGGATGCGGGAGGTGCGGGCGGCGATCGCGGCCAGCACCACGTCGGCGGCCGAGAGCGGCATGTCGGGCGTGTGGTGTTCGCCGATGCCGAAGAAGTCGAGGCCGACCTGGTCGGCGAGCACGCCCTCCTCGACCACGTCGCGGATCGTCTGGGCGTGGGTCAGCGGGGCGCCGGTGGCGTCGTGGGTGACGTCGCCGAACGTGTCGAGTCCGAACGTGGTGGTCATGACCGCTCCTTCGCGAGCTTGGTGAGGTTCTCGAACTCGGGCCTGCCGGCCGCGACGCCGAACAGCGGGCTGCCGGGCTCCAGGTGCCGTCCCGCGGTCAGCGGGCCCACCGGCACCGGGTCGAAGCCCAGGCTCCGCAGGAACTCCGCCACGACCGCCACGGCGTCCGCCGGTCCGGCGACGCCCGCGGCACGTCCGCCGGCGGGTTCCATGTCCTGGTAGGCGATGTGGTTGAGCGCCTTCACGACGTGCGCGCCCACCAGGCGTGCCGCCACGTCCTCGCTCGTGCCCAGCGGCGCCTCGGCGGGCGGCCAGTGGTTCATCGCGTCCACGACGACCTTGCCCTCGAACATCCCCGGTTCGAGCGCGGGGAACCGGTGCCACGGGATCGCCAGCACGACGAGGTCCGCGTCCGCGACGGCGTCGGCGGCCGGCAGCGGGACGGCTCCCGGTGCCAGGAAGTCGACGATCATCGCGATCCGCGCGGGGTCGCCGGACCCCGCGATCGTCACGCGGTGGCCCGCCGCCAGCGCGAGGCGGGCGACGACGGGGCCGACGTGGCCCGCACCCAGGACAGCGATCTTCACAGCACACCCGACCCAGCTAGTTGACGTATCACCTAGCTTAACCGGACCGGCCCCCGGTTATTCCCCCGGGCCGGGTGGCGCGAGCGGGACTACCCTTCGCCGCGTGTGGGGTTTCGGTGACGCGTACGAGCGGTACGTGGGCCGGTGGAGCCGGCCGGTGGCGGTCGAGTTCCTGCGCTGGCTGGACGTGCCGCCCGGCCGGACGTGGCTCGACGTCGGCTGCGGCACCGGCGCGCTCACGCAGACCGTGCTCGCCCACGCCCGGCCGGCCTCGGTCACCGGCGTCGACCCGTCCGAGGGGTTCCTCGAGCGCGCGCGGCAGCAGGTGCCCGGCGCGACGTTCGAGGTCGGCGACGCGATGGACCTCGGCGGGCGCACGGCCGACGTCGTGGTGAGCGGGCTCGTGCTGACCTTCGTGCCCGACGTGCCGAGGGCAGTGGCGGAGTTCGCCCGCGCCGGGAGGCAGGTCGCCGCCTACCTGTGGGACTACACCACCGGCATGCAGATGATGCGGCTGTTCTGGGACGCGGCCAAGGACGTCGACCCGGCCGCCGCGGCGCACGACGAGGGCCTGCGCTTCACCTCGGTGAGCGACCCCGACCCGCTGCGCACGTTCTGGACCGGCGCGGGACTGGACGACGTGGAGGTGCGCGGCATCGTCGTGCCGACGGTGTTCCGCGACTTCGACGACTTCTGGCACCCGTTCCTCGGCGCCACGGGTGCGGCGCCCGCCTACGCCGCCACGTTGCCCCCGGACCAGCTCGACGCCGTGCGCGACCTCCTGCGCAGCCGGCTGCCCGCGCACGGGCCGATCGAGCTCACCGCCAAGGCGTGGGCGGTCAGAGGGTCGCGCTGAGGAACCGCTCCAGGTGCGGGTTGACCTCCGCCGCGTGCGTGAGGCTCAGGAAGTGCGCGCCACCCTCGACGAGGACCAGCGGCTCGGCCCGGGGCAGCGCGGCCACGAGCGCCTCCGCCTTCGCGACCGGGTAGGCGAGGTCGGCCGTGCCGTGCAGCACGAGTGCGGGCACCTCGATCGCGCCGAGCCGGTCCAGTACGCCCTCGCGCCCCACCAGCGCGTTCATGATCAGCCGCAACCGCTCCGGCTCGACGGCACCCCACTTCGGCGTCCACTCGGACGGGTCGTGGTCCCCGAGGCAGATCTTCGCGACCGCCTCGACCACGGACTCCGGCCCCTGCGCGATCCACACCTCCGCGAGCTGCTGGTAGGCCGCCGAGATCTGCTCGTCCTCCGTCTCACCGGACGTGCCGAGCAACGCGAGCGCCGCCACCCGCTCCGGCGCCAGCAGTGCCGTCCGCAGCGCCACGAACCCGCCCTGGCTGGTCCCGGCGACGGCCGCGCGCTCGATGCCGAGGGCGTCCAGCACGCCGAGCACGTCCCGCGCCACGTCCCAGTGGTCGAACGGCCCGTTCGCGGGCGTCGCACCGTGCCCGCGTTCGTCGACCGCGACGAGCCGGAAGCGGTCGCCGAACGCGTCGACCTGCGGTGCCCACATCGTCGCGTCCATCAGGAAGCTGTGCAGCAGCACGACCACCGGGCCGTCACCGCCGTGGTCCACGTAGGACACCAGCTGTCCGTCGCCCGTCGTCACCGTCGCCATGCCACACCTCGTCCTACCCAATGGATCATCCGCTCGTTCCGATCGTCGTACCGTCACCGGTGGCCGCGCAACAACAGCGCCCTCGCTTTGAAACCACGGGTCATCCTGTTCGGTGAACCGATTTCGTTCAGAACGTCCCGCGCCTCGGCGTCGACGTCGTCCTGAGCCGGGAAACCCCGGTTCGGGACGACGTTGACCTGCGGGAAGAACGTGTTCGGCGTTTCCGGGACCACGGCCGAATTGATTGTTGAAGGATAGGCTCCCCTAATTCCGCTCGAATTGCGGCCCTTCCGCCGCGGTGGCATCGTCCCGATTACCGAACCTTTCCCACCACGGCAGGAGCGGACATGACCACTCTCGAGAACCCGGCGATGCCCGCAGTCCACGATTGCAGCGTGAGCGACTGCTCCTACAACCACGACGGCTGCCACGCCTTCGCGATCACGGTGCGCGGCGACAACGGGGCCGCGGACTGCGGCACGTTCATCCCGCTCGGCACCAAGGGCGGCCTGGACAAGGTCGTCGCCCAGGTCGGCGCCTGCTCGCGGACCGACTGCACGCACAACGCGTCGCTGGAGTGCACGGCGCAGAGCGTGCGCGTGGGGCAGGGCGAAGGCGACCACCACGCGAACTGCCTGACGTACCAGCCTCGTTAGTCCTCGCTCATCGCGGCCGCGCGCAGCAGTGTGCGGCCGCGATGTTCGTGCGTGTCACTCCCACTCGAAGTAGTCGTCCTTCACGACGACGCGGTGCTCGGTGTGGCCCCACAACGCGCGAGAGGTGAAGTCGAGCAACGCGGTCACATCGGCGTACAGCGGTCCGCCGTCGGCTCCCTCGACGTTGTCCCACGCCATCACACAACCGTGCAGCGGCCCGTCGCGCAGGTCCACGAACAGGTGGCTGCCGCCGAGGTTCGTGGCGACGGGGACCCACGCCGGCAGCCACAGCTCACCGTTCGGCGTGCCGGCGGGCTCACGCAGCGCCGCCTCCGGTGAGGAGTCGAAGAGGTCGTTGCGGACCTCCATGATCATCTCTCGGTCGCGCAGCGCCTCGGCGAGACCCTCCGGCTGCCAGTAGCCGGGGACGAGGTCCCACAGCAGCGTCTTCTCGCCGATGCCCCCGAACACCCGCCACCACGCCGCGAGATCGGCCGGCAGCGGGTGGCCGATCGTCCGCCCGGCCGCCGTGATGTCCTGAGTGGCCGAAGGCGGCAGCAGGGTGGCGTGCAGCGCGGGGAGGTGCTCGCGGATCCAGCTCTCGACGTCGGTCCAGCTCATGGCTAGAGCATCTCCAGCGGTGACGGCCCTGCCGGGGGAGGGAACGCCCGGTCCAGCTCCGCCAGGTCCTCCTCGGACAGCGTGAGGTCCACCGCGCGGGCGTTGTCGCGCACGTGCTCCACCGTGCCCGCCTTCGGGATCGCGTTCACGAACGGCAGCCGCAGCACCCACGCCAGCGCGACCTGGGCGGGAGTGGCGCCGTGCCGCGCGGCGACCGAGGCGAGCGCCGGGGAGCCCAGCAGCCGGCCCTGCTCGACGGGGGAGTAGGCCATCACCGGGATGCCCGCCTCCGCCTGCCACGGCAGCAGGTCGTGCTCGGGGCCGCGCCGGGTGAGGTTGTAGAGGATCTGGTTGGTCTGGCAGAAGCCCGGCAACGCCGTCAGCTCGCGCATGTCGGCCAGGTCGAGGTTGCTGACACCCCAGTGCCGGATCTTGCCCGCCTCGGCCAGCGCCGCGAACCCCTCCAGCGTCCGGGACAGCGGGAAGCGGCCGCGCCAGTGCAGCAGGTAGAGGTCGAGGCGGTCGGTGCCCAACCGGCTCAGGCTGGCCTCGCAGGCGCGCACGGTGCCGGCCGCGCTCGCGTTGCCGGGCAGGACCTTCGACACCAGGAACACCTCGTCGCGGCGCCCGGCGATCGCCTCGCCGACCAGGGCCTCCGCCGAGCCGCCGCCGTACATCTCGGCGGTGTCGACCAGCGTGAGGCCGAGGTCGAGGCCGGCGCGCAACGCGGCGATCTCGTCGGGGCGCCGGGCGAAGTCCTCGGCCATCATCCACGTCCCCATGCCGAGCGCGGGGATGCTCTCGCCGGACGGCAGCTGCACGGTCATGGCGTCCAGCTTGCCGGGTACGTTGGTGTGATGCGACGTGCGGGCCTGATCGTTCTGGTGCTGCTCGTCGTCGCGCTCGCGGTGCTGGCCCAGGTCGTCGACCTCCCCGACGGCGACGCGCTTCGCTCGTTCGTCGAGAGCGCGGGCACGGCGGCACCGGTCGCGTTCGTGGCCGTGTGCGCGATCGGCACGGCGCTGTTCCTCCCCAAACCGGTGCTCGCGACGGCGGCGGGGCTGCTGTTCGGCATCGGGTGGGGGAGCGCTCTCGCGATCGCCGGGTTCACCGCGGGCGCGATGGTCGCGTTCGGCGTGGGCCGCGGGCTGGGGCGCGAGACCGTGGAGAGACGGCTGGGGGAGCGGCTGCGGGTGGTCGACCGGGTCTTCGCGCGGCGCGGCGTCGAGGCGACGCTGGTCGTCCGGCTCCTGCCGGTCGTGCCGTTCACGCCGGCGAACTACGCCGCGGGCGTCACGCCGGTGCGTCCGCGCGACTTCGCGGTGGGCACGGCGATGGGGCTCGTGCCGTCGACGGTGCTCGCCGCGGTGCTGGGAGACGCGCTGAGCGATCTCGGGTCGGCCCGTTCGCTGGTCGCGTTGGCGATCTGGGGCGTTCTGGCGGCCGTGGGGGTGTGGTGGGGGCGGAACTTGATCACGGCGGCCGTGCGGGCCACCTAGGCACGCAAAAAGCCGCCCCGGCGGGAGACCGGGACGGCTTGAAGCGTCTGCGAGGAGATCAGGCCGTGCGGGTGCGGCGTCCGCGAAGCTCTTCGAGGCGCTCGTCGAGCAGCTCCTCGAGCTCGGGGATCGACCGGCGCTCCAGGAGCATGTCCCAGTGCGTGCGCGGCGGCTTGATCTTCTTCACCTCCGGCTCGACCCCGTCGATGATCTTCGACTCGGTGCCGTGGAGGCGGCATTCCCAGGTCGGCGGCAACTCGGCGTCGTCGGAGAACGGGACCTCGAAGTCGTGTCCCTTGGGGCAGGCGTACCGCGCTGCCCGGCGCGGAGCGAGATCGTGGTTGCGGTCGGTCTCGTAGCTGACTGCTCCGAGCCGGCTTCCACGCAAAACGCGGTCGGCCATGGCGGTGTCCTTTCGCTCGGCTCAGGGCCGGGGCCCAGGCTTCTTGCTCACCGTGTGCAACGCCCGGATTGCTCCGTTTGTTTCCGGCTCGCTCTCATGGTCGCCCACAGTGACGTCGTTCACTCGTCAACGAAGGCTTCCTACTAATGGATGCGATCGCCACAGGATCGTGACGCGTTATCAAGCTCCTGCGCTCATGCATCACTCTAATGGCCTAGAGGAGGCGGTGGGTAGTCGCCTACGCCAACCGAAGCTGACCACTTTGTGCGACGTCAGGGCCTAGGTCACCCAACCGGAAGTGACGCCGGCAGAGCACTTGGTAGCGCACAGTAGTTTCCGTGGCGTCGGTTACACCGTTGCTCTCCGTACCCGATCGGTGTGTTTCCGTATCCGGCACCGTGTCGGCCACCAGAACCGTGTCCCCGGCGCGAATCACCCGTCCGGCCCGCACCCGCGCGTTGAACCGTCCCGGCACCCCGCACCAGCACAGCACCTCGACCTGGATGGCGTTGAGCTCGTCGGCCAGCTCGAAGAGCCGCTGCGAACCGGGGAACATCTCGCCGCGGAAGTCCGTGGCCAGTCCGAAGCAGTACACGTCCACCTGGACGTCGTCCGCGAGCTCCGCCAGCTGCTCCACCTGCTCGGCCGTGAGGAACTGCGCCTCGTCGACGATCAGGTAGTCGACCCGCCTGCCCACCGCCCACTCCGCGCGCACCAGCCGGCGGAGGTCGTCGTCGCGGATCTCCGCGGCCTCGCGCGTGATGCCGATGCGGCTCGAGATCTGCGGCCTGCCCGACCGGTCGTGCCGCACCAGCAGCAGCCCGCGACGACCCTGTCGCGAGTTGTTGTGGTCGATCTGCAGGGCGAGCGTCGACTTGCCGCAGTCCATGGGACCGAAGAAGAACTTGAGGTGCCCCACCACCGGCGTCGAGCGCCGGGAACCCGCGACGGGAACAGCGGACAGGGCATCTGTCGGGTCGGGAAGGGCGTCCACGGCGGGTCACCCTAGTGCCTGGATCCCGATCATGAGGAATCCCCACGGTTCATCGCCCGTCCCTTCCGCCGCCACCAGCTACTTCCGGGAGGACATAGCCGCGAAACCGGCTGTCCAAACATCCTTTCGAGTCGACTGGCTTGATGACTTCAGTGTTGACTGAAATGCGACCTCGACTAGGTGGCTCAGCACATCGAAGCGTCACTGACGAGCAAACGCAGGGGAGTGGACGCCCTGGTCGGGCGGACGCGCCGGAGGTGAAGCGGCACGAAGGCGGGGGAGTCGCGCTCGGCTGCCGGTGATCTTGTCGAGCGGCTCGGGTTCGTCGGCGGTCTTGTGGCGCGCGAACGCCGGCCGATGTGCGGCCCAGGGGAGTGGGGTTCTGGGCCGCGGTACGAGTTTCGCTGGCTCGATAATTTCAGTGTCGACCAAAATCAACCGCTCGGCGTATATCGCTTCCCGGTATAGCTCGCGCCACGATATATTCAACGACATGAGTGGTCGGGTCATGTCCGAGCAGACGTTCCTCGTGCTCACCGCGCTGGCGGAGGAGCCGTTGCACGGTTACGCGATCGTCCAGGCGGTCGAGCAGCTGTCCGAGGGTCGGATGGTGCTGCGCGTGGGCACGCTGTACGGGGTGTTGGACAGGGTGGTCGCGGACGGGCTCGCCGAGCGCGACCGCGAGGAGGTGCACCAGGGGAGGCTGCGGCGCTACTACAAGCTCACCGACTCCGGTGTGCGGGCGTTGCAGGCGGAGGTCGCACGGCTCAGCGCGAACGTGCGGGCGGCCTCGGCCGTGCTCAGGGGGAGGGGAGTGCAGGCATGGGCGAGCAATGCGTGAGCAACCTCGAACGCCGGTACCGGGCGCTGCTGACGGTGCTGCCGGCGTGGTACCGGCGTGACCGCGCGGAGGAGATGGCCGGGATCTTCCTGGCCGGGCGGACCGGTGACCTCGACCAGGAGCACGGCTGGCCGGGGTGGGGGGAGACCTGGGCGGTGCTCGGTCTCGCGGTGCGGACGCACCTGGCGGCGGGGGTGGTGTTCACGCCGGGAGGGCAGCGGTGGCACGGCGAGATCGTGCGCGCGCTGGGCATGATCGGGTTGTTGGTGGGCGTGCTGCACGCCGGTGTCTCGCTGGCCGTGCCGGAGAGCGGTGTGGCCGGTCTGCTGCCGGTGGTGGCGTTCCTGGCGCTGCTGGCGGGGTGGCGGACGACGGCGAAGGTGCTGGCGCTCGGGGCGGTGGTGGCGGGCCTGGTGGTCACGTCGTCGGTCGGGACGTGGGTGCTCTTCCAGCTGCCCGCGGTCGTGACCCTCGCCTGTCTGTGCCTGGGGTTCCACCGCGAGGCGCCGACGCCACCGGCGGGCCGGCTGCTGTGGTGGGGCGGGGGAGCGCTGGTGCTGGGGGTGGCGGCGGGGCCGTGGCTGGGGACGGTCGCGCTCGTGGTGGCGCTGGTGGTCGTGCGCGTGTTCGCGTGGGTGCGGGGCGACTTCGTGCTGGGGCGGGCGTTGGCGGTGTTCGCCGTGCTGGAGCTGGTGCCGTTGGCGGTGCTGCTCCTCACCGGGGGAGCGGTCGTCGTCGCGCTGGTGGCGCTGCTGGTGGTCAGCGCGGTGGCGCCGGTGCGGAAGCCGCGGTTGTCGTGACGAACCTGGAGCGGCGGTACCGGGCGCTGCTGAGGGTGTTGCCGCGGTGGTACCGGGAGGACCGCGAGGAGGAGATGGTCGGCCTGTTCCTGGCCGACCGGACCGACGAGCTGGACCTGGAGCACAGCTGGCCGGGCTGGGGTGAGACGGGGGCGATGCTGGCGCTGGCGGTGCGGACGAGGTTCGCGGCGTCGCACGCGCCGGCGAACGCGGTCCGGCTCGGTGAGGTCGCGCGGTGGCTGGCGGTGCTGGGGCTGGCGCTGGGCCTCAGGGACGTCGTGCACGTGGTGTACAGCGAGATCGTGCTCAGGACCGGTGACGGGGTGGTGCCGGCGCCGCAGTGGGACGCGGTGCTGGTGAACTTCAGCCCGCTGGTCGTGGTGGCGCTCTTGCTGCGGGGGCAGCGGACGTGGGCGAAGGTCGTGGCCGGGGTGGCGTTGCTGCCGTGGCTGGTGCGCGCGCTGACCGATCCAGGTCCAGCGGGGCTCACGAGCATGCTGTGGCAGTTGCCGGTGCTGGTGGGGTTCGTGGCGCTGTGCCTGGGGTTCCACCGGGAGGCGCCGACGCCGTCGGTGCGGCAGGCGCTGTGGTGGGGCGGGGGAGCGGTGCTCACCGGCGCCGCGGAGCTGGTCGCGTACGGGGTGGGTCCGGTCGTCGTGCCGGTGGCGCTCGTCGTCGCGCGGGTGGTCGCGTACGTGCGCGGGGAAGTGGCGCTGGGGCGGGCGTGGGCGGTGTTCGCCGTGGTGTGGGCGCGGTGGGGGTGGGTGGTTGGGGGGAGTAGCCCGTCGCAGGGGCTGGGTCCGGTCGTGGTGGCGGCGGCGTTGGTGGTCGCCTGCCCCACCGCCCCGGTGGGCGTCAGACGAGCGCGGGTTCTTCGTTCCCCACGGCCTTGATGGCCCTGCGGACCGGTACGAAGATCAGCAGGACGAAGCCGGCGACGAAGAAGATGATCAGCGCGAGGATGGCGGGGCGCAGGCTGCCGGTGGCCTGGCCGACGCCCGCGAACACCAGCGGGCCGAGCCAGCTGGTGGAGCGCTCGCCGACCTCGTAGAGCGAGAAGTACTGCGCCTCGCGGCCGGGCGGCACCATCTGGCTGAAGAGGCTGCGGGACAGGGCGTTCGTGCCGCCGAGCACGATGCCGATGCCCGCGGCGACGAAGTAGAACTGCAGCTCGTCGCCCGCCTTGACGAAGAACGCGGCGGTGATCACGACGATCCAGACGACCAGGGAGCCGAGGATCGTCTTCTTCGCGCCGATCCGCTTGGCCACGAAGCCGTGCAGGACGCCGCCGATGAAGGCGACGAACTGGACGATGAGGATGACGGTGATCAGCGTCTGCTGCTCGAACTTGAGCTCGACGCTGCCGTACTGGGCGGAGACGTTCGCGACCGTGGCGATGCCGTCGGTGTAGATCAGGTAGGTGCCGAGGAACGCGAGCGTGAGCGGGAACGCCTTGGCCTGCTTGAGGGTGGCGCCGAGCTCCTTGAAGCCGGCGGAGACGACCGAGGCGCCGTGTTCGCCGCCGTGGGGGCGCTGGTGCTCGGTGAGGGCGCGCAGCGGGATGATCGTGAACGCGGCCCACCAGACGCCGGAGATGACGAACGCGATGCGGGCGGCGTCGGCGGAGGTGATGCCGAGGGCGTCGGCGGACAGGGTGATGCCGAGCTGGATGGCGAGGGCGACACCGCCGCCGAGGTAGCCGAAGGCCCAGCCGCGGCTGGAGACGGCGTCGCGTTCGTCGGGGAGCGCGATCTCGGGCAGGAAGGCGTAGTAGACGACGACGCTGGCGCCGTAGCAGATGTTGGCGATGACGAAGAAGAGGACGCCGAGCTTCCAGTTGGTGCCTTCGACGGCGGCGAGCGCGATGGTGGCCGCGGAGCCGGTGAAGGCGAAGAAGCCGAGCATCTTCTTCTTGTTCTGGGTGCGGTCGGCGATGGCGCCCATGACCGGGAGCACGACGACCTGGATCACGGTGGCGACGGAGAGCAGGTAGCCCCACAGCGAGCCGGCGGGGAAGTGCAGTCCGAGGAACGTGACGTCGCAGCTGACGAGCGCGTTGTCGTTGGCGCACGGGGTGGCGCCGTTGAGCGCGGTGTCGGCCTTGGCCGCGTTGGTCGCGACGCTCGTGAGGTAGAGCGAGAGGAAGACGGTGATCACGGACGTGGGGAACACGGAGTTCGCCACGTCGTACCAGACCCAGCCGCGTTGTTCCTTGCGGCGGCTGGTGGTGTTGGCGTCGGCGGCGTCGTCGCCCTTGACCTTCATGTCGGCGGACTGTACTTGTCCGCCGACACGTCCCATGAGCGACTGTCCAACCTGTTACCAGCTGTTGCGCGAGCGGAGAACTTCGCGCAGGACGTCGGGCCGGTCGGTCACCAGGCCGTCGACTCCGAGGTCGAGCAGGGTGCGCATGTCGGCTTCGTCGTTGATCGTCCACACGTGCACTTCGAGGGCTCGGCGGTGGGCGGCCTGGACGAAGCGGGCGTCGACGACCTTGAGGCGTCCCTGGGTGACGGGGACCTGGGCGACCTGGCCGCGGACGGCGAGTCCGGCGAGGGGGATGCGGCCCGCGGCCCAGAGGGCGCCGGCGGAGCGGGGGCCCATGGAGGTGAGCAGCTCGGGTCCGCCCTGGCGGCGCAGGCGGGCGAGGCGGTTGTCGGAGAAGCTCGCGAGGCAGACGCGGTGCAGTGCCCCGGTCCTGCGCAGGAGGGTGAGGACCGGGTCGACGGCGTGGTCGGTCTTCACGTCGATGTTGAAGAAGGTGTCGGGGAGCTCTTCGAGGACGTCGGCGAGGCGGGCGACGGGTTCGCGGCCGCCGACGCGGGCGTGGCGGACCTCGGTCCAGGGGAGGTCGGTGACGCGGCCGTGGCCGTCGGTGGTGCGGTCGAGGGTCTCGTCGTGGTGGACGACGACCTCGCCGTCGGCGGTGGCGTGGACGTCGGTCTCGATGTAGCGGTAGCCCTCCTGCACGGCGCGGCGGAAGGAGCTCAGGGAGTTCTCCATTCCGGTGAGGTCGTCGACGTGCCAGCCGCGGTGGGCGAAGGCGCGGGGTCGCGGGCCTGCGAGGTAGGGGTGGGTCACGGGGCGAGTGTGCCTGGTGGCGGTGGCTCCGGGGTGGACGGTGGGTGGCGGGACACTTTCTTCTTTTTCTCTATTGCTTCAGTGTTGCCCGAAACTAACCCTGCCGGGTCGTCGCGTCCACAGGACGGTCCGGAGTGAACAACGCAACGGAACCGGGAGAGCCTCCCGGGCCTCGAAGGGCCGTGGACACCGGGGCAGGGGAGAGGTCGTTGAACCGCGAACAGCCGAAGCAGCCACGCCGCACGGCGCCGAAAGGTGATCGATCCTCATCCGGGAACGGGACCACCGGCGGGGGCGGTACTGTCCGGATCCCTACGAAGGTAGTGCTTTCTGGCGCGTCGCTGGAGGTCAAGCACCGTCATTCGCTACCGTCGCGCGCCATGGAGCGGTCCATGGAGGCGGATGAGCCGAGGCACTGCGCGTGGTGCGGGAGGCGGTTGCCGGGGAGTGGACGGATCGGCCGGCCGAGGCGCTACTGTGCTCAGCCGTGCCGGCAGCGCGCTTACGAACGCAGGGCCGCGTTGCAGCGGGGTGGCCTTCCCGAGGACGCGGTGGTGTTGTCGACCGCGGAGCTGGCTGATCTGCAGGACCGGCTGTTCCAGCTGCGGTGTGCCGCGGAGGACGTGGTGACGGCGGCGCAGGACGGGGCGGAGAACGAGGAGCTGAGGAAGCTGGCCGCGGAGCTGGTGGAGTCGGCGAAGGGTCTGGAACGGCTGCGTTAGCCGTTCGCGCCACTGCGAACCAACCGGCGTAGCGGGTTGCTTACGTCCGGTGATCGGACGATCATGACGCGCGTGATGTCCTACTGCCGCACGGTGCTGGACCGCGCGGGCGTCGCCTATGCCGTGACGGATGCGCGCGGGAACCTGTTGTGGTGCAACCGCGCCATGGGTGTTGTGCTGGGTGTTCCGGTGGAGCAGTCGTACGGGCGGTCGTTGCCGACGCTGTTGCCGGGTGCGCCCGAGGTGCCGTCTCCGGTGCGGGAGGTGCTGGTGCCGGGGCCGAAGTGGCTCGAGGTGCGATGCACCCGTTTGGGTGACGATCTGATGTACGAGGTCGTGGACGTGTCGTCGTGGCGTGACCGTGAGCTGACGGTGACGCAGGAGGCGGACGCGTTGCGGCGTGCTCAGGCGTTGGGCCGGATGGGCACGTGGGAGTGGGCGATCACCGAGGACCGGGTGACGTGGTCGGACACGTTGCTGGAGATGTTCGGTTTCGCGGCGGGGACGGCGTTCGACTTCGAGATGTACTCGCGGCTGGTGCACCCGGACGACCTGCCGATGATCGAGGAGACGCTCGACGCGGCGTTGAAGACGGGGTCGGTGTTCACGTACACGCATCGGATGTTGCGTCCTGATGGTGCGGAGCGGGTGTTCGAGTGCTTCGGTGAGGTCGTTCTGGGGGACGACGGGGCGCCCTTGCGGGCGTTGGGGACGGCGCATGACGTGACGCAGTCGTCGCGGGTGCACGACGAGCTGGTGCGGATGGCGGAGCAGGATCCGCTGACGGGGTTGCCGAACCGCAGGGCGTTGACGCGGGCGTTGGAGCAGGAGCTCGCGAACGGCGTGTCGGGTGCGTTGCTGGTGTTGGACCTGGACAACTTCAAGGACGTCAACGATCTGCGTGGTCATGCGGTGGGTGACCGGGTGATGCGGATGCTGGCGTCGGCGTTGCAGTCGCGGCTGGGTGATCGGTTGATCGCGCGGTTGGGCGGGGACGAGTTCGCGGTGGTGTTGCCGGGTGCGTCTCCTGCGGACGCGTCGGCGGTGGCGGATGGGTTGCGGGACGCGGTGGCGGGTTTTCCGCTGGCGGGGATCGGGACTCCGGCGCGGATCACGGTGTCGACGGGGCTGGCGGAGTTCGGTCCTGGTGACTCGTGGGAGTTGGTGCTGGCGAACGCGGATCTGGCGCTTTATGCGTCGAAGGCGGCGGGCCGGGACCGGGTGACGGTGTACGAGCCGAACCACTACGCGGACACGGTGAAGCGTGTGAGTGTGCTGGATCGGCTGCGGTCGGCGTTGTCCGGTGGTGGGCTGGCGTTGTACGGGATGCCGATGGTGGAGCTGACGACGGGTCAGACGCTGGGGCACGAGTTGTTGTTGCGGTTGGAGGACGGGCAGGAGCCGTATCTGGGGCCGGCGGACTTCCTGCCGGTGGCGGAGCGGTCGAACCTGATCCTCGAGGTGGACCGGTGGGTGCTGACGACGGCGATCGACGCGTTGGTGGCGGAGCCGGACTCGCGGTTGCGGTTCAACGTGAACGTGTCGGGGCGGACGTTGGAGGATCCGGACTTCGGTGGGTTCGTGCTGGACAAGCTGGGGTCGGCGGGGGTGGCGCCTGGCCGGTTGGGGTTGGAGATCACGGAGACGGCGGCGGTGACGAACCTGGACGCGGCGGTGACGTTGGCGACGCAGCTGCGGCGGTTCGGGTGCCGGATCACGTTGGACGACTTCGGGTCGGGGTTCGGGTCGTTCGTGCACCTGAAGCACCTGCCGATCACGGGTATCAAGATCGACGGTGAGTTCGTGAAGGGCATCGAGACCAACGACGCGGACGCGGTGCTGGTCTCGGGGATCGTGCAGATCGCGAACGGGCTGGGGTTGTCGGCGGTGGCGGAGTGGGTGGAGCGGCCGTCGCAGGTGGAGGCGTTGCGCAGGTTGGGTGTGCGGGTGGGGCAGGGTTTCCACCTGGGCAAGCCGGTGCCGTTGCGTGACGTGGCGAGTGCGGAGCGCATGCCGCCGAATGGCGCATTGTCGTCTCAGGTGGTCGGAGCAGAGGATGGTGCGCGCTCCTGATCCCCGCCTGATGGGATGTCCGTGTCGTCGTCTTGTGGTGTGCGTCGTCTTGAGTTGGGTGTGGCCGAGCCCGAGTTGTCGGTGGACTTCTTCGCCGGGGTGCTGGGGTGGACGGTGATCGCGGAGCCGGGTGGGTCGTTCTCGGGGTTCGTGGGTGATCGGCTGGCGGTTCGTGTCGTCGCGGGGGACGACGGGTGGCGGGTGGTGTTCGGTGGCGATGGGCCGCGGGCGCTGGAGCTGAACTCCTCTGTGGACTCGGGGCGGGTGTTGCACGGTCCGTGGGCTCCGCCGCCGCGTCATGGTGAGCCGTGCTGGGTGGAGCTGTCGTCGGCGGAGCCGGATGACGGGTACTGGGCGCGGGAGCTGGGGTGGGAGGTCGCGCCGGGTGACCGGGGGATCGATCTGTTCACGTCGGCCCGGCACGGTGGTCCGCGTGCGGTGTCGGGGCGGATGTCGACGTGTTTCCCGGGGGTGGGGGCGTCCTGGGGCGTGTTCTTCGCGGTGGACGACCTGGGGGCGGCGTGTGAGCGGGTGTCCGAGTTGGACGGTGAGGTGTCGATGGGGCCGGGGCCGTTGCCGATCGGGATGACCGCGGTGATCTCGGGGCCCAAGGGCGGGCAGTGCGTGTTGCTGGAGCGGCCGGCCGGGTGGGGCGGGACGTGGTCGGTTCAGGGTTCGTAGTGGGCGGCTGTGGTGGTGGCGCGGCGGTGCAGTGCGTCGCGGAGCCATGGGGGGCTGAGGGCTTCGGCGTCGGTGGCGAGTTGCCAGAGGGCCCATTCGGCGTGGCGGGTGTCCTGGAAGGTGACGTCGAGGCGTAGGCGGCCGTCGGGGTCGGTGTGTTCGGTGTGGACGGCGACCGCGGTGGTGAGGAGCTCTTCGCGGCGGGCGGGGTCGAGTCGCACGTGGACGGTGATCTGGTCGGTGCCGGCGCGGAAGCGGGTGGCGCGGTCTGCCCAGGCGCGGCCGAGGTCGACGGTGCCGGGCCGGTGGGCGGGTTCGTCGAGCTGGTGGGCTTGGTGGACGCGGGAGAGCCGGTAGGTGCGGTCGGTGCCGTCGCGGGTGGCGAGCAGGTAGGTCTGGTCGCGGACGGTGACGAGGCCGATGGGGTCGACGGTGCGCCAGTGGGGTCGCTGTCCGGTGGCGGCGTAGTGGATGCGCAGTTTGTGGCCGGTGAGGACGGCGCGGCGGATCTCGGTGGCGATGGTGTCGGGGATGTCGTCGGCGGTGGTGCGGCGGGCGAGCAGGTCGGTGTCGGGGTCGATGAGGAGCCGTTCGGCGACTTCGGTGGCGGTGTCGCGGTGGGTGTCGGGCAGGGCGTCGACGACTTTGAGCATGGCGGAGGCGAGGGCGGAGCCGAGTCCGTAGGCCTGGGTGCCGTGTCGTGAGCCGGCGATGAGCAGGGCGAGGGCTTCGTCGTGGGTGAGGCCGGTGAGTTCGGTGCGGAAGCCGGGGAGCAGGGAGAACCCGCCGTGGCGGCCGCGTTCGGCGTAGACGGGCACTCCGGCGGTGGAGAGTGCGTCGATGTCGCGCAGGACGGTGCGGGTGGAGACCTCGAGCTCGCGGGCGAGGGTGGTGGCGGAAAGCCGGCCGTGGCGGCGGAGCAGCAGGACGAGAGTCACCAGCCGGTCTGCGCGCATGCGGGAGATCGTACGGAAATACACGACAGGGGGTGTCGTGATTCGGGGGCAGGCTCCTGGTCGGTGGCGGGTGTGCCGCCGGTGACGTGGAGGAGCGGACGAGTGGCTGTGGAGCGTGTGACGGTCAACCCCTGGTCGTGGTCGGTGGGGTTCGGGTTCAACCAGGGGGAGGTCGTGTCGGGGCGGGGCCGGCTGGTGTTCTGCGCGGGTCAGGCGGCGACGGATGCCGAGGGCAGGCCGGTGTACGAGGGGGACATGGCGGGACAGTTGGAGCGGAGCGTGGCGAACCTGGAGGCGGTGCTGGGTGCGGCGGGGATGGGGTTGCCGAACCTGGTGCGGCTGACCGTGTACGCCACCGACGTGGACCTGTTGCTGGAGCACTACGGGGTGCTGGCGGGCAGGTTGGGTGCGGCGGGGGTGGCGTCGGTGATGACGGTGCTGGGGGTGCCGCGGCTGGTGTTCCCGTCGTTGCTGGTGGAGCTGGAGGGGACCGCGGTCGGGTGAGGACCGCGGTCCCCTCCGGGAGTCCTATGCGGGTGACGGTGCGGGGTCGCGGTCGAACCAGGCGACGGTGAGCAGCAGCAGTCCGGTGGCGATGCTGACGCCGGCGTTGACGAGCAGGTCGGTGGTGGCCATGCCGATCTCGCGGCCCCAGTAGGCCAGTTGTGATCCGGCGTCCCAGAACAGGTACATGAGGGCGTTGACGAGGAGGAGCTTGCGGCGGTCGGCTGCCCGCCGCAAGCCCGTCGTGATGATCGTGACGGCGATGATCAGCACGTGGTAGCCGGCGACGGCGTACCACTGGAAGTGCCGGGTGGGGGTCATCTCGCCGCCGAGGTAGGCGCGGTCGGTGACCTCCGGGGCGAAGGTGAGCACGATCGCCTGCAGCAGGTTGAACGCGATGTAGGCCCACAGGACGGCCTTGGTCCAGAGCTTCACCGGCGGGTCAGGCGTCGAGCTCGGGTGGGAAGCCGCCGGTCGCGATGGGTCCCCAGCTGTCGATGGTGATGCGGATGAGTGCCTTGCCCTGGCGGAGCATGGCGGCGCGGTACTCGTCCCAGTCGGGGTGCTCGCCGGCGATGCAGCGGTAGTACTCGACGAAGTCCTCCAGGGCCTCGGGCAGGTCGAGGACCTCGGCGGTGCCGTCGACCTGGACGTAGGGGCCGTCCCAGTCGTCGGAGAGCACGCAGATCGTGACCCGCGGGTCGCGGCGGGCGTTGCGGACCTTGGCGCGTTGCGGGTAGGTCGACACGACGATGCGGCCTTGGGTGTCGACGCCGCAGGAGACGGGGGAGACCTGGACGCCGTCGGTGGTGGAGCGGTGGGTGATCAGGACGCCGTGGTGGCGGGTGCGGAGGAACTCGAGCAGCTGCGGCCGGTCTGCGCGGTCGGCCGTGGCGATCTTCGGCATGATGTGCAGCATGGCACGGTTCACCTCGTTCGACGGCACGGAGCTCGCCTACCGGGAGGCCGGTGACGGCGTTCCGCTCGTGGTGCTGGCGGGTGGTCCCGGCCGGGCGTCGGAGTACCTGGGGACGCTGGGCGGGCTGGACGCGTCGCGGCGGCTGGTCGTGCTGGACAACCGCGGCACGGGTGCGTCGGGCGTGCCGGCGGATCCGTTCACC
This sequence comes from Lentzea sp. NPDC059081, assembly GCF_042738015.1. Classification (NCBI taxonomy): domain Bacteria; kingdom Bacillati; phylum Actinomycetota; class Actinomycetes; order Pseudonocardiales; family Pseudonocardiaceae; genus Lentzea; species Lentzea sp. NPDC059081. The sequence continues at coordinate 372,649 of NZ_JBHYGW010000001.1, forward strand.
TACCGGCGGGACATGCTGGTGCGGGACGTGGAGATGCTGCGCCGGCACCTGGGGCTGGAGCGGGTGGACGTGCTGGGGCACTCCGCGGGTGCGGGGATCGCGATGGGGTACGCGGCGGACTTCCCGGACCGGGTCGGCAGGCTGGTGTTGCTGACGCCGGCGTTGCGCAGTGTCGGGTTGTCGCCGGAGCAGAGCGACTGGGACACGTTCCTGGCCGCGCGGGCGGGCGAGCCGTGGTTCGCCGGTGCCGTGGCGGCGCTGGAGCGCACCGCGGCGGGGGACGACTCGGTGGAGAACCGGGTGGCCGCGTCGCCGCTGCTCTACGGCCGCTGGGACGACCGGGCCCGGGAGCACGCGCGGGCGGAGCTGGGGCAGTGGAGGTACGAGGTCGCGGTCGGCTACAACGCCGAGGGCGCGTTCGTGCCGGGGGTGCTGCGGCGCGCGCTGACCGACTTCGACCACCCGGTGCTGGTGTACGCGTGCACGGAGGACCCGATCTCGCCGGTGCGCCGGTGCCGTGAGCTCGCGGCGTTGTTCCCGGAGGTGTCGCTGTGCGTGCACGAGGGGGTCGGGCACTACCCGTGGGTGGAGGAACCGAACGAGGTCGCGAAGCGGATCGCGACGTTCCTGGACTCCTAGAGAACGGTTCCTAGTGGACGGTTCCTAGAAGACGGTTGCGGTGGCGACGCGGTCGCGGCCGTTGTTCTTGGCCTGGTAGAGGGCCTCGTCGGCGGCGAGCAGCAGCGGGCTGAGCTCGGTCGCGGTGTCGGGGAACACCGCCGCGCCCACGGACGCGGTGAGGCCGGAGATCACCTGGTCCTGGCCGAGGCGGTCGACCACGGCGATGTGCAGGCTCGCGATCTCGAACCGGATGCGTTCGGCGGTGGCGCGGACCTCGTCGGTGCTCACGCCGGGCAGCAGCACGGCGAACTCCTCGCCGCCGAAGCGGCCGACGAGGTCGTAGGAGCGCACGGAGTGCTTGAGCGCGTCCGCGACGGCCCGCAGCACCCGGTCGCCGGCGAGGTGGCCGTAGTTGTCGTTGATCAGTTTGAAGTGGTCGAGGTCGAGGATCAGGACGCCGACGGTGGAGACCAGGCGGCGGGCGCGGGCGAGTTCGCGTTCGGCGACGTCGTGCCAGAACGTCGCGTCGACCAGGCCGGTCTTGGAGTCGGTGCGGGCGGCGACGCGGAACTGCGGCAGCAGCAGGCCCATGTGCAGGGCGAGGACGGTGACGGCGAGCATCGGCGTGAGCCACGGCTTGGCGAGCATGATGATCGCGACCCCCGAGCCCAGTCCCACCGAGGCGAGCACGATCAGCACGTCGGAGGCGTTGCCCAGGGCGGTGCGGACGGGGTTCTGCCGGTTCGTCACGAAGATCGCGGTCACGACCAGCGCGTAGTTGATGAACCAGTAGAGGAAGCCGGCCGTAACCAGTGCCAACAGGCCCAGCGGGCCGTCGACGTCCACAGCCCGGCCGGGGAAGAGGCCGAGGACGAGTTGCGCAGCGGCGCTGCCGAGCACGACCGACGCCGCCGAGAAGACCTTGCGGAACAGGACGGCCCGCCGCTTGTAGACCCGGAACCACGAGTGCGTGTAGCTGATCACGACCAGCGCCACGAGCAGGGGCATCGGCAGCACGAGCACGCCCGCGAACAGCCACACCGACTGCATGTGGGCGTGCGGTGAGCCCTCCGCGCCGATCTCGCGGATCCGTTCGATGCCACGGGCCGCTTCCAGGTGCAGTACGGCGGCAGCGGCCAGAAGAAGGAAGAAAGGCCAGGTCAAGGCCTCGGCAGGGGTACGTCGTGCGGTGGCGAGCGTGACGAGGGTCGCTGCGGCAACCACCGTCACGACATAGGCCAGCACCAGAGGTGGAAGCGACCATAACTTCCACCGGCGCGGGTCGAGCCAAGGCACGCTGCCACCCCCACACCACCGTCCAGGAACCAACCACTGTAGCTACCGGGTAACTCAAAGTCGTGGCTCCATGTGGGGGACCTCACGGTGAGTAGTCCTCACAGAATGCAGCCTCGGTCATTTCCGCAGTTCACACGCAACGAACACCCATAGGAGCAGCCATGATCAACCGTACCTCCGCTGCCGGCCGTCCCGTCCGTCCGACCGACTGGCTGCGCCCGACGGACTGGAACCGCCCGACCGACTGGGCCCGGCGCTGAGCCACCACACGACTGCCGCACCGCTCGCCGCGAGCACTCCCAGTGCTCCGGCGGCGGCGACGACCTGGTGGACCGCGAGGGTGTCAGCAGCCGTCCCGGCCAGGGCGACACCGACGCCCTGGGAGACCCGCAACGCGGTGACCGCCAGCCCGAACGCCTGCCCGCGCGAGGCGTCCGGCACCGACCGCACGAACCGCGTGTTCGCGGTCAGGTGGTAGGCGCTGGCCGCACCGGACAGGGCGAACAACACGAGACTGACCGGCAGTCCCGGCCGCAGCGCGACCGGGATCAGCACCGCGCACGCGGCGATGGCGAGCCACGGCATCAGCCGCAGCTGTCGCCGTTCGCCCAGCCGCGCGAGCAGCAGCATTCCGGCGGCCGCGCCCGCCGCGTAGGCACCGAAGATCATCCCGACCCCGGCCGGACCCGCGCCGAGACCCGCGGCGTACGGCGCTGCCAGGGCTTCCCCGACGATGTAGAACCCGGACACGCAGGCGAGCGCGACCAGGGCCCGCAGCGGCCGGTCGTGCCACACCAGCCGGGCGCCGCCGACCAGATCGGCGGGCCATGCGCGCACGTGCGGGCTGTGCGGAGCGGGCCGTGGCAGCAGGAACACCCCCGCCAGCAGCGCGGACACCGCGAACGTCGCCGCGTCCGCCACCAGCACCAGGCCCGGCCCCAGCCACGCCACGAGCGCGCCGCCGGCGAGGAACCCGGCGACCTGCGCGACCTGGGTGACCGTGCCCATCACCGCCTGTCCCAGCGGATAGCGCTCGTCGGGCAGGATCTGCGGCAGCAGCGCCGCCCGTGCCGCCCCGTGTGGTGCCCCCGCGAACTGCACCTGCACCAGCAGCGCTGCGAGCACCCACAACGGCACCCCCGGTGTCGCCATCAGCAGCAGCAACGCCACCCGCACCAGGTCGGCGGCGACCATGACCCGTTTGCGCGCGAACCGGTCGGCGAGCCCGGACAGCAGCGGCCCGCCGAGCAGGTCCGGCAGGAACGTCAGCGCGTAGGTCAGCGCCGTCAGCCCGGCGCTAGCCGTGCGGTCGTAGACGTGCACGGTGAGCGCGACCCTGGCGAACTGGTCCCCGGCCACCGACACCACGTGCGCCACCAACACGGCACGGAACTCCCGGTCCTGGGTGAGCGCGCGGTAACCGGGCATTCACCCAGGATGAACGACCACCCGGCCGGCGACCAGAACGCGCTCCGGTGACCGGCCGGGCAAGTCGTCCCCTGTTGCCGACATACCGACCGGTCGGTACCCTCCTGGTCGTGGGTGACACGACACTTCCGCAGCAACCGCTCGTCGACGCGCTGGTGTTCGACTGGGGCGGCGTCCTGACGGTCTCCGTGCCCGAGTTCGTCGGCGCGTGGCTGCACGCCGAAGCCGTAGACCGGGAGGTCTACGGCCGCATCATGCGCGAGTGGATGAGCCGCGACGCGCGGCCCGGCAACCCCGTCTTCCTGCTGGAGACCGGGGAGCTGACCGTGGCCGAGTTCGAACGGCTGCTCGCCGCCGAGCTCATCACCACCACCGGCGCGAAGATCGACGAGAACGGGCTGCTCAGGCGCATGTTCGGCGGCGCGACGCCCGACCCGTCGATGGTCGAGCTCGTCCGCAAGGCCCGCGCGGCCGGCCTGCACACCGCGCTGCTGTCCAACAGCTGGGGCGAGGGCTACCCGAAGGACCTGCTCGTCGAGCTGTTCGACACCGTCGTCATCTCCGGCCGGATCGGGATGCGCAAACCCGACGAGCGCATCTACCGCCACACCCTCGAGCAGATCGGCGTCGACGCCGGGCGGGCCGTGTTCTTCGACGACGCGCCGGTCAACGTCGACGCCGCCAAGGCCGTCGGCATGCACGCTTTCCGGCACACCGACGCCGACAGCACCCGCACGAACCTCGCCACCCTCGGAGTGAACCTGTGACCGACCTGCCCGGACCTGATCTGCCCGGCCTCGACCTGGACGCACTGGCCGCACACCTGGGCACGGGCCCGCTGACCGGCGAGCTGTTCCGCGGCGGCCGCTCCAACCTCACCTACAGCGTCACCGACGGCACCCGGCGGTGGGTGCTGCGCCGCCCGCCGCTCGGGCACGTGCTGGCGACCGCGCACGACATGGCGCGGGAGTTCCGCGTCATCTCCGCGCTCGCCGACACCGCCGTGCCGGTGCCGCACGCCTACCAGCTCGTCGAGGACCCCGCCGTCATCGGGGCGCCGTTCTACCTCATGGAGCAGATGCCCGGCGCCGCCCTGCGCGAACGGTCGCAGTGCCCGTGGCTCACCCCCGAGCAGGCCCGCGCCCTCTCAGAACGCCTGGTCGACGTGCTCGCCGACCTGCACTCCGTCGACCCCGCCACCGTCGGCCTGGAGGACTTCGGCCGCCCCGACGGGTTCCTCGCCCGCCAGGTCAAGCGCTGGGGCAAGCAGCTCGACGCCTCCCGCAGCCGCGACCTGCCCGGCATCGACGAGCTGCGCGACAAGCTCGCCGCCACCGTTCCCGTCTCCCCGCGGGCCACGATCATCCACGGCGACTACCGCCTCGACAACGCGCTGGTGACGCAGGACCCGCTCGACATCAGCGCCGTCCTGGACTGGGAGATGGCCACCCTCGGCGACCCGCTCGCCGACCTCGGCCTGCTCTACGTCTACTGGGCCGGCCTCGGCTCCGACACCGGTAGCGACCCGATCACCGGTGGCGTCACGTCCCTGCCCGGTTTCCCGACCGCGGACGAGCTCGTCGCCCGCTACACCGCCCGCACCGGCACCGACACCTCCGGCCTGGGCTGGTACATCGCCTTCGGCTACTTCAAGCTCGCCGTCATCGTCGAGGGCATCCACTTCCGCTTCGCCAGCGGCAAGACCGTCGGCGCCGGCTTCGAGAAGCTCGGCGCGTTCACCGTCCCGCTCGTGCGGCAGGGACTCGCCGCCGCCCACAAGGAGCTCTGAGTCATGGACTTCGCCTTCGACGCCAAGACCGAGGAACTGCGCACCAAGCTCCTCGCGTTCATGGACGAGTTCGTCCACCCGGCCGAGGCCGTGCTCGAACGGCAGCTGCACGACGCCGCCGACCCGTGGGAACGCCAGCCCGTCCTGGAGGAGCTCAAGGCAGAGGCCCGCCGCCAGGGCCTGTGGAACCTGTTCCTCCCGGACGCCGAACACGGCGGCGGCCTGACGAACCTGCAGTACGCGCCGCTGGCCGAGATCACCGGCCGCAGCCCCCACCTCGCCCCCGAAGCGCTCAACTGCGCCGCCCCGGACACCGGCAACATGGAAGTGCTGGCCATGTTCGGCACCGACGAGCAGAAGAAGCAGTGGCTGCAGCCGTTGCTCGACGGCGAGATCCGCTCCGCGTTCTGCATGACCGAACCCGACGTCGCCTCCTCCGACGCCACCAACATCGCCACCCGCATCGAACGCGACGGCGACGACTACGTCATCAACGGCCGCAAGTGGTGGTCCTCCGGCGCCATGAACCCCAACTGCGCCATCTTCATCGTGATGGGCAAGACCGACCCCGGCGCCGACCGGCACCGCCAGCAGTCGCAGATCCTCGTCCCCCGCGACACCCCCGGCGTCACCATCGAGCGCGAGATGCGCGTCTTCGGCTACGGCGACCACGCCCACGGCGGCCACGCCGAGATCGTCTTCGACAACGTCCGCGTCCCCGCCACCAACCTCATCGCCGGCGAGGGCGAGGGCTTCGCGATCGCCCAGGCCCGCCTCGGCCCCGGCCGCATCCACCACTGCATGCGCCTGATCGGCATGGCCGAACGCGCCCTCGAACTGATGTGCCGCCGCGCCGTGTCCCGCGTCGCGTTCGGCAAGCCCATCGCCACCCAGGGCGTCGTGCAGGAGTGGATCGCCGAAGCCCGCGTCCGCATCGAACAGGCCCGCCTGCTCGTGCTCAAGACCGCGTGGCTGATGGACACCGTCGGCAACAAGGGCGCCCACACCGAGATCCAGGCCATCAAGATCGGCACCCCGCTGATGACCGAATGGGTCCTCGACAAGGCCATCCAGGCCCACGGCGCCGGCGGCGTCAGCCAGGACACCCCGCTCGCCGAGCTCTGGGTCGCCGCCCGCACCCTGCGCCTGGCCGACGGACCCGACGAGGTGCACCGCATGTCGCTGGCCAAGCGGGAGCTGAAGAAGTACCTGTAGAGACGGGGAGATCACGCGGGCCGCGCCGACCACCACGGCCGACCACCGGCACGTCGCCACGACGAAAAACACGTCCGTGCCGACGTTCAGCACGGAAAACGGCCGCAGCCCAAGAACAGCTACCCCAGAACCGGCTAGCCCAGGAACAGGCAGAACGGGTGCCCGTCCGGGTCGAACAGGACCCGGACGTCTTCCTGCGGCTGCACCTCCGCCACCACCGCCCCGCACGACACCGCGTGCCGCACCGCCGCATCCAGGTCGTCCACCTCGATGTCCAGGTGCTGCGTCGCCACCGGCGCACCCGCCGCGGACGGCCACACCGGCCGCCGGAACTCCCGCTCCAGCTCCAGGTTCACCGTCATCCCACCCGGCGTGCGCACCTGCGCCCAGTCGTCCTCCAACGCCGACGGCTCCACACCGAACAACCGCGCGTAGAACGAAGCGAGCACCCGAGGCTGCGAAGTCCCGACCGTGACCGACGTGAGGCGCATGCCGCCCGACGCTAGCCGAGGCGCCCCAGTTGCCGAGCACCCTCAGTTGTTGAGCGCCTCGCGCGCCGCCATCGCCGCCCGGCACGCGTGCACGAAGTCCCAGAACACCTCGGTCGTCGTGTGCCGCCGGTCCGACCGCGAGTTCTCCTCGAACATCGCCGTGCGCAACGGCGTCGTCAGCTCCAGCTGCGCGCCCTGCTTGGACCGGGTGCGGTTCGCGATGTTCGCCCGGTCGTAGCCGCCCAGCACGGGGTGGTCCACCGCGTCGATCGTGTGGAAACCCGCCCGCCGCAACCGGGTCAGCAGCTCCAGGCGCAGCAGCGCGTCGCGGCCGCCGACCAGCACCGCGCGGTCGTGGTCCTCCAGGCCCGCCGCCGCGGCCGTGCAGCCGTGCAGGCCCAGCGCGTGCGCGGCACCGGACACCAGGGTGCGGGCCACCCGGTCGTCGCAGTTGGACGACGTCACGTGCAGCTCGTCGTTGGCCGTCGTGCGCAGGCCCTCGAACATCCAGTAGTCGTGCGTCTGGCCGATCGGCACCCGCGTGCCGGGGTGGAAGCCCGCGATCGCGAGGCACAGCTCCGACGTGCCGACCTCGATGCCGCCGCCGTGCGGGGCGAGGACGACGGACGGCGTGCGGGGCCGGTGCCGCTTGAAGCGACGCCGGTAGTCCACCCGTTCCACCAGTCGGGGATCGGCGTAGAGGTCGGAGTTGGACGCGTAGACGTCTAACGCCGCCCACTGAGGCTGGGGTCTCATGGCGGGCGGAAGCCTACCTGGCATCACCCGGTCGGCCGCCGCCCGCCGGGTGAATCACGCGTCGATCTGCTTGGGCGTCCCGTCGGGCGCGGTGATCGCGATCCGGCGGGGCTTCGCGCGTTCCGCGATCGGGATCCGCAGCGTCAGCACGCCCGCGTCGTACGTCGCGTCGATGCGGTCGGTGTCGAGCGTGTCCCCGAGGAACAGCTGCCGCGAGAACACGCCCAGCGGCCGTTCCGACACCTGCATCTGCACGTCCGCGCCGAGCGGGCGGCGCTCCGCCTTCACCGTCAGCACGTTGCGTTCGACGTCGAGCTCGATCGCGTCGGACGCCACGCCGGGCAGGTCGAAGCACACGACGAACTCGTCGCCGTCGCGGTAGGCGTCCATCGGCATCGCCGCGGGCCGCGACCACGTGCCCGAACCGCCGAAAACCTGCTGCGTCAGCCGGTCCAGCTCGCGGAACGGGTCAGTGCGCATCAACATCTGACACCTCCAGTCATCTCTCGTGGGACTGTCAATGCGCTGCCCCACCGTTGTAACATGTCGTCGAAAAGATGACAAGCCCACGATGTCATCGAGAGGACGACATGACGAGTGACTACGAGTCCGTGCGGTCCGCGGCCGCCGAACCCGGCACCGCCACCGAGGTCCTGGCGGCGCTGATGCTGCTGCGGCAGCTGCGCGACGAGCTGTCCGGCTGGGAACCCCGGCTCATCGAGGCCGCCCGCGCGCTGGGCACCAGCTGGGCCGACCTCGCGCCCGCGCTCGGCGTCGCCAGCCGCCAGGCCGCCGAGAAGCGCTACCTGCGCGTGCGCCGCACCGGCGAGACCGGCACGGGCGACGAACGCGTGCAGGCCGAACGCGACCGCCGCGCCGGCGACAAGGCCGTCACCGCCTGGGCGCGCGAGAACGCCGGGGTCCTGCGGGGACTGGCCGCCCAGGTCGGGCCGCACGACGCCGCGGTCCAGCACGCGCTCGGCGGCGACGACGCGGCGACGCTGCTCGGCCCCCTGGCCGACGCGGGCCCCGGCCTGCGCGACGGCCAGCCGGGACTCGCCGACCGCATCGACGCGATCGGCGCCCACACCGACCAGCTCCGCGCCGACGCCCTACACCAGCGTCAACGTCCCGGCTGACGCGTCCAGCTCCGCCTCCACCCCGAGCGGCAGCGACCACGACCCCGCGCAGTGCCCGAACCCGAAGTCGCCCAGGATCGGCACCCCGAGCCCCGACAGCCGGTCGTGCAGCACCGACGACACGTCACCGCAGTCCGTCCACGACCCCAGCACGATCCCCGACACCGGCTCGAACCAGCCCGCCCGCAACAGCTGCGTCAGCAACCGGTCCAGCCGGTACGGCTCCTCGCCGATGTCCTCCAGCAGCGCCAGCGACCCCGCCACCGGCCGCGCCCACCGCGGCCCGCCGACCGACGCCGCCAGCAACGCGCAGTTCCCGCCCGTCAGCACACCCCGCGCCACCCCGGGCACCACCGGCACACCCGCCGTCCACGACCGCACCCCGTCGAACAGCGCCGCCCGCAGCCGCGCCTGCGCCAGCGGGTCGTCCACGAAGTCCGACGTCCCCGGCATCGGCCCGAACACCGTCGTCTGCCCCACCAGGTTCAGCTCCGCGTGCAGCACCGTCACGTCCGACGAGCCCACGAACACCCGCGGCGGCAGGTCCTTCCACGGCACCAGGTCCGTCATCCGCAGGCACCCGTAGCCGCCGCGCACGCAGAACACCGCCGCCACGTCCGAGCACCACGCCGTCGTGAACTCCGCGGCCCGCGCCGCGTCCGAGCCCGCCAGGTACGGCAACGACCACGGCTCGACCACCGGCGCGGTCACGGTCAGCCCCCACGAGCGCAGCACCTCGACACCCGCCGCCAGACGCGCCGGCAGGGCGGGGCCGGCCGGGGACACCAGCGCGACCCGGTCCCCGGCGACCAGCAAGCTCACTCGGACAGGTCCAGCACCGGCACACCCGGCGGCACGAACCCGAACACCTGCCCGTAGAACGACAGCTCCGCCTCCAGCGCCGCCTTGATGTTCTCGGCCTTGCGGAACCCGTGCTGCTCGCCCTCGAACGTCAGGTAGGCGTGCGGGATGCCCGACCCCGCCAGGTCCGCGGCGAACCGGTCCGCCTGCTCCGGCGGGCAGATCTCGTCCTCCAGGCCCTGCAACAGCAGCACCGGGCCCGACACCGACCGGGCCTTCGTCGACGGCGACCGGTCGCGGTAGCGGTCCGCGGCCTCCGGCAACGTGCCCACCAGGCCCTCGACGTAACGCGACTCGAAGTCGTGCGTCTCGCCGCCCGCCGACGTCCAGCCCTTCAGGTCCAGGATCGGGAACGCCACCATCCCGCACCGGTACACGTCCGTCGAGGTCAGCGACGCCGCCGACGTCCACCCGCCCGCCGAGCCGCCCCGGATGCCCAGCCTGGCCGGGTCCGCGGTGCCCTCCTTCGCGAGCTGCTGCACGACGAACGCGCAGTCCTCCACGTCCACCACGCCCCACTGCTCGCGCAGCCGCTCCCGGAACGCCCGCCCGTAGCCGGTCGAACCGCCGTAGTTGACCGCCACCACACCGATGCCGCGGCTGGTCAGGTACGCGATGTCGGAGTCGAGCTTCGGCAACGCCCTGCCCGTGGGCCCGCCGTGCACGTGCACCACGTACGGCGGCAGCTCACCCTCCGGTGCCGCGAAGTCCGGGTTCGACGGCGGGTACACGTACGCCGGGATCTCCCCGAACATCCGCTCCACCGGCACCGGCACGTACGCGTCCTCGTCGGAGGCCTCGCCGCCGGTCAGGTAGGTCAGCTCCCCGTTGGACAGGTCCAGCCGCACCACCGCCACCTCGCTGGTCGGCCCGGCCGCGCCGCACACCACCACGCCGTCGCGCACCGACAGCTCCGGCGCCCACGTCGGCAGGTCGGTCTGCACGTCGGTCACCGTCGCGCTGCGCTCGTCGAGCACCGCGAGATGCCCGGAACGCACGACCAGGTAGCGGCCCGGCGACAGGGTCGCGAACCAGCGGTTGCCCAGCCGCCACATCGGCCCGCCCAGCTCCTCCTCGCACGGCGCCAGGTTCACGCGGCTGCCGTCGGGGGAGATCCGGAACAGGTTCCACCAGCCGTCGGGGTCGGTCAGCGCCAGCAGCGAGTCGCCCTCCCACTCGAACTGGCACACCGCCTCCGTCTCCGAACCCGACACCACGCGGTGTTCGGAGGAGCCGATCTCCGCGACGCACAGCTCGGAGCCGTCCCACGGCATCCGCGGGTGGTCCCAGCCGATCCAGGCGAGCTTCGTGCCGTCCGGGCTGACCTTCGGGCCGGTCATGAAGTGGTGCGAGGCGCCCAGCACCCGGATCTCACCCGAAGAGGTGATCGCGACGAGGTCGCGGCGCACGTCGGTGCGGGCGTCGCCGGTGATCGTCTCCCGCACGCACCACACCTCGCCGTCCGGACCCGCGGACAGGTCGGCGAACCGCACCCCGTGGTGGCGCTCCGGCTCCGGGGTCAACGCCACCGGCTCCGGGGCGTCCGGGTTGAACACGTACACGCGCTGGTCGGCCCAGTTCGTGAACGCCACCCGGTCCTCGGCGAGCACCACGAACGGCCTGCCGCCGTACTCGTGCACCCGGTTGCGGGCGTTCCACGGCGCGGGCAGCACGTCCACCCCGTCGCGCACCAAGGCCACCCGGCCACCCTCGGCGGGCCTGCTCTCCGCCCACCACACCCGGTCACCGTCGAGGTCGGCCCACTGGAACCCACCCCCCGGCTTCGAGGTGTCGCCGGCGCTGATCGGCGAGGTCCACGTCCCGTACGAAGCGATCTTCACCACAACCCGACCCTATACGCGCGGTGTTTGGTGGGGGAGGACCTGCCGACGATCTCAGCGTGGCCTAATGTCGTAGGGGCCATGGCTCGCGTCATTCACGTATTCCGCGCACCCGACCGTTTCATCGCAGGAACCGTCGGGCAGCCCGGCGACCGCACCTTCTACCTGCAGGCCTCCGAGCAGAGCAGGTTGATCAGCGTCGCCCTGGAAAAGCAACAGGTCCAGGTCCTCGCCGAGCGCATCGGCTCGCTGCTCGAGGAGGTGCACCGCCGCTTCGGCACCGACGTGCCCGACGACGCACCCCCCGACGACCTCGACACCCAGCCGCTCGACGTGCCCGTCGAGGAGGAGTTCCGCGTCGGCACCATGGGACTGGGCTGGGACGCCGAGTCCAAGGCCGTCGTGATCGAGCTCCTCGCGGTCTCCGAGGAGGAGGTCGACGAGGCCGTCGTGCTCGACGACACCGAGGAAGGCCCCGACGCCGTGCGGGTGTTCCTGTCCCCGTCCGCCGCGCGCGCCTTCGCCGAACGCGCCGACCGCGTCGTCAACGCCGGCCGCAAACCCTGCCCGCTGTGCGCCGAACCGCTCGACCCGGACGGCCACATCTGCCCGCGGCAGAACGGCTACCGCCGCACCGAGGAAGACTGACGTGGACACCGCCGCGGCCATCGAGTTGCTGACTCATGGCCGCATCGAGGTCGAGGGCCGTCTCGTCGACGCCTCGAACGCCACCCTGTTCTGCAAGATCTCGCACAACGGCGTGGACGCGCAGTGCGTCTACAAGCCCGTGCGCGGCGAACGCCCGCTGTGGGACTTCCCCGACGGCACCCTCGCCGGCCGTGAGGTGGCGACCTACCTCATCTCCGCCGCCGGCGGCCTCGACGTCGTCCCGCCGACCGTGCTGCGCCCCGGCCCGTTCGGCAGCGGCATGGTGCAGCTGTGGGTCGACACCCGCGAGGAGGACGAGCTCGTCGACATCGTCGGCCTCGACGACGTCAAACCCGGCTGGATCCCCGTCTTCCACGCCCACGACCGCTTCGGCGACCCCGCCGTGCTCGTGCACGCCGACCACCCCCGCATCGCCCTGATGTCCGCCTTCGACGTCGTCGTGAACAACGCCGACCGCAAGGGCGGCCACGTCCTGCACGCCCTCGACGGCTCCGTGCACGGCGTCGACCACGGCATCTGCCTGCACGTCGAACCCAAACTCCGCACCGTGCTGTGGGGCTGGGCCCGCGAACCCCTCCCGGACCACGTCCTCGAACCGCTGCGCCGCCTGAGATCCGAGCTCGACGGCCCGCTGGGGGAGACGCTGCACGACCACCTCACCCGCGCCGAGGTCCGCGCGGTCGGCGAACGCCTGGACAAGCTGCTCGCGGCCGGGGTGTACCCGGAGCCGTCGGGGGACTGGCCCGCGATCCCGTGGCCCGCGTTCTGACCAGCCGGTCAAGGCGCACCCCGGACGGCTTGGGCACCTGGTCTCGCTCCTGTCCTCGAACCTGACGGCGGCTGGATCCGGCACCAGCCCGACCGCACGGTCGAAGCGCCGTCGTGGGTCGGCAACACGGGTGAACGCGGCCTGCTCGCCCGGTTCGCCGCGGTGCTCGTCGGCCGCGCCATGGCGTGGTCCTTCACCGACCGGCACACCGACCGCGCCACCTACGCCACCGACCAGCGCGAGGCCGGGCTCCGAGCGTTCGCCGCGTCGGCGGCCCCGTGCGCCATCACCGTCACCTATTGAGACACAACGAAATCCAAAGAAAGTCATCACGCTCGAACAACACTATTACTGATTCGCTGTTCAGAATTCGGACATTGACGGGCGGATCATCCTGCCCTTATCTTTTGGTGGGCATTGCCGAGTATCTGACCTGCGAAAACATTCGAATTTCGAATTCAGGCACGGGGGACATGACTTATTTGGAGCGCATCGTCGTGGTCGGGACGGCCGATCTCGGTGCCCGGGCGGCGACCTGCCTGGCGCGAAGATTCGGCCCGGTTCACCTGATCGGACCTGGCGCCGACGCGCTCGCGGACATGGGCGTGCGGCGCTACCCGATGGCCACCGTGCGCGACCTCGACCTCGACACCCCGGCCGTGATCGTCGACAACGACGGCGGCCGGCTGCAGCGGCTGGTCTGCGACCGGCTGCTCGTCGTGGGCTGGCCGGTGCCGCTGCTGCCGGTCAACCGGTGGGTCGTCGACGGCAAGGTCGCCGTCGCCGGGGACGGGGCCGACCTGGACCTGCTCGGCACGTGTTTCGACGCCACCGGGCTGTGGCGGCCCGCGCTCGCGGAGTACCAGTTCCGCCGACAAGCAGGGGCCGACTCGCTAGCCTGAGCCGAGTGATCGACGAGGACGCCAGATCCCGGCTCATCCGACGCTTCGGCAGCGACGTCACACGCTGGATCGACGCACTGCCCGACCTGGTCGCCACCCTGAGCGCCCGCTGGGGCCTCACCGTCACCACCCACCTGCCCGGCGGCACCGGCGCGACGTTCCTGTGCACCTCCGCGGTCCTCAAGCTCACCCCCGACCTCGACATCGCCGTCCACGAGGCCCGTGCCCTCACCGCCTGGGCCGACACCCCGGCCGTGGTCGACCTGCTCGACACCGACCTCCCGCGTGGCGCCCTGCTGCTCGAACGGATCAGCCCCGGCACCCCCGCCGCCGAACCCGCCAGGGTGCTGCCGCAGCTGCACCGGCCGCCGGTCAAGGGGTTCCCGCCGCTCAAAGCGCGCATCGACTTCCTGTTCGAGACGCTGCTCACCCGCCGCACCGGCACCTACTACGCCACCGAGCACCACCGCGCCCGCAAGCTCGCCGAGGACGACGTCACCCCCGTCCTGCTGCACGGCGACATGCACCCCGGCAACGTCCTGCAAGGCCCGAAGGGACCGAAGGCCATCGATCCGCGCGCGTGCGTCGGCGACCCGGCGTTCGACTGGATGGACTTCGTGCACGACCACCACGACCTGCACGGCGCCGACGTCGACGTTGGCCGCGTCCACGAGTGGCTCACCGCCTTCAAACCCTTCTACGGCTAAGGTCGCGAACCGTGCGTTCCCACGACTACGGCCGCGACGTCCTCTCGGGCCCGAAGCGCAAGAAGGTCCCCGAGATCGAGGCCGCGCCCGGCCTGGTCGTCGAGGACCCCGCCAGCGGCTTCTGCGGCGCCGTCGTCAAGTTCGAGTACGGCCAGGTCGTGCTCGAGGACCGCCACGGCCGCCACCGGCTCTTCCCGCTCAACCCCGCCGGGTTCCTCGTCGACGGCAAGCCCGTCACGCTCGTCAAACCCATGCCGCAGCAGCAGAAGCCGCGCATCAGCGCCTCCGGTTCGGTGAAGGTCGAGGGCCTCAAGGCCAGGACCGCGCAGGCCAGCCGCATCTGGGTCGAGGGCAGGCACGACGCCGAGCTCGTCGAACGCGTCTGGGGTCACGACCTGCGCGTCGAGGGCATCGTCGTCGAACCCCTGCACGGCGTGGACGAGCTGCGGCAGCGCATCGACGAGTTCGGCACCGCCCCGAACCGGCGCCTCGGCGTCCTGGTCGACCACCTCGTCGCCGGCTCCAAGGAACAACGCCTCGTCGACCAGGTCCGCGACGACAACGTCCTGGTCACCGGCCACCCCTACGTCGACATCTGGCAGGCCGTGAAACCGCGGGCCGTGCGGATCGAGGCCTGGCCGGTCGTGCCCCGCGACGTCGACTGGAAGACCGGTGTCTGCGCCCGGCTGGGCTGGGGTGAGCCGTGGGAGGGCTGGCAGCGCGTCCTGAGCTCCGTCAGCAGCTACAAGGACATCGAGTCCGACCTGCTCGGCGCTGTCGAGCGGCTGATCGACTTCGTCACCGTTCCCCAGGACTGAGGGCCCCAGGACCGAGGGCTGCGGGACTGACCCGCGAGTACCGGGCCACGATCACGCCCTTCCCGGTGGTCGCTGAGCTGTCCAGGGTGAACTCGGTCAGCGGCGCCGGCCCGTCGAACAGCCGCGCGCCGCAGCCGAGCGTCAGCGGGTGGATCACCAGCGTGTAGTGGTCGACCAGGCCCGCGGCGTGCAGCGACCGCACCAGCGCCGCGCTGCCGATGATCGACAGGTCCCCGTCCAGCGCCGCGACGTCGTCCACCGACCGCAGCAACGTCGAGTTCTCCCACGCCTCCGCGTCCGTGAGCGTCGCCGACACCACGTACTTGCGGGCGGCGTTCAGGTGCGCCGTGAACGGGTTGCCGTCGGTGGCGGAGGCCCAGGCGCCGATGAAGTCCTGCCAGGTGCGGCGCCCGAACAGCATCGCCCCGGCCTGCGCCATGCCCTTGCCCATCTCGGCCGCGAGCACCTCGTCGGTGTAGCGGGCGCCCCAGCCTCCGTGGGGGAACCCGCCGCGGGTGTCCTCGTCGGGACGGCCCAGGCCCTGCACCACCCCGTCGAGCGTGGTGAACATCGTCGCGGAGATCGAACGCATCGCCGCAGCCCCTTCCTCGAAATGACCGTGTCGCCCCTCGTACGAACGGACGCGGCGCGTTTCGACACCGCGGGGTGATCGATTTCGCAACGGTCGGGTGCGCAGCCCGGTGAATCTCGGACGAACGCCCTGCTCGGTGGTGTATGACTGGGCTCATGGCCGCGCTGATCTGGCTGATCGTCGGGATACTGCTCGTCGTCGCCGAGGTTCTCTCCGGTGACTTCGTGCTGGTCATGCTCGGCGCCGCCGCGCTGGCCGCGGCGGGCGTGTCCGCACTGGGCGCCGCCGACCTGGTCAGCGTGCTCGTGTTCGCCGCGTCCTCGGTCGGCCTGATCGTCGGGGCGCGGCCGTTCGTGAAGAAGCGGCTGCAGCTCGGCTCCGGGCTCAGGATGCACCACGAGGCACTGCTCGGCAGCAGGGCCGTCGCCGTGTCGCGGGTGGACGAGCACAGCGGACAGGTCAAGATCGGCGGCGACACCTGGAGCGCCCGCACCCTCGACGGGTCCGTGGTCGAAGAAGGCGAAGCCGTCACCGTCGTCGAGATCTCGGGAGCGACCGCCGTGGTCATCGCGGCCGTGTGACCCGGAGAAGGATGTGACCCCAGTTGGACCCGATCACCCTCGTGGTCGCGGCCGTCATCGCGATCTTCGTGCTGACCCTCGCCGTCAAGTCGGTGCTGGTCATCCCGCAGGCGCAGGCCGCCGTCATCGAGCGCCTCGGCCGCTACCGCACCACCGCGGCACCCGGCCTGAACATCATGGTGCCGTTCATCGACAAGGTGCGCGCCCGCATCGACCTGCGCGAGCAGGTCGTGTCGTTCCCGCCGCAGCCGGTGATCACCCAGGACAACCTCACCGTCTCCATCGACACGGTCGTGTACTTCCAGGTCACCGAGCCGCGCTCGGCGGTCTACGAGATCTCCAACTACATCGTCGGCGTCGAGCAGCTCACCATCACCACGCTGCGCAACCTCGTCGGCGGCATGAGCCTCGAGGAGACGCTGACCTCCCGCGACCACATCAACGGCCAGCTGCGCGGCGTGCTCGACGAGGCGACCGGCCGGTGGGGCCTGCGCGTGGCGCGCGTAGAGCTCAAGTCGATCGACCCGCCGCCCTCCATCCAGGACTCGATGGAGAAGCAGATGCGCGCCGACCGCGAGAAGCGCGCCATGATCCTCACCGCCGAGGGCCAGCGCGAGTCGTCCATCAAGACCGCCGAGGGCCAGAAGCAGTCGCAGATCCTCGCCGCCGAGGGCGCCAAGCAGGCCGCGATCCTCACCGCGGAGGCCGAGCGGCAGTCGCAGATCCTGCGCGCCCAGGGTGAACGCGCCGCCCGCTACCTGCAGGCCCAGGGCCAGGCCAAGGCCATCGAGAAGGTCTTCGGCGCCATCAAGGACGGCAAGCCCACCCCGGAGGTGCTGGCCTACCAGTACCTGCAGACGCTGCCGCAGATGGCGCAGGGCGACGCCAACAAGGTCTGGATGATCCCGACCGACTACGGCAAGGCCCTCGAAGGGTTCGCCCGCATGCTCGGCGCGCCCGGCGACGACGGCGTCTTCCGCTACGAACCCCCCGCCGACACCGACGCCCGTCCCCGGCCGGAGGACGACGACGAGTCGGTCGCCGAGTGGTTCGACACCGCACCGGACCCCAAGGTCGCCGAGGCCGTCGCCGCCGCGGAGGCCGTGGCCCGCAAGGAGGTCCCCGGCCCGCTCACCACCCCGCCCCGCTCCGTCGGCGCCGCGTCCGCGGTACCGGAGCTCGAGTCGGAGCAGCCCCGGTCACTGCACCAGCCCGGCGACCAGGTCTGAGCACCCTCGCGTGGGGGGGCACTCCCAGCCCCAGGGGGGGGGGGGCAAGTGTTTCCGCAAAGGGAAAAGGAGAGGTCCAGGAAAGTCCTGGCGCGTGGTTCTCCGAGG
>NZ_JBHYGW010000001.1:390470-543012 GCF_042738015.1 Lentzea sp. NPDC059081
CTACGCCATCCTCCCCCCCACCACTCCCCCCGCCCCCCCCTTTCCCTCCCCCCCCCCCCCTCCCCTCCCCCCCCCCCCCCACGTCGTCTCACCAGCGGAAACAGAAAATTCCGAGAAACTTCCGGCCGCGTGTCGATCGAAGGACCCGCCCGTTCGACCTCGGCGTGACAGGGTCCGCGAGGGACCCGCACGAACCACCCGGGAGAGACTGACCATGAAGTTCATGCTGATCTGGCGCGTGACCTCCGACGAGGCCTGGGGCAACCTCGGCGAGATCGACTTCGACCGGATGCTCGAGACCGTCGGCCGGTTCAACGAGGAGCTGATCGAAGCGGGCGTGCTGATCGCCGCCGAAGGCCTCGCCCCCGCCGAGGAAGGCGTGGTCGTCGACTTCTCCTCGGAACCGCCCGTGGTCACCGACGGCCCGTACGGGGAGACCAAGGAGCTGTTCAACGGCTTCTACCTGATCAACGTGCCGACCATCGAGGACGCGATCGGCTGGGCCAAGCGCACCCCGATGACCGCCGCCGGGTTCAAGACCGAGATCCGCCGCGTCCCCACGATCGACGAGTTCCCCCAGGACAACGAGTGGATCAAGAAGGAACGGGCGTGGCGGGAGTCCACCGGCCAGCTCTGAACCGCCGGTCTGTTTTGATCTGACCCCATGAGCAGCAGCGACCCCACCGGGCGCAAGGCGGTGGCGGCGGTGTGGCGCATCGACTCCGCGAGGATCATCGGTGCGCTCACCCGCTACACCGGCGACTTCGCGCTGGCCGAGGACCTCGCCCAGGAAGCCCTCGCCGAGGCGCTGGTGACCTGGCCGCGCGAGGGCGTGCCGGCCAACCCCGCCGGGTGGCTGCTCACCGTCGGGCGGCGCCGCGCGATCGACGCGTTCCGCCGCCGCAGCACCCGAGACGAGAAGTACGCGGCGATGGCGCACCACCTCCCCGAGGGCGGCGCCCTGACCGGCGCCACCGATCCCGGTGCGGCGCCCGACGACGTGCTGTGGGACCCGGACCAGATCGACGACGACACCCTCGCGCTGATGTTCACCTCGTGCCACCCCGTGCTGTCGCGGGAGGCGGGGGTGGCGCTGACGTTGCGCGTGATCGGCGGCCTGACCAGCGACGAGATCGCACGCGCGTTCCTGGTCCCCACCGCCACGGTGCAGGCCCGCATCACCCGCGCGAAGAAGACCCTCGGCGCGGCCGGCGTGCCGTTCGAGGTGCCGCCGGTGGCCGAGCGGCCCGCCCGGCTCGCGCAGGTCCTCAGCGTCGTCTACCTGATCTTCACCGAGGGCTCGTCAGCCACCTCCGGCGACGAGGTCCTGCGCCTCGACCTCGCCGGCGAGGCCCAGCGGCTGGCCCGCATCCTGTCGCGGCTGATGCCGGGCGAACCCGAGGTGCACAGCCTGCTCGCGCTGCTGGAGCTCACCGCCGCCCGCTTCCCCGCGCGGCGCGGCCCCGACGGCGAGACCGTGCTGCTGGAGGACCAGGACCGGCGCCGCTGGGACCGCTCCGCCATCGCCCGCGGCCGGGCCGCCCTGGCGAAGGCCTCCGACGCGGGCCGCGGGTTCGGCTACTACGGACTGCAGGCCGCGATCGCCGAGTGCCACGCGCTCGCGGCGTCGGTCGAGCAGACGAACTGGGGCCGCATCGTCGCCCTCTACGACGGGCTCGGCCGCCTCGCCCCGTCCCCGGTGGTCGACCTCAACCGGGCGGTCGCGGTGTCCATGGCGCAGGGACCGGAGGCGGCGCTGCCACTCGTCGACGCGCTGGCCGGCCACGACGCGTTCAAGGACTCCCACCAGCTGCCCGGTGTGCGCGGCGAGCTGCTGCGGCGCCTGGGCCGGGCATCGGAGGCGCGCACCGAGCTGGAGCGGGCCATCCGCCTGTGCGGCAACGACCGCGAACGCGAGGTTCTCACGCGAAAGCTTGCTGAACTGCAGCTATTTGAACACGAATAGTGAACCTTAAATCCGTTAGGGGGACACCTGTAGTACTCGACCGGGCGACGCGGGAATGATGTTGTGATGGATTCGCTGCCCGCCGCCGTGGCTTCCGCGCTCGCCGAGGCCGACAGCGAGACCACCGACTGGCCCGCCCGCCGGCAGGCCCTCACCGCCGTCTCCGCCGAGCTGCAGTCGTTGCTCGTGACCCGCGCCGGCCCCGAGCTGGTCGCGCTGGCCGAGGACGTCGTCACCCAGCTCGCCGCCGCGGCGACGACCATCCGGCGCCACCGCGTCGAGCTGGCCGAGCTCGCCCACCAGGTGCTGGGCACCCACGCCCGCGCGTGCGCCGCGGCCCGCCCGGACCCGGTCCGGCTCGCCGACTGGCTGCTCGACCTGCAGCTGCGCCACCCCGAGGCACCCGACGTCGGTCTCGCCGCCTACTCCGAGGCACTCGACGACGAGGGTCTCGCGCACTACCGCGACCGCGCGGTGGCGTTGTTCGAGCCGCTGCCGGTGATCGGGTTCGGGGAGACCGGCCGCTACGACCGGGCCCGGTGGGCGCTGCTGCGGGTCATGGAGGAGCTCGCCGAGTACACCGAGGACGTCGACCTGCAGCTGCTCGTGCTCACCAAGGACCTGTCCTCCGGCTGGCACTACCTGCAGGTCGCGACCGTGCTGCGGGACAGCGGCCGCTCGGGCGAGGCACTGGAGTGGGTGCACCGCGGGCTCGGCGCCGTCGGCGGCAGGGGAGCGGCGACGCGGCTGCTCGACCTCGCCGTCGAGGAGCACCTGCGGCGCGGCACCCCGCAGCAGGCCGTCGAGGTGTGCCGGGAGGCGTTCGTCGCCCGCCCCAGCCTCGACGTCTACCTCAAGATCCGCGCGCTGGTCGTGCACACCGACGACTGGCCACCGCTGCGCGCGCAGCTGGTCGAGCACCTGGTGCGCGACGGCGGCCGCCTCGCCGTCGAGGTCTACCGGCGCATCGTCGAGGTCGAGCTGGCCCGCCGCGGCATCGAGGAACAGGACCTGCTCGTCGAGTGGCTGGAGCAGCTGCGCGGCCTGCAGCCCGACGCGTTCGCCGACTACCTCGACCACATCCGCTCCCGCCACGCCGCCGACCGGCAGCTGCTCGACGAGCTGACCCGCCGCGGCTTCTAGCGGTGTGGCTCAGAACCCCGGCGGGAACCGGTCCGCCCACGGCCGCGCGCGTTCCAGCTGCGCCGACACCGACAGCAGCGTGCACTCGTCGTGCTGGCGGCCCACGAGCTGCACCGCCAGCGGCAGGCCCGCGGCGCTGCGCCCGGCCGGCACCACCGCGGCGGGGTTGCCGACGACGTTCCACAACGGCAGGAACGTCGTGTAGTGCGCGGCCGCGAGCAGCGCCGTGACGACGTTGCGGCCGTCCCACTCGCCCACGCGGATCGGCGGCCGGGTCAGCGCCGGAGTCAGCAGCACGTCGACCGTGCCGAACACGCGGTTCGCGTGGGCGGTGAGCGAGGCGTCGTCCTTGAGCGCCCACCGCACGGCGCCGCGCGGCAGCCGCCGGCCCAGCTCGGCGGCCGCGCGGGTGCGGGGCTCGACGAGGTCGGGCAGCTCCAGGCCCGCGCGGGCCAGGTGGGCGTTGCGCAGGTAGCGGACCGCGAACCGGGTGGGCGCGGTGACCTCGCGCATCGGCGGGTCCAGGCGCACCACGTCGTGGCCGAGGTCGGTCAGCAGCGCGGCGGTGTCCTGCACGGCGTCGCGGACCTCGTCGGCGATCGGGATGCCCGGACCCCACGGCCGCAGCGACACCCCGACGCGCAGCCGTCCCGGGTCGGTGCGCGCGGCCTCGGTGAAGCTCGTGCGCGGCGGGTGGGCGGCGTGCGCGTCACCGGGGACGGCGCCGTGGATCTGGTCGGCGACCAGCGCCCAGTCCGCCACGGTGCGGGTGATCGGCCCTGCCACGACCATCCCGCCCCACATCTGCGGCTCCGGCGACAGCGACACCCGGCCGCGCTGGGGCTTGAGCCCGAACAGGCCGGTCATCGCGGCGGGGATGCGGATCGACCCGGCGCCGTCGGTGCCGATCGCGGCGGCCGCGAGCCCCGCCGCCACGGCCGCGGCCGACCCGCCGCTGGACCCGCCGGGGGAGTGCGTGAGCGACCACGGGTTGCGCGTCGGCCCGGCCCAGGAGCTCTCGGTGAACGGCCACAGCCCGAGCTCGGGCATGCGGGAGCGGCCGATGACCACCGCCCCGGCCGCGCGCAGCCGGCGCACGATCTCGGAGTCGGCCGGCTGCGGGGCGCGGGCGGCGTTGGTGCCCTTCGTGGTCGGCAGGCCCGCGATCGCGATGTCCTCCTTGACCGCGATGGGCACGCCCCTGAGCGGCAGGTCGTCGCCGGTCGCGTCGAGTCGCTCGGCTTCGGCCAGGGCCTGCTCGGCGAAGACGAGCCGGAACGCGTTGAGCCGCGGGTCGAGGCGTTCGATTCGGCGCAGGTGCTCGGCGACGAGGTCGCGCGCGGTCACCTCACCGGAGCGCACGGCCTGCGCCTGCCTCGTCACGCCGGCGAAACACAGCTGTGTCAGCTCCATGAACCGACCCTAGGGGCCCGCGGGTGACCGGCGGAACCGCTCTCAGGCCGAGCGGCGGCTGCGGTGGCTCGCGACCGCGACCCGGTTCGCGCACTTGGTGGAGCAGAACCGGCGCCGGCCGTTGCGGCTGGTGTCGACGAACACCGTGCCGCAGCCCTCACGGCCGCACCAGCCGATGCGCTCGGCGTCCTCGCAGAACACCGCGGCCATCCCGGCGGCGGTGTAGGCCTTGATCCGCACGTCGATCGGCGCGTCGGCGCGCGCGTAGTGCAGATGCGGCGCCCGTCCGTCGTGGGTGGAGATGTACGGCGTGGTCGACGACTCGGCGAGCAGCTCGTTGAGCAGGTCGACGCCGGGGGCGCGGAACACCTCGCGCAGCCGCTCGACCCAGTCTCGTACGTCACGTTCCTGACCTGCGTCGAGGGCGCGCAGCGGCTTGTAGTCCGCGGCTTTCAGCACGTCGAACAGGGGTGCGCCGGGCTCGGCGTTGACGAGCTTCGCGGCGAGCTCCGCCGCCGCCCCGCCGTAAGGGTTGAAATGCACTAGACCATGACAGCACGCTGGTGGGCATGATCGCCACCTGCCCCGCCTGCCACTGGCCCGCCGACTCCGCCCTGTCCTGCCACGGCCCCGTGTCCTACGTGCGCTGCGTGTGCGGTCTGTTCCTCGTGGTGGAGCGCGGCACGGTCACCGCGACGGCCGGGACCAGCACGTTCGCCCCGGCCCGGCACGACTGTGGTGATCTTGCTAGTGTCCCGGACCGTGAGCCGTCGTGAACTCCTGTGCGACACCGCGATCCAGATCCTCGCGGTGGAGGGCGGCCGGGGACTGACCCACCGCGCGATCGACCGCGAGGCCGGCGTCCCCATCGGCACCACCAAGAACTACTTCCCGACCCGCGAGGCCATCCTCACCGCCTGCGCCGCCCGCATGACC
The DNA here is from genome assembly GCF_042738015.1 of Lentzea sp. NPDC059081. Lineage (NCBI taxonomy): Bacteria > Bacillati > Actinomycetota > Actinomycetes > Pseudonocardiales > Pseudonocardiaceae > Lentzea > Lentzea sp. NPDC059081. The sequence goes on from NZ_JBHYGW010000001.1 coordinate 395,929, forward strand.
GCGCTGCACCAGGCCGCCGTCGAACGCCTGCGCGAGACCACCCCCGCCGACATCAGCGCCTCCGACGTCGCCGAGCTGTACCCGGCCCTGCTGCGCCGCGCGGTCGCCGACGACCCGACCCAGATGCTCGCGATGGTGGAGCTGTACCTGGAGGCGGTCCGCAGGCCGGGCGTGCGCGAGGCCCTGTCCGGCATGGTGCTCGCCAACGCCGAGGCGGGCGCGGCACTGCAGCAGGCGGCCGGTCTGCCCTCGACCGTGCGCGACACCGGCCTGCTCGACGCCTACTTCCTGGGCGTGGCGATCTCGCTGCTGGCGCTGCCGGTGGAGACGCTCGCGACGGTGGGCCTGGACGACCCGTACGCGCTGGGCATCGGCGTGTTCTCGGCGACCGTGCCCGGACCGGGTCAGCAGGGCGAAGCTGCTCAGCAGGACAAGGCGGCGAGGAGCTCGTCGTAGGTCTCGTCGACGCTCGCGCCGGCGGTGTCGATGGTCCTGGTGCCGGGCGTGATGTAGGTGCCGAAGTGCGCGTGGGCCCGGCGGATCAGCTTCTCGCCGCCCATCGCCTCGATCGCGGGGTCGATGGGGTGCCCGCGCCGGTGGAAGCGGTCGATCATGGTCTCGGCCGGGGCCACGAGCACGAACTCCCGGTAGTCCGCCCTGGCCGCACGGGCGACCGCGGCGAACCTGTCGCGCTCGCTGTCCACGGCGATGAGCTGCGGCATCACCACGTCGTTGCCCAGGCCCAGGTGGGTGGCCGCCATGGCGAGGGCGAGCGGGCGGACGAGGTCGACGGTGCCGTAGAAGTCGTCGCGCCAGCCGCCGACGAGCCGGACGATCTCGTCGGCGTCGAGGTTGAGCGTGCGGGGGTGGTCGGCGGCGTAGCGGGCGGCGATCGTCGACTTGCCGACGCCGGTGGCGCCGTTGAGGTGGATCAGTCGGGGCACCGGCCCCAACCTAGCGGCCGACCGACACCAGCTGGTCGATCGCCGTCGCCACCAGCGCGATCGCGATGTCCGGCGACTTGCCGCAGCTCGCCGGCCGCGGCGGCACCGGCTGCTCGGTCAGCGCCACCCGCCACTCGCGGCCGTCGGTGTGCCGCACGGTCGCCGAGTCCGGGGTCTCCGCCACGACGGTCAGCACGTCGCGGGTCTCGCCGATCCGCTCCCGCACCGCGACCTCCGCGACCTGACCCCGAGGGGTGAAGCAGGAGCGTCCCCGGCACCGGTCGGCGACGATGCCCTCCGTCACCACGCGCTCCGCCAACCGGTGGTCTATGCGCCCGTACAGGTGACCGGTGGGCAGCAGGACCCCGGTGGGCGCGAACCTGTGCCCGCCGGTGTGCGTGCACTCCCAGAGGTTGAGCGCGGTGGCGATCGGGCGGCCGTACAGGGCGCAGCAGACGTCGCGTTTGCTGTTGGTGCAGATCAGGAGCAACGGGTCGTCGACCGGGGTGCCGAAGGCGGTGGAGCGGCCGGCGCCGAGGGCTTCGAAGTCGAGCTCGAGCGCCTCCTCCGCGGAGGTGAGGTCGGCCTGTTCCAGCCAGGACGCGCCGGGTTTCGTCGAGGCCAGGTACAGGCGGCGGCTCGCGGGCACGTGGTCGTCGGCATGCCGGCCGGGGCGGCGGATCAGCAGGATGCGCACCCCGGTGCCGGCGGCGCGACGGGCCAGCTCGGCGCCCAGTTCGGGGTCGAGGTGGCTCTCGGTCAGCGCGTCGCGGCCCCACGGGCCCGGCTGTTCCAGGCACAGCCACGCCGTCGCGGTCGCGGCCGTGCCGGCCAGCGGTTCGCCCGCGAAGTCGGAGAGTATCGAGCACCTCATCTGCACACTCTATACGGCCGTTCGGGTGATGACTAAGGACACCCTTACCTCGGTTGGTTGTGATCTTGGTCCCGTACCCCGTGGTGTTGGATCCCGGTCATGAACCTCGCTGTCATGAACCCCGCTGTGTGGATCGTGTCCGGCGTGCTGGCCGCCCTGTACCTCGTGGCGGGCTTCACCAAGCTGGCCAAGTCGAAACAGGATCTTCTCGCCGAGCCGCGGATGGCGTGGGCCTCGGACTTCTCCCCGGGACAGGTCAAGGGCATCGGCGCGGCCGAGGTCGCGGGGGCGCTCGGGCTGGTGCTGCCGTGGCTGACCGGCGTCGCGCCGATCCTCACCCCGGTCGCCGCGCTCGGCCTCGCGCTGGTGCAGGTGGGTGCGGCGATCACGCACGTGCGGCGCGGTGAGGGTGCCACGGTGCCGGTGAACCTGGTGCTGTGCGCGCTGGCGGTGTTCGTCGCCGTGGTGCGCTTCGGTCAGCTCTGAGCCTCCAGCAGCGCGATCCGCTCCCGCAGCGAGGCCTGCAGGCGGGCGCGGTAGCCGAGGAAGAGCTTGTTCGCGAGGTAGGGCGCCCAGTTGCCCTGGCGTGCGATGTTGTAGACGCGGTGCACGAGCAGCGCGCCCTCGGGGTGCGGGTGCAGGGAGTCCTCGCCGCGGTACCACCAGTCGCCCCAGTGGGCGATGACCCCGGCGGCGCGGTCGACGAGCCGGTGCGACCCGGACACACCGGCGTCGGCGAACATCCGTGCGCGCACCTCCTCCAACGGGGCGTGCACGACGCCCTGCACTTCGAAGAGCAGTCTCATCGGTGTTTGTCCTCCCAGGACTCGTACCCGCCGACGGTGCCGTCGCGGGTGGCGGTGGCGAACCACGTCAGCCAGGCGCGTTCGGCGCGCAGCATCGCCAGCCGGTAGTCGAGCTCGATCCACGCGAGCTGCGGCAGCCCCATGCCCGCGAGCCGTTCCAGCAGCACGGCCAGCGCCACGAGCTGTTCGTCCACGGCCGCGCACCGCCGGTCCACCACGGCGAGCGCGTCGGCGGGGGAGAGCAGACCGACCATCGAGATGCCGGCCTCGAAGCGCCGGTACTCCTTCGCGGGGACGGCGATCAGCTCGCGCAGCCAGTCGTGCAGCTCCGCCGTGCCCGTGCCGGTGACGGTGTAGACGGTGCGTTCGGGGCGGTTGCCGGCCTTCTGGGTGGCGCTCGCGGCGATCAGTCCGTGCTTGGCCAGCTGCTCGACGACGGTGTAGAGCGAGCCGTAGTTGAGCTTGACGACCTCTTCCTGGTGGCGCTCGCGCATGGTCTGCGCCATCTCGTAGGGGTGCATCGGCCGTTCCGACAGCAGGGCCAGCACCGCCAGTGCCAGCGGGTTCGTGCGCTTGAAGGATATGTCCGCTCCCGAATACTCGGCACCGAATATATGGGTAGGGTGGGCGGTATGACAACGGTGATCACCGGGGGAAGCCGGGGTATCGGTGCCGCGACCGCGCGCAGGCTCGTGCGCGACGGCCATCGGGTCGTGATCAGCTACCGCCAGGCCGCCGACGAGGCGAAGGCGCTGCGGGACGAGCTCGGCGTGCTCGCCGTCCGAGCGGACACCGCGGACGAGGACGACGTGGCGCGGCTGTTCGACGCCGCCGGGGACGACATCACCGGGGTGGTCAACAACGCCGGCATCACCTCCCCGTCCGGCCCGCTCGCCGACCTGCGCACCGAGGACCTGCGCCGCGTGGTGGACGTCAACGTCGTCGGCGCGTTCTTCGTCGCACGGGAGGCGGCCCGGCGGATGACGCGCGGCTGCATCGTGAACGTCTCCTCCGGCGCGGCGACGCTGGGCAGTCCCGGCGAGTACGTGCACTACGCCGCGACCAAGGCGGCGGTGGACGCGATGACGATCGGCCTGGCCAAGGAGCTCGCGCCCCGTGGGATCCGGGTCAACTGCGTGCAGCCCGGCACGATCCGCACCGACATCCACCAGCTCTCCGGGCAGCCCGACCGCCCCGACCGGGTCGCGGGACGGGTGCCGCTGGGCCGGCCCGGTGAGGTCGACGAGATCGCCAACGCCATCGCGTGGCTGCTCTCGGAGGAGGCCTCCTACGCCACCGGCGCGATCCTGCGGGTCACCGGCGGCACGTGACGGGCGGGGGTGCGGGAACCTCTACGGCCTTTCGCCTCTGCGGACGCCCCCGCCCGCACCCCTAAGCTTCTCCGTCATGTCCGCGCCTGCGCTGTCCGACTTCGTGCTCGCCAACACGACGCTCACCCCGGTGCCGCTGGTGCCCGAGGTGCTCCTGCACAGCGCGGTCGAGGCGATGGACCTGTGGGAGCTGACCGACCACGACCAGCCGCCGTTCTGGGCGTTCCCCTGGGCGGGCGGCCAGGCGCTGGCCCGGCACCTGCTCGACCACCCCGGCCTGGTGCGCGACAAGAAGGTCTTCGACCTGGCGTCCGGATCCGGTCTGGTCGCGATCGCCGCGGCACTGGCGGGCGCGGACTCGGTGACCGCCAACGACATCGACCCGCTCTCGCTGACCGCGGTGCAGCTCAACGCCACCGCCAACGGCGTCTCGGTCACCCCGCTGCCCGGCGACCAGCTCGACAGCGACGCCCACGGCGCCGACGTCGTGCTGGCCGGGGACGTCTTCTACGACGCCGACATCACCGCGCTCGTCCTGCCGTTCCTCGTCCGGGCCGCCGCCAGGGGAGCGCTGGTGCTGCTGGGCGACCCCGACCGCGCGCACCTGCCGCGCGACCGGTTCGTGCGCTGCGCCCGCTACGAGGTCCCGGTGCCGCTGACGCTGGAGAGCACCGAGACCCGCAGCGCGACGGTCTGGCGCGCCTAGCGCCTAGACGATCACCAGGCAGAACGGGTGCCCCGCCGGGTCGGCGTAGACGCGGCAGGCGGCGTGCTTGTCGTGCAGCTTCGCCGCCCCCAGCGCGAGGACCTCCGCCTCGGCCGCGTCCAGGTCGGCGACCGCCACGTCGAGGTGGACCTGCTGCGGCAGCTCCTGACCCGGCCACCGCGGCGCCGTGTAGCCCTCGACCTGCTGGAACGACAGCCGGCGGCCGTTGCCGGTCCGCAGGCTGACCCAGTCGGAGTCCGCGTCGACGATCTCGCCGCCCACGAGCTGCTGGTAGAAGTCCGCGAGCTTCACGGGCTCGGGACAGTCGATCACCACGTCGTACAGGTCGCCGATCGCCACTGCGGTTCCCCCTCGTCGGTCGGGCCGGGTCAGCCCAGACGTTCCACCACGAACGCGGTGAGAAACCCGGCCGTCGTGCACAGCCCGGTGTAGAGCCGGGCGCGCTCGTAGGCCTCGGGGATCATCGTATCGGCGATCATCGCCAGGATCGCCCCGGCCGCCACCGCCGTGATCACCGCGACGACCTGCGGCGACGCGCCGTCGAGCAGCACGTTGCCCAGCGCAGCGGACAGCCCGCTCGCCACCGCGATCGCACCCCACACCCCGAACACGTAGCCCGCGCCCCGCCCGGCCTGCTTCATGCCGGCCACGCTCGACAGCCCCTCCGGCACGTTCGAGATGACCACCGCGGCGAGCATCGCCACCCCGACCCCGCCACCGCCGATCAGCGACACCCCGAGCACCACCGACTCCGGCACGCCGTCGAGCAGCGCACCGACCGCGATGGCCGTGCCACTACCGGCCTGGTCGCTCTCCGACGGCTGGTTCGCGCTGCGCTTGCGGTGCCGCGCGCCCTGGCGGGCGAGCAGCATGTTGGCCAGCACGTACACCACCGCCCCCGCCGCGAACCCGCCCGAGGTCGCGAGCAACCCGCCCTTCTGCTCGGCCTCGTCCATCAACTCGAACGCCGCGGCCGCCGTCAGCACCCCCGCGCCGAACGCCATCACGACCGCGACCACGTCCCGCGGCACCCGCAGGAACCAGGCGAGCAGCGCGCCCACCACGAGCGCGCCGCCGCCGGCCAGTCCCCACAAGCCTGCTTCCACCCACTGAGCCATGCCCGAGGATGACCTACAACTTGGCGAAGAACACCTTGAGATCACCCGCGAGCAGTTCCGGCGAGTCGTGGCCGGAGTAGTGGCCGCCCGTCGCGAACTCCGACCAGTGCACGATGTTGTGGTGGTCGCGCTCGGCGAAGCGGCGGATGGTCTGGAAGTCGTCGGGGAAGATCGCGACCCCCATCGGCACCGTCGTCGGCTCGGTGGGCACGTCCTCGCGGTGGGCGTCCTCGTAGTACAGCCGCGCCGAGGAGCCCGCCGTGGCGGTGAACCAGTAGATCGACACGTTCGCGAGCAGGAAGTCCCGCGTGACCGCCGGTTCGGCCATCAGCTGCATGGTCCAGGCGAGCTGGCCGACGGGGGAGTCGGCGAGCGCGAACGCCACGTTCTGCGGCCGCGCCTGCTGCAGCTTCGCGTAGCCCGACAGCGACTCCCAGAAGTGCTGCAGCACCCCGAGCCGCCGGTGGTCCTCGTCGGTCAGGCCCTCCATCTCGGCCGGGTCGCCGCCGGGGAACGAGAAGATCTGCGTGACGTGCACACCCATGACGTGCTCGGGGTCCACGCGCCCGACCTCCGGCGCGATGATCGACCCGGCGTCGTTGCCGTGCACCCCGTACCGCTCGTACCCCAGCCGCGCCATCAGCTCCGCGAACGCCCGCGCGATCCGGCCGGAGTGCCAGCCGCCCTCGGTGGTCGGCCCCGAGAACGCGAAACCGGGGATCGACGGGATCACCAGGTGGAAGTCGTCGGACAGGTGCTCGATCGTGTCGACGAACTCGAGCACCGACCCCGGCCAGCCGTGGATCATCAGCAACGGCACCGCGTCCGGGTTCGCGCCGCGCACGTGCAGGAAGTGCACGTCGGTGCCGTCGATCGCGGTGACGAACTGCGGGTGGGAGTTGAGCCGCGCCTCGACGGCCCGCCAGTCGAAGTCCTCGGCCCAGTACCGGGCCACCGCCTTCACGTCCGCCACGTCGTCGCCGTAACGCGAGCCCGCACCCGGCACCTGGTCGGTCCACCGCGTCCGCGCCAGCCGCAGCAGCAGCTCGTCGACGTCCGCCTCGTCCACCGCGACCCGGAACTCCCTGATCTCCGTCATACTCCGAGGCTAGTGAACCTTGCGGCCAGCTCCTGTCCTAAAGTGCACGGCATGCTGGAAACCTCGGCCCGCCTGCTGCGCCTGCTCGCCCTCCTGCAGTCCCGCCGCGACTGGCAGGGCAGCGAACTGGCCGACGAACTGCAGATCAGCCCCCGCACCGTCCGCCGCGACGTCGACCGCCTGCGCGAGCTCGGCTACCCCGTCAACGCCACCACCGGCTCGTTCGGCGGCTACCGCCTCGGCGCCGGCGCCGAGCTGCCCCCGCTGCTGCTCGACGACAACGAAGCCGTCGCCGTGACCGTCGCCCTGCGCACCGCCCCCGTCACCGGCCTGGAAGAGGTCTCCCTGCGCGCCCTGCTCAAACTCGAACAGGTCCTGCCCTCCCGCCTGCGCCACCGCGTCTCCGCCTTCGACCACGTCGAACAGGTCCCACGCGACACCCCGGCCCCCACCGTCGACCCGGAGCTCCTGACGACCCTCGCGGCGGTCTGCCGGGACAGCGACACCATCCGCTTCGACTACACCGCCCACGACGGCACCGCCTCCCGCCGCTGCACCGAACCCCACCGCCTCGTCAACTGGGGCCGCCGCTGGTACCTCGTCGCCTGGGACCTCGACCGCACCGACTGGCGCAGCTTCCGCGTCGACCGCATCACCCCACCCGCCCCACCGTTCGGCCCGCGCTTCACCCCGCGCGACTTCGACGCCACCACCTACGTCGCCTCCGAGGTCAGCTCCGCCGCCTGGCGCTTCCAAGCCCGCGTCGTCGTGAAAGCACCCGCCACCGCCGTCGCCGAGCGCATCAACGCCGCCATCGGCACCGTCGAAGCCGTGGACGCCGAGTCCTGCGTACTGGTGACCGGCTCCGACTCCGTCGAGTCCCTCGCCGTGTGGATCGGCATGCTCGGCTTCGACTTCGAGGTCACCTCACCACCCGAGCTCGTGGCACACGTTCGCTCTCTTGCGGCCCGCTACGCACGGGCCGTACAAGACTGAGCATGACCATCACCGGACGGGACATCGAGCGCCTGCTCTACACCGACACCCCCGACCCGGTCCTGGTCGTGCACCACGGGGAGACCGCGATCGTGGCCGCGGCCGAACTGGGCGGCCACACCGGAGCCGTCGTCGTGTGCTCGCGGTCGGAGATCCTGCGGCACGTGGGGGAGAGGGACCTCACCGAGGAGGAACTGGACGCGATCGCGGCCACTCTCGAGGCGGCCATTCGAGACCCAGCTCAGCCGCGGCCGCTTTGGCCCGCTTGACCAGATCGGGCCTGCGCTCTTCCACCCGCTGAACATCCTCGTCCTGCAGCACGAACCTCGGGAAGCTGTCACCTCGTTCGAACGTGCGCAACCAAGCATCGACGAAAATTTCGTTGTCGATTATTCCGGACGTCGACCACCCCAGGTCCAGAAGCTCGTGGTCATCGGCTCCCCGCCCCATCCGGGCAAGACACTCGTCGGTGGTGAACTCCGCTTCCGGGGAAAGCCGCCGCAGCACCGGCAGGCACTTCTCCAGCGGGGTGACCATCAGCTCGATCAACACCGCGGTGTCGTGAATGCCGTGCCTCGACACGAGCGGGGTTAGTGCGTCCCGCAACGTCATGCTGACCTCGTCCAACGTCACGTACGGCTCCGACATCAACAACCACTCCGCCTGCGCCTCCCGGTCACGGTTGCTCAGGCTCACCGCGAAATGCCGGTCGGCGTCGCGCTCCACCCACAGCCACAGCACCACGCTCGCCCACTCGCTCGACGACACCCGCGACTTCCAGAACAAGGTCAACCGCCGCCAGTCGTCCACGCTCAACGCCAGCTCATCGGCATGGACCTTTTCCTGCAGCACCAACGCCAGCACCAGAAGGTTCAGCGAGTACTTCGCGTCCCGCGTCGAATCGGCCAACGACACCGGCGCGTAGTCACCCCGCGACAGCCGCGTCTCGTCACGGGCGGCGAACAACCGTGCCACCAGGTCGCACAGGCCCGCCTGATCGGATTTCTCCGCGAACTCCCGCAGGAAGTCCAGCACCGGCTTGCTCGTGGTCAGCGCCATGTACGACAGCACCGAGTACAGCTCGGTGTCGTCCACCGTGGACTTCCGCCGCGACCGCGCCGAGTCCTCCCGGTGCAGCTCCGCCAGCCGGTCCCACACGAACCTCGCCACCAGGTACTCGCCGAACGTCGCGTGCAGGAACTCGAACGTCCGCAGCCTGGTGTTGTCCTCGCGCACGGCTTCCGTCTTCTGCACGAAGAAGAACCTCCCCAGCACGGTCTCGCCTGCCGACAGGGGAGTACGCCGGCCCACCGACCGGTCCGGTGAGTCGACGCCGAGCAACGGTTTGAGATCCGCGGTCACCTCGTGCTCGGCCACCCACTGCGCGCCCCGGTTGAACATCCCCAGGGCCACCACCGACAACCGGTCGAGCTCGTACTCGACGTCGGCGTCCAGGTCGGCCTCGGACCGGTCCGCGTCGTCCTTGGCGACCTCCCGGCGGGCGAACCTGTCCAGCAGCCGCCGGTACAGCTGGCCTCGGCTCAGGCTGAGGTGGTCGTCCTGGAAGGAGCTGTCCACCGCGTCGTACAAAGCCAGCATCAACAACAGAAGCGGCTGTGAGGCGAGGTCGGGGTACTGCAGCGCCGTCGCGGCGGGCAGCGGGCGGTTGATCGCGTTCCAGGCCTCCAGCCAGGCACGCACCTGGTCCTCGTCGAACGGCATCAGACGTACGACCTGGGTGTCCTGAGGCAGCTCCAGGCCCGCGCACACGCTCAACCGGCTTGTCACGACGAACGCCGCCGGCCTGCCCATGTCCTCGAGCCGCTGTTGGAAGTCCGCGATCGTCGTCAGGTACCGGGTCTGGCTCACCCCGGTCGACTGCAACAGCTCGTCGAACCCGTCCAAGATCACGACAGGCAGCGCACCCGCGGTCTTGCGGGAGAAGTCGGCCCAGCTCACCGGCTCGTTCAGCAACACCCGCAGGCCGTGCTCTATCTGCTGCTCCAGTGCTGCCTCCGTGGGCGTGCTCCGCAGCTCCACCCGCACGACGGCGAAGTCCGACGCCGGCAGCCGAGCCGCCAGCATCTCGGTCAGCACCGATTTGCCCGAGCCCGGATCGCCCAGCACCAGCAGGGGCGCCGTCAGAGCTGCCGGCGAGGTGAGGTGGCCTGCCAGGTAGGCGTAGAGGTCGTCGCGCACGGGCACGTCGTCCCACCAGGCCAGCAAAGACGGGGCAGCGGTGTGCTCGGTGCCGATCACCACCTGGAACCGCGGGTCGACGTAAGCCTCGCCCAAGCTGGGGACCCGCACCTCGGTCGACTTCACCAGCGGCCGCCGCAACGCTCCTCGGTAGGCGCCGGCCAGTTCAGCCAGCCTCACCTCGGGCGTGAGGTCGGTCGTGGTGTCGCGCAGAACCTCTTCCAGCCGCCCCAGGGCCTTGCGGGTGGACCGGCCGTCCTCGACCGCGCACCAGAACCGGATCTCCGGGTACTCGGCGGCCAGCTGCCCAAGCAGTTCCTCGTACCGTTGCAGCGCCCGGTGCGGGGCATCGACCATGATCGCCTGCCGCACACGTGCCTGCGAGGTCTCGTGCAGCTCGTCCCACGTGCTCAGACACGTGATCGCCTCGTACAGGTTGGAGCCCAGTCGGTCGTACAGGGGTGCGAGCTGCGCCAGGTTCTCCTCGTAGGGCCTGGCAGCCGACGGGAGCGGCCAGTCCAGCGTCCACGGGTTGAACCTGGCGACCAGTTCCTGGTCCTTGGCGCCGACCTTGACCGGGGTCTGCTGCTCCTCGAACGCCTCGAAGAACGCCGTCATCACCAGCACCGCATGCGCCGCGTGCAGCTGCTGCGTGCGCGTGTAGCGGCTCACGCCACAGCGCTTGGCCGAGACCTTGGAGATCAGCTCGCTGCTCAGACGGATGAAGTCCGGCTTCGCGTCGAACAGGTCCAGCACCTGCCACAACCCCAACGAGCCCGCCAGCAGCGCACCGCCCAGCAGCTTGTCCATCGCGGCGATCACGGGGTGGTCGCGGCCGCCGAGGATCTTCACGGCCTCGTTGTAGCTGTAGGTCTTTCGCACCCGAAGTGTCTACCTGACGACCACACCGGTCAGCCCGAGAACAACACCAAAAGACCAATCAGGATCAGCACAACGGGGAGCGCTACGTGCCCCCACCGGGCCAACGCCTTCGCCACCACCTGACGCGACGCCAAGAACCAGCCCGCCAGGCACCACACACCGACCAGCACCAAGAACACCACCATGTACAGCCACAGCGAGTCCGTGACGGTGAACACCGGGACGTAGACACCGATGTTGTCCCCGCCGTTGGCAAGCGTCACACCCGCCACGGCGAATACGCCCGGAGCCGCGGCACGCTCGTCGTCAGAGTCCGCACCGCGCCACACGGACCAAGCCGCCTTCAGGCCCAGGGCGAGCGGGATCAGGCCCAGCCACGGCCGGAACGCCTCGGGGAGCAGGGACGCGCCCAGCGCGCCCAGCACCGCCACCGCGAGGATGCCCGCGAAGCCCAGGTACTGACCCGCCACCACCTTCCACGCCGCACCCGCGTGCGCGAAGAACAAGGCGAGGATCACCAGGTCGTCGACGTTGGTCACCGCGAACATGCCCGCTGCCTGGCCGATCACCCCGAGATCCACGGCGCGGATTCTGCCCGAGCCTGAAGCGGATAGATCATCCGGATGTGTGCTAGCGTCAACACCGGAAGTGGATGAACTATCCGAATCGAGGACGACATGACACCCAGAGCAGTGGTCACCGCGGGCACCGGCGGCATCGGCCTCGAAACAGCACTCGGCCTCGCCAGAACCGGCTACGCCGTCACCGTCGTCGGACGCAACGCCGAACGAGGAGCACACGCCGTCGACAAGATCAACCAAACAGGGGAGAAGGCACAGTTCCTCCAAGCCGACCTCGGATCACTCGACCAGGTCCGCACCCTCGCCGACCGGATCACCGCCGACGGAGACCTCGACCTCCTCGTCAACAACGTCGGCGGCATGTACCCCGACCGCACCGAGCTCGACGGCCTCGAAGCCACCTTCGTCATCAACCACCTCTCGCCCTACCTGCTCACCGAACTCCTCCTGCCCACCATCACCCGCCGCATCGTCAACGTCACCTCCGGCGCCGTCACCATCGCCAAGAAGACCTTCGACCACGTCGAACCACCCGGCCCCTACTACGGCTTCCACTGGTACGGACGCGCCAAGCTCGCCAACCTCACCTACACCCTCGACCTCGCCCACCGACTACGAGACAACGGCATCACCGTCCTCGCCGCCGACCCCGGCGGCGCCGACACCGACATGACCGGCGGCTTCACCAGCCACCCCCGCACCCTCACCCCCGCACTCCGCCCCTTCCTGCCCCTCATCACCCTCGTCACCAAACCCGCCACCCACGCCGCCCGCTCCACCCTGCGCGCCGCCACCGACGCCACCCTCGACACCGGCACCCTCATCGGCCGCAACGTCCGACCCGTCACACCCCCCAAAGCAGCCACCCGCAACACCCACGCCGTCCGCCTCCTCAGCCAGAGGCACGCACCACTCCGCCACGTTCCGGATGACGTATCCAATTAAGCTGCACCCATGACGCCGCAGCGGAAGGACGCCGCCCGCAACTGGGACCGCATCGTCACCGTCGCCAGAGACCTCGTCGACGAAGGCACCCCACTGCAGCTCAACGACGTCGCCCGCCGCGCCGAACTCGGCGTCGGCACCGTCTACCGCCACTTCCCGACCACCGAGGCACTCCTCGAGACCGTCGCCACCCCACGCCTCGAAGCACTCGCCGACCACGGCGAACAAGCCCTCCAGGACGACGACGCCTGGCACGCCCTCGCCGGCTACCTCACCCGCCTCGTCGAAGCACAGGTCAGCGACCCGGCACTCGCCAAGGTCTCCGCCACCGGCGCAGACGCCCTCCCGCGCACCACCGAGCTCAAACACCACATCCTCGACATCGGCGCCCAGCTCCTCGCTCGCGCCCGCGACACCGAAGCCATCCGCCCCGACCTCGCCGACGCCGACCTCGTCCCCCTCATGTGCGGCATCGCCTACGCCACCTACGTCCACAGCGACACACCCACCGACCGGCTCGCCACCGCACGCCGCTACCTCGACACACTCCTGCGCGGCATGCGCACCTGACGGCGGGGGAGCGGCATCACGGCCACTCGCCGACCGCCCCGTCGATCTGCTCCCGCAGGATGTCCGCGTGCCCCGCATGCCGAGCCGTCTCCGACAGCATGTGCACCAGCACGTTGAACAACATCACGTCCGGACGCGGCCACCACGGCACATGCCCCGCGGCATCCACCGCAAGAGACGAAATCGTCACGTCCGAATGCGCACACACCCGCCGATACCGACCAACGATGTCCTCACGCGACTCCTCATCAGTCGCCCACTTGTCCGCACCGCGCGCCGACAAGTCGTCCCACCGCGGCATCGGCTCCGGAAACGGCCGCCCGAACACCTCACCGAAGTACCGCGACTCCGACAACGTCAGGTGCTTCACCAGACCGAGCAGGTTCGTGCCCGACGCCACCAACGGCCGGCGCACGTCCGCCTCGGGTAGCCCGTCGAGCTTCCACACCATCACCTCACGCAGCTCGCGGAGGTCGTCGTGCAGGTACTTCTTCGCGAAGTCGTCGATCACGGACACGCAGCCTGCCACACAGCTAACGCCACGGTGACGAAACGACGGTGACACCGGGAGCGCGGTAGCGGCGAACCGGCCCGCGGCACCCGAACCGTCGTCAGAACGCCGCTCGCAGAAGACCGCCGACAGAAGACCGCTGGGCGACACGAACGGATGAGTCGCGCACGGGCGAGGGTCGCGAACGCCCGGCGAAGGCGTCCAGAGGCCCGGGAGAGCCCTCCAGGCGAGCCCGATCCGCTTTACTTGACATAATGTAGATTATCGGTGAAACGGCGACCTGCGAAGATCGTTGCCGGAAGGGGTTCGACGACGTTGTTGGCGCGTCTGCAAGCATCGCCCGGCGGGCAGGCCGGCCGCGCTTGCAGACGCCACAACATCTCGCCTTCGACGATGCCGGAGCGCGGTCGGCACCGTCGAGTCGTCAGTAGAGACGTACGCAGAGTGGTGCCATTACGTTCGCGATCCCCGACAAGTGACGCCACCTGGTCCAGCGCCCGGCGAACCCCGACTAAACGGACATTTCATGCATAATCGCCATTATCCAGCACGGAACACGCTGCGGGACGGCACAGGGGACCAGCGCGTGCGGAATTGTCGGTGCCGTGCGGTACAAGATCCATATGCACGTGCTCGCCGCCCAGGACGCCTTCTTCCTCGCCCGCCGGACCCGCAAGGACTCCCCCCACACCACGGCGGCCTACCAGCGCGATCTCTCCGGCGTGAACACGCTCCTGGCCGAGACGCTGCTCTCCCCCGTCGAAGACCTGCTGGTGCGGGACCTCACGGGCTCGAACCTGCGTCACGCTTTCGGGTTGTTCGCGGACACCCACGCCAAGAGCTCCGTGCTGCGGGCCTGGTCGACGTGGAACCAGTTCCTGACGTTCTGCGTGGCCGAGGACCTGATCGCCGGCAACCCGATGGGCGCGGTCGCACGCCCGAAGACTCCTCCCCTGGTCCCGAAGCCGCTGCGGGGCGAGGACACACCGGAGCAGCTGCTGACGGCGGCCGCGGAGGGGGCGCGCAAGGGGCGTGACCCGTGGCCGGAGCGGGATGTGCTGGTCATCGCCCTGGGGCTGGTGGCGGGGCTGCGGAGTGCGGAGATGCGGACGTTGACGCTGGCGAGCGTGGTCGGGCGGGAGGGTGACCGGCGGTTGCACGTGAAGGGCAAGGGCAACCGGGACCGGAGTGTGCCGATCGAGCCGCCGATGGAGCGGATCGTGGACGCGTACCTGGCGAGCTGCAAGGTGCGGTTTCCGCAGGGGCGGTTCGACCGGGACAGCGCGTTGCTGCGGGACCGGCACGGGGAGCCGATCGGGCGGGGTGGGCTGGAGTACCTGGTGAAGTCGTGTTTCCGATGGGCGGGGTTGAACGACCGGGTGCCGACGGGGGCGAACCTGCACGCGTTGCGGCACACGTTCGCGACGCGGCTGGCGGAGGACGGGGCGTCGGCGAGCGAGATCATGGCGTTGCTGGGGCACGCGAGTCTGGCAACGAGTCAGAACTACATCGAGGCGACGGCGCGGGAGCGGCGGGCGGCGGTGGCGAGCAACCGGACGTATCGGGCGCTCAAGGACATCTAGCGGGGTTCCACCGCGGTGCGGGACGCTCGGCGGACGTGTGTGACGTCGGGGGTCGCCCAGTTGCGGGATCGTTAGGCCGAGTGGGTGACCTGCTAGTGCGAAAACCGCATTTCAGGGGTACCCAATGAGAATGAGATCCGTGTGGCGTGGGGCCATCTCCTTCGGGTTGGTGACGATCGCCGTGCGCCTCTACACGGCTGTCGAGGAGCACGACTTCCGTTTCAACCAGGTGCACCGGGAGGACGGCGGGCGCATCAAGTACAAGCGCGTCTGTTCGGTGTGCGGTGAAGAGGTCGAGTATTCGGACATCACCAAGGGCTACGAGCTGGACGACGGCCGGATGGTGATCATGGAGAACGAGGACTTCGAGAAGCTGCCGGTGAAGACCGACAAGTCGATCGACGTGCTGGAGTTCGTGCCGGCGGAGGAGATCGATCCGATCTACTTCCAGAAGACGTACTACCTGGAGCCGGACAAGGCGGCGGCGCGGCCGTACGTGTTGCTGCGGGATGCGCTGGTGAAGACGGGTCAGCTGGCGGTCGTGAAGATCACGATCCGGCAGAAGGAGACGCTGGCGACGATCCGGGCTCGTGATGACGTGCTGGTGATGCACACGATGTTGTGGCCGGACGAGATCCGGAAGGCGGAGTTCGACTTCCTGGACCAAGACGTCGAGGTGCGGCCGCAGGAGTTGAAGATGGCGACGTCGTTGGTGGAGTCGATGGCCGGGGACTTCGATCCGGACACGTTCACGGACGACTACCGGGATGCGCTGGAGAAGGTCATCGCGGCGAAGGCGGAGGGTGCGGAGCTGCCCGAGCAGCCGGAGGCCGAGGACAAGGGTGATGTCATCGACCTGATGACGGCTCTGGAGCGCAGTGTGGAGAAGGCGAAGGCGGGGCGGAAGTCGGCGAAGAAGGCGCCGCCCAAGAAGAAGGCTTCGTCGGCGTAGATGGCCGGGCTCGACGAGTACCGGCGCAAGCGGGATCCGGCGAGGACGCCGGAGCCCGTGCCTGGTGCTGGGGATCTTCCTCGGGGCGATGACGACACGTTCGTGATTCAGGAGCATCACGCGTCGAGCTTGCATTGGGATGTGCGGCTGGAGCGTGGTGGTGTGCTGGTGTCGTGGGCGGTGCCGAAGGGGTTGCCGCCCACGACGGACGTGGTGAGGCTCGCGGTGCACACGGAGGACCATCCGCTGGAGTACGCGGAGTTCTCGGGTGAGATTCCGAAGGGCGAGTACGGCGGCGGCGAGATGTTCATCTGGGACAGCGGTCGCTACGAGACGGTGAAGTGGTCGGACCGCGAGGTGGACGTGGTCCTGCGCGGTCGTCGGGTCGAGGGTCAGTTCGTGTTCTTCCGGTCGGGGAAGGACGGGAAGAACTGGATGGTGAAGCGGCGGCACGCGGCGGCGCGGCCGGACTGGCAGGTGTTGCCGGAGCAGCTCAAGCCGATGCTGGCGGTGCCGGGTCCGCTCCCCCACGACGATGACGAGCAGTGGGCGTACGAGTTCAAGTGGGACGGTGTGCGGGCGATTTTGCGGGTCGAGGGTGGCCGGGTGCAGGGGTGGTCGCGGCTGGGCAACGACATCACGGTGGCGTATCCGGAGCTGCAGGGTGTGGGTGAGCAGCTGGGGTCGACGGAGGCGTTGCTCGACGGGGAGATCGTGGCGTTGCAGAACGGGCGGCCGAGTTTCAGCGCGTTGCAGAACCGGATGCACGTGAGCAGGTCCGATGCCGCGCGCCGGGCTGCTCGTCAGTTCCCGGTCACGTTGCTGCTGTTCGACCTGCTTCACCTGGACGGCACGTCGTTGCTGCATCTTCCGTTCCGGCAGCGGCGTGAGCTGTTGCGGGGGTTGGAGCTGCGGGGGAAGAACTGGCTGACTCCCCCGTCCTACGACGAGGACGGGGCGGCGGTGCTGGCGGCGAGCCGGGAGCAGGGGCTCGAGGGCGTGGTGGCGAAGCGGCTGGACTCGGTGTACCAGCCGGGGACGCGGTCGCCGGTGTGGCGCAAGATCACCGACCTGATGGCGCAGGAGGTGGTGATCGGGGGCTGGCGGATGGGTGAGGGCAAGCGCGCGGGGGTGATCGGGGCGCTGTTGCTGGGTATTCCGCGGGGTGACGGGCTGGCGTTCGCGGGGTCGGTGGGCACGGGGTTCAACGATGCGGAGCTGGCGGTGCTGACGCCGCGGTTGGAGGCGTTGGCGCGGCGGTCGTCGCCGTTCGTGACGGAGATGCCGAGGGAGAGGTCCAAGGGCGCGAAGTGGGTGGAGCCGGAGCTGGTGGCGGAGGTGGTGTTCCGGCAGTGGACGCCGGACGGGCGGATGCGGTTCCCGGCGTGGCGGGGGTTGCGGCCGGACAAGTCTCCCGGGGAGGTGCGTCGGGTTGAGTGAGTCGCCGAAAGAGGTCTCGGTGCGGGTCGAGGACCGGTTGGTGAAGCTGACGAACCTGGACAAGGTGCTGTATCCGGAGTTCGGGTTCACCAAGGGTGAGGTGATCGACTACTACACGCGGATCGCGCCGGTGCTGCTCCCCCACCTGAAGGATCGTCCGGTGACGTTGAAGCGGTATCCGAACGGTGTGGACGGGAAGTGGTTCTTCGAGAAGAACGCGCCGGAGCACCGTCCGGAGTGGGTGCGGACGGTGCGGCTGGAGTCGCCGGGGAGCACGAAGGGCAACGAGACCGTCAACTACGTGCTGGTGGACGAGCTGGCGACGTTGGTGTGGCTGGCGAACCTGGCGGCGTTGGAGCTGCACGTGCCGCAGTGGACGGTGGGGCCGCGCGGGGGCAAGCGGGATCCGGACCTGCTGGTGTTCGACCTGGATCCGGGGGCGCCGGCGACGGTGGTGGAGTGTTGCCGGGTCGCGGAGCTGGTGCGGACGGTGCTCGACGACGACGGTGTGGACGCGTGGGCGAAGACGTCGGGGAACAAGGGCATGCAGGTGTACGCGTACGCGCCGGCGAAGGACACGTCGGAGTACGCGAAGGCGGTGGCGCTGCGGTTGGCGAAGGAGAACCCGTCGCTGGTGGTGGCGACGATGGCGAAGGCGCAGCGCACCGGGAAGGTGTTCATCGACTGGTCGCAGAACAACACGGCGAAGACGACGATCGCGCCGTACTCGTTGCGGGCCCGTGAGCGGCCGGCGGTGTCGACGCCGGTGACGTGGGACGAGGTCGAGGAGTGCCAGGTGGTGGAGGACCTGGTGTTCACGGCGGACGAGGTGCTGGAGCGGGTCGCGGCGGCGGGTGAGCTGTTCGGGAGTTGATATTCTGGCCGACTGCCTACGAGGGGGTTTGCCGTGAACATCGAGCTCGCCGAGTACGACCCGGCCTGGCCGGGTCTGTTCGAACGGGAACGCGTGCGGGTGCTGGGGGCGTTGCCGGGTGCGGAGCTGGAGCACGTGGGGTCGACGTCGGTGCCGGGGTTGTGCGCGAAGCCGGTGGTGGACCTGATGCTGGTGGTGGCGGACGCGGCGGACGAGGTGTCGTACGTGCCGGCGTTGGAGGCCGCGGGCTACCGGGTGGTGGTGCGCGAGGACGACTGGCACGACCACCGGATCCTCAAGGGGCCGGACACGAACATCAACCTGCACGTGTTCTCGCGCGGGTGTGCGCAGGTGCGGCGGCATCTGATGTTCCGGGACTGGTTGCGGGCCCATGGGGAGGACCGGGAGCTGTACGCGTCGGCGAAGCGGAAGCTGGCGGAGTCGGACTGGGTGCGGGTGCAGGACTACGCGGATGCGAAGAACGCGGTGGTGCTGGAGATCCTCGAGCGCGCGTATCTGGCGTGGCGGGTGCCGTCGGACGACGTGGAGTTCGTGACGGAGGTGCCGGCCCGCGGCGGTTCGATCGTGCTGGAGGACTACAACCGCGCGTGGCCGGAGTGGTACGGGGTCGAGGAGGACCGGATCCGCGGCGCGCTGGGTGAGACGGTGGTGCGGCTGGAGCACTGCGGGTCGACGTCGGTGCCGGGGCTGGCGGCGAAGCCGTTGATCGACGTCCTGCTGGTGGTGCCGGACTCGGACGACGAGGACGCCTACGTGCCGGCGTTGGAGCGGGCGGGCTACTACCTGCGGTTGCGGGAGCACGGCTGGCACGAGCACCGGTTGCTCAAGCGGCACGAGGCGCCGGACGTGAACCTGCACGTCTTCTCCCCCGCCTGTGAGGAGATCGACCGGATGCTGGTGTTCCGCGACTTCCTGCGCTCGGACGACGGGGCGCGGGCGGAGTACGAACGGACCAAGCGCGCCTTGGCGAGCGAGTCCTGGGACAGGGTCCAGGACTACGCCGACGCCAAGACGCGCGTGGTCGAGAGGATCATCCTGCGGGCACTGGCCTGATCAGGCTCGGCCGGTCAGCCGAGGCGGCAGGCGCTCAGGATGATCTCCTGTCCGAGCAGGGTGCGGACGCGGACGGCGTTCTGGACGAGCTGGCCGTTCGGTCCGGTGGTGGTCTCGTTGAGGTGGACGGTGGCGACGCCGGGGATGCCGATGGTGGCGGGTCCGGTGCCGATGGGCTGGCCGTTGAGGGTGCCGACCTTGGACGAGCCGGTGATGCCGTTCGCGTCACTGACGCACTTGGCCTCGATGGCGTTGAGGGTGATCAGCCCGCCGAGCAGGCTGGCTCCCTCCACCCGTGCCTGGGCGACGGTGCGACCGGTGTTCGGGTCGAGGGTGCAGTCGGCGTGCAGGGCGTTGACCGAGGCGAGGCCGGCGACGTTCACGGTGGCGACGGTCTTGTCCTCGTTGGGCGGGCACTGGGCGTGCGGGGTCTTGGTGACGCCGATGAGGCCGGTGGCCGACAGCGCCCACGCTTCACCGCGCAGGTAGACGACGACCTTGACGGTGGCGGTGGCGGATCCGCCGTCGTCGTCGGTCACGGTGACCAGGACGGTGTGCGGGCCGAGGGCGGTGAACGTGCGGGCGGCGGTGCAGGTGCCGCTCCCGGCGCCCTGGGCGACGGTGCCGTTGACGGTGGGGCTGCCGTCGTCGAAGTTCAGGGTGCAGGTGTGCTTGTCGTTGGTGGCGATGTCGGTGAACGGCGCGGTGAAGTTCACCGTGGTGCCGCGGGTGACCAGGGTCTTGTCGGCGGTGAGGGTGGCCTGCGGGGCGACGTTGGTCAGCGTGAGCGTCGTGGTCGTGGCGACCGGCGGGTTGAGGCCGTCGTTGGCGGTGAGGGTGAGCGTCCAGACGCCGTCATCGGTGCACTTGACCGTGGTGGTCTGGGCGGCGGCGTCGCCGAAGGAGCAGGTGGCGCCCGCGTCGACGCCGGACTGCGGTGCGGCGGTCCAGGCGGTGGTCAGCGAGGGGCCGTCGGGGTCGGTGACCGTGCCGGCGAGGCCGACGTCGGTGCCTTCCTGGCCGGCGTACGGACCGCCGGGCTTGACGACGGGCGGGGCGTTGACCTTGACGGTGGTGCACTCGGTCACGTCACCGGCTCCGCCGCCGTCGGTGCCGCGAGCGGTGACGCACAGCTGGTGCGTGCCGGGGGTCAGGGCCGGGGTGCCGACGGTGTAGTCGACGGTCGCGGGCCCGTCCTGCGGGAGGGCCGGCGTGATCGAGGTGATCGGGATGTCGGCGCCGTTGTCGACCTTGAGGGTGAGCTGGGTGAGCTTGGAGGCGATGACGCCGGGCACGACGTCGGGCAGCTGGGCGACGTTCGGGACCTCGGTGCAGGTGCCGCCGGTGGTCTCGGCGATCTCGCGCAGGGAGCCCTGGGTGCCGGCGTTGTTGCAGGCGGCGCTGTTGGACACGGCGAAGGTGAAGATCTTGATGCCGGCGGAGACGGCCTGCTGCAGGGCGGCGTCGACGGTACCGCCGTCGGTGGACCCGCCGTCGGAGAAGAACACCATGAGCTTGCGGGCCTGGGGTGCGGCGGTGGCGGAGGCGATGCCGGCGTTGAGGCCGCCGACGAAGTTGGTGCTGCCGCCGGCGTTGCGGGCGGTGAAGAGGTTCACGCCGCCGCCGATGAAGGCGCTGCCGAGTGCTTCGGAGATGTCGGTGGTGCCGTTGCCGTTGACGTCGGCGCCGGGGGCCACGACCTTCTGGTCGCCGGGGGCGGAGCTGACGTCGGCGGACTGGCCGCTGGCGCCGAACACGGCGGCGCCGACGTTGCCGACGACGGTGTTGGGCACGGCGGCCTTGGCGTTGAGGGCCCTGGCGGCGGCGATCTCGCAGTCGAGGATCGTGGCCGGTTGGCCGTCGCCGTTCTGGTCGCCGCCGCAGCCCGCGGCGACGTTGGTCTGAGTGGAGCCGGACACGTCGAGCACGTAGGTCAGTGCGGTGTCGACGACGGCGACGCCGGTGCCGATCGAGGCCTTGCCGGTGACCGTGACCGGGCCGGGCACGACCACGGAGTTGTTCGCCGGGCTGGTGATCGTGACGCCGATGCTGGTGCCGCCGGGCAGGTTGCCGGTGGCCGCGTGCGCTGGGATGGCTAGTGCCACGGTGGCCGTCAACGCGGCCGTGACCGTGATGGTGCGTCTCATGGTTCTCCGCTCGAATGGTGCGGGGGTCCCCCGACCCGATGAACAGAGAACCCCACGTCGCGGAGCAGATACAGGCGGTCACCGGATTGCGTCCATCAACGACCCGGTTGGACCAATCGGCGGTATGGTGCGCAGGCGTGCGGAGTAGTCGGCTGATGGGCGGTTCGTGCCCGGAGTCCAGTCCTTCGGCGGCTTGAGATTTCAGCCCGTGGGCCCGAACCTGCGGCGGTAGTCCGACGGGGACAGTCCGGTCTCGCGGCGCATGACCGCGCGCAGGTTCGCCGCGGTGCCCAGGCCGGTGCGGCGGGCCACGACGTCCAGGCGCGGCTCCCCCAGCTCGATCAGCCGGCAGGCGAGCGTGACGCGTTCGCCGGTGAGCCAGGCCAGCGGGGTGGTGCCGAGCTGGGCCTGGAAGCGGCGGTGCAGGGTGGCGGGGCTGACGTTCGCGCGGGTGGCGAGGCCGGTGACGGTGAGCGCGGTGTCGAGGTGTTCCTGGGCCCAGGCCAGCAGCGGGGCGAGGGACTCGTCGGGCAGGTCGGGCACCGGGCGTTCGACGAACTGGCGCTGGCCGCCGTCGCGGTGGGCGGCGAAGACCAGGCGTCGGCTCACGGAGTTGGCGATCTCGGCGCCGTGGTCGCGGCGCACGAGGTGCAGGCCGAGGTCGAGGGCGGCGGCGCTGCCGGCGGAGGTGAGGATGTCGCCGTCGTCGACGAACAGCACGTCCGGTTCCAGTCGCACGGCCGGGAAGCGGGCGCGGAACTCGTCGGCCCACTGCCAGTGCGCGGTGGCCCGGCGGCCGTCGAGGACCCCGGCCTCGGCGAGGGTGAACGCGCCGCTGCAGCAGCCCACCAGGCGGGCGCCGCGGGCGTGGGCGCGGCGGATCGCGCCGAGCACGGCCGGGTCGCGCGGGGTGGCGACGTCGGGCCGGTTGGGGACGATCAGGGTGTCCGCGGTGTCGGCCGCCTCGATGCCGTCGACGCCGGTGAGGGTGAAGAACCCGTCGCGCATGGCCGTGGCCGGGTGGGCCGAGCACAGCCGGAAGTCGTAGAGGTCGCGGCCGAGCTCGGGGCGGCGCAGGCCGAAGATCTCGGTCGCGCAGCCGAGCTCGAACGGGTTGGAGTTCTCGTCGACGATCACCACGACCCGGTGCGAGGATTCTTGCGGCATGTGCGATTCCTAGCACTCACGCTCGCCGGGCGGCAACGGCCAGGCTGGTGGGCGTGACCGAACCCATCACCCTCGCGACCGCACTGGCCTCCTTCGACGCCCTGTGGAGCCCCCGCATCGTCACCCGCGTCAACGACTACGACGTGCGCGTCGCCAAGGTCCACGGCGAGCACGTCTGGCACGTGCACGACCACACCGACGAGTTCTTCCTCGTCCTGGACGGCGAGCTGCACATCGCCCTGCGCGAACCGGCAGGGGAACGCACCGTCGTGCTCGCCCGCGGAGCGGTGTTCACCGTGCCGCGCGGCACCTACCACCGGCCGACCGCCCCGCACGGCGCGTCGATCCTGATGTTCGAACCCACCGGCACGATGACCACCGGCGATGACCACGACGACGTCCCCGCCCACGTCGACTCGACCGCCGGGCACGAACTGGCCTCCTGACACCGGCCGGTGCGCAACAATCACGCGGTGTGAGGTTCGGGGTGCTGGGGCCGGTCGAGGTGCACGACGACGCGGGAGCGGTGATCACCGTCGCCGCACCCCGGCAACGGGCCCTGCTCGCCATGCTCGCGCTGGACGCGGGCCGGATCGTCGGGCACGACCGGCTCGTCGACGGCCTCTACCCCGAGCCGCCCGCCGGTGCCGCGAACGCGCTGCAGTCCCAGGTCTCCCGGCTGCGCAGGACCGTGCCGGGACTGCTGGTCGAGCACCACCCGGCCGGCTACCGGCTCGTCGCCGACCCACGTGACGTCGACGCCCACCGGTGCGTGCGCCTGCTCGACGCCGGACGCGGTGCCGAGGCGCTGCAACTGTGGCGCGGCACCGCGTTGGCCGACGTCGACGCCCCGTTCGCCGCCGACGCCCGGCAGCGCCTGACAGAAGTGCTCATCAACTGCACACTTTCCGGCGGGACCGAAAACGACCTCCGCCGAGTCCTGTCCGGGCACCCGCTGCGCGAGGACGTGCGGGCGGCGCTGATGCGCGTGCTGCACCACGACGGCCGCACCCCGGAAGCCCTGCGGATCTTCGCCGAGGGCAGGGCGCTGCTGGCCGACGAGCTCGGTGTCGATCCCTCCCCCGCGCTGGCCGCCGCCCACCTCGACCTGCTGCGCGCCACGGCACCGCACCGGGGCGTGCCCGCCCAGCTGACCAGCTTCGTCGGCCGCGACGACGACCTGCGCCGCGTGACGACGTGGCTGCGGGAGCACCGGCTGGTGACCCTGACCGGGCCCGGCGGCACCGGCAAGACCCGCCTCGCCGTCGAGGTCGCCCGCCGCGACGCCGGCGAGGTGGCGTTCGTCGACCTCAGCGCCACCACCGACGTCGCCCGCGCCCTGCTCGACGGCCTCGGCGTCCGCGAGGCCGGGCTGCTCACCCCCGCCCCTGCCGGCACCGCACCCGTGCGCGTCGAGGACCGGCTGACCGCCGCGCTGGCCACCCGCGCGATCCTGCTGGTCGTCGACAACTGCGAACACGTCGTCGACGACGCCGCACGCGTGCTCGGCACCGTTCTCGCGGCGTGCCCGGACGTGCGCGTGCTCGCCACCAGCCGCGAACCGCTCGGCATCACCGGCGAGGTCCTCAGCCCCGTCGCCGCCCTGGACGACGAGTCCGCCACCCGGCTGTTCCTCGACCGCGCCCAGGCCGTCCGACCCGGCTTCACCGCCCCCACCGGGGTGATCGCCGAGGTCTGCCGGCGGCTGGACGGCATCGCGCTCGCCGTGGAACTGGCCGCCGCCCGCGTGCGGACCCTGCCGCTGGCCGAGATCACCGCGCGCCTGGACGACCGGTTCCGGTTGCTGTCCAGGGGCAGCCGCACCGCCGCGCCCCGGCACCGCACGCTGCACGCCGTCGTCGAGTGGAGCTGGGACCTGCTCGACGACGCCGAACGCGACCTCGCCGCCCGCTTCACCGTCTTCTCCGGCGGGGCGTCGCTCGCCGCCGTCGTCAGCGTCACCGGTGCCGACGTCGACACCCTGACCTCGCTGGTGGACAAGTCGCTCGTCGAGATCGGCGGCGACCGGTACCGGATGCTCGACACCATCCGCGCGTTCTGCCTGGACCGAGCACCCGACCTGCGGGAACGGCACGCCCGCTGGTTCCTGGCCCGCGCCCGCGAGGCCGAGCCGCACCTGCGCGCCCACGACCAGCTCGACTGGCTGCGGGCACTGGGCGCCGACCACGACAACCTCACCGCCGCCATCACGTGGGCCGTCGAGCACGACGTCGTCCTCGCGCTGGAGCTCGTCGCGGTGCTGGCGACCTACTACTGGTGCCGCGGGCTGCGCACCGAAGCCGCCGAACGGGCCGAGACCGTGCTGCGCGCGTGCGGCGAGACCCCGCCCGCCGGGTACGGGCAGGAGTACGCGATGTGCCTGCTGATCGCGTGGCCCGTGGCGACCGGCGACCAGTCCGCCCGGCAACGCCAGGCCGACGCGCTGCTGGCCGCGGTCGACGGACCGCCCCGGTACCCGATCCTCACGATGATGTGGGGCATGGCCATGGGCGCCCCGGAGACCGAGTCGCCCGCCTGGCACAGCCGCCACCGCATGGTCGGCACCGACGCCTGGAGCGCGGCCCTGTCGTTCGTCGGCGACGGCCTGGTCGCCTGGCAGCAGGGCGAGCCCGTCCGCGCGGCCGAGCTGCTGCGCCGTGGCGCGGACGGGTTCGACCGGGTCGGCGACCGGTGGGGCGTGGCGCTCGCGGTCAGCCAGCTCGCCGAGCTCGCCCTCGGAGCCGGGGACACCGCCGCCGCGCTGCGTCACGTCGAACGCGCCCGCGCCCTGCTCGAGGAGCTCGGCGCCACCGAGGACACCGCCGAGGCGCTGGTCAACCGCGCCAACGTCCGGCTGCACGCCGACGACCCCGCCGGGGCGCGCGCCGACTACGCCGAGGCACTGCGCGTGGCGCGGCGGGCAGGGGCACCGCTGGTGGCGGCGAGCTGCCACGTCGGACTGGCCGAGCTGGCCCGCCTCGACGGCGACCTCGCCGCCGCGGCCGCGCAGTGCGACGCGGCGTGGGAGCTGACCCCGGGAGGCTGGTACGGGCCGGACGAGATGCGCTGCCGGATCGCGTTCGAACGAGGCCGGATCGCCCGCGACGCCGCCGACCCCGAGCTGGCGCGCCGGCACTTCGAGGAGGCGCTGCGCCGTGCGGTCGGGCAGCGCAACCGGGTGACCGAGACCGCCGCGCGTGCGGAGCTCGACGCCCTGCCCGCGCCGTGACCCGCCGCCCGGCGCGGCACCGCCTGCGGGCCCGGCACGACGTCGGCACGTGGTCCCGGTCCCGTCACCTCCGCTGGTTCGGTGGGGGGAGGCCGGGCGGCCTGGGGCGTTCCACGCTGTCCGGGCGCTCACCGGTGCGAGCATGGTCGGCCGCCAGGTACCGCCCACCGCCGTCGTGTCCACACGAGGGGTCGAGGCGAGGACCCTGGGCGGGCGGCCCAGGTCGTTCCGCGCCGGCCAGCCGTCGGCGCCGCCCGATCTCGGCAGGCGTCAGCGACACCCGGTGGTTCTCAGACCGTCGGCACCGCGCGCACCAGCGCCCGCGTGTACTCGTGCGAGGGGGCGAGCAGGACCTGCTCGGCCGGGCCCTGTTCCACGACCTTCCCCTCGTGCATCACCACCACCCGGTCGGCGATCTGCCACGCCAGACCCAGGTCGTGCGTGATGAGCAAGGACGCGAGGCCGAGTTCGGCGCGCAACCGCAGAATCAGCGCCACGATCTCGCCGCGCACCGAGGCGTCCAGGGAGGCGACGGGTTCGTCGGCGACCAGCAGGCGCGGTTGCAGCACCAGCGCTCCGGCGATCACCACGCGCTGCTGCTGGCCGCCGGACAGCTCGTGCGGCAGCGCGTCCAGGTACAGGCTCGCCGGCCGCAGCTCGGCCCGTTCCACGGCGGCCGTGACCTGCGCTTGCTCGTCGTCGGTGAGGCCGTGCACGCGCAGTCCCTCCGCCACCGCGTCGTACACCCGGTGGCGTGGGTTCAGGGCGCTCGCCGGTTCCTGCAGCACGAGCTGGACCTGCCGCCGGAACGCCTTGAGCGCCCGGCCCCGCGACGGCACCTGCGCGCCGTCGAAGAGCACCTGGCCGGCGGTCGGCGTCCGCAACCCCATGATGGTGCGGGCCAGTGTCGTCTTGCCGGAGCCGGACTGGCCCACCAGCGCCACGATCTCCCCGCGCCCGACCGTGAGGTCCACGCCGTCGACCGCGCGGGTGCGGCCGTAGTCGACCACCAGGTCCCGCACCCGCAGCAGCGGCTCTGGTTCGGGCGTGGGTTCGGTCCAGCGGTGGGCCGGGTCGCCGATCACCGGGAACGCGGCCGCCAGCGCCGCCGTGTGCGGATGGCGCGGGTGTGCGATCACCTCGCGGGTCCGGCCGCGTTCGACCAGGGCGCCGCGATACATCACCGCGAGCTCGTCGCACGTCTCGGCGAGCACCGACAGGTCGTGACTGATCATCAGCAGCCCGAGGTCCTGCTCCGCCACCAGCCGGGTCATCAAGCCCAGCACCTGGGCCTGCACGAGCACGTCCAGCGCCGTCGTCGGCTCGTCCGCGATCACCAGCCGCGGCCCGCACGCCAGTGCCATCGCGATCATGACCCGCTGCTTCTGCCCGCCCGAGAGCTCGTGCGGGTACGCGCGTGCCTTCGCCGCGGGCAGCTCGACCTGCTCCAGCAGTGCGGCGACGTCGCCCGGTGTGCCGTGCAGGCGCAGGGGTTCGGCGATCTGGTCGCCGACGCGCCGCACCGGGTTGAGCGAGTGCATCGCGCCCTGGAAGACGATCGACGCGGACGCCCACCGCACCGCCCGCAGCCGTCCCCACGACATCGCCCGCACGTCCTCGCCGTCGAGCAGGACCTCCCCGTCGACCCTGGCGGTCTTGGGCAGCAGCCGCAGCACCGACATCGCCACCGTCGACTTGCCCGAGCCCGACTCGCCCGCGAGCCCCAGGGTCGCGCCGGGCGGCAGCGTCAGGGACACGTCGTCGACGACCCGCTTGTGTCCGTAGTGGACGGTGAGGTTCCTCAGCTCCAGCACCCGGTCACCTCTCCGGCGCCACGACGGCTTCGAGGGCGCGGCCGACGAGCGTGAACGCCAGCACGACCACCACGATCGCCAGCCCCGGCGGCAGCAGGAACCACCACGCGCCCTGCGGCACCGCCCCGTGCAGCTGCGCCTGGTGCAGCATCGCGCCCCACGAGATCCGCGTCGGGTCGCCCAGGCCGAGGAACGCGAGCGTCGACTCCGCCACGATCGACGACGCCACCGCCAGCGTCGCGTTCACCAGCACCAGCGGCACCACCGACGGCACCACGTGCCGGGTGATCACGTGCACGTGACCGCCGCCCAGCGCCCGCGCGCGTTCCACGAACGGCCGGGCCTCGGTCGTCAGCGTCTGCGCCCGCACCATCCGCGCCGTCGACGGCCAGCTCGTCAGCCCGATCGCCAGGACGATCGTGCCCAGCCCCCGCGGCAGCACCGTCGACAACGCGATCGCCAGCACCAGCGACGGCAGCACCAGGAAGAAGTCCGTCACCCGCAGCAACGCACCCGCGACCAGGCCGCGGAAGTGCCCGCTCAGGACCCCGACGAGCGCGCCGATGCCCACCGACAGCACCGCCGCCGTCAGCCCGACGAACAACGACGTCCCCGTGCCCCGCACCACCAGCAACGCCACCGACCGGCCCGTGTGGTCGGTGCCCAGCCAGTGCCCGGCGCCCGGCGGCTGCCACGCCGCGTCGGACACCCGCGTCACGTCCAGGGCGTCGGCGGGGATCAGCAGCGGCGCGACCAGTGCCGTCACCGCGGCCACGGCCAGCACCACCGCGCCCGCCACCCCGGCCCGGTGCGCGCCGAGCCTCTCGATCGTTCTCATACGACCTTCACCCGTGGATCCAGGACCCCGTGCAGCAGGTCGGCCAGCAGGTTCATCACCACGACCGCGCCCGCCGTCACCACCAGCAGCCCCTGCAACAGGAAGTAGTCCGGGCCGGTCAGCGCGTCGTAGAACAACAATCCCAGCCCCGGCCAGGAGAACACCGTCTCCGTCGTGATCGCGCCGCCGACCACGAGCCCGAACCGCAGGAACACCAGCGTCATCGCCGGCAGCACCGCGTTCGGCACGGCGTGGCGGCGGCGCACCAGGTCGTCGCGCAGCCCCTTCGCCCGCGCCGTCACCAGGTACGGGGCGGTCGTCTCCGCCAGCAACGACGACCGCATCACCAGCACGTACTCCGCGCACACCACCGCCACCAGCGTCACCGACGGCAGCACCAGGTGGTGCGCCACGTCCAGCGACTGCGACACGAAGTCCGGTGCCGTGTCGGTGTCGCGCATGCCCCGCGACGGGAACAGGTCCCCGGTCGCCATCATCAGCAGCATGCCGAGCCAGAACGTCGGCACCGCCCACAACGTCAGCGACACCCCCGTCGTGACCCGGTCGAACACCGAGTCCCGCCGCCACCCCGCCCGCACGCCCAGCCACAGCCCGAGCAGCACCGCGACCAGCGTCGACGTGCCGACCAGCAGCACCGTCGGCCCGAGCCGGTCGAGGATCACCTCCGCCACCGGGCGGCGGAACGTGAACGACGTGCCCAGGTCACCGCGCAGCAACGACGTGAGGTAGCTCCAGAACTGCTCGTGCAGCGGACGGTCCAGGCCGAACTGCGCCCGCAGCTCCGCCTGCGCCGCCGCCGTCGTCGGACGCCCGCGCGTCATCGACACCACCGGGTCGCCGGGCACCACCCGGAACAGGAAGAAGCCCAGCACCGCCACCATCACCAGGCTGAGCGCGGCACCACCGAGCCGACCGGCCGGCCGCACCGCTACTCGCGCTCCCCGGCCGTGGCCCGCCGCCGGCGCACGTAGACCGCGACCAGCATCGCCATCGCGCCGAGCGCCGCGCAGAACGCCGCGATCCCGCCCCACCCCCGTGCGGCCGGAGCCGCCTGCGCGACGGGTTCGGCGCGGTAGTAGCCCCACATGCCGTTCTGGGCCATGATCACGCCGTTCTGCGCGGGCTGGGTCGTGAACTTCGCGAAGTGGTCGGAGCGGTAGGCCTCCAGCGCGTTGTCGTAGGCGAGCACGATCGACGGCACCTGGTCGTAGAAGCGGGCCTGCATCCGCTTCACCAGCTCCACCCGCTTGGCCTCGTCGAACTCCGAGAGCTGCCGGGCGTAGAGCTCGTCGTAGGCGGCGTCGCAGAAGTAGGCGTCGGTGGTGCCGCCCTTGCCGTCCGCGCCCGGCCGCTGCGCGCACGTGTGCAGGCCGAGGACGAAGTCCGGGTCCACGTTGGTCGCCCACCCGGAGAACGCCAGGTCGTAGGTCGCCGCGGTGGTCGCCTCGTTGAGCTGGTTGTCCGACACCAGCCGCACGTCCAGCGGGATGCCGATGTCGCTCATCGACCGCTTCAGGTACTCGGCGGCCTGTTCGTCGTAGGCGCGCCCGGCCCGGCCGACCAGCCGCAGCCCGAAACGGGTGCCGTCGGCCCCGCGCGGGTAGCCCGCCGCGTCGAGGGCGGCGTTCGCGGCGGCCGGGTCGAACCCGCGGGGCTGCTCGGGCTGCCAGTGCCACGTCGAGAACACCGGCGGCACGAGCCCGGCGCCCTTCTCCGCGTAGCCGTGGTTGACCCGCTGCACGAGCGCGTCGAGGTCGATGGCCTGCGCGATCGCCCTGCGCACCTCGACCTTGTGCAGCGCGGGGTTGCCGTCGCCGACCGGGTCGCCGGTGCGGGTCTGCGCGCCGGGGTTGACCAGCAGCTCGGTGAAGCGGCGGCCCTGCGCCCAGTTGCGCGTGACGCCCGCCTTGCCCTCGAGCGAGTCGAACTGGGCGGGCGCCATCCGGTTGACCAGGTCGACCTCGCCCTTGCCCAGCGCCTGCACCGCGGCGTCGGAGTTCTGGAAGTACACGAAGTGCAGCTCGTCGTACTTCGGCGCGCCACGCCAGTAGTCCTCGTTGGCCTTGAGCTTGATGAACTGCCCCGGCACGTGCTCGGTCAGCACGAACGGGCCGGAGCCCACGACCGGCCCCCGGTCGTTGGCGTAGTCCTTGATCGCACCGACCTTCGCCCACACGTGCTCCGGCACGATCGGGACGTCCAGCGCGAGCATCGTGACCTGCGGCGCCTTGGTCCTGATCACCACGGTCCGGTCGTCGGGCGCGGTGACGGAGGCGAAGTTGGTGACGAAGCTGCCGTTCGCGGTGCGCGCGACCTCGTCGGTGAGCATGAGGTTGTAGGTGAACGCGACGTCCCGCGCGGTGATCGGCTGCCCGTCGGACCACTTCTTGCCCTGCGGCACGGTGAACGTCCACGTGAGCTTGTCCGCCGAGGGCTCCCACCTGTTCGCCAGCCCCTCGGTGACCGTCTGGTCGTCGGCCGAGTACGCCGTCAGGTAGTCGTACATCAGCCGGTTGATCTCCGTGCTCGACTGGAACACCGCGAGGAACGGGTTCAGCGAGTCGATCTGCTGCACGATCGCGACCTTCAGGATGACCGGCGCCCGAGCTCCCGCCTGCGCCTGTGCCTGTGTCTGCGCCGGTGGTGCGGCCACCCCCAGTGTCGTTGCAATCGCAAGCAACGCGCACAACTTCACCCGCACGAAAACCCCTCTTCCCCAGCGGCCCGCCGCTAACTTACCGAGATGTGCGGATCCTGATCTCGGCGGACATGGAAGGCGCCACCGGCGTCACGTGGACCGGGGACGTCGTGCCCGGTACCGAGCAGTGGCAACGGTTCCGGCGCCTGCTCACCGGTGACGTCAACGCCTGCGTCACCGGTCTGGTCGCGGGCGGCGCCACCGAGGTGCTCGTCAACGAGGCCCACTCCTCGCAGCGCAACCTGCTGCTGGAGGACCTCCACCCCGCGGCGCGGCTGCTCACCGGCCGCCACAAACCCCTGTCGATGATGCAGGGCGTCCAGGAGGACGTGGCCGGCGTGGTGTTCCTCGGCTACCACACCGGTGCCGGCGCCCCCGGCGTGCTCGCCCACACCTACCTGGAGAACTCGATCACCGGCGTGTGGCTCGACGGCGTGCCCGCCTCCGAAGGCCACCTCAACGCCGCCCTGGCCGCCGAGTACGGGGTACCGGTGCTGCTCGTCACCGGTGACGACCTCACGTGCGTCGAGGCCGCCTCCACCTACGCGCCGTCGGTCGAGTTCGCCGTGGTCAAGGACTGCGTGTCGCGGTACGCGGCCCTGTGCCTGCCGCCCGCCGTGACCGCCGAGCGGATCACCGCCGCGGCCCGCAGGGCGATGGCGTCGGCCGGGCCGGTGCGGCCCCGCCTGACCGCGCACCGCATCGAGATCGAGTTCGACGCCAGCCAACTCGCCGACGCCGCCGCCGTCGTGCCCACCGTCGAGCAGCTCGACGTGCGCCGCGTCGGGTTCGACGCCGAGTCCATGACCGACGCGATGAAGGCGTTCAAGGTGGTCACCTACGTCGCGGCCGGGGCGATCGAGGGCATCTACGGCTGAAACGTAGGGTGGCGGGCATGACGCTGGACGTGGCGCAGCTGTGCGCGGAGCTCATCCGCTTCGACACGACCAACCGCGGCGGAGGCGACTCCGCGGGCGAACGCGAGGCCGCCGAGCACGTGGCGGCGGTGCTGTCCGACAGCGGCGTGCACCCCACGTTGCTCGAACCCGCCCCGCGCCGCACCAACGTCCTCGCCCGCGTCCCCGGCACCGACCCCGCGCTGCCCGCCGTGCTCGTCCAGGCCCACCTCGACGTCGTGCCCGCCGACCCCGCCGAGTGGAGCTTCGACCCGTTCGCCGGGGAGGTCCGCGACGGGTTCGTGCACGGCCGCGGCGCCGTCGACATGAAGGACATGGCCGCGATGACGCTGGCCGTGCTGCACCGCTGGCACACCGAGGGCCGCCGCCCGCGCCGCGACGTCGTGCTCGCGTTCGTCGCCGACGAGGAGGACCAGGGCGTCCACGGCGCACACTGGCTCGTCGAGCACCACGCCGCCCACTTCGCCGGCGTCCAGGCCGCGATCAGCGAGTCCGGCGGGTTCTCCTACGACGTCGACGGCGTGCGCCTCTACCCGGTGGGCACCGCCGAGCGCGGCACGTCGCACATGAAGCTCACCGCCACCGGACGCGCCGGCCACGGATCCCGCCGCAACGACCAGAACGCCGTGACCGCGCTGGTCACCACACTGGCGCGGATCGCCGCGCACGAGCACCCGGTCCGGCTGACCCCGACCGTCGAGGCGTTCCTCGTGGAGACCGGCAAGGCGCTGGGCGTGGAGGTCGACCTCGACGACGTCGACGCCACCATCGCCCGACTCGGCCCCGCCGCCAAACTCGTCGAGAACACCGTGCGCTGCTCGACCACCCCGACCATGCTGCAGGCCGGGTACAAGGTCAACGTCATCCCCGGCACCGCCACCGCGCAGGTCGACGTCCGCACCCTGCCCGGCACCGTCGACGAGCTCACCGCCACCATCGACGCGCTGCTCGAACCCGGCGTGAACCGCGAGTTCCTCGAACACCAGCCGGCCGTCGAGGCGCCGATCGACACCCCGTGGTTCACCGCCATGGCCGACGCGCTGCGCGACGAGGACCCGTCCGCCGCGGTCGTGCCCTACTGCCTGGGCGGCGGCACCGACGCCAAGGCGTTCAGCACGCTCGGCATCGACTGCTACGGCTTCTCGCCGCTGCTGCTGCCCACCGGCTTCGACTACCGCGCCATGGCCCACGGCGTCGACGAACGCGTCCCCGTCTCAGGCCTGGAGTTCGGCGCCCGCGTGCTGGACCGCTTCCTGTCGAGCTGACCGCTGCCGGGCAGCACGGCGGTCGGCGAGCTCCTGCACGGCGCTGGGCAGCGTGGTCTCGAAGTCGATCAGCTTCGCCCACGTCGGCGTGACCACGATCCGCACCATGCCGTCGTAGAGGCTGCGCACCTCGCGTTCCCACTCCACGCGCTGCTCGGCCGTCATCTCGTAGCTGCCGTTCATCTGCAGGTACTCGTCCGGGATGCCGTCCACGACGTCGAGCTCGACCGTGCCGCGGATCAGCAGGATCTTCGGCGGGTGCGACTCGGTGTCGATCGTCAGCGCCACCGCCGGGTTCGCCTTGAGCGCATGCAGCTTCGGGGCGTTCTTCGACGTGCACAGCACGACCTCCGTGCCGTTCCACGCGAACGCGATCGGAACCGCCCTCGGGGTCCCGTCCTTCGCCACGTACGCCAGCCTGCACAGGTCGCGGTGCAGCAGCTCCCGGCTCAGCGGCTGGGACAGGACCTCGGCGATCTCGCTCTGCGTCATCATGTCCCGGGGACGGCGCCGCCCCGAGGTTCTCGACACGCTCCGCTCAGGATTTTTGAAGATCTTCCTGACGGGCCGGCAACGGCAGCGGCATCGCGGGCAGCCCGTCGATGCTCGCGTTGTTGTACGGCTTCTTGTCGGTGTACTCGCGGAACTCCTCGTCGGTCTTGCGGCCGAAGTAGTCCGCGTGCAGGTCCCGCTCCGACCGGTAGTCCATGAACGGCACCGCGAACCCGCACGTGTCGCTGATCAGCTCGGCCGTCACCACGATCACGGCCCGCACCGCGGGCCCGTCCGCCTCGCCGAACCCCGCCACCAGCTCCCCGAACCGCGGGTCGTCGCGGAACACCGGCTCACCGCGCCCGTGGACGCGCACGATGTTCGGCGGCCCCTCGAACGCACACCACATCAACGTGATCCGGCCGTTCTCCCGCAGGTGCGCGACCGTCTCGGCGTGGCTGCCGCCGAAGTCGAGGTAGGCCACCGTGCGGTCGTCGAGGATCCGCAACGTCCCCTGCCGGCCCTTGGGCGAGAGGTTGACGTGACCGTCCCCGGCCAGCGGAGCGCTGGCCACGAAGAACACCTTCTGGTTCTCGATGAACTCCCACAGCCGCGGCTCGATGCGCTCGTATTCCTTGCCCATGCTCCGCAGTATCGATCCGCGCACGGCCGTCTGTCAGCGCGATTCCCAGGAGGTGAACGGCCTCACGCCCGCCCCGACGCCTCCCGCGCCACCTGCTCCACCCGAGCCCGGTAGGCGGCCCAGTCCTGCTCGGGCAGGTTCGTCCCGCCCTGCCGCAGCCCGGCCTCGCCGTCGATCTCCTCCCGCAGGATGTCCGCGTGACCGGCGTGCCGGTTGGTCTCCGCGATCATGTGCACGAGCAGCAGGTGCAACGTCACGTACTTGCGCTCCTCCGGCCACCACGGCACCACACCGGGCGCGTCCAGCGGCAGCTCGGTGATCACCGCGTCGGCGAACTCCGCCACCCGCCCGTACAGCGCGAGGATCTCCTCACGGGTCTCCGCCGCGGTGGCGTACATGTCGCCGTTCGGGTCGTCGTCGTCCAGCCACGGCAGCTTCTCGCCGAACGAACGGCCCATGCAGTCGCCGAAGTAGCCCTGCTCGGTGCTCGCGAGGTGCTTGATCAGCCCCAGCAGGTTCGTGCCCGTCGGGGTGAGCGGGCGGCGCACGTCGTACTCCGACAGGCCCTCCAGCTTCCAGAGCATGGTCTCGCGGGCGACGCGGAGATAGCGGTGCAGGTCGGCTTTGGGATCTGAGGCCATGCGCTCACCCTTTCAGACGCCGGGCCGCGACGACCGCGAATTTCCGCGACCGGGCGTGGCAGCCCCCGTCAATCGCCCACCGGGGAACGTCAGCCGGCATCGCCTCCAGCCAGCGGACCGCGAACCCCAGCCCGTCGGCCACCTCGGACACGGTCGGAAACCCTGACAGCGCCCGCACCGCCCCGGCAGCGGCGAGATCGGGCACGTGGTGCACGACGGTCGACATCCACGTCCAGGAACCACACCCCGAACGCCCGCACGAACAACCCCGTCCCGGCCCCCAGGTCGAGCACCGTCCGCCCGCCAACGAGATCTCCCGGGCCTCCCGGAACGCGGAGGCCCCCACCGAGTCACAACGCCTCATCCCACCAGGCAACCCCATACGGATGGCGGGATGACAGTGGGGCTTCACACCCACTTCACTTGGCGGAGCCATGTCCTGCCGTGGTTCGAAAGGGTTGCCCTGCATGCGAAAGAGCCATCTCAGACCCCTGATCGGGGTAACCGTCGCCGCGAGCGTCGTGTTCGCCATGGGAGGCGTGCCGACCGGCGCGGCCCCCGGCGCCGAGGAGACGTCGACCAACTACCAGGTCGGCAACGTCCGCACCGCTGAACAACGCAGCAAGCTCGCCAAGTCCGGTGCCGCGATCGACTCGGTCGAGGAGCACGGCATCGTCGTGATCACCGCGACCGAGCGCGAGGTCAAGAGCCTCAAGGCCCAGGGCTTCGAGGTCACCGAGCTGCCCAGGCGGATGGAGGCGAACTCGGCGATCGGCCCGTTCGACTTCCCCGCCGCCGACTCGAACTACCACAACTACGCCGAGATGACCGCCGAGATCGACGCGGCCGTCGCGGCGTACCCGACCCTGCTGTCCAAGCAGGTCATCGGCAAGTCCTACGAGAACCGCGACATCGTCGCGCTCAAGATCAGCGACAACGTCGCCACCGACGAGGACGAGCCGGAGGTGCTGTTCACGCACCACCAGCACGCCCGCGAGCACCTCACCGTCGAGATGGCGCTGTACCTGGTCAACCAGTTCACCACCCAGTACGCGACCGACTCGCGGATCAAGGGCCTCGTCGACACCCGCGAGATCTGGATCATCCCCGACGTCAACCCCGACGGCGGCGAGTACGACATCGCGACCGGCAGCTACCGGTCGTGGCGCAAGAACCGGCAGCCCAACGCCGGGTCCAGCAACGTCGGCACCGACCTCAACCGCAACTGGGACTACAAGTGGGGCTGCTGCGGCGGTTCCAGCGGCAGCACCGGTTCCGAGACCTACCGCGGCCCCAGCGCGGCGTCCGCCCCCGAGGTCAAGGTCGTGTCCGACTTCGTGCGCGGCCGCAACGTCGGCGGCAAGCAGCAGATCTCCGCGTCCATCGACTTCCACACCTACAGCGAGCTCATCCTGTGGCCGTGGGGCTGGACCTACGACGACGTCGCGCCCGGCCTGACCCAGGACCAGCGCGACACGTTCGCCACCATCGGCCAGTCCATGGCCGCCAGCAACGGCTACACGCCCGAGCAGTCCAGCGACCTCTACATCACCGACGGCTCGATCCCCGACTGGCTGTGGGGCACGCAGGGCGTCTTCGCCTACACCTTCGAGATGTACCCCGGCAGCGCCGGTGGCGGCGGCTTCTACCCGCCCGACGAGGTGATCCCGGCGCAGACCTCCCGCAACAAGGAGGCCGTGCTGCAGCTGCTCGAACGCGCCGACTGCCCCTACGAGGCCATCGGCAAGGAAGCGCAGTACTGCGGCGTCGACCCGCCCGCGCCGGGCAAGTACTTCGAGAACGCCACCGACTTCACCATCAACGACAACTCGACGATCACCTCGCCGATCACGGTGTCCGAGGTGACCGGCAACGCGCCGTCGACGCTCAAGGTCGGCGTGGACATCAAGCACACCTACCAGGGCGACCTGCGCGTCGAGCTCATCGCCCCGGACGGCACCGTCTACGTCCTGCACAACCGCAGCGGCGGCAGCGCGGACAACATCAACACCACCTACACCGTCAACGCCTCCAGCGAGGTCGCCAACGGCACCTGGCAGCTGCGGGTCAACGACAACGCCAACCAGGACACCGGGTTCCTCGACAAGTGGAGCCTGCAGTTCTGAGCTGAGGTGTCAGGGCGCCGGTACGCCGGCGCCCTGACGTCCGTAGTCCTTCACCGGCATCGAGTCGTGCAGCCGCACGCCCTTCGAGTTGAGCTTCGCCAGCGGCCGCACCAGCCACGACGGCAGCCGCGTCGCCACCTGCATGCCCCGCGTCAGCGCCCAGACGCCCAGCCGGGTCGAGGGGATCAGCGTCGTCGCCATCCCCAGCGCGAACGCCCTGCTGGCGTGCACCAGCTCCCGCATCTCGTCCTCGTAGCGCGCGAACGCCGTCGCGTGGTCCGGGCTCGTCGCGAGCTCACCGGCCAGCACGTACGCGCCCACCACCGCCAGGCTCGTGCTGCCACCGATCGCCGGACCGGGGCAGTACGCGGCGTCGCCGACCAGCGCCACCCGCCCGCGCGTCCAGGTGTCGGAGCGCAGCTGCGTGATCGAGTCGAAGTAGAACGCCCGATCGGTGTCCAGGTAGGACATCCACTCGTCGACCTGCGGGTGCAGGCCGGCGAACGCCTCGCGCAGCAGCTGCTTCTGCCGTGCGACGTCGCGGTGGTGGTAGGACAGTTCCGGCGAGCGGAACAGGAACACCGCCCGCGCGTCGTCCAGGTGGCGCGCCCCGTACACCGCCGCGCTGCGGCCCGGCCCGACGTGCCCGGTCATCGCACCCGGCACACCCTCCTCCCGCGGCACCGACAACACCGCCAGGTAGGCGCCGATGAACTGCTTCTCCACCTCGCCGAACACCAGCCGCCGCACATTCGAGTGCAGCCCGTCCGCGCCGATGACCAGGTCGAACGACCGCGGCGCGCCCTGCTCGAACGTCACCTCGTCGCCGATGGCCGTGATCGAGTCGCCGAACAGGTACTCGACGTCCGCGCGGGTGGCGTCGTAGTAGATCTCGCTCAGGTCGTCGCGCATGATCTCGACGTGCCGGTCAGAGGCGGCGGCGAAGATCTTCGTCGCGTCCCCGGTGATCGGTCTGCGGGTGCCCTCGCGCAGGAACGTCAGCTGTTCGGTACCGGTGGCCCTGGACTCGATCCGGGGCAGCACGCCCATCTTCTCGGAGATCGTCATGGCCGGTTGGAACAGGTCGACGGCGTGCCCGCCGGTCTTGCGCAGCACCGGTGAGCGCTCCACGACCGTCACCTCGTGCCCGTACCGCGTGAGCCACCAGGCGAGCACCGGGCCGGCGATGCTGGCGCCGGAAACGAGAATGCGCACGTCAAACCTCCTTACTTAACGGTCGGTAAGTACATGGAGGGGACTGTAGCATCGCGGCTTACCGACCGTTAAGTAAGATTCGGCACGTGCCCCGACCGTCCGACACCAAGCAGCGGATCCTGCAGACCGCCCGCGAGCTGTTCGCCACGCAGGGCGTGCAGCAGACCAGCCTGCAGGAGATCGCCGACCGCCTCGGCATCACCAAACCCGCGCTCTACTACCACTTCTCCTCCCGCGAGGAGCTGGTCCGCAGCATCGTCACCCCGCTGCTCGACGACGGCGAACGGTTCCTCACCGGCGTCGAGCAACGCGAGGACGTCCCGGCCCGCGAGCTCGTCAAGGGCTTCTTCGAGTTCCACCACCGCCACCGCAAGGACATGCTGCTGTTGCTCACCGAGCTGACCACGCTCGCCGAGCTCGGCCTGATCGACGTCGTGCTGTCGTGGCGCGCCCGGCTCACCGCCCTGGTGTTCGGCCCCGAGGCCACGCTGGAGCAGCAGGCCCGCGCGGTGCTCGCCTTCGGCGGCATGCAGGACTGCACGATGCAGTTCCCCGACGCGCCGTTCGACGAACTTCGTGCCGCAACGGTCACGGCGGCATGCGCCGCACTCGGGATCGACTGATCGGCCTCTCCCGCGTGACGCGTTCGTAGGCGAACATCACGCGATAACCCTCAGCCAGATGAGAACCGGCTCCCGAAACCGAACTAAGCTCACCTGACCGCGGGGTAGGGTCCGCACACTGAACCACCGCTGCCGGGAGTGACATGCGCGCCGTCGAGATCAGACCTGGGGTCCGGATCCGCTGGGTCGAGGTGCCGGGAGCGACACCGGCCAGGGTCTACCTGCACGGACTCGGCGCGTCGTCGGCGCCCTACTACGCGGAGGCCGTCGCGCACCCGCTGCTCGCGGGCCGCCGCAGCCTCATGATGGACATGCTCGGCTTCGGCATCAGCGACCGCCCCACCGGGTTCGCCTACTCGCTGGAGGGCCACGCCGACGCCCTCGCCGTGGCGCTCGCGAAGATCGGCCTGCGCCGCAACGAGATCATCGGCCACAGCATGGGCGGCGCCGTCGCCATCGTGCTCGCCGCCCGCCACCCCGAGATGGTGCGCTCGCTCGTCCTGGTCGACCCGCACGTCGACCCCGCCCGGCCCTCGCTCGGCGCCCCCGGCAGCCGGGGCATCGCCGCCTACAACGAGACCGAGTTCCTCACCCACGGCTTCGACCGCGTGCTGCGCGACGTCGGGCCCCACTGGGCGGCCACCATGCGCATGGCAGGCCCCGAAGCGCTCTACCGCAGCGCCGTCGACCTCATCCGCGGCACCTCGCCGACCATGCGCAAGCTGTTGATGGAGCTGGAGATCCCCAGGGTGTTCCTGCACCCCGAGGACGCCCCGCCCAGCGGCGGCCGCGAGCTCACCGCAGCCGGCGTGCAGATCATCTCCGTGCCGAACACCGGCCACAACATCATGATCGACAACGTCGAGGGCTTCGCCCGCGCCGTCGCCCAGCAGCGCCTGTCGGTCTAGTCCAGCTCGCGGCCGATCGCACCGGACAGCAGCTCGCGGGCACGTTCCACCGTCAGCGAGCCGCTGTGCCGACGTTCGCTCAACCCCTCCACCAACGCGGTGAGCCGCTCCGCCGCAGCCACTGCGTCCACGTCCGGGTTCGCTTGCCGCACCAGGGTTTCGACGTCGGCGTTCCACGCGTTGGTGGTGTCGCGCAACGTCGGCCGCAGCTCCTCGTGGAACACCGCGCTGGCCCGCAGCTCACCCCACGCGACACTGGTCTCGCGCACGACGTCGACGTCCTGCAGCTCCGCCAGCAGCATCTGCTCGACCTGCTCGCGCGGGTCGTCCGACGCCGTCTCGGTGTAGGCCTGCGCACGGTGGTTCACGTGCTCCAGCGCGGCCCGCAGGATCCCGGCGCGGTCCTTGAAGTGGTAGTAGATCAACGCCGTGGACACCCCGGCGGCCGCCGCGAGCTTCTCGACGCGCAGCCCGCGCACGCCGTCCTGCGCGATCACGCGCACCGCGGCCTCGAGCATCTGGGTCCTGCGTTCCGACAAGGTGTCCTCACCGTGGTTGCTGCTGGGTCGTGCAGTGGATGCCGCCACCGCCCGCCGCGATGCCGTCGATGTCGATCTGCACCACCGTACGTCCGGGGAACACGCGCTCCATCGTCGCCTTCGCCGCGGCGTCCGCCCGCTGGTCACCGAACCGCGGTCCGATGACGGCACCGTTGCAGACGTAGAAGTTGACGTACCCGGCCGCGAAGTCCTCGCTGTCCGAACGCACCGTCTCCGGCCCCTCGAGCACCTCGACCCGCAACAGCCGGCCGGCAGCGTCCGTGGCCGACCGGAGGATGTCGAGGTGGCGGCGGGTGACGTCGTGGTCGAACGACTCCGGGTCGGTGTCCAGCCCCGCCACCACGACACCCGGACCGGCGAACCGAGCGTAGAAGTCGGTGTGCCCGTCGGTGATGTCGCGCCCGGCGATGCCCGGCAACCAGATCACCTTCCTGACGCCGAGCAGGTGCGCGAGCTCCTCCTCGACGTCGCGCTTCGACCAGCCGGGGTTGCGGTTGCCGTTGAGCACGCAGCTCTCGGTGATGATCGCCGTGCCCTCGCCGTCGACCTCCAGCGCGCCGCCTTCGAGCACCAGGTCCGTGCGCACCCGCTCCACCCCGGCCCGCTGCGCGACGAACCCCGCGACCCGCGCGTCCCGGAGATGCTCCTGCTTGCCGCCCCAGCCGTTGAAGTTGAAGTCGACCCCACCGCCGTCACGCACGAACACCGGCCCGGTGTCGCGCATCCACAGGTCGTCGAGCTCGGCCGTGACCAGCTCGACGTTCGCCGACCCGACCAGCGACCGCGCCTGCCCCACGTCCTGCGCCCGCACCAGCATCGACACCGGCTCGAACCGCGCGATCGTGGTCGCGACCGTCGCCAGGTCACGCCGCACCTCGGCGAGGTCACGGCCCCAGATGCGCTCGCTGGCCGCGAACGCCATCCACGTCCGCGCGTGCGGCTCACCCTCGTCGGGCATCAGCCAGGTCTTGGCCGTCCCGCTCGTCGTCCCGGTGGTCCTGCCCGTGCAGCCGGCGAACAGACCGCTGATGGCGGCGGTCGCCGACTGCACGAAAGTGCGCCTCTTCATGCCGCCACCGTAGCTCTGACTGAAATTTCAGTCAAACCGAAAGGCCTGGTCAACGGCTTCAGTGGCCTTCGCTTGGCGGTTCAGCGCCTCCGCGCGGGCACCGCGGTCCAGTGAGCCGGCCGGGCCAGCGCCTCCGGCAGCGTCGTGCGGGCGTTCCCCCTCGCCGCGTTGACCTGCGGCTGCGTCAGGAACAGGCACGTGGCCAGGTCCGCACCCGACAGGTCCGCTCCCCGCAGATCGGCGCCGATCATGTCCGCCCGCGACAGGTCGGACCCCGTCAGATCCGCCCCGATCAGGTACGCACCGCGGAAGTCGGCACTCGCGAGGTTCCTGTTCCGCAGGCGAGCACCGATCAGGTCCGCGCCCCGGTACGACTTCGCACTCGTCCGCAGCCGCTCGCTGGTGCGCAGCAGCAGGACGTTGACCTTGGCCCGGACCTCCGCGACGTCGAGCGCCAGAATCTCGTCCGGCCCGGCCACCGCGTGCCGTTCGACCTCGGCGTAAGCGGCCGCCAGGTCGTCGTGCGGGTCGAGCCGCCCGGCCTCCGCGAGGTACCAGAGCAGCTCGTGCAACTGCCGGACCACGGGGAACACCGCGAACATCTTCTCCCGCTCACCCGCACGCCAGTCCACGCCGCCGAACACCGTCTGCGACACCCGCTGACCAGCACCGAAGCAGTCGTAGACCGTGCAGCCCGCATACCCCTGCTGCCGCAACCGGTCGTGGATGCCACACCGGTGGTCAGCCAGCAGGTTGCGACACGGCGTACCCGCGTCCTTGGTGGCGGCGAAATCGGCCGACCTGGCGAACGGCAGTGCGACGCAGCACAACCCGAAGCAGTTGGCGCAGTCGCCCTTGAGCTCGTCCATCGCCGCTCAGGATACGGTGCGCGACCTCCGTGCCTTGAGCTGCGCGCCGAACTCCTTGCGGTCGGTGAGCTCGACATTGCGGTGCGGGGTGACCTGCGATGCCAGTGCGCGCATCTCGTGGATGTGGTCCTCGCCCACCTTCCACAGGCCCGTGACGTCGGCCGCGGCAGCCTCGTTGGCGCACAGGAGCATGTTGCCCGCACGGTCGAGTGACACGTCCGCCACCACCGAGTCCCAGTTCTGCTGCTGCCCGCCGGTGCCGTGCAACGCGATGTCGTAGTCACTGTCTTCGACGATCGCCTCAGCGATCGCGAGCATCGACCTCAGATGGCCGCCGACCGCGTTCACGCTGGCTGTGAGCGCCGCCGGGTTCGTGATTGTCGTGGCACCGGCCAGATCGGCATGCCGGCGGGCCAGGTCCTGCCGGTGCGGCTTGAGGGCGTTGGCCTCCTGCGACAGAGGTGCGCACGCCGCGGCCATGTCGGACGACGCGCGCCCCGCGTCGAAGTACATGGTCGTCGCGAAGAAGTGCTGGTCCGCCGGTAGTGCGGTCAGCACGGAGCCGATCTCGGCCCGTACCGCGTCGATGTCGACCACCTGGGCGGCCAGCGCGTCGACCGCCGAGTTCAGCGGAACCTCCGCCGTGCGCGCCCAATAGCCGAGAAAGGCGACTTTCTGCAACGCCCGCAACATGGGCGGGTCACCATGCTCGAACTCGAACTCGAACTCGTTCTCCCGCCAGTAGGCAAGACTCTTGTCCTGGGCGAAGGCCCTCTCGGACGGCTCGCGCGCGTCGGTCTTGTCGTGGTGCTCGCCGACGATGTTCAGCTTGCCCTCGGTGACCGCGCGCTGCACGGCCCGGTTTCCCGCCAACGCCTGCAACGCGAGCAACGCCTCGGGCGACGGTTTG
This sequence comes from Lentzea sp. NPDC059081, assembly GCF_042738015.1. Lineage (NCBI taxonomy): Bacteria > Bacillati > Actinomycetota > Actinomycetes > Pseudonocardiales > Pseudonocardiaceae > Lentzea > Lentzea sp. NPDC059081. Next base: position 439,587 of record NZ_JBHYGW010000001.1, read on the forward strand.
TGAACACCCACCACGAACCTCCTGTGCGCCGTTCAGTCCAATGCTGCTGAACTGTTCGGCGTCAGGACAAGACCGATAGCACTATCGGCGCAACGCCCGCAGCTCCGCCGTCGCCTCATCCAGCTGCCGCTCGGCCCGTTCCGCCCGCGTCACCGTCTGCGCCCTCGCGTCCTCGACCACCGCCAGGGTCTGACGTACCGCCGCCACCTGCTCAGCGGCTTCCTGCCGCACCAACGCAAGCCGCCCCTCGAACTCACCCCGAGCCCGCTCCAACTCCGCGCGCGCATCGGCCGCCGTCTGCTCAGCCCGTTCCGCCCGCACCACGGCCTGGTCCCGAGCCTTGGCCGCCCGACTGACGGTCTCCGCCGCCTCCTGCCGAGCCGTCTCCACCTGCCCTGCGGCCTCGACCTTGACCTGCTCAGCCGCCTCACCAGCAGCCTTCGCCTCAGCGCGGGCCCGTTCCACCACCGCCCGAGCCTCCGCCCGCGCCTCTTCCACTTCCTGCGCAGCCTGCGCACGGGCGTGCTCGATCTCCTTGGCCGCCTGCCGCCGCGCCTGCTCGGCGTGCTTCACCGCATCGGCCTTGGCCTGCTCCGCCTCAGCCCGAACCTCCTCGACCACCGCCGCAGCCCGCACCCGAACCTCGGCCACCTCCGCCTCAGCCCGCTCACCGGCAACCCGGGCAGCCTCCACAGCCTCGTCCCGCGCCGACAACGCCGAGTCAGCAGCCTCGTCCGCTTCCTCCGCCGCCCGCACCGCCTGCTCGGTCATCTCCTCGGCAGCCTTGCGAGCCGTCTCCGCCTCATGCCGCCGCCGCTCCGCCGCCGCCACCTCGGCCTGCGCCTCCGCAACCCGCCGAGCAGCCTCCGCCTCGGCCGCCTGAACGAGACTCTCGGCCACGCTCGGATCCGCCATCGCGTTCAGCTCGCCGACAGCCCGCCCGAGAGTCACCGTCATCTGCTCCGACAGCACCCGGAACCGGTCGAGGAGCTCTTCAGCCCTGATCTTGGCGGTACCGGAGACCCTCGGGAGATTCGTCACGGTGACGACCTCCAGGTTTTGCTCGGGACTCTCCGCCAGTCGCTGGCGTTCCCTCCACGCCCGCCACCGCGTGTGCTCCGGCAGGTCGCAGTACTCCGAGGGTCGACCAGGCCCGCCACCTCGAAGAACAGGGCGTTCACAGCCGGGGAAGTTGCAGCTCGTCTCCACGGCGATATCGTAGCAGAATTACGTGTGCAGTTACGTTATCCAACGCAACGCTACCCAATGAGGCGAGAAAACGCTGGCCGCCGATAAGTGAACGTTATCGGCGGCCAGAGGTAGGGAGTTTTCTGAAGAGCCGCGCCGGGGACGACCCCCCTCGACGGCTACGCCTGCGACGGCGACTCGCGGTGGACACCGGCGAGTTCCTCGCCTACCTGGCGGGTGACCTCAAGACCGACCTTCGGGCGTATGTCTTCCGCCTGGAACAAGGCCGCTACCCCGGACTTCGGCGACCTGCTCCCCGATCTCTGAAGGTGCCCGTATTCGGGGCAGGTACAGGACGACGATGGGCGAGACGATGAGGTGGTGACCAAGACAGGAGTGCACGACCTCGGCGGGTTCCTGCGCAGCCGGCGCGAACGCCTGACGCCGGAAGGGGCCGGCATCGATCCCGGCCCCGCCCATCGGCGGGTCTCAGGACTGCGCAGGGAGGAACTGGCCGAGCTCGCCGGGGTCAGCGTCGGCTACTACACACGACTCGAGCAGGGCATCAGCGCCAGCGCGTCGGGCGCTGTCATCGACGCGCTGGCCGCGGCGTTGCGCCTCGACCCCGCCGAGCACGACCACCTGCGGATACTCGCCACGCCACGACGGCCGACTCGCCCTCGTGCCCGCAGGAGCAAGCTGAGGCCCTCGGTTCGTGACCTGCTGGCCGTCCTCCCCGCCACAGCGGCGATAGTGATCGATCACCGCGCCGACGTTCTCGCGTGGAACGGTCTCGGTCACGCACTGCTCGCCGGGCACGTCGACCTCGACGCACCGGACGCGCGGACACGGCCGAACATCGCGCGAATGCTGTTCCTCGACCCGCACCACCGAGCGCTGTACCGCGACTGGCATGGCAAAGCGCAGGTCACAGTCGCGGCCCTGCACCAGGCGGCCGCGCGGCACCCGGCCGACCCGGAACTGGAGCAGATCGTCGGCCGGCTCGCCGTCGACAGCCCGGAGTTCGCGCGGATGTGGGCGCGACGGCCGGTCCGGACCTGCTCGTACTACCTGCGGGAACTCGACCATCCTGTCGTCGGGCGCCTGACCCTGGCGAACGAGACCGTCACCCTGCCCGACGACGACCAGCAGATCGGGCTGTTCTACGCACGTCCCGGCACCCCGGACGGCGACGCTCTCACCCTGCTCGCGCAGAGCGTGCGATGAGGATCGTCGTCATCGGCGGAGCGGGCACCATCGGACGACGGTTGGTCCCCGCTCTGCGATCGCGCAACCACGACGTCGTCGTGGCCGGACGCACCTCGGGCGACGTCCGCGTCGACCTGGCCTCCCACGCCACGATCGAGGCCATGTACCGCGAAGTCGGGCCGGTCGACGGCGTCGTGAGCATCGCCGCGCACGGCGCGCTCGACGAGTTCGCGACGTTGACCGCGGAGGAGCTGCAGGAGAACATGCGGGCCAAGTTCTTCGGGCAGGCCGACCTGGTCCTGACCGGCCAGCACCACGCCGCCGACGGCGCCTCCTTCACGCTGACCTCCGGCATCTTCGCCGACCAGCCGTGGCCGCACGTCACCGGCGGCGGCGCCATCAGCGGTGCCCTGCACAGCTTCACCCTGTCGGCCGCCGTCGAACTACCGCGAGGCATGCGGATCAACGTCGTCAGCCCCACGATGATCGGTGACTCCGTCGACGCCTTCGCCGGACACTTCCCCGGTATGCGCCCGGTGCCCATGGACGACCTCGTCGAGCACTACCTGGACTGCGTCGAAGGCGACCACACCGGCCGAGTCATCCGCGCGTACGGGTGATCGTTCAGCCCGCCGGCCACGCCCGCAGCAGGGCGTCGAGGGCGTCCAGCGCCCGCAGCCACGACGCCTCCACCCCGCGCGGATGGCTGTGGAAGGCACCGGCTCGTTCCAGCGACACGTAGCCGTGGAACGTGCTGTGCAGCAGGCGGGCGGCATCGGTCTGGTCGGGTTCCCACAGGTCGTAGCCCCGCAGGATCGCGCGGACCAGCTCCGAGTACCTGTCGGCGGCGCTGTCCGAGGCCACGTCCGGGTCGAGCGCCAGCTGCGTCGCCGTGTACCGGCCGGGGTGCGCGTGGGCGTAGGCGCGGTAGGCGTGGGCGAACGCCAGCAGGGCCTCGCGGCCCGATCGGCCGCCGAGGGCTTCGGAGACGCGGTCGGCCAGCTCCGACAGGCATTGGACGGCCAGGCGGACGCGCAGGTCGTGGGCGTTGCGGATGTGCGAGTAGAGCGAGGCGTCCTTCACGCCGAAGTGGCGGGCGAGTGCGGACACCGTCACGTTCTCCAGGCCCACCTCGTCCGCCAGCTCCGCCGCCGCCTGCGTCAGTCGGTCGGCGGTGAGCCCCGCGCGTGCCATGCGTCTCCTAGGGTCATTATTGATTTGCCTAGGACCTCTAGGTAAGCCTAGCGTCCCTGGTCATGAAGCCGTTGACCGAACACGACATCCGCGCGTCCTTCGTCAATTCCACCAAGGGCGAGGCGAAGCGCATGCACGTGCCCAGGGATCTCGGCGAGCGGCCGTGGGACGACCTGGACTTCCTGGGGTGGCGAGATCCGGCCGCACCGGACCGCTCGTACCTGGTGATCGAGCTCGGCGGCGCGCTCGTCGGGATCGCGCTGCGGCGGGCGACCAAGGCCGGGCTCGCGCGCAAGACGATGTGCGCGTGGTGTCTGACCACGCACCAGAACGACGGGGTGTCGCTGATGACCGCGCGCAAGGCGGGGAAGTCCGGGCAACTGGGCAACTCGGTCGGCGTCTACGTGTGCGCCGACCTGGCCTGTTCGCTGTACGTGCGCGGCAAGAGGAGTGCCGGGCCCGGTTCTCGGTTCACGGAGTCGATCACGCTCGACGAGCAGGTCGAGCGGATGGTCTCCGGGGTGAGCGCGTTCCTCGATCGGGTGCGCTCGTAGGGGTCAGAGCTCCAGCACGAGCTCCGCGCAGCACGCGCGGGCGCAGGGCCACGGGTCGCCGCACGCGGTGCAGCCGGTCGTCGCGGGCAGGTGCGTGTCCAGCACGTGCACCGCCCTGGTGCGGTAGCGCTCGAGATCGGACTCCCAGTCGTGGCGGGAGGCCGCGGTGGCACTCGTCATGGTCATCAGTCCTCGGGTCGAGGTTGGTGTAGACCAGGATGCACCTGTGCGGCGTCGTTCGGGCGGCAATTTCCCGAATCACGACGATCGGCGGGTCGCGAAGGCGACACGCCGAACAGAACACGCGTCGATCGGGTGGGAAAGGCGAGTCCCGATGGCCCCGCGCGGCATCGTGCGGCCGTGGACATTCCTGCGTCGCCGGGCGTGGTGACCAGACCGTGCGGGACGCGCTGGTCAGGCAGTTCAGCGGGTCACCGTGGTCGGTCGCCCCCGCGCACCGACCAAGCGACGCCGACGCGGACCATGCCGTGCGGTGCACGTGGATCAAGCTCGTCGAGCACGTCGACCGGATCGGTGAGCCCGAACGACCTGCCGGCCCGCTCGCCACCGTATTTCCTCCGGCGGCTGTCCCTCTTCCCAGGTACGACAAGAGGAGGAAGAGCCATGACCTGCTTCATCCTGCCCGCCCACCTGCTGATCGAGCTCGCCGAGTCCGGCGGCGTCGACCTCCGCGACACCATCGGCACGCTGCTCGCCTCGTCGGCCCTGCGGTCGCAGCGCGAGGTGCTCACCGAGGCCGTGCAGTTCCTCGACGTCAACGCCGCCCAGCTGCGCGGGCCGTCCAGCGAGTTCAAGGCCGTGCACGACGTGCAGGGCGGTGACGAGCGCACGTTGCCCGGCGTGCTCAGACGCAAGGAGGGCGACGGCGCGGTGGCCGACTCCGCCGTCAACGACGCCTTCGACAACGCCGACCGCACCTACGACTTCTACCGCGACGTGCTCGGCCGGCACAGCGTCGACGGCAACGGTCTGCGGCTCGTGTCGTCGGTGCACTTCGGCAGCGGGTTCGACAACGCCTTCTGGGACGGCACCCAGATGGTCTACGGCGACGGCAGCGGCAAGGTGTTCCAGGTGGGCGCGCTCGCTCGCGACACCTCCGTGGTCGGCCACGAGATCACGCACGGCGTCGTCCAGTACACGGCCGGGCTGCGGTACCGGAAGCAGTCGGGTGCCCTCAACGAGTCCATGGCCGACGTCTTCGGCTCCCTGGTCAAGCAGCACGCGCTCGGCCAGTCCGCAGACCAGGCCGACTGGCTCATCGGCGCCGGCATCCTCGGCACGCAGCTGCAGGGCGTCGCGCTGCGGTCGTTGCAGGACCCCGGCCGCGCCCACCAGCTCGACCGCCAGCCCGCCCACATGCGCAACTACGTCGACCTGCCCGACGACGGCAACCCCCGCAACGACAACGGCGGCGTCCACATCAACTCCGGCATCCCCAACAAGGCGTTCCACCTCACTGCGACCCGGCTCGGCGGCAACGCCTGGGACCGCGCCGGCAAGGTCTGGTACGACGCCCTCGCCACCAAGCTGCGGGTCAACTCGTCCTTCGGCGACGCGGCGGCGGCCACGGTCGCGAGCGCCCAGGCGTTGTTCGGGGCGGAGGTCGCGACCGTGGTGCGGTCAGCCTGGGACGACGTCGGCGTCCGCTGACTTGACCTGGCACAACAGCGACGACCACTGGTGGGCCGTGAGCGGGAGCTCGACCGACGGCGACTTGCTGTCCCGGATGCCGACCCCCTGGCCCACCTCGACGCAGTTGCCGTCGTTAGCGCTGTAGCTGCTCTTCCGCCACCTGGTCACCACAAGACTCCTCACCGATGATGTCGGTGATCAGCTTCCTCGTCCGCTCCTCGTTCAACGCCGTCCGTCCGAGTGACTTCACGACGTTGCCGTAGAGACCGACGGAGAGCTGGTCTTCGAGGAAGACGTTGGCGCCGTGGCTCTCCAGGTAGACGATCGGCGGGATCTTCTTGAACTTCAGCAGGTCGAAGTCACCGGCGAGACCCGCGTGCGGTCCGGAGGCCGTGGGGACCACGCGAATCGTCAGGTAGGGCCGCACGGACAGGCGGAGCAGGTGGTGGAGCTGTTCCGCCATCACGTCCGCGTTGCCGACCGGGAGCCGTCGAGCACCGACCGCTGGCGCACGCCACGGCTGCGGACAACCGCGGGCACGTCCTCCTGCAGGTTCACGGCGGAGTCGGCGAGGTGCAAGGTGTAGTCGGGCACCTGCAGCAGGCCGTGGACGACGTTCATCGACCAGCCGGTGATCTCCGACGCGATCCGCTCGTGCTCCCGCAACGTGCGTGCGCGGTCCGGTGTGCCGGATCCCTTGGGCTGCAACCAGTCCCTGATGTGCGTGTCGTGGTGCAGGGTCATCAGGTGGTCGTACTCGGCGGGCGGTGTGCGCAGCAGGCCCAGCAGCTTGGCGAGGTCGACGTCGGACGTGCCGTCCTTGCCGTTGACCAGCTCCGAGACCTTGGCCTCCTGCCAGCCCAGCAGCTCGGCGGCCGCGCGGTTGGTCAGGTCGGCCGACCGCAGCAGCGCCCGTATCGCGTCGCCGAACTCGCGGCCGCGCACAGTGGATCTCCGCAGAGGCATGCGGGGACGGTAGAGGTGGCGTTCCGTTTGGTTCCACCCGTTCCTCGCAGGTCAACCTGAAAGCGTGCCGTTTGGAGCGCTGCCAAAGCAGGTGGTCAGGGTGCGACGGCCCGGCGGACGGTGTCGCGCAGCAGGTCACGGCGGCGTTCGTGGTCCTCGGCTGGTTCGTCGAGGACGGCCGCGTAGACGTTGCTGACAGGGGACCACGCCATCGACATCGCGATGACCATGGCCATGAGGTCGAACGGGTCGCCGGCGCGGACGAGTCCCACGTCCTGGGCGGCGGCGATGGCCTTGAGCTTGGCGTCGTCGCGGCGCTGGGCGGGGTCGACGAGCAGGCCGGCGGGGCGGCGTTCGAGGCGGGCCCACGTGGCGAGGCGGATGAGGTCGGGGCGCTGGAGGTACTCGTCGTAGAGGCGCACGGCCCAGCCGGCGAGGTCGGTGGCGTCGATGGGGACGACGTTGACGATCCGGTCCAGCGAGGCGAAGAAGATGGCGTCGAAGAGCCCGTCCTTGTTGCCGAAGTAGGCGTAGAGCTGGGCTTTGTTGGTGCGGGCCGCGGCGACGACGCGTTCGATGCGGGCACCGGCGATGCCGTGCTCGGCGAACTCGGCGGTGGCGACGTCGATGATGCGGTGCCGCGTGGCCTCGCCCCTGGCCGTCAGCTGCTGGTCGGACATGGTCCGCACTCTACTGACAGAACAGTCGGTTTACTTTGCCGCCGGGCGCGCGTACGTTGAAATAGACCGAACAGTCTGTTTGAAGGAGCGTCATGCGCAGCACCACCGGCTGGCAGTCCCACGGCACCGACGAGTTGCAGCGGGTAGAACTCTCGCGACGGGACCTCCGCCCCGACGACGTCGCCGTCCGCGTCGACTTCTGCGGGGTCTGCCACACGGACCTGCACGCCGTCCGCCGGCACGAGGACAAGCCGCTCGTGCCGGGACACGAGTTCACCGGCGTCGTCACGGAGGTCGGTCCGGACGTGACCGCGTTCCGCGTCGGCGATCCGGTGGCGGTCGGCAACATCGTCGACTCCTGCGGTGAGTGCGACATGTGTGCGGCGGGGCAGGAGAACTTCTGCCGTGAGTACCCCACGCTGACCTACAACGGCACCGACCGTCATGACGGGACGACGACGCTGGGCGGGTTCTCGCGGGAGTACGTCGTGCGGGAGAAGTTCGCCTATCCCCTGCCGTCCGGGCTGGACCCGGCGGCCGCGGCGCCGTTGATGTGCGCCGGGATCACCGTGTGGGAGCCGCTGCGCGCGTTGAACGTGGGGCCGGGCATGCGCGTCGCGGTGGCGGGACTGGGTGGGCTCGGGCACCTCGCGGTGAAGTTCGCCGCGGCGATGGGTGCCGAGGTCTCGGTGGTGAGCCGGTCAGCGGGTCGTGAGGCGGAGGCGGTCAAGCTCGGCGCCCGTGACCTCGTGGTCTCCACCGACGAGGAGAGCGCCGCCGCGTCGCGCGACCGGTTCGACGTGCTGATCGACACCATTCCGGTGGCGCACGACGTCGGCCCGTACCTGAAGCTCGTGGCGATGGACGGGACGCTGAGCCAGGTCGGCTACCTCGGGTCGCTGACCGTGGAGACGATGGACCTGCTCCTCGGCCGCAAGAAGCTCAGCTCCGGAGGCAGCGGTGGCGTGCCGGCCACCGCCGCCATGCTGGAGTTCTGCGCTGCTCACGGCATCACCGCCGACGTCGAGGTGCTTCCGTCGGGACAGGTGGTCGAGGCTCTCGACCGGCTCGAGCGCGGCGACGTGCGCCACCGGTTCGTGCTCGACCTGTCCGACCTGGGCTGACTCGGGCGACCGTGGCTCAGGCGACCGGGCCGAGCAGGAAGCCGCCGTCGGCCAGCAGTTCGGTGCCGGTGGCGAAGCGGGCCTGGTCGGAGGCCGCGAACAGGATGAAGTCCGCGATCTCCGCCGTGCTCGCCTGGCGCGGGATGGCGAAGCTGCCCACCGGGACGAGCTCGGTGCCGTCGGGACCGTAGGCGAGCGGCGTGCCGATGATGCCGGGGTGCACGGCGTTGACCCGGATGTTGTCGCGGGCCAGCTCCTTCGCGGCCGCGCGCATCAGGCCGCGCAACGCCCACTTGCTGCTGCTGTAGGCGACGAGACCGGGTGCGGCGGTGAGGCCGGCGATGGAGTTGACGTTGACGACCACGCCGCCGCCCGCCTTGCGCATCGACGGGGCGGTGGCGCGGATGCCGAGCAGCGCGCCGGTGAGGTTGGTGTCGAGGACGCGGCGGAACTCGTCGAGCTCGATGCTCTCGGTCGTGCCGACGCGCAGGTAGGCGGCGTTGTTGACCAGGACGTCCACGGGTCCGAAGCGGTCCTCTGCCGCGGCGACCGCGTCGGCCCAGTCCTGCTCGCTGGTGACGTCGAGCCGGACGCCGAGCGCCGGGCCGTCGAGGGTGGCCGCCAGGTCGTCGGCACCGCTGCGGGCGGCGACGACGGTGTTCGCGCCCGCCTTGGCGAGCTGCTCGGACAGCGTCGTGCCGAGCGCTCCGGTGGCGCCGGTGACGAGGACGGTCTTGCCGGTGAAGTCGAACATGGCTGGCTCCTTCTGGGTTACGCGCTGGTTGGTGGTGGGTCAGTTGGCGACGAGGACGTCGTCGGCGTCGGTGGAGTGGGCGAGGTCGCGCGAGGCCTTCAGCGCGTCGAGGCGGTCCTGCAGTGCGGCGGTGCCGATCGCGTAGGCATCGGAACCGAGCGTCAAACGCAGCGGTGCCTCGGCCTGGTCGGCGGAGGCGATGATCGCGGCGGCGATCTTCTCGGGGTCGCCGGGCGTCGGCAGCGGCGGCAGCGCGCCGGAGAGGACGCCGCGGAGGTAGCCGGACGGGCCGTCGGCGTACTCGGGCAGTGCGTCTCCCAGCACCGAGCCGCCGGTGCCGAAGTTCGTCCGCGCCATGCCGGGCTCGACCAGCGTCACGCCGATGCCGAACGGCGCGAGCTCGGCGGCCGCCGACTCCCAGAAGCCCTCGATGCCCCACTTGGTGGCGTGGTAGAGGCTCATGGCGGGGAACGCGACCTGCCCGCCGATGCTCGCGACCTGCACGAACCGCCCGCCGCCCTGGGCGCGCAGGTGCGGGGTGGCGGCGCGGGCGAGCTGGATCGAGGCGGTCAGGTTGGTCGCGATCTGCCGGTCGATCTGGTCGTCGCTGAGCTCCTCCGCCGCGCCGAACAGGCCGTAGCCGGCGTTGGAGACGACGACGTCGATCCGTCCGAGCTCGCCGAACGCCTCGGTCACCACGGCGCGCAGTGCGTCGGTGTCGGTGACATCGAGCCGTGCGTGCCACAGGCGGTCGCCGTAGCGAGCCGAGAGGTCGTCGAGGGTCTCGACACGGCGAGCGGTGGCGGCGACGCGGTCACCACGCTCCAGAAGCTGTTCGGTGAGCTCGCGGCCGAAGCCGGAGGACGTGCCGGTGATGAACCAGGTCTTCATGTCCGCTCCTCGGTAGGTAACTAACTAGATACATTCGTACACCCCCGCGGTCCTGATGTAAATACCCAGATGGTTATGTACGATCGGCGTATGCCACCCGATGCCACGGAGACCAAGCGCCGCCTGATGAAGGCCGCTATCGACGAGTTCGCGACCTACGGCCTCGCGGGGGCGCGGGTCGACCGGATCGCCGAGCAGGCGTCGGCGAACAAGCGGTCGATCTACATGCACTTCGGCGCCAAAGAGGAGCTGTTCGACCGCGTCGTGGGCGACTGCATGGCCGAGCTGGCGGCGGCCGTCGCGGTCGACGCGGGCGATCTCCCCCGCTACGCCGGCGCGCTGTTCGAGCAGCTGGAGACGCGCCCGCACGTGCGGCGGCTGTACCTGTGGGCCGGGCTGGAACGCCAGCAGCCCGTCGAGGCCGAGGTGGCGGAGTACCGGCGCAACGTGGCCGCGATCGCCGCCGCGCAGGAGGCGGGGACGGTCCGGTCCGACATCCCGGCAGTGGAACTGCTGGCCATGGTGGTCGCGCTGGTGATCAGCTGGGACACCGCGTCGTGGTCGCTCAAGGCGCTGAGCGACTCCTTCCCCGGACGCAAAGCCGCAGTTCAGGCCGCAGTCACCGGTCTTGCTCGACCCTAGGTTTGCTCGCGTGTGCTAATTTTTGCTCATGCGAGCAAAATCCGTGACGGAGCAGGCCCGGCGTGCGCAGATCGTGTCGGCCGCCATCGCCACGATCGCGGAACTGGACTACGCCGAGACGTCGTTCAAGGCGATCGCGGCACGCGCGGGGCTGAGCAGCACCGGGTTGATCTCGTACCACTTCGGGAACAAGCAGGAGCTCGTCGACGCGGTGTTCGCGGACGTCCTCGACCGGTTCCAGGACTTCGTCGGCGCGCGCCTGGGCCAGTCGAGCCCGCGTGAGGAGCTGCGGGCGTTCCTGGCCGCGAACGTGGCGTTCCTGCGCGCGCACCGCGCGGACATGCTCGCGTTCCTGCGGATCAGGGCGCACGCGGCGGTCGCCGACGGGGGCATCGCCGACTCCGATCACGTGGAGCTTGCCGCGCTGCTGCGCCGAGGACAGGAAGCCGGCGAGTTCCGCGCGTTCGACCCGGACGTCATGGCGGTGTTCGTGCTCGCGATGCGCAACGGCGTCGTACTGCGGTCCGGGTCGCTCGACCTCGACGTCTGCGAGAGGGAGCTGGTCGCGGCCGTCGAGCTGGCGACGGGAACTTAGCCGTGCGCCTGCTGTTGTCCGTGTTGCTGCTGGTCAGTGGGGAGGCGGTTGCGATGCCATCGGACATCGTCACGACGGACACCGGTCAGATCAGGGGCGAGGTGCGGGACTCGAGCCTGGTGTTCGAGGGGGTCCCGTACGCCCGTGCGGCGCGCTGGGAGCCGCCGGTCCGCGCGGCGTCGTGGGAAGGGGTGCGCGACGCCCGCGCGCCGGGGAGCCCGTGCCCGCAGGTCGGTTCGAGCTACTCCGAGGAGCGCAGCACGAACGAGGACTGCCTGTTCGCGAACGTCACCACGCCGTCGACGACCGGCCGCAAGCCGGTGCTGGTGTGGATCCACGGCGACGGCGCGGTCGGAGCCGGGCACTTCTTCCACGCCGAACGCCTCGCCCGGCAGGGGGACGTGGTCGTGGTGACGTTCAACTACCGCATGGGCGTGCTCGGCGGCTTCGGCCTGCCGGGCCTGCCGCACTCCGGCGAGTTCGGGCTGCTCGACCAGCGCGCGGCGCTGGAGTGGGTGCGGCGCAACATCACCGCGTTCGGCGGCGACCCGGGCAACGTGACGCTGTTCGGGGTGTCGTTCGGCGCGACGGCGGTGAGCGCGCACCTGATGGGGCCGCGGCCGTTGTTCCACAAGGCGATCATGCACAGCTCGTTCACGCTGGTGGACGTGCCGAGGGGAGCCTGGTTCCCGGGCCTGGAGGCGTTGCCGTCACTCGCCTGGCGGCCGGTGGCGGAGATCGAGGGGCTCGGCGCCTGGGTCATGGCCGAGCTGGGCTGCCCAGATGTCGAGTGCCTGCGGGCGCTGCCGGCCGAGAAGCTGCTGGACCACCCGCAGATCATGAACATCTTCCAGGCGACGGGGTACGGCGGCACGCTGCTGCCGCGCTCCCCCGCCGACCTGCTGGAGGCGGGGGAGTTCGCCCCGGTGCCGATCCTGGCCGGGGCGACGCGCGACGAGCACAACAGCTTCGTCGGGCTGTTCCGGCCCGAGCCGATGACCGCCGACGACTACGCGGCGCTGGTGCGGGACGCGTTCCCCGACCGCGCGACGGAGATCCTGGCCGAGTACCCGCAGAGTTCCAACGCGTCGCCGAAGCAGGCGTGGGCGGCGTTGCTGACGGACCGCATGTGGGCGCGATCGACGTTCCGGCAGAACACCTTCTACGCGCGCACGGCACCTGTGTACGCGTTCGAGTTCGCTGACCGTTCCGCGGCCACGGATCCGTCGTTCCCGCCGGAGCTGCACGGAGCGAACCACTCTTCGGACATCGACTTCCTGTTCCCGGATAAGTCGTTCTCGAAGGATCGTGGGCTGTCCGACTACATGATCCAGGCGTGGACCGACTTCGCCCGTGACGGTTCTCCCGGGTGGCCGCGGTTTTCGGAGGGGCAGTACGTGCAGTCGTTGGCGCCCGGTGCGATCGGGCCGGTCGACTACGCGGCGGAACACCGGCTGCCCTTCTGGGAGTGACCGGGCGCCCGGCTCGTGCGGCTTCTCCCCCGACGCCACCCGGCACGGGCACGGGTGGCTACCCTGGATGACGTGCCCGGCACCCCCAGCTCGCGAACCCCCGCGTACCTCGTGCGGGTCCTCGCCGTGCTGGCGTTGGTCGCCGGGGTCGCGATGATGCAGGGCACGCCGTGCGAGACCGAGTTCGCGTGGACCGCGCAGTGTGCGACGACGTCGGCCACGGCCACGTACGTCGCCGATGCGGTCGACGACGGCTCGTCGTTGCTGGAGGGCATCCTCGTCGCGGGCTGCTGCCTGATGGTGGCGCTGGCGGTGCTGATCGGCTTCGCCGTGCTGCGGCGCTCGTCGTTCGCGGTGCGGCTGCTGCGCCTGCCCGCCGCCCTGTCTCCCCCTTCACGCCGGCTGGAAGTGCGGCTGGCCCAGCTCTGCGTGTTGCGCGCCTAGACCGAACCCGTTCCGCGGTCCTTTCGGTTCCTGCTCGCACACGTGGAGTTCTGCCATGTCCAAAAACGCACGTCTGTCCTTGATCATCGTCGCCGTCGTGGCGGTGGTGGTCGCCGGGTTCCTGCTGTTCGGCCGTTCCGACACCACCGCGCTGGAGACGTCCGGCGACGGCAAGGTAACCGTCGTCGAGTACCTCGACCTCGAGTGCCCTTCCTGCCGCGCCGCCTTCCCCGGCGTCGAACGGCTCAAGACCGAGTACGGCTCACGGGTCACGTTCGACCTGCGGCACTTCCCGATCCCCAGCCACCGCAACGCCGAACTGGCCGCCGTCGCGGTCGAGGCCGCCGGGGCTCAGGGCAAGCGAGACGAGATGTTCCGGGTGCTCTACGACGCGCAGCCGGAGTGGGGCGGGCAGCAGACGTCCCAGCGCGCGGCGTTCGTCGGGTTCGCCTCCGAGCTCGGGCTCGACCAGGCGCAGTTCGAGAAGGCGCTGGACGACGCGTCGCTGCGGGAGCGGGTGCTCGCCCAGCGCACGGAGGGCGGCAAGGCCGGGGTGCAGGGCACGCCGACGTTCTTCGTCAACGGGGTCAAGTTCGCCGGCGCGCCGACCTACGACGCGCTGAAGGCGGCCATCGAGAAGGCCCTGTCGTGAACCAGCCTGCCGTGAACCAGCCTGCCGTGAATCAATCTGTCGTGAACCAATCTGGCGTGAACCGGATCGTCGCCTGGGTGCTGGCGGTCGGCGGAGCGATCGGCCTGGTCGCGTCGTTCGTGCTGACGATCGAGAAGATCGCGCTGCTCAAGGACCCGTTCTACATCCCGACGTGCAGCATCAACCCGGTGCTGAGCTGCGGCTCCGTCATGAAGACCGCGCAGGCGGAGGTGTTCGGGTTCCCGAACCCGCTGCTGGGGATCGTCGGGTTCGCGGTGGTGACGACGGTCGGTGTGCTGCTGGTCGCGGGCGTCTCGTTGCCGTCGTGGGTGTGGATCGGGCTGCAGGTCGGGGTGACGTTCGGCGTGCTGTTCGTGCACTGGCTGATCGTGCAGTCGCTGTACGAGATCCGCGCGCTGTGCCCGTACTGCATGGTCGTGTGGGCGGTGACGATCCCGATCTTCTGGTACGTCACTCTGCGGAACATCCGGCCCGCGTTCCAGTGGCACAGCGTCGTGCTCGTGCTGTGGTACCTGGTGATCGCGGGCGGGGTGCTGCAGGCGTTCTGGTTCTACTGGTCGTCGCTGGTGTGACCTGGGTGGGGCTCGCCGCCGGCGAGCCCCACCGGCTCAAGCGAGCACTTCGCGCAACCCGGCGATCCCCGTGAAGTGGTGCCCCAGCATCCCCGCCTCCCGAGCCGCCGCCACGTTCTCCACCTTGTCGTCCACGAACAGGATCTCCCCGTCACCGAGCCGCTCCCGGCACCACTCGAACGCCGCGCGCTCCGGCTTCGCGGCACCGATGCGGCACGAGAACGCGCACACCTCGAACAGGTCGAGCCACGCGTAGGTGCGTTCGAAGTTCTGCGCGTGGTCCTCGGGGATGTTGGACAGCAGCGCGATGCGGCGGCCGGCGTTGTCCAGCTCGTGCAGCAGGGCGACCATCTCGTAGTCGACGCGGCTCCAGCTCGCCACGTCCTGCTCGACGAGCGGAGGGTGGCCCACCAGAGACCAGTACTCCGAGGCCGTCACGTCGCCGCGGTCGTAGGCCGGGCGGTGGGCCCAGTAGGCGTCCCAGAACTCCGGCGAGGTGCTCATCGTGTCCATGACCTCGCGCGACTGGTCGCGGGCGATCACGCCGAACATGTCGAACAGCACGATCATGCCGTCACCACCGCCACTCCCGCGGCGCTGAGGCCCTCGTCCCCGTCGGCGTCGGTCACCACGGCGTCCAGCGCGGACGCCGGTGCGACGAAGGCCAGGGCGGTGCGGGTCAGTTTGGACGCGTCGACGGCGGCGATCACGCGGCGGGCCGAGGCGATGGCGGTGCGTTTCACCGAGGCGTCTTCCAGGTCGAACGCGGTCATGCCGTGCTCGGCGGACAGGCCGCAGCAGCCGATGACGGCGGTGTCGAAGCGCAGGGCCTGCAGCGAGGCGAGGGTCAGCGGGCCGGTCAGGGCCAGCTCGCCGAGGCGGGGGCGGCCGCCGGGGACCAGGAGTGTCACGGTCGAGGACGACGACAGGGCGTTGACGGAGTGCAGCGACAACGGCATGACGGTCACGCGCCGGTCGTGCAGCAGGCGGGCGACTTCGAGGCACGTGGTGCCGCTGTCGAGGACGACGGACTCGCCGTCGGCGATCAGGCCCGCGACCGTGGCGGCGATGCGGCGCTTGGCGTCCATGTTCTCGTCGGAGCGCAGTGCGAACGGGGGTTCGGAGCCGCGCAGGAGCAGGCTGCGGGCGCCGCCGCGGTAGCGTTCGAGGACGCCCTGGGCCGCGAGGACCTCCAGGTCGCGGCGGATGGTCATCTCGGAGGCGCCGGTCAGCGACGCCAGGTCCGCCACGCCGAGGGAGCCGGCGTCGCGGACCGCCTCGGTGATCTGCTTCAGTCGGGACACGGTCGCGATTGAACACGAGTGATGTGCGGAACTCAAGCTTTCGAACACGTCCTACGTTCGTTAGCGTGTGTGCCGTGAGTGCTCTCAAGGCCGCGCGGGTGGCCACCTTCACGTACTTCGCCCTCAACGGGTTCCTGCTCGGGCTGTGGCTCGTCCACATCCCGACGGTCGAGGACCGCACGGGCATCACCCACGCGGAGCTCGGCCGGCTGCTGCTGTTGCTCGGGCTGGGCGCGTTCCTCGGCATGCGGGTCGGCGGCAAGGTCACCGACCGCCTCGGCGTGAAGCTGGTCGTGCCGCTCGCGGGCGTGGTGTGCAGCGTGACGGCGTTCCTGCCCGGAATCGCCTTCGACCAGTGGACGCTCGGGGCCGCGCTGCTGATCTTCGGCTTCGGCAACGGGCTGATCGACGTCAGCATGAACGCGCACGCCGTGGTCGTGGAGCGGCACTACAACCGCCCGGTGATGTCGGCGTTCCACGCCACGTGGTCGCTGGGCGGTGTGGCGGCGGCGCTGACCGGTGCGCGGACGTTGGGCTGGGAGCTCTCCCCCGCGACCACGCTGGGCGCGGCGGCCGTGCTCGGCGTGATCGTCAGTCTCGTGACGGCCCGGCTGCTGCTCGACGAGAAGGAAGAGCAGCACGCCACCGAGCAGACCGGCGCCAAGCGCAAGGCACCCCGCAAGATCTGGATCATGGCCGTGCTCGCCCTGCTGGTGATGCTGAGCGAGGGCGCCGCGAACGACTGGAGCGTGCTGCACCTGCAGGACGTCCTCGACGCCTCGCCGGAGATCGCGGCGTTCGCCTACGGCGCGTTCGCGACGACGATGACCGTCGGGCGGCTGATCGCGGACCGGGTCACCGCGAAGATCGGGCCGATGGCGGTGCTGCGCTGGGGTTCGGTGATCGGCGCTGCAGGCATCGCGACCGCGGCGCTGTCGCCGGTCATCTGGCTCGCGCTGGTCGGCTGGGCGATCGCCGGCATCGGGCTGTCGGGCACGGTGCCGCAGCTGTTCAGCGCGGCGGGTCACGCGGAACCGGGCGCCGCGGGCGTCAACGTCTCGCGCGTCGCCGGCCTCGGCTACCTCGGCGTGCTCGCCGGACCGGCGGTGATCGGCTGGCTGACGCACTTCGTGCCGCTCAACATCGCGTTCCTGCTGCCGGTCGCGCTGTGCCTGGTCGCGGCGCTGTCGGCGGGTGTGCTGCGCACCGCATCGACCGAGGAGCGGGTCTCGGCGTAGAACATGCCTCATGGATCTTCCCCAGACTGATCTGGCAGCACTCGATCTGACGACCGCGCACCTCGCCGACGCGTGCGTCCGGGCCCACATCCCGGTCCGCACGGTGAGCCTCAAGCCGGTCGTCCCCGGCACGAAGACGGCCGGCCGCGTGCTGCCCGCCCGGCACGCGGGCAGCGTCGACGTCTTCCTGGAGGCGCTCGGCCGCGCCGAGCCCGGTGACGTGCTCGTGGTCGACAACGACGGTCGCACCGACGAGGCCTGCGTGGGCGACATGATCGTGCGGGAGGTGCAGCTCGCCGGCCTGGCGGGCGTCGTCATCTGGGGACTGCACCGCGACACGCAGGAGCTCCGCGAGATCGGCCTGCCGGTCTTCAGCCTCGGCGCGAACCCGACCGGGCCGCTGAGCCTGCGCGACCGGGCGCCGGAAGCCCTGTCGACCGCCGAGGTGGACCAGTGGACCGTCACGACCGACGACCTCGTGTTCGGCGACGACGACGGCGTGCTGTTCCTCCCCGCCTCGCACGTGGACTCGCTGCTGGAGAAGGCGCGGTCCATCCGCGACGTCGAACGGGCGCAGGCCGAGCGCTTGAGGCAGGGTGAGTCCCTGCGCGACCAGCTGCGGTTCGACGAGTACCTCGGGAGCGGGCTCACCTTCCGCGAGCACCTGCGCAAGATCGCCGGCGCCGTCGAGGAGTGAGGCCATGATCTCTGCCAGATACCGGGCGCGGGCCGACGCCTTCGAGGCGAAGGTCGCGAACGTGCGAGCGGACCAGTGGGGCAGTCAGTCGCCATGCGCGCGTTGGACGGCCCTCGAGGTCGTCGACCACGTCATCGACATGCACGGCGTGATGCTGGGAGTGCAGCTCCCCCGCACCGAGGACCCGCTGACGGACTTCCGCGAGGCCCGCCGCCAGGTGCAGGAGGCGCTCGACTCCGACCGCGCCCGCGACGAGGTGTCCACGCCCGGCGGCCCGATGACGCTCGAGGACCACGTCGACCAGGTCGTGAGCGACGACCTGGTGCTGCACGGCTGGGACCTCGCCCGCGCCACCGGCCAGGACGAGACCATCCCGCCGGACGACGTCGACCGGCTCTGGGCGGCGACGCGGTCCGTGCCGCCCGAGCTGATGGAACGCTTCCGCACGCCCGGCGCGTTCGGTCCCGGCATCGAGGTCTACGGCCCGGAGGTCCCGGTCGCCGAGGACGCGTCGGCGCAGGACAGGCTGCTCGGGTATGTGGGCCGGGACCCCTTGTCGAAAAACTTCTGAGCACTTCGACGCGTCGGTGCAAAGGGCCACCGCTGAGAGGACCACGAGAGATGGACTGGACCCTGGAAGTCATCGTCGTACCGGTGTCGGACCTCGACCGGGCGAAGCGCTTCTACGAGGAGCAGCTCGGGTTCGAGGTCGACCACGACACGACGTTCAACGAGGACACCCGGATCATGCAGCTCACGCCGCCCGGCTCCGGCTGCTCGATCGTCATGGGCAAGGGGATCGTGAAGGGCGAGCCGGGCACGCTCAAGGGCGTGCAGCTCGTCGTGTCCGACCTGGAGAAGGCACGGACGCAGCTCCTCGAGCGCGGCGTCGAAGTCGGTGAGATCGTGCGCATGAACGAAGCGGACGGAGGGTCGTTCGTCTTCTTCGACGACCCGGACGGCAACAGCTGGGCCGTGCAGGAGATCAAGGCCCGCGCGACCGGTGGGGAGTGGAAGTGAAGTACATGCTGGTCAGCTACGGCGGCAGCCAGGAGGACTGGGAAGGGCTCGCCGCGTGGTCCGACGAGGACATGCACCGCATGATCGGCTACATGCGCGACCTGGACGCCGAGCTGCGCGCGTCCGGTGAGCTGCTGCAGTCCGAGGGCCTGAGCGGTCCGGCGCGGGCGTTCGTCGTGCGCGGGTCCGACGACGGCCCGGTCGTGGTGGACGGTCCGTTCGCGGAGTCCAAGGAGGTCATCGCCGGGTACTGGGTGGTGGACGTCGACAGCCACGAGCGGCTGCTGGAGATCGCACGCAAGGCGTCCGCGTGCCCAGGGCCGGGCGGAAAGATCCTCAACCAGCCGATCGAGGTGCACCCGATCATGTCGGCGCCGGACGTGGACCCGGAGACCCTGGCGCCGTACCAGAAGTGACGCCCGCGGCCGGGGTGCTCGCGCCCCGGCCGCTCACCGCATCATCTGGACGTCCCGCACGCCGCTCCGCTGCAACCGGTCGAGCTTCTCCCGCGCGTCGGTGCCCTCGGTCGGGAAGAACACCAGGACCTTGGTGTCCTGCTCGGGCGACAGCAGGACCTCGCAGGTCAGGTGCAGGACGCCGACCTGCGGGTGGACGACCCTCTTGCGGTCGTGCAGGCGCACGGCGACCTCGTGGCGTTCCCACAGGGCGCGGAACTCCTCGCTGACCGCCAGCAGGTCGCGGACCAGGCCGGTCACGTCGGGGTCGCCGCCGCGGCGCGCGTGGGCCGCCCGCATCTCGAGGACGTGGGAGAGCGACTGCCGCGGCCAGTCCTCCCGCGGGAACCAGGCGCGCAGGTCCGGGTCGGTGAACCACCGCCACAGGAAGTTGCGCGCACGCCCGGCCCCGCTGTCCGGCAGCGGTCCGAACGCCAGGTCGGCCAGCGCGTTTTGCCACAGGGTCTCGCTCAGGTCGGAGACGACGCAGGCCGGAACGTCCTGGAGGTGGTCGAGCAGCATCATCACGCCGGGCCGCACCCGTCCGCCGGACATCCGGGGCGGCGGCGTGAACCCCGCCAGGTGGTACAGGTGGTCGCGTTCGTCGAGGTCGCACCGCAAGGCGACGGCCAGTGCCGCGACGATGGGCTCGGACGGGTTGGCGCCGCGTGACTGCTCCAGGCGGGCGTAGTAGTCGGCGGAGATGCTGGCCAGCTCGGCCACCTCGTCGCGCCGCAGACCGGGGGTCCGCCGCACGCCCCGGCCGATGTCGTCCGGGCGCAGCAGCTCACGGCGGCGGCGCAGGAAGTCCGCGAGGCCGGGTCGGTCGATCACGGCACCAGTACACCAGCCGGGACCAGGCTGTCCCTGGCTGGCGCGCGGCCCTCGCAAGATCATGGACGCATCCCGCCAGTCCAGAAGGAAATGACGTGACTTCGATCCTGATCACCGGTGGCCACTCCGGCATCGGTCTCGCCGCCTCCCGGGCACTCGCCGCACGGGGCTTCGACCTGGTGCTGGCCGGTCGCAGCCCCGACCGCATGGCCGAGGTGGCCGCCGCGCTGAGGTCCGAGCACGGCGTGTCCGTGACGCCCCTGGCGCTCGACCTGGCATCGCTCGTCTCGGTCCGCGAGGCCGCCGCGCGACTGCGCACGCTGCTCGACTCGGGCGAGGTCTCCCCGCTCGACGCGATCCTGTGCAACGCGGGCGGCCGCCTCGGCGGTGACGTCACCTACAGCGCCGACGGCCACGAGATGACGTTCGCGGCCAACTGCCTCGGCCACTTCCTGCTGGTGGAACTGCTGCTCCCAGCGCTGTCCGAGAAGGGCAGAATCGTTTACACCGCCAGCGGCACCCACGACCCGGACACCCTGGACGGCAAGCTGGTGGGCGCCGTCGTGCACCCGGACGCCATCGCCCTCGCCTCCACGGGCAAGAACGGCGCGAAGCCGGTGTCGTCCGAGAAGCGCTACACCACCTCGAAGCTGTGCACTGTCATGTGCGCCTACGAGCTGCACCGCAGGCTGCGCAAAGCGGGTAGTGCGGTGTCGTCGATCGCCTACGACCCCGGTTCGGTTGCGGACACCGAGTTCATGCGCGGCATGCCCGCACCGGTGCGGCGGCTGATGGGCAGCGGCGCGCTGAGGTGGGTCATGAGGCGGATCGGTGTCACGACGTCGGAGGTGGGCTTCTCCGGTGCGTCGCTGGCGGCGCTGGCGGTGGACGCCGGGTACGCGTCCGGAAAGTACTTCCAGGCCAAGGAGGGGGTGCTGGCGGAACGGCGGTCGAGCCGGCTGTCGTACGAGGAGGCGCTGGCCGGGAAACTGTGGGAGGACTCGAAGGTGCTCGTGGGGCTGACGGTCGACGAGGAGCCCGCGGCGCTGCGGTGAGTGAGGAGCCGCTCGGGGTAACGAGAATTTCGACGACTGCGATCTGGTCGTCATGCGTTCCCGCCACGTGCTGATCGGCCTCGGACTGGTGCCCGGCGTCCTCACGACCGCCTGCACGGTCTCGATCTCCGGAATCGGCGTAACCACCACGGTCACCGTTACGGCGACACCGCAGGCGCCAGAGGCACACAGGGTGTTCGTTGCGGCTGCCGTCGAACGTGATGTGGTCCAAGTCCTGCGCGACGAGTACAAGATCTCAGACGTCGGTCTCGCGTCGTGCCCACTTGGTCAGGCTGTCGATCCAGGGTCCTCGTTCTTCTGCACAGTCGGAGTCGGCGGCCGGACGAAGTCCGTCAAGATCATGGTCAAGTCGGTGGACGGCGAGTACGAGGTCGGGCAGCCGGAGTGAGTGAGGGGCCGGCAGGAGACCGGCCCCTCACCCGGATCACTTCAGGTCGTACGCGCGGATGATGGTCTGCTGCACCTCACCACCCGAGTCCGCCGCCCGCGCCTTGAACGACACGTTCTTCGCCCAGTGCGGGTGGACCAACGTGACCGCCCAGCCCGAACGGGTCTTGCGCAGCGGCACCGGCTTCCACGTCTTGCCCTCGTCGTAGGACACCTGCACCGCCGGGTCCTTGATGTTCGTGACGGTGCCCGTTCCGTTGCGCTCCACCGTGATCGGCACGGTCTGCACGCGGCCGGCGCGGTTGGACGTGTCGAGCTGCGGTGCGAACCGGACGGCCAGCAGCGGGATCGGCTGGTAGGCGTCGCCCGTCACGTGCTCCGAGGTGAACGACCAGTCGGCCGTGATGCGCGACGACAGCGAGTCGCGGGTCGCCTCGGTGTGCGCCTGGTAGCGCTTCTTCTCCGCCGGCACGTTCTGGATTGCGGCGTAGCCCGAGTACGGCTCGTCGGAGATGACCTTGCCGTCGAGCGTCACGGTGGTGCGGCCGGTGTGCGCGCTGGTGCCGTTCATGCCCTGCGAGCTGAACATCGGCATGTCCAGGCGCAGCAGGTCGCCGGCGCGGCCCGCGTAGCGCACGTAGCGCGGGTCGTTGGGCACGCCGGGACCGTAGACGGCGCTGTTCCAGTGCTCGGTGACGGTGCGGCCGAGCTGGAACACGCGCGGCACGGCCGAGAACTGGTAGCCCAGCAGCGGGTACTCGCCGAGCTTCGTGAACTCCAGCAGCGAACCGGACCACTCGACGCCGGGCGTGTAGTACTCCTTGAGCCGCAACGGCAGCGTGCCGGAGGCGCCGTCGTCGCGCTGGCCGACCGAGCCCGGTACGCGGGCGTGCGTGACCGAGTCGACGCGGGCCAGGTCGCGGTCCTTCACCGAGCGCTGGAGGTTCGCCGGCACGCGGGTCTTCTCGCTGACCCGCACGTGGTACTGGTACGGGCTGCCGCCGAAGGTGCCCTGCGCGTCCGGTTTGGCCAGCACGGCCTCGGCGTAGAAGTCGAACTTCGGCCACGACGTCTTCGACGGGCGGACCAGGATCGAGTCGAAGCTGTAGAGCGACCAGGTGCCGCCGGTCTCGCCCCAGGTGGCCTGCATGAGGAACCCGAGCCCGGCGCGGGCCGGCTTCGCTTCCTGCCGGTCGACCGCGATGGACGGCCGGACGCCCTGGCGGGCGTCGAACACGATCTCCGTGGGCCTGTTGATCTCCAGCGCGGGCTCGGTCAGCGTGGTGATCGGGCTGTTCTGCGTCGGGTCCGGGTTGCGGGTGCTGATCGTGCCGTCGAGGAAGAACCGGCCCTTGGGCAGGCGCTGCACGAGCGTGCCGGACGGGTCGTAGCGGAAGTAGGCCTGGCGTTCGTCGATGTTCACGAACCGGTAGTCGTAGTACTCCGCCGGCTGGCCGTTGTGGTCGAGGAACGTCAGCTTCACGTCGTAGCTCTCGACCTCCTTCACCACGCCGATCGCCACGCGGGTGCCGTCGGACGCCAGCACCGCGGCGCCGTAGAGGCCGTCCGGCACCGACGCGCGGGTGTCCGCCGTGACGGTGGCGTCGGCGGTGCCACCGGCGGGGATGGTGAGCTTCGCGGGTGAGACGCTGAACAGGCCGGTCGCCGCGGGCTTCACCTCGCCGACGCTGAGGTCGACGGTCACGTCGGACGTGCCGGTGTTGCGGTAGGTGAGCTTCTGCGTGATGGGCTTGTCGTCGTCGTGCGGCCACTGCGCGGTGCCCAGCGAGAAGCTGCCGTGGTCCGTGGTGAGCGGCCCGGAGACCGCGCGGTCGACGTCGAGACGTCCGGCGCCCTGCTCGTAGACGGTCAGCGACGGGTTCGGCTTCGCGCTGTTCATCAGCGCGGCCTTGATGTCCTCCGCCTTCCACGCCGGGTGCTGCGCGGCCACGATCGCCGCTGCTCCCGCCACGTGCGGGGTGGCCATCGACGTGCCGGAGATCGCGACGTGGCCCTCGTCGACCGGGGTGCCGATGACGCCGTTCTTCGCCTTCGCGGCCACGATGTCGACGCCCGGCGCGGTGATGTCGGGCTTGACGGCGTTGTTCGTCCAGCGCGGGCCGCGCGAGGAGAACTCGGCGAGCGTGTCGTCGCGGTTCACGGCCCCGACGGTGAGGGCGGCGTCGGCGGCTCCCGGTGAGCCGATCGGGCCGCCCGAGTTGCCGGCGGCGACCACGAACAGCGCGCCGGTCTGCTCGGTGATGCGGTTGAGCGCGAGCGACATCGGGTCGGTGCCCTCGTCGGGCCACGAGCTGCCGAGGCTCATGTTGACGACCTTGGCCTTGGTGGCGGCCCACTCCATGCCGGCGATGATGTCGCTCTCGCTGCCGCCGCCGAAGTCGCCGAGCACCTTGCCGTTGACGAGCTTCGCGTCGGGCGCGATGCCCTTGTACTTGCCGTCACCGGTGACGATCGACGCGACGTGCGTGCCGTGGCCGAAGAAGTCGTCGGTCGACGGGCTGTCGCTGAAGTTCTTCGACTCGACGACCGCGCCCGCGAGGTCCGGGTGCGACTCGTCGACGCCGGTGTCGAGGATCGCGACCGTGACGTCCTTGCCGGTGAAGCCCTTGGCCCACGCCCTGGGCGCGCCGACCTGCGCGGCGCTGCGGTCCAGCGACGCGGTCACCCTGCCGTCGAGCCAGATCCTGCCGGTGCCCGCCGCCCGAGCACCGGCCCAGAACTGGCCGTTCTTGTCGACCTTCACCGCGTGCGCGCCGATGCTCGGCAACGACTCGGCGTTCGCCGCGCTGATCCCCTGCCCCTGCACGATCAGCGGGGTCGTCCTGCTGGAGGCGTCGTCGTAGCCGGACCTGGCCAGCAGCGAGACGTCGAACAGGCGCTCGTCGAGCTCACCGGAGTTGATCCGCGCCTGGGCGTCGAGCGGGACGACGTGCAGGTCGCCCCGCGTGTCCTTGAACGACCGGAAACCGATCTTCTCCCTGCCCTGCGCCCCTCTGGTCCTGACCCGGCCGTCGACGACGGTGACCTCGTCGCCGGTGATGAGCGTGACCTTCGTCGTCAGCCCGTCGGCTCTGACCGGGTCTGGCGGTGGTGCCGCCGAAACGGGAACGGCTGCCGTGGCGGCAACCACGACAGCCGTGAGTCCTGCGGCGAGATGCGATCGTTTCAACGCGAGCTCCCCTGGTTCACCGTGGTGAGGAATAGCCCTCGGTGACTAAGACACTTCGCAGAGTTGTCGCGTTGCGGCGTGGATCACATGAGTTGTTCACAGATTTGTCTGAATCGCCCTCTCGACGGCGGCTTCGACGTGCAGCCGGGTCGTCGGGAACACCGGCAGCGGGACGTCGTCCTGGCTGATCAGCAGCTCGATCTCGGTGCAGCCGAGGATCACGCCCTGCGCGCCGTCGAACCGCGCGATGACGTCTTGGTAGGCGCGGCGGGACTCGTCGCGGACGATGCCGAGGCACAGCTCGTCGTAGATGATCCGGTGCACGGTCGCGCGGTCGTCCTCCGAAGGCACCAGCACCGTCAAGCCGTGTGATTCGAGGCGTTCGCGGTAGAAGGGCTGGTCCATCGTGAAGCCGGTGCCGAGCAGCCCGACCGTGGTGAGGCCCGCCGCCGTGATCGCGGCGGCGGTGGTGTCGGCGAGGTGGAGGACCGGGATGTCGACGGCGGCCTGCACCTGGTCGTAGACCTTGTGCATGGTGTTGGTGCAGATCAGCAGGAAGTCCGCACCGGCGGCCTGCACACCCGCGGCCGCCTCCGCGAGCACCTTGCCGGCGTCGTCCCAGCGGCCCTCGACCTGCATCCGCTCGATCTCGGCGAAGTCCACGGAGTGCAGCACGACCTTGGCCGAGTGCAGGCCACCCACCCGTTCCCGCACCAGCACGTTCGCCAGCCGGTAGTACTCCGCACTGCTCTCCCAGCTCATCCCGCCGAGCATTCCGATCGTCTGCATGGGACCCAGTCAAGCACTCCAGCGCGGGTCGCGGCCGGTGGTGGCGAGCAGCTGCTCGAACGGCGAGGCGTCGGCCGGGGCCGCGACGGGTTCCTTGAAGACGTTCATCTCGATCGCCATCGGCCCCATCTGCTTCACCAGGGCCTCGACCTCGGCGAACACCTCGGGGTCGGGGTCGAAGCGCTGGCCGGTCGCCTTCGCGAGGTCGGAGGCGTGGATGGTGAGGTCGAGCAGGGCGAGGCCGCCGACGACCTGCGCGGGCATGTTCATGTTGCCCGCGATGCCCTCGTCCGCGCCGGGCTGTCCCCACGCCTCGACGAGCTTCGCCGTCTCGGCCGGGTACCGCGCGCGCCAGTCCGGGTAGGACGGGGTGTGGCTGAAGTCGGCGTCCTGCTTGACGGCGAGCTTCTGGAACTCGACGACGACGTGCAGCAGGTGGTCGAGCAGGGCGCGGACGTCGTAGTCGGCGCACGGGGTGGGCCTGGTCAGGTCGTCGTCGCCGATGCCGGCGATGACGGGCAACGCGTGGTCGCGGGCGCGGTCGAGCAGAACGCTGAGCTTCATGTCCCCGAGCTTATTTTCGGGCGGTCCGGCGCTCTTGAAGAAACGCGCCAACCTCGCGGCGGGCACCTGGCGGAGGCCGCGCACCTAGGATCTGCGACGTGCAGGGGCCGCGCCGGGACACTCGGGGGATCGTGGACGCGCGTGAGCTGTTCGCCCGCGTGCGGTTCCGGCGCCGCCTGCCGTGCCCGGAGCTGCGGCCCTACCTGGAGCACTACTGGTTGATCGACGGTCAGCTGGACGAGCCGTACACGTCGTACGTGGTGCCGCACCCGTCCGTGAACGTCGTGTTCGAACGCGGGTACGCGCAGCCGGAGATCGCGGGCGTCGGGCTCGGGCTGTTCAGCCGGGTGCTCGACGGGCGGATCCGGGTGGCGGGCGTGCAGTTCCGGCCCGGCGGGTTCCGGCCGTTCCGCGCCGAGCCGGTGTCGTCGTGGACCGGCCGGCACGTGCGGCTGCCCGTGGACGCGGGTCTGGTCCTCGACGTCGAGGACGAGGACGAGCGGGTGGCGGCGCTGGACTCGTTCCTGCTGGGCCTGGGACCCGTGGCCGACCCGCAGGCGACGCTCGCGATGGACCTGGTCCAGCGGATCCGCGACGACCGGGAGATCCGGCGGGTCGCGGACTTCGCAAGGTCCTCGGGCGTGGCGGTGCGGACCCTGCAACGGCTGTTCGCGGACTACGTCGGGGTGAGCCCGAAGTGGGTGATCCTGCGCTACCGCATCCACGAGGCGCTGGAGCGCGCCGAGTCGGAGGTCGAGTGGTCACGGCTGGCCGCCGACCTCGGCTACAGCGACCAGGCCCACCTCGTGCGGGACTTCACCCAGACCGTCGGCGTCTCCCCCGCGGCCTACGCCCGCGCGCTCACCTGAGGTACTCGGACAGCTCGACGATGATCCCCTCCGGGCCGCGGACGTAACAGGTCCTCAGGACGTCCTGGTACCGCTCGACGTTCCCGACCAGCTCGGCGCCGTGCGGCTGCAGCCGGGCGAGGGTGTCGTCGAGGTCGTCCACGACGAACGCGATGTGCCGCAGCCCCAGGGCGTTGATCGGGGCGGACGCGCTGCCGTCGATCGCGTCCGGGGCCGCGAACTCGCTGAACTCGATCCGGTAGCGGCCGTCCGGGGTGTGCAGCATGGCGATCTCGCTGCGTGAGCCTTCGAGGCCGATGACGCCGTCGACGAACTCGCCCTCCATGTGCGCCTTGCCCTCCAGCTCCATGCCGAGCGCCTCGAAGTAGGCGACGGCGGCCGCGAGGTCGGTGACGGTCATACCCACGTGGTGCATGCTCTGGATGCTCATGCCCCTGGGACGGAGCCCGCGCCGGGTTCTCGACACGCGAAGTGGTCCAACTTCGTGAGCGGATTGTGGCTCTCCTGACTGGACCGCTTTCGCGGCAGAGTGCACGGCATGAGCCTCGCTTTCCTGGTCACGACGGTGATCGCGGTCGCCACCCCCGGCACCGGTGTGCTGTACACGCTGTCCGCCGGTCTCGCGCACGGACGCAAGGCGAGCGTGATCGCCGCGTTCGGCTGCACGCTCGGGATCGTGCCGCACGTGCTCGCGACCGTGACGGGGCTGGCGGCGTTGCTGCACGCGAGCGCGGTGGCGTTCGAGGTCGTGAAGTACCTCGGTGTCGCGTACCTGGTCCACCTGGCGTGGGCGACGTTGCGGGACAAGAGCGAGCTCGTCGTGGAGACCGCTGCAGAGGCCGCGGTGGCGCCCACGTCCGCGCGGAAGATCGTCGTGTCGGCGGTGCTGATCAACCTGCTGAACCCGAAGCTGACGATCTTCTTCGTGGCGTTCCTGCCGCAGTTCGCCACCGGGTTCGGGCAGATGCTGACGCTCAGCCTGGTGTTCATGGCGGTGACGTTCGCGGGCTTCGCGGTGTACGGGGTCTTCGCGGCGGCCATGCGCGACCGGGTGCTGGCCCGGCCGCGCGTGACGGTGTGGCTGCGGCGGTTCTTCGCGGCCTCGTTCGCCGCCCTGGGCGTGAAGCTCGCCCTCACCTGAGACCAGCCCTCTTCCGGGTCACGGCACGAGGATCAGCTTGCCCCGGACGTGTCCCGCGCGGCTGAGCTCGAACGCGCGGGCGGCCTCGGCGAGCGGGATGCGCTCTTGGACCGGGAAGCGGAGCACGCCCCGAGCCGCCAGCTCCGCCACCGCCGCGACGATCCTGGCGACGCTGTCCATCGGCGCGCCCACGGGGGCGATGCCGGCCTCCGCCGAGTGCTGGTCCTCGGCGACCGTCGTGGCCCGCGTCAGGTCGGAGAGCAACGCCAGGGTCGCGGCGACGCAGTCGGCACCGCCGTGGGTGTCGAAGACGCCGTCCACGCCGCCCAGCGCCGTGACCTCGTCGACGAGCCCCGGTCCGTACGCGACCGGCGTGGCGCCGAGGCTCCGGAGGAACTCGTGGTTGCGGGGCGAGGCGGTGCCGATCACCCGCAGGCCCAGGTGGAGCGCGATCTGCGTGACCGCGATGCCGACCCCGCCCGCGGCGCCGTGCACGAGGAGGGTCTGGCCGGGTTCCAGCTCGAGCATCTCCAGCCCGGCGTACGCGGACCCGGCGGCGACCGGCAGTCCCGCCGCCTGCTCGAAGTCGACGTCCGCGGGCTTGGGCACCAGCTCGGTCGCGGGGAAGGTCGCCTCGGCCCGGTAGCTGCCGCCGATCCCGGTGCGGATGACCTCGTCGCCGACCGCGAACCCGGTGACGTCCGGCGCCACCTCGGTGACCACGCCGGCGCTCTCGTTGCCGGGCACCGCCGGCAGCGGGAGGGGCAGGAAGTCGCGGGCGTACCCGGCGACGATCTTCCAGTCCGCGGGGTTCACGGAGATCGCGCGCTGGGAGACGCGCACCTCGCCCGCGTTCAACGGCGGCAATTCTTCTTCGCGCGCTTCGAGAACGGACGAGTCTCCGTATTCGTCGAAATAAATCGTGGTGCTCAAGAGGTCATCCTCATCAAGGAAATCGGGAACGGGCACCCCGTAAACTAGGACCTGACGTCGACGTGAGAGGTCGGTGAATGTGACCGCCCTCACGAGAGGAGCGGGTGGGATGCGCATCGGTGAGCTGGCCGAGAAAGCCGGGGTCACGCCT
Source organism: Lentzea sp. NPDC059081 (assembly GCF_042738015.1). Lineage (NCBI taxonomy): Bacteria > Bacillati > Actinomycetota > Actinomycetes > Pseudonocardiales > Pseudonocardiaceae > Lentzea > Lentzea sp. NPDC059081. The sequence goes on from NZ_JBHYGW010000001.1 coordinate 468,846, forward strand.
CGGGCTCTGCGTTACTACGAGGAGATGGGCCTGCTCCGCTCGACCCGCACGACCAGCGGTCAACGCATCTACGACGCCGCTGCTCTGGACCGCGTCACCGTCATCCGGGAGCTCTACGGCGCCGGGCTCGGCAGCGACCTGGTCTCGTCCATCCTGACCTCCGTGGAGAACCAGCGCGCGGAAGACGGGTTGCTGAACGCGTTGACCGACGAACGCGCACAGCTGGAGGTGAGGATGGCCGCACTGCGCGACGCCGCGAACCGGCTCGACGTTCTCATCGACCTGGTCGAGAACCCGACCACGCACGTGTGCCCGCCCTCGCTTTCCGCTGACGGGAAAGCGCCGACGAGGATGAAGAACGTTCCGGCCTGAATTCGTCAGCCGCAGGCGGCGGCGCGTTCGAGCAGCAGTGCTTTCTCGGCTTCGTTGCGGGTGAGCGAGGCGGCTTTCTCGAACTCCGCTTTCGCTTCCTCCGCCCTGCCCAGCTTCGCCAGGAAATCCCCGCGCACGCTCGGCAGCAGGTGGTACCCCCGCAACGCCTTGTCGTCCGCGATCTCGTCGACCAGCGCCAGCCCGGCCGCCGGGCCGAACGCCATCGACAACGCCACCGCGCGGTTGAGCTCCACGATCGGCGACGGCGAGATCCGCGCCAGCACCTGGTACAGCGCGGCGATCTGCTGCCAGTCGGTGTCCTCGGCCCTGCGCGCACGGCCGTGGCACGCGGCGAGGGCGGCCTGCACGTAGTACGGGCCGGGCGGCTGGTTCAGTGCCTCGGCGCGTTCCAGCGCCTTGAGGCCGCGGCCGATGAGCAGCCAGTCCCACTTGCCGCGGTCCTGCTCCAGCAGCAGCACGGGCTGGCCGCCGGGACCGGTGCGGGCTTTGGCGCGGGAGGCCTGGATCTCCATCAGCGCCACCAGGCCGTGGACCTCGGCCTCCTTCGGCGCGAGCTCGGCGAGCACGCGGCCCAGGCGCAGGGCCTCCGCGCAAAGCTCAGGACGCATCCAGTCGTCGCCCTGGGTGGCGGAGTAGCCCTCGTTGAAGATCAGGTAGAGCACCTCGAGCACCGAGGCGAGGCGGGGCGCGAGGTCGGGACCTTCCGGGACCTCGAACGGGACGCCGGCGTCGGCGAGGGCCTTCTTGGCGCGCACGATGCGCTGGGCGACCGTCGAGTCGCTGACCAGGAACGCGCGGGCGATCTCCTCAGTCTTGAGGCCGCCAAGCATCTTCAGCGTCAGCGCGACGCGGGCCTCGGTGCCGAGCACGGGGTGGCAGGCGGTGAAGATGAGGCTCAGCAGGTCGTCGCCGATCTCGTCCTCGATGCCCTCGCTCGCGTCCGGGGTGGCCTCCTGGACCTCGCGGCCGATCTCCTCGACCTTGCGGTTGAAGTTCTCGCGGCGCCGGATCTGGTCGACCGACCGCCGCTTGGCGGTCGTCATCAGCCAGGCGCCGGGGTTGCGGGGCACGCCCTCGGCCGGCCACTGCTCCAGTGCCGCGACCAGCGCGTCCTGGGCCATCTCCTCGGCGAGCCCGACGTCGCGCGTGTACCGGGCGAGTGCGGCGATGACCTTCGCCGACTCCATCCGCCAGACCGCGTCGATGGTGCGGTGCACCGAGGTAGCCCCCATGGGGGCATCAGACCACAGCCACCTGACGTATTTCCACGACGCACGCCGGAAGGGGGATGCGCCGGATCCGTTCCACCGCCTCCTCGTGGTCGCGCACGTCGATCAGCCAGTACGCCGACACCCCGAACGCACCGGGCACGAGGTCGCCCGCGTCGAGCAGGACACCCGCGCGCAGCAACGAGATCCCGTGCCGCGCCGCCACCGTCCCCTTGACGAACACCATGAACCGCACCGGACCTCCTCGCTCGCGCCCTCATCGGGACGTCGAACGGGGAGGTGCCGGATCGACGTGGGTTCAGGAGCGGAAGTCGGCCGCGTGGTCGCGCGCCCACCGGGCGAACGTCCGGTACGGCCTGCCCGTCAGCTCCTCGTACACCGGGGACACGGTGTACTCGTAGCCGCTGAAGTCGTCGGGGTCGCCGCCCTCGTACCCGGCGAGGCCCAGGACGTAGCGGGCGATCTCCTCGGGCCAGCCGACACTGACGTAGTAGGCGAGCGTCTCCTCGGCCGTGACGTCGCGGAACGTCGGTTGACGCCCGATCGCCTCGCCGATCGCCCGTGCCATGTCCCGCTGCGTGATCGGCGCGGGGCCGGTGAGGTCGTAGGCACGGCCCGTGTGCCCGTCCTCCTCGAGGACCCTGACCGCGACGTCGGCGATGTCGGCCTCGTGGATCGGCTGTCCGACCGCGTCCGGCCACGGGTGCACGATCGTGCCGTCCTCGCGGATCGACGGGCCCCACAGATCGATCTTGTTGGCCGCGAACTCGCCCGGCCGCAGGTGCGTCCACTCGGCGCCGGACGCCTCGACGGCCCGTTCGACCGGCAGGTGGTGGCTCTGGTCGTAGCCGTGGGTCACCGCGCCGCTGGACAACGTCACGATCCTGCGCACGCCGGCCCGCACCGCTCGGTCGACGACCTCCTCGGCCGTCCGCGGATGGGCGAACAGGTAGAGCTTCTCGACGCCGTCGAACGGGATGCTGGCGGGGTCGTCGAGGTCGCCCCGGACGACCTCGACGCGGCTCGGGAAACGAGTCTTGCCGGGGTCGCGGGTCATCGCCCGTACGGGGCCCGTCAGACCGGCGGCCACCAGGCGGCCGACGTTGCCCGTCGCGCCCGTTACCAGGACCGTCATCGCATGCCCCCTTCGATCCCGTCCAGCAGCTTCGCGAGCCCGTAGTCGAACGAGGTGCGCATGGTGTCCGCGAGCGTGCCGTCGGTCTCGTAGGCGCCGGCGTTCCACAGCGCGGTCATCGCGGGGTAGCGCTCGACGTCGAAGTAGTCGTCCCAGAACACCTGCCGCGCGTTCCACCACGAGTCGCCGGACTCCCCGGTCTTCGCGGCCAGCTGCTGGTCGTCCACCTCGGACGCCGCCGCGCCATGCACGAACCCCTCGACCGCGACGTGCGCGACGGTGACCTGCTTCGGTTCCAGCCCGGAGTCGGCGAGCGCGGCCAGCACGAACTCCTGGCCGTCCATCAGGCCGGGCCCGAGCGGCGGCCGGACCATCGACACGTCCCGCATCCACGGGTGCGCCTGGTAGACCGCCCGCGTGCGGTCGGCGTAGTGCGTGACGCGCTCCCGCCACCCGCCGCTGGGCGTGAGGTCGCGTTCCTGCAGCACCGCGTCGGCCATGAGGTCGATCAGCTCGGCCTTGCCGGGCACGTGCGTGTAGAGCGACATGGTGCCGACGCCGAGCTCCTGCGCGACGCGGGCCATCGACATCGCGCCGAGCCCCTCGCGGTCCGCGACCGCGATCGCGGCGCCGACGATCTGGTCGACGCTCACCTTCGGCTTCCTGCCGACCGGTTTCGGCTCCGGCGGCGTGCGCCAGAGCAGCGCGAGCGTGCGGACCGGGTCTCCCCCGCCGCTGCGTTCGGCGGCCATCCGCCCACCTCATTTCCGTAGGCCATACGGAAACAATACCGTACGACCTACGGAAATGGGCTCAGTTGACGTACCAGACGACCTCGACACTGGAGGGTGTGGCTTTGTGCAGCTCTGCGCACGCTTCGTGGGTCACGACGAGGCCGGTCCGCCGGCACATCCGCTCGCTGTCGTCGAGCGATGCCTTCGGCGTGTACCCGCGAGACGCGAGGTGGGCGCGCATCACGTCGGCCGCGCGGTCCCCGGTCGCCTCCAGGTCACGGGAGCAGCTGTGCGAGCCGCAGTACCCGGCGCCCTCGACGACCCGCACCCCGACCGGCCCCGGGAGCACACCTTCGTCACCCGGCTTGGCCTCGTACTGCGCGATCAGGACCACGCCCACCGCGACCGCGGCGGCGATCGCCACCGCGGGCACCAGCAGGAGTACGCGGAACCGCCCCCGCACCGCAGACCCGATGCCCCACACGAGCGCGAGGAGTACCGGCAGTAGGCCGGCCACCTCGACGGCCGACGGCACCCACGGGCCCGACCAGTCCAGCACCTGCGGCGCCACGAACCACGCGACCAGCGCCGCCGCGACCGCACCGGTGACCACCTTCGTCAGCCGGGCGCGCGAGGACGCCACTTCCCCCTCGATCGACATGGACGCCAGTAAAGCGGAAACGCCGCCCCGTGTTCGGGACGGCGTTTCCTGTGGTGGGAGCGAGGTGTCAGGCTGCCAGGGCTGCCAGGTCCATGCGGGCCGGTTCCAGCAGCAGCTGCGTGACCCGGAGCTGGCGGGCGGCGGCCCGCAGATCCTTCACGACCTCGGCCACGTCGCGGCCCAGGTCCGTGTCGGCCCGCGAGGCCAGCGCGGAGGCCTCGGCGGAGAGCCGGGCGCTCGTCGCGCGGATCTCCTCGAGCGCGGCGCGCAGCTCGTCGACCGTCAGCGGGGTGCTCATGACCGCCAGGCCAGCGCGGTCAGCATCTCCTTGCCGCGCTCGGCGCTGCGCGGGTGGCTCAGCACGTCGTAGCGGCCGGCCACGAGCTGCGTGGTCGAGGCGAAGTCGCGGCGGCCGCGGGTGGCGCCGTAGCGGGCCGCGGCGCTGGCCAGGCCGAACACCGTACCGACGACCAGGCCCGTGACGATCGGGGCGAGCGCGCCGCCGGTCGAGAACAGGCCCAGCAGCAGGCCGACGAACAGACCGAACCAGGCACCCGACGCGGCACCGGCGCCGAGGACGCGGCCCCAGGTCAGGCGGCCCGTGACGCGTTCGACGATCATCGGCTCGATGCCGACGATGGTGACGTCGGCGACCGGGAAGTCGTTGTCCGCCAGGTGGTCGACCGCTCGCTGCGCTTCCTCGTAGGTCGCGTACGAACCGATCGGCCAGCCCGAGGGCGGGGTGGGCAGTGCGTTGACGCCAGTGGAATTGGCTCCGGTGGCGAACGGAGTCGCGGTGGTCATGTCCAACACCTCCGAAATGCGATCCCCTACACCCGGTATTACGAATTCGCCCCTTCGGTTGTTCCCGGAGTCGAGCTGATGTGACTCAGCTCCCTCTCGGTAAGTGCGATGTCCAGCGATTCCAGGGTTTTCGCGAGGTCGTCCACCTGAGAATTCTCAGGTTCGGCACCGGCGTGCTCGACGGTGAGCCGCGAGCCCACCAGACGGCGGCTCAGTCCCGGCTCCAGACGCATGACGACGAGCTGCCGGCTGAACGGCGACCGCGCGTGCGTGGCGACGTAGTGGTTGGCCGCCTGGTAGTCGACGGGCAGCTGGTCGACGTCGGGCTCGAACGCGTGCCGGAGGTCCCAGCCGTCCGCGGACTGCTTCTCCAGCACCCAGCGGCGTCCTTCGCGGCGCAGCCGGTGCGGCCAGCCCGCCTGGTCCACGACCACGCCGTCGGCGAGCGGCATCGGGTGCAGCATTCCGGCGCCGAAGCCGACGTCGACGAGGTGGTCGTCCACGATCGACATCATGTGCGTGCGCGGCCCGGTCATCACCCGGCTCATCCGCCGCGCGACCGTGTACCCGAGACGTTCCAGCACGGCCGTGAACAGCAGTTGGTGCTCGTAGCAATAACCGCCCCGACGGCTTCGGAGCATCTTGTCCTGGATGTCGCCGAGGTCGAGTGACGGAACACGGCCGAGCATCACGTCGATGTTCTCGAACGGAATGGCGCGCACGTGCGCTTCGTGCAACTCCGTCAACGAACTCGACGCCGACGCACCCGTGCGCGCGAAATACGCGTCGAGGTCCACTGTTTCCGTTTGCCACATGCTGAAAACCGTCACCCCTGTGCTTTGCCGCGGTCTGCGGCGAAAGCCGCGGGATCTCCGCATTCCGCCGTGATCTCGGCCGTCGCCAGCGCGGCGGCCACGAAGTCGTCGACCAGCGGCGAGACGCGCGAGGCCGCCGTCGCGAGGCCCACCTGGACGGGCGCGAGCTCCGGGACGGGGACGTAGCTGATGTCCGGGCGGGAGTGGAACACCGTCTCCGACCTGGCCAGGAACGAGATGCCCCGGCCGGCCGCGACGTGTTCGAGCGTCTCCTCCACGCCCCGCGCCCGCAGGCCGGAGTCGGGGTGCGGGCGCCGGGTGGGCGCGGTGTCCGGTGCGGCGTGCCAGACCAGCGGCTCACCGGCCAGGTCGGACTCGGTGACCTCCTCCTTGCCGGCCAGCCGGTGCCCCGCGGGCAGCACGGCCAGGACCGGCTCGGTGAACAGCGGGGTCACGCGCAGGCCGGTCGCGTCGATCGGCAGCCGCACGAAGCCGACGTCGACGCGGCCGTCGAGCAGCATCGACGCCTGGTCGTCCCACTCGATCCGCTGCACGTCCACGACCACGTCCGGGTGCCGCGCCTCGAACGCCCTGGCCGCCGGGATGACGGGAATGCCGGTGCGGAACCCGATCGCGAGCCGCGTGCTGCCGCGGGCGGCCACCGCGACCCGGTGGCGGACGGCGTGCGCGGAGGCGAGCAGCGGGCCCGCGTCGGTCTGCAGCTGACGGCCGGCGTCGGTGAGGGCCACGCCGTGGCGGTTCCTGGTGAACAGCTCGGCGCCGAGGTCGTGCTCCAGCGCCCGGATCTGCCTGCTGAGCGCCGGCTGCGCGATGTGCAGGTCCTCGGCGGCACGGCCGAAGTGCAGCCTCTCGGCGACGGCGCGGAAGTAGCGGAGTTTGCGCAGGTCCAGATCCACAGGGGCTCCCCGTCCGGTGATGCCTCCAAGGTATCACCACGACCGAAAGCGGTCTTGGACATCGGTTCGCGCCGGTGAAAACCTCGAATGGCACGCGGCGAACACCCAAGAACTCGCCGCAGGATTCCGGAAGAAGGCGGAGAAGAATGAGCAGCGTCAGCATCATCGGTCTGGGGAACATGGCCAGGGCCCTGGCCGGACGGGCGCTCGCCGGCGGCAACACCGTCGAGCTCATCGGCCGAGACCAGGCCAAGGCGAAGAAGCTGGCCGAGTCACTGGACGGGGCCACCGCCGGCACCGTGCCGACCGGCGACATCGTCGTGCTCGCCGTGCTCTACGACGGCGCGGCGGAGGTCGTGCGCGAGTACCGGGACGCGCTGCGCGGCAAGGTCGTCATCGACATCACCAACCCCGTTTCCGCTGATCGGCTCGGGTTCGTCACGCCCGAGGGCAGCTCCGGCGCGCAGGAGATCGCCAAGGCCGCGCCGCCGGACGCGCACGTCGTCAAGGCGTTCAACACGCTGTTCTCGCAGGTGCTCGCGTCCGGTCCGGCCGGGCTGGACGTGTTCATCGCGGGCGACGACGCGGAGGCCAAGGCGCGCGTGTCGGAGTTCGTCGAAAGCCTCGGCATGCGGCCGAGGGACGCCGGGCCGCTGCCGATGGCGCGGGCGCTGGAGAACGCGGGTCTGATGATGATCGGGGTCATCACGAACTCGGTGAAGCACACCGATTTCGCGCTCGGTCTCACGATTCTCCGCTGATCGCGCTTTCCCATTCCTGCTTGGTGAGCGCGTATTCGACTTCCCCGAGCTCCGTGCCGGGTAGCGGGTCGGGGAAGTCGACGTGGAAGGTGCGGACGTGCCGCAGCCCGCACTTCTCCATCACGCGCCGCGAGCCCGCGTTGACGAACATGGTGGTCGCGACGACCCGCTGCACGCCACCGGCGGTGAATCCCCGGTCGATCAGCGCCCGGCCGCCCTCGGTGGCGTACCCGAGTCCCCAGAACTCGCGGTGCAGCCGGTATCCGAGCTCGGCGTCCGGGGTTCCCTTCAGCTCGAACCAGCCGATGAACCGACCGGTCGTCTTCTCCAGCGCCGCGTGGAAGCTCTCGCCGAGGTAGTTCTCGACGGGTGCGGGGTCGAGGTAGCGCATCACCTCAGGATCGGCGTGCAGGGCCCGCAGCGCGTCCGCGTCGGACCCGGTCATCGGGCGCAGGGTCAGGCGTTCTGTTTCCACGAGGGCATCGTGGCGCGGCTGTCCACCGCTTTACCGCACTTCAGCGACGCGAACGCCGCCACCAGGCACAGCACGATCGCGAAGCCGAACGCGATCGCGAGCCCCTCGGAGAACGGCTGCGAGATCAGGCTCGGGAAGAACCCGCGCCCGGTCAGGAACGCGGCCTGGTCCGGCGGGAGCGTCGTGAGCTGGTCGCCGAGCAGCTGCTGGATCGGGTTGTAGCCGAGGAACGCGGCGAACAGCACGGCCACGGCGGGCAGCCCGGCGACTTGGGAGGCGGCGGCCGGTGACACGCCGTGCTCCACGAGCCCGGTCCGCATCGCGCCGGGCAGCGACTGGGAGAACCCGACGATGATCAGGCTGAAGAAGAACCCGATCGAGAGCACCATCGCGGTGTTCTGGAACGTGGTCATCATGCCGCTGCCCGAGCCGCGGGCGTTGGCGGGCAGCGAGTTCATCACCTCGGCGCGGTTGGGCGAGGAGAACATGCCCATCCCGATGCCGGTGAACACCAGGATCAGCGCGAACGCCCAGTAGGGGAAGTCGACGGGCAGCGCGATCAGCAACCCGAACGTCACGGCGGCGATCAGGTTGCCGGTGAACGCGAGCATCCGGCTGCCCAGCCGGTCGGACAGCACGCCCGCGGTGGGCGCGGCGAGCAGGAACCCGACGGTCATCGGCAGCATGTAGATGCCCGCCCACAGCGGCGTCTCCTCGTAGGAGTAGCCGTGCAGCGGCAGCCAGATGCCCTGCAGCCAGATGATCAGGATGAACTGCAGCCCGCCGCGGCCCAGCGCCGAGGTGAAGTTCGCGATGTTGCCCCAGGTGAACGACCTGAGCCGGAACAGCTCCAGGTCGAACAGCGGGTTGGGCACGCGGTGCTCGATCACGACGAACGCCACCAGCACCAGCACGCCGCCGATCAGGCAGGTCAGCACGAACGGGCTGGTCCAGCCGGTCTGCGAGGTGCCGTGCGGCTGGATGCCGTAGGTGATGCCCACCAGCAGCACGATCAGGCCCACCGCGAACGTGATGTTGCCCCACCAGTCCATCTCGGCGTGCCGGCGCTCGCCGGTGTCGTGCAGCTTCAGGTAGGCCCAGACCGTGCCGAACAGGCCGAACGGCACGGACACGATGAAGATCAGGTTCCAGTTGACCGGCGCCAGCACGCCGCCGATCACGAGCCCGAGGAACGAGCCCGCGATCGCCGCCACACCGTTGATGCCGAGCGCCATGCCGCGCTGGGTGACCGGGAACGCGTCGGCCAGGATCGCCGAGGAGTTCGCCATCAGGAACGCCCCGCCGACGCCCTGCACCACGCGCCAGCCGATCAGCCACAGCGCGGCGGCGTCACCGTCGAACCAGGTCACCGCGAGCATGACCGAGGAGACCGTGAAGATCGCGAAGCCGAGGTTGTACATGCGGGCGCGCCCGTACATGTCGCCGAGCCGCCCGAAGCTCACCACCAGCACCGCGGTGACGACCAGGAAGCCCATGATCATCCACAGCAGGTAGCCGGTGTTGGCCGGGTCGAGCGGGTTGATCGCGATGCCCTTGAAGATGTCGGGCAGCGCGATCAGCACGATCGAGGAGTTGATGGTCGCGATGAGCATGCCCAGCGTGGTGTTGGACAGCGCGATCCACTTGTAGCCGGCCGGAGCCGCGGACGTCTCGACAGTCACTTCGCCATGCTAATCATCCTGTCTACCGCGTGGGGGTGATGGTCTCGAGGACCACTCCTCCGGCGTCGCGCACGACGACCTTCGCGCCCTCGGCGAACGGGGCCGCGAGCACGAACGTGCCGTTGCCGATCACCGCGGGCACGTCGGCGGACCCCGGCGCGGTGTAGGTGATGGAGGCGACGCGCGGGTCGAACAGCACGCCCACCGCGGCGGTGCTCTCGCTCGCGGAACCGCCGCCCTCCAGCGGCTTGAAGTCGTAGGCCGCGCGGATCGCCCCCACGGTCGTGCCGTTGACGATCTCCATGCCGTCGGGGTCGCGCAGGTCGTAGACCAGGCCGTGCGCGGGACGGCCGTCGTCGAGGCAGTGGACCAGCAGGTCGCCGAACCGGCCCAGCACGATCGTGTCGGTCGGGCTCACCTTGACCGTGACGCCGTGGGCGAACTGGCCGGCGTCGGGGATCGCACGACCGGACATGCACGCGCCGAGCCGTTGCGCCTCCGGGGTGGTGCGGTCCGCGGGTGGCTGCGGCCGGTCGGTCACCGGCGGGGTGGGCTTCGGCACCCCGCGCACCGCGGACTCCTCGCCGTCGACGAGCGCCATCGTGCCGGTCTCCGCGTTCAGGTAGCCGTCGGGGGCGAGGAACAGGCCGTCCACCACCGCGGGCGAGGTGACGTTCCAGCCGGGGTCGGCGATGCGGGACAGGCTGAGCAGCGTCACGTCCGGCGAGACCAGGCCCGCCATCGCCCCGGACGGCGTGGTGAACAGGATCTTCACCTTGCGGTCGCCGGCCTCGACCGGGTCCGCGGCGGGCGCGGAGACGGTCGTGGTGGTGGCGGTGTTCGCGCAGAAGAACACGCCCGCGGGCACCCGGAACGCGGTGAGCACGGTGCCGTTCCTGCGGCTGGTGACGAGCGGCTGCCACTCGGCGGCCGGCGGGTGGGCCGTGGCGGCCGCGGCGCAGCGGGCGAGTGCGTCCTGGTCGACCTTGCCGCGTTCGACGTGGTTGACGACGGCGCGGTCCTTGCCGACGAACTCGCCGTTGTGCTGCATCGGAGGTCCGGCGACCTCCGCGGGCGCGCCGAGCAGGGCCTGGCTCGCGACGACGGCGCCCGCGGCCAGGAGGCTGACCCCGGCGGCGATCAGGACGGGCCGGCCGGTGCGCGGTGCGGGACGCATGTCCTCGGACAGGCGCCGGCGGGCGCGCAGGCGGATGTCGTCGGGCAGGCGGCGGTGTTCGGGCAGCTGGTCGATCACGGGGTGTCCTCGGGGGTCAGGTCCCGCAAGCGGGCGCGGGTGCGGGCGACGCGGGCGCGGACGCTCGACTCGGCGATGCCGAGGAGCGTGGCGGCGTCGGCGGTGGACACGTCGCCCAGCAGGCAGAGCTGGGCGATCTCGCGTTCGGCCGGGGGCAGCTTCGCGATGGCCGCCACCACGACGGCCAGGCGCCGTTCGGCGTCGGTGCGGGCGGCGACCTCGTCGGCGTGGTCGCGTTCGTGCTGCGGGGTCAGCCTCGACACCAGCCGCAGCGCGCGGCGCGCGGCACGCCACTCGGTGCGGGCGCGGTTGGCCGTCACGGTGTAGAGCCACGGCAGCGCAGAGTCGCGCACCAGCCGGGCGTCGCCGCGTTTGCGCCACGCGGTCAGGAACGTCGCGGACAGCAGGTCCTCCGCCTGCGACCACGACGCGGTCAGCCGGTAGGCGTAGTTCCAGACCGCCTCCGCATGACGTTCGAACAGCTCGGTGAACGCCGCGTGGTCACCCTGCGCGATCTGGTCCCACAGGCGGGTGTCAGGCGGTCCCACGTCCGCACACTCGGTCGTTTCAGTCATCACACTCCGCCTGGGGCCACCTCCGCACAGTGTGCTGCGTGACAGCGGTCACACCCCATCAGGCGACCTGCCCCTCATTCGAGGCGCGAATGACAGCGATGGCAAGATCGTGGGGTGCCGATCGAGCAGCCCGGCAGTGTCGAGCCGGAGACCCAGGTGTTCGCGAAGATCCCGACCGAGCAACCGGAGGCGGCGACCGTTCCCGGAGTCGCTCCCGTAACGCCCACTCCATCAGCACCCCCGGCGACGCCCGCCGCCGCGACCGCTCCGACGCCCGCGCGCAAGCCCAAGTCGCTGACCAGGCGGCTCGCCCGCCGCATCCTCGGCCCGACCCTGATGACGAAGAAATAGGTTCCGGCGGCTACCGGTCGGGGACCTGGCCCAACCCGCCGCAGACCCGGCAGGCGGTCCGGTCCTCGTTGAGCCCAGAACCATGGCAACGGCTGCACTCCTTCACAGAAGAACAGTGTCCGCTTCTACTCCGAGTGGTGGCAGCCGCCAAGCAGGGACGGTCACGGCAATAATGGGTGACCCCCATCGTTCACGCTCGGTGATCAGGCCTGGGTGGACGGTCCGGCTGGAATCTCGTTGGCGTGGGCGACGTTTCCCGGTACCGAGCGCCCGCTCTCGGCGTGCGGGACTCTCCACCAGCCCGAGCAGCCGCGCGGGCACGGATGCGACATCTCGTGCAGCACAAGGCCTTCTGGACCGGGAACCGGCTGTTGCCACGACATCGTCCCTGACCCCTGGCACAGTCGGCAGGGGTCGTCTTCACGCTCCACACCCGGTTATTACTCCACACCGGACAGTTCGGGCAATCGCTTGATCGAGGGGAGACAACCGATGGCAGTCGTCGTGGTGACGGGAGCGGGCTCCGGCGTGGGACGCGCGGCCGCGCGAACCCTGCTGGAAGCGGGCTTCCAGGTGGCGCTGGCCGGTCGCCGCGAGGACGCGCTGACCGAGACCGCGGACGGCTTCCCCGACACGGCGTTCGTCGTGCCCACCGATGTGTCCCGAGAGGACTCCGTCGTCGCGCTGTTCGACGCGGTGGTCGCCCGGTGGGGCCGCGTGGACGTGCTGTTCAACAACGCCGGGACGAACGTGCGCGCCACGCCGGTCGAGGAGTTCAGCCTCAGCGCGTGGGAGAAGGTCGTCGGCGTGAACCTCACCGGCGCGTTCCTGTGCGCCCGTGAGGCCTTCCGCGTGATGAAGACCCACGGCGGCGGCCGGATCATCAACAACGGCTCGATCTCCGCGTCCGTGCCGCGCCCGCACGCCGTGGCCTACAACGCGACCAAGCACGCGATGACCGGGCTGACCAAGTCGTTGTCGCTGGAGGGCCGCCCTCACAACATCGCGTGCGGGCAGATCGACATCGGCAACGCGGCGACCGCGATGACCGAGCGGATGGGTCAGGGCGTGCTGCAGGCGAACCTCGAGACCGCCGCGGAGCCGACGTTCGACGTGCGGCACGTGGCCGACGCCGTGCTGTACCAGGCCCGGCTGCCGTTGAACGCCAACGTGCAGTTCATGACCGTGATGGCCACGACCATGCCCTACATCGGGAGAGGTTGAGCCTGGTACATGCCGCCGCCGCGTTCGAGCAGACCGAAGTCGACCAGGTAGCGGCGGATGGTGACGTGGTCGACCTCTCCCCCGTCGCACCACGCCTGGAGCCGTTCGTTGATCTCGGTCTCCTCGTAGTACGTCCGCGCCTCGAAGGCCTTCGACGCGACGTGTTCGAGGATCTTGCGACGGCGTTCGTGCGCGACCGGCAGCGAGATCAGCTTGTCCCCGCGCACGAACGGCGCGAGCCCGTCGGCGGGCACCTGCTCGGTGAGCGTCGCGGCGAGCGGCTTGAGGTCCGCGGGTCGCGCGGGCTCACCCTCGACCAGTCCGGCCTCGCGCAGCTTGCGCAGCGCGGTCCCGGCGTCCTTGACCTCGAGCCCGGAGGCGGCGGCGACGTCGGCGAGGGTCCCCGCCCCGAGGACGACGGCGGCGAAGGCCCGCAGCCTCGCCGGTTCGGCCAACGCGCGCACGACAGACTCCGGAGTGGTCATGTCTGCGAACCTAACGCCTCCGTCCACCGGTTTTGCCCGCTACTTCGACGGTGCTACTTCGACGGCGCCCCCTGCCAGTCGCTCACCGGCCCACGAGACCTTCGGCCATGACGTCCTTCAGGTAGGTCTCGACGTCGGGCTCGGCGGGCTCCAGGACGTGCCGCACCCACGCGCGGCGCTCGTGCTCCAGCGGCGGCAGCTCCCACACGCAGCCGATGAGGTCCTTGGGGATGACGCCGAAGCGCGTGAGGTCGGGGTCGGTCGAACCGAGGAACGGCTGGTCACCGGACACGGCGGTGCGGCAGTGCAGGACGTTGTCCCAGACCCAGTTGTAGGCGTTGAGGTACATGCCCGCGGCGCTGCGGTGCAGCACGGTGACGGTGGCCGGCGGGGTCGGGTCCTCGAAGTCCGGGTAGATCGTGGGCAGGAACGCGTACGCGGCGGCGCGGACCTCGTCGGTGATCTCCAGGCCCGGGGTGACGACCTCGTAGCGCTTGACGTGCCTGCCCGCGATGAGCAGCGGTTCCTTGACCGCCAGCTCCTTCTCGTAGAAAGCCATGCGTCGAACGTATGAGCTAACACTGACAACCTGTGTCAGTGGTGTGTGCCAGTGTGGTCGCGTGCGTGCGAGCCGACTGGTGTCCCTGATCCTCCTGCTGCAGACGAAGGGCCGGATGACGGCGCAGGCGCTCGCCTCCGAGCTGGAGGTGTCGGTGCGCACGATCTACCGCGACGTCGAGTCGCTGCACGCGTCCGGGGTGCCGCTCTACGGCGACGCGGGCCCGGCGGGCGGCTACCAGCTGCTCGACGGCTACCGCACCAAGCTCACCGGCCTGACCGAGCAGGAGGCCGAGTCGCTGTTCCTCGCGGGGCTGCCGGGGCCGGCGGCCGAGCTGGGGCTCGGGGACGCGGTGTCGGCTGCGCAGCTCAAGCTGATGGCGGCGCTGCCGTCGTCGATGCGGGTGCGGGCGGCGCGGATGACCGAGCGGTTCCACCTCGACGCGCCGTCGTGGTACTCCGACCCGGAACGGTCGCCGTTCCTCGCTCCGGTGGCGGACGCGGTGTGGCGGGAGCGGCTGCTGGAGGTCGGGTACCGGCGGTGGCAGGCGCCGGAGGACGTCACGAAGGTGCTGAAGCCGCTGGGGCTCGTGCTCAAGGCGGGGCGCTGGTACCTGGTGGCGCAGGGGGCGTCGCGGATCTCGACCTACCGGGTGGCGCAGATCCGGTCGGTGGAGGTGCTGGAGGAGTCGTTCGAGCGGCCGGCGGGGTTCGACCTGGCGGCGCACTGGGCGGCGTCGCTGGAGGACTTCCAGGCACGGCAGTTCACCGGCGAGGCGGTGGTGCGGTTGTCGCCGCGGGGGTGGGAGTCGTTCGCGTCGAACGTGCTGCCGGCGGTGGCGCGGGCCGCGGAACGGTCCGCTGTGGACGATGGCGGGTGGGTGCGGGTGACGATCCCGATCGAGTCGGTCGGGCACGCGGCCGGGATGTTGTTGCGGATGGGCGGCGAGGTCGAGGTGCTGGCGCCGGACGAGCTGCGCGCGCACGTCGCGTCGGTGGTGCGGGAGCTGGCGTCGATCTACCTGACGTGAGCGAGCTGCCGGTCGTGCCACCGCGCCAGCGCGAGCTGTGCGGTGAGGGCACCCAGCAGGGCCATGAACATGTCCCACTGGGTGTCCCAGACGTCGCCCTGGGTGCCGAGGAAGTCCTCCGCCGCCGAGCCGCCGATCACGGCCGACGCCCATTCGAGCAGCTCGTAGGTCGCGCTGAACGCCAGGCACACGCTCACCACGAGCACGAACAGCCAGCCGCCCGGCCGCAGCGGGGTCTTGCGCAGCAGCAGTTCGCGGGCGAGCACGGCGGGCACGAAGCCCTGGACGAAGTGGCCGAGCCGGTCGTAGTGGTTGCGCGCCAGGTCGAACCAGTCCTGCACCCAGAACCCGAGCGGCACGCGGGCGTAGGTGTAGTGGCCGCCGAGGATCAGCACGAGCGCGTGCAGGAACAGCAGCCGGTACAGCAGCGGTGTCAGCCGGAACCGCCGGTAGGTGGCGACGAGGATGACCGCGCCGATCACGACGGGTCCGACTTCGAGGTACCAGGTCGTGCGGTCGTACGGCGCGATGCCGGACACGACCAGCGCCACCGCCGTCAGCGCCAGCAACACCAACGGTTCGGTGGGCCTGTGCTTCTCAGAGCTCACGGATCACCTTGCAGGGGTTGCCGACGGCGAGCACGCGCGGCGGGATGTCGCGCGTGACGACGCTACCGGCTCCGATGACCGCGTTGTCGCCGATCGTGACCCCGGCGCAGACGATGACGCCGCCGCCGAGCCACACGTTGTTCCCGATGGTGATCGGCGCGGCGGTCTCGAACCGTTGCCGGCGGGCCTCGTGGTCCTCGATCGGGTGCAGCGCGGTGAGCAGCTGGGCGCGCGGGCCGATGGAGACGTCGTCGCCGATGGTGATCGTGGCGCAGTCCATGAGGATCGCGTCGTAGTTGAGGAAGCTGTTGGAGCCCAGGTGGATCTGGTAGCCGTAGTCGCACTGCAGCCGCGGCATGACCCACGAGCCCTCGCCGACCGAGCCGAAGAGCCGGGCGATGACGGCGCCGTCGCGGGTGGCGTTGAACTCGTCCACGAGCGCCTGTGCGTGCTGCCGTTCGGCGACCAGCTCGGGGTCGGAGTCCTTGTACAGCTGCCCGGTCATCATCTTCTGCTTCTCGGTGATCACCCTTCGAGAGTGCCCGATCGCAGCAGCGCGCGGGCCCTGTTCGCGGCGATCTCCATCAACGCGGTGAGGTGCGCGGCGTCGGCACCGGGTGGCGGCTCGACCGCGAGCACCACAGGTGTGGTGGCCGGAAGTGGCGGTTTCGCAGGCAGTTGACCTGCTGGTTCGACGGAAACCACCACAGGTGTTCTGGTTCCGACGGGTCCGGCGACGCGGTCCTTGAGCGCGCCGAGGAGCTCCTGTTCCGGTTTTCCCTTGAGCAGCAACAGCACGAACGGGTCGGCGTCGAGCAGCCAGCCGACCTGGAAGGCGAGCGCGGCGGCGTGGCGGCACGGCAGTTCCCAGCCGTCGCAGTCGCAGTCGGGTTCGAGGTCGCCGATGCCGGGCAGCAGGTCCACTCCGGACTCCTCGGCGGCGGTGACGAGGTCGCGCGGCATGTCGTTGTCCAGCAAGGCGGCGATGTGGCCGGGGTGGTCGGCGACGCGGTCGAGGAACCGTCCCCAGTGGACCTCGCTGAGCGACGGGACGGCGACGGTGGTGTTGTGGACGGTGCCGACGTCGTGGACCTGGGCGTGCAGCCGGCCGGGACTGACGGTGATCGGGCCGACGACGCCGGCGTGGGCGTAGCGGCGGCCGAGGCGGACCGTGCGGGTGTCGAGGGCGGTGTCCTCCAGCGCCTTCACCCAGGCCTTGCCCCACCAGGTGGTGGCGACGCGGCGCTTGACCTTCGGGAACGCGGCGAACCCGCGTGCGGTCATCAGGAGCTCCTGAGCTGGACGAGGTCGGCGAGCTCGGCGTCGGTCAGCTCGGTGAGGGCGGCGTCCCCGCCGTGCAGGACGGCGTCGGCGAGGTCGCGCTTGTCCTGCAGCAGTGAGGCGACGCGGTCCTCGACGGTGCCCTCGGTGACGAGCTTGTGGACCTGGACGGGTCTGGTCTGGCCGATGCGGTGGGCGCGGTCGGTGGCCTGGTCCTCGACCGCCGGGTTCCACCAGCGGTCGAAGTGGATCACGTGGTCGGCACGGGTGAGGTTGAGGCCGGTGCCGGCGGCTTTGAGCGACAGCAGGAACACCGGTGCCCTGCCCTGCTGGAAGTCGTCGACCATCCGCTCCCGGTGCGCCACGGGGGTGCCGCCGTGCAGGAACAGCGTCGGGTGCTCGATGTGCTGCTGCAGGAGCTTGGCCATGCCGACGTACTGGGTGAAGACGAGCGCGGCGCCGTCCTCGGCGACGATGGTGGCGAGCAGTTCGTCGAGCAGGTCGAGCTTGCCGGAGGTGCCCCGCAGCCGGTCGTGGCCGAGGTAGTGCGACGGGTGGTTGCAGATCTGCTTGAGCCCGGTGAGCAGTGTCAGCACGAGCCCGCGTCGTGCCATGCCGTCACTCGCCGCGATCCGGTCGAGGGTTTCGCGGGTGAGCGCCTCGTAGAGCGCGGCCTGGTCGGTGGTGAGGGAGACGGGCAGGTCGGTCTCGGTCTTGGCCGGCAGTTCGGGGGCGACGCCGGGGTCGGACTTGCGGCGGCGCAGCAGGAACGGCCGCACGACCTTGGTGAGGGTGTCGTCGGGCGCGGGCCAGCGGGTGCGGAACGCGCGGTGCGTGCCGAGCAGGCCCGGTGTCGTCCAGTCCAGGACGGACCACAGCTCGGACAGCGAGTTCTCGACCGGGGTGCCCGACAGCGCGACGCGGGCGGCGGCGGGGATCGAGCGCAGTGCCTTGGCGGTGCCGGAGTGCGGGTTCTTGACGTGCTGGGCCTCGTCGGCGACGACCATCCCCCACTCGTGCTGCCGCAGCGCGTCGGCGTCCAGGCGCATGGTGCCGTAGGTGGTGAGGACGACGCCGGACTCGGCGAGGGTCCGGTGTGGACCGTGGTAGCGGGTGACCGGGGTGCCGGGGGCGAAGCGGCGGATCTCGCGTTCCCAGTTGCCGAGCAGGGAGGCGGGGCAGACGACGAGCGTCGGGTGCGGGTGGTCGCGGTGCAGGTGCAGGGCGATGAGCGTGACGGTCTTGCCCAGGCCCATGTCGTCGGCGAGGCAGGCGCCCAGGCCGAGGCCGGTGAGGTGGGCGAGCCAGCGCAGTCCGTGGAGCTGGTAGTCGCGCAGCTGCGCGTGCAGTGCGGCGGGTTGCGGGATCTCGGGGATGGTCGTGACCGCGGTGGTGAGGCTGTGCGCGGCGACGGGGACGGGTTCGCCGTCGACGATCGCGGTGCCGGTGAGCGCGGCCGTGACGGCTTGGACGGCGGTGAGGGGCTTGAGCTCGCGGCGGACGCGGTCGCGCAGTCGCGGGTCGACGAGGACCCACTGGTCGCGCAGCCGGACGATCGGACGGCCGGCTGCGGCGATGGCGTCCATCTCGGCGTCGGTGAGCGCGTCGTCGCCGAGGGCGAGCTGCCAGCGGAACGTGAGCAGGTCGTCGGCGCGGAACCGGCCGTTCGGCTCGCCGATGACGGCCCTGGCGGACAGTGTGGTGGTGAGGTCGCGGGGCCAGTGGACCTCGATGCCGGTGCCGAGGAGCTCGGCCACCTCGTCGTCGGTGAGGTCGGCCTGGTCGAGCAGGCGGTGCAGCAGAGGCCGGCCGAGGCGGCCGATCGCTTTGATGGCGTCGAGCTCGCGGCCGGAGCCGCGCACGTCGCGCGGGTGGGGGTCGGTGACGTGGCGGACCTGGAGGATGCCGCGGAACCGCCGGTCGTCGGTCGTCTCGACGCGCACCGAGAGGGTGACCTGCTCGTCGGCCCACGCGGTGAGCTCGGGAACGTCGTGGACCTCCGTGCTCGCGAACGGGCCGTCGCCGCCGCGCGGCAAGACGTCGGCGACGGCGTCGAGGAACCCGCGCAGCTCGTCGTAGTCGCCGTGCGCGGCGAGGCGGCGCAGGTGCAGCTCGTCGGCGTGGTCGAGCGGCCCGACCCGCCAGGTGTCGTGCTCACCCGCGGTCACGCTCGGCACGATCCGGCCGCGGGCGACGAGAGCGAGCGCCGTCGCAGCGGCGACACCCCAGTAGTCGTCGCGGCGGAGGACGTCCGGCAGGGCTTCGAGGAGGGGTTTTCCGTGGAGGCGGCCGAGCCGGGGAGGGTCCGCTGGCGTGAACACACCTTGTACCGTACAGCATACGGTACGGTAGGGTCGGCTGGTGATCGAACACACGGGCAGCGGTGACCCGGCGCGGACGCTGGCGTTGCTGTGGCGCACGCAGGAGCGGACCAGCCGCAAGGGCAAGCCGGACCTGAGCGTGGACCGCATCGTGGCGGCGGGGATCGCCCTGGCCGACGCGGACGGGCTCAAGGCGCTGTCGATGCGGCGGGTGGCCGAGTCACTGGGCGTGGGGACGATGTCGCTCTACACCTACGTGCCGGGCAAGGGCGAGCTGATCGACGTCATGGTGGACACCGTGCAGGCCGCGACCGGGCGTGAACCGGCGGCCGGGTGGCGCGAGCACCTGACGTACGTGGCGCGGGAGAACCTGGCGCTGTACCGGCGGCACCCGTGGTTGTTGCAGGTAGCGCCGTCGCGGACGGTGCTGGGGCCGCAGGTGGCGGCGAAGTACGACTTCGAGCTGCGGGGCCTGGAGGGCGCCGGCCTGTCGGACGTCGAGATGGACTCGGTGCTCAACCTGGTGCTCGGGCACGTGCAGAACTCGGCGCGGGGCCTGACCGCTGCGGCGGTGACCGAGAAGGAGACCGGGCTGACCGACCGGCAGTGGTGGGACGCGGCGGCGCCGGTGCTGATGACCGTGTTCGACCCGGCCCGCTACCCGGTGGCCGCGCGGGTCGGCGGTGCCGTCGGCGAGGCGCACCAGAGCGCGTTCAGCCCGGAGCACTCGTTCGAGTTCGGACTGGAGATGATCCTCGACGGGGTGGGCCGGCTGGTCGCGGCGCGCGCGTAGCCACCAGTCGAGACGATCATCTCGTTACGGCCGGGTGACACCTCACGGGATGCGTCGTTAATGCGCACGTGGTGTCCTCCGGGTGCCTACAGTTACGCGACGCCGATCAAGTTGCCGTGGGAGGCCCGCTCGTGGTGATCGACTCGCAGCCGCGGCAGGCGCTGGTGCGCCGGGTCACCGGTCTGGCGCGGTCGACTCCCGGCCGGTTGGGCCTGATCGTCGTGGTGCTGGTCGTGGCGAGTCTCGCGAGCGGCTGGCTGTCGACGTGGAGCGTGGACCGGCAGGAACGGGCGCTGGAGGACCTGGCGACCCGGTCCGAGCCGCTCGCGCACGCGGCCCAGGAGGTCTACCGGGCGTTGCAGGACGCCGACGCCACGGCGGCGAGCGCGTTCCTGTCCGGCGGCCTCGAACCGCCGCAGCTGCGGGAGCGCTACGAGAAGGACATCGCGCAGGCGCAGGCCGCGTTGTCGGTCGCGACGGCCTCCTCCCCCGACCTCACGACGACCCTGGCCGCGCAGCTGCCGGTGTACACGGGGCTGATCGAGACGGCGCGGTCGAACAACCGGCAGGGCTTCCCGGTCGGCGCGGCCTACCTGCGCGAGGCGTCCGGGCTGATGCGCACGCAGCTGCTGCCGGCGGCCCAGGAGCTGTACCGGGCGGAGACCGACCGGGTGGGCCGTGCCCAGGACGAGGCGGACTTCCCGGTGGTGCCGGTGCTGGTCGCGCTGGCGTTCGTGATCGCACTGGTGCTGGTGCAGCGGTACCTGACGCGCAAGACGAACCGGCTGCTCAACGTGGGTCTGCTCATCGCCACGGGCGCGGCGGCGCTGTCGCTGCTGTGGGTCACCACGGTGTCGGTGCTGGTCATGAACAACGTGTCGGACTCGCGCACGGCGTCGGCGAAGGTAGACGTGCTGGCCCAGGCGCGGATCGCGACCCTGACCGCGCGCGGCGAGGAGACGCTGACCCTGGTCGCACGCGGCTCGGGCCAGACCTACGAGAAGAACTTCCTCGAGGTGTCGCAACGCCTGCAGGGGCTGCTGGACCAGGCGGGACGGCTGGACGACACCGACGCCGTCGACGCGGCGACCCGGCACTTCCAGGAGTGGCAGCAGGTGCACCAGCGCATCCGGCAGGCCGACGACGCGGGCCAGTACACCGAGGCGGTCGGGCTGATCGGCACCCCGGCGTTCGACTCGCTGGACCAGGACCTGGTGAAGGCGATCGGCCAGGCCCGGCAAGACTTCAGCGACGAGGTGGCGGTGGCGCGGACGTCGCTGGCGGGCACCGTGGTGGGGGTCGTGGTGCTGGCGCTGATCGGCGCGGCGGGGGCGACGATGGGGTTGTGGCAGCGGCTCAAGGAGTACCGATGAGGCGACTGGCACTGGCGGGTGTGCTGCTGCTCGGCGCGTGTTCGGCGGGCCCGGCGCCCAGCGAGGTCGTGCCGCGCGGCGGCCCGGCCCCGGAACCGGCCAACGCGAGCACCGTGACGGCGGCGCCGAGCAGTTCGGCGGCGCCCGCGCCGTCGTGCGACGCGACGGCGAGCCTGCGGCCGGGGGTGCTGCCGCCGGCGGGTCAGATGCCGGCGGGGTCGACGATGGAACGGATCCTGCAGCGCGGCCGGGTGATCGCGGGGGTGGACCAGAACTCGTACCTGATGGGGTTCCGCAACTCGTTCACCGGCGAGATCGAGGGCTTCGACGTCGACGTGGCACGGCAGATCGCGAAGGCGCTGTTCGGGGACGAGAAGAAGGTGCAGTTCAAGGTCGTCACGTCGGCCGAGCGGATCCCGATGCTCAAGAGCGGGGCCGTCGACGTGGTGGTCCGCACGATGACCATCACCTGCGACCGGCTCAAGGAAGTCGACTTCTCGCAGGTCTACTACCAGGCCGGGCAGCGCGTGCTGGTGCGCCGCAACTCCGGGATCGGCGGTGTGGAGGGGCTCGCGGACCGCAAGGTGTGCGTGGCGGCCGGGTCGACGTCGCTGGGCAACGTCGTGACCAGGGCGAAGACGACGGTGAGCGTGCCGAACTGGACCGACTGCCTGGTGATGTTGCAGCAGGGGCAGACCGACGCGATCTCCACCGACGACACGATCCTGGCGGGGCTCGCGGCACAGGACCCGTACACCGAGGTGGTGGGGTCGCGGTTCACCGACGAGTCGTACGGGGTGGGGATCCCGAAGGGGCAGGAGGACCTGGTCCGGTTCGTCAACGGCGTGCTGGAGCGGATGCGGGCCGACGGGACGTGGCGCGGGATCTACGACCGGTGGCTGAGCAGGCTGGGCCCGGCACCGACGCCGCCCGTCGGTCGTTATCGGGACTAGGGGGTCGAGATGGCTGAAGAGGTGGACCTGCCCGAGACGGGGCCGTCGACGGCGCCGGGCACCGCGCCCTGGTCGGCGTCGCAGGAGACCGCGCGACCGGGTTCGGGGCGGGCGCGGCGCGGCAGTGCGCGGTCGATGAGCCGCGGCCGGTTGGGCGCGGGCCTGGTCGAGGTGCCGCGGGTGCCGTACCGGGACCCGACGACGGCGGTGCTGGCCGACCCGGAGGTGCCGGAGGCGAAGCGGTTCTGCTCGAAGTGCGGCAAGAAGGTCGGGCGGGCGAAGGACGGCAAGCCGGGCCGGGTGGAGGGGTTCTGCCCGCAGTGCGGGCACGCGTACTCGTTCACGCCGAAGCTGGCGCCGGGTGAGGTGCTGCACGACCAGTACGAGGTGCTGGGGTGCCTGGCGCACGGCGGGCTGGGCTGGCTGTACCTGGCGCTGGACCACGCCGTCAGCGACCGGTGGGTGGTGCTGAAGGGCCTGCTCGACTCGGGTGACGCGGACGCGATGGCGGCGGCGCTGGCGGAGCGGCGGTTCCTGGCCGAGGTCGAGCACCCGAACATCGTGAAGATCCACAACTTCATCCGGCACGCGGACCGCGAGAGCGGCAACCTCGTCGAGTACATCGTGATGGAGTACGTCGGCGGCGAGTCGATCAAGGACATGATCACGCGCCGGCGCCGGGAGGGCCGCGGCGACGAGGCGCTGCCGCTGGCGCAGGCCATCGCGTACGTGCTGGAGATCCTGCCGGCGGTGGGCTACCTGCACGGCGTGGGGCTGCTGTACTGCGACTTCAAGCCGGACAACATGATCCACACCGAGGAGCAGCTCAAGCTGATCGACCTGGGCGCGGTGCGGCGCATCGACGACCACCACTCCCCCATCTACGGCACGGTCGGCTACCAGGCGCCGGAGATCGGCACGATCGGCCCGTCGGTCTTCTCCGACATCTACACGGTCGGGCGGGCGCTGGCGGTGATGAGCTTCCCGTTCGACTTCCGGGGCGCCTGCAAGGACCGGCTGCCGTCGGCGGACGAGGAGCCGCTGCTGGCCCGGTTCTCCTCGTTCCACCGGTTGCTGCTGCGCGCGACGAACCCGAACCCCGAGCTGCGGTTCTCCTCCGCGGAGGACATGGCCGAACAGCTCACGGGCGTGCTGCGGGAGGTGCTGGCGATCGAGGACGGCGTGCCGCGGCCGGGCATGTCGCGGCAGTTCACGCCGGAACGCCGCCGGTTCGGTGTGGAGGGCGCGCTCGACCTGCGCGAGGTGGCGCTGGCGTTGCCGGCGCCGAGCGTGAGCACCTCGGACGCGGCCGCCTCCTGGCTCGCGACGGCCACGACGTCGGACCCGGCGGGGCTGCGCAAGGCACCGCAGGTCACGGTGGAGGTGCGGCTGCGGATCGTACGGGTGCTGATCGAGTCCGGTGACACGGCGGCGGCGTTGCGAGAGCTGGAGTCGCTGACGGCGCCGTCGATGTTCGACGAGCCGGAGCTCGACCCGGCGGAGGACTGGCGGCCCGACTGGTACCGGGGGCTGGCGGCGCTGGCCGACGACCGGCCGGGTGACGCGCTGGGGTTCTTCGACGCGGTGTGCTCGGCGGTGCCGGGCGAGGCGGCGCCGAAGCTCGCGCTGGGGGCGTGCACGGAGGCGGTGGGCGACGGCAAGGCGGCGGCCGGCTGGTACGAGCTGGTGTGGCGCACCGATCACTCGTACGTGTCGGCGGCGTTCGGGCTGGCGCGGGTGTTGCTCGCGTGTGGTGACCGTGCGCGAGCGGTCGAGGTGCTGCTGTCGGTCCCGGACACATCTTCGCAACACTTGCCGGCGCAGATCGCGGCGGTGCGCGCGCAGCTCGGCGACTGCGGTGCCGAGGACCTCGTCGCGGCCGGGGAACGGTTGCGGGACTTGGACATCGACGTCGCGTCGCACACCCAGCTGTCGGCGGAGGTGCTGGAGGCGGCGTACGACTACGTGACCCGCAATCAGGCCGCCGAGGGGAGGGTGCTGGACTGTGCACTCTCCGAACACGAGCTTCGGCTGGGTCTCGAGCGTCGCTACCGCACGCTCGCCCGGTTCGCGGCCACGCCGGAGGAACGGATCGCATTGGTGGACCGCGCGAACGCGGTAAGGCCTAGGACGTTGGTTTGATGGACACCCTGAAGTGCCCGGAGTGCTTCGCGCCCGTAGCGCCGGAAGACCGGTTCTGCGAGGCGTGCGGGCGCAACCTGCTGGTCCGCCGCACGCCGCTGGGCGGGCCGACCGGTCCCGCGCAGGCGTCGTGCATCCTGTGCGGCTCGCCCGACATCGACGACGAGGACTACTGCACGCAGTGCGGCCGTCACCAGCCCTCGGCGCGTGACCGGGTCGAGTACGCGCTGGGCTCGGTGTCCGGTGTGTCGGACCGCGGCAAGCGCCGCGCCCGCAACGAGGACTCGATGGCGTTCGGCACGGTCGCGGGCAAGGGTGTCGCGGCGGTGGTGTGCGACGGCGTGGCGTCGTCGGAGAGAGCCGAGCAGGCGTCCCAGGCCGCAGCGGACGCCGCGGTGGACGTGCTGATCAACGCCCTGATCGACTCGGCGGACGCCGAGCAGGCGATGGTCGACGCGGTCGCGGCCTCGTGCTTCGCGGTAGAGCAGCTGGTGGAGGCCGAGCCGGTGGAGGCGGGCGGCCGGGGTGTCGCGCCGTCGTGCACGTTCGTGTCGGTGCTGGTCACGCAGGACTCGGCCACGATCGGCTGGGTCGGCGACTCGCGCGCCTACTGGCTGTCCGCGGACGGCTCGAAGCAGCTCACGACGGACGACACGTGGGCCGCGCAGCTGGTCGCGGAGGGCGTGCTGACCGAGGAACAGGCCCGCACGGACCGCCGCGCGCACGTGCTGTCGCGGTGGATCGGCGCGGACGCGGGCCCGGTGGTGCCGCAGGTCGTGACGCTGCCGCTGACCTCGGCGGGGACGTTCCTGCTGTGCTCGGACGGGCTGCACAACTACCGGCCGGAGCCGCAGGACCTGGAGCCGTTGCTCGGGTCGGGGCCGGAGGAGTACGTGAAGGTGGCGCTGGACGCGGGCGGCCACGACAACATCACCGTCGTGCTGGTGCCGTTCGCGCCGGCCGACTGAACCCCGGGGAGACGACGAGAGTGACTGCTGTGCGCGGGACGACCGTGGACGTGACCACCGCGGACGGTGTCGCGGACGCCTACGTGGCGCATCCGGACGGCGACGGTCCCTTCCCGGCCGTGCTCTTCTACATGGACGCGTTCGGCCTGCGGCCGCACCTGGAGAAGATGGCCGACCGGCTGGCGGCGGAGGGCTACCTGGTCCTGGTGCCCAACGTCTTCTACCGCGCCGGCCGGGCACCGGTGGTCGAGCTGCCGGACTTCATCGACCCGGCGGCCAGGCCGGGGCTGTTCGAGCAGATCATGCCGATGCTGCGGTCGCTGACGCCCGAGGGGCTGATGAGCGACGCGCGGGCGTACCTGGGGTGGCTGGCCGACTCGCCGCTGGCCGCCGGCGGACCGGTCGGCATCACCGGCTACTGCATGGGCGCGGGCCTGGCGCTGCGCACGGCGGGCACCTACCCGGACCGGGTGGCCGCGGCGGCGGGCTTCCACGGCGCGAACCTGGCGTCGGAGGCGGACGACAGCCCGCACCTGCTGGCCGGCGAGGTCACGGCGGAGCTGTACTTCGCGCACGCCGACCAGGACTCGGCGATGCCGGTGGAGCAGATCGACCGGCTGGAGAAGGCGCTGACCGACGCGGGCGTGACGCACCGCTGCGAGGTCTACGCGGGTGCGCACCATGGCTACACGCAGGCCGACACGGCCGCCTACGACGCCGAGGCGGCGGAGCGGCATTGGACGGAGCTGCTGGCCCTGTTCGAGCGCACGCTCACGCCGTGACGCGGAGCTGATGCGCAGGGCGGTGTTGATCGCGGTGGCGGTGGTTGTCACCATCGTCGCCGTGGTCTTCGCCTTTCAGCGCAAGCTGGTCTACTTCCCCTCTCCCGGTCCGCTGCCGTCCGCGGAGGACGTGCTGCCCGGCGGCCGCGACGTCCGGCTGGTGACGGCGGACGGTCTGCTGCTCGGTGGCTGGCACTTCGAGGTGCCGGACGCGCCCGCGACGGTGATCGTGTTCCCCGGCAACGGCGGCAACCGGGCCGGCCGGGCGCCGATCGCCGAGGAGCTGACGGCGCGCGGGTTGTCGGTGTTGCTGTTCGACTACCGCGGCTACGGCGACAACCAGGGCAAGCCGTCGGAGGAGGGCCTGACCTGGGACGCGCGGGCCGCGCTGGACCTGGTGGACGGGCCGGTGGTGTTCTTCGGCGAGTCGCTGGGCGCGGCGGTGGCGGCGGAGCTCGCGACTCACCGGGCCCCGAAGGGCCTGGTGCTGCGCTCGCCGTTCACGTCGCTGGCGGCGGTCGGTTCGCACCACTACCCGTGGCTGCCGGTGCGGATGCTGTTGCAGGACACCTACCCGGTGCTGGAGCGGGTGTCGGCGCTGGACGTGCCGACGGTGGTGCTGCTGGGCACCGCGGACTCGGTGGTGCCGCCCGCGCAGAGCCGGGAGGTGGCGACGGCGGCGCGGGCGACGCTGGTGGAGGTCGCGGGCGCGGACCACAACGACGAGGTGCTGAGCTCGGGCCCGCAGGTGATCGACGCGATCGTGTCGGTCAGCCGGGGGTGATCTCGCCGGAGCCGCGGCGCACCAGCGCGGCGGGCACGACGGCGTGCACGGGCGGTGAGGTGTCGCCGTCGATGCGGGCGAAGATGAGCTCGGCGGCCTTGCGGCCGATGCCGGGCACGTCCTGGCGCACGACGGTGATGCCGGGGTCGACCATGTCGGCGAGCGGAAAGTCGTCGAACCCGATGACCGCGACGCCGCGGTGCAGGTCACGGGCCCGCAGTGCGCGCATGGCGCCGACGGTGACGAGGTTCTGGGCGGTGAACAGGGCGGTGGGCGGCCGGTCGAGGCAGAGCAGCTCACCGGTGGCGGCCTCGGCGGGGCCGGCGCCGTGCAGGTCGGTGCGCACGAGCTCCTCGCGCAGCGTGAGACCGGCGTGGGCGAGGCCTTCGAGGTAGCCGGTGTAGCGCTCCTGGCTGGTCCACAACGTGCGGCGGTCGCCGAGGAACGCGATGGCGCGGTGCCCGAGGGCGGCGAGCCGGGTGACGGCGTCGCGGGAGCTGGCGCGGTTGGTGGTGGTGACGCAGTCGGTGCCGCCGAAGGTGGGCGGCCGGTCGACCAACACCATCGGAGTCCCCCGTTCGCGTTCCTGCTGCAGCGCGTCCTGGTGGCCTCCGGCGGCCATGACGACGACGCCGTCGACGCGCCGGGCGGACAGGGAGACGAGCAGTTCGCGTTGCAGCGCGTGGTCGTCCTCGCTGCTGCCGGCCAGGACGAGGACTCCGCTGTGGCGGGCGCGGTCTTCGACGGCGCGCAGCAGGGCGGAGTCGAACGGGTTGGACAGGTCCTCGAACAGCACGCCGATGGTGGCGCTGCGCCGGTCGGAGCGGCGCAGGCTGCTGGCGGTGAGGTTGGGCCGGTAGCCGAGCGCGCGGGCGGCGGCGAGGACGCGGTCGGTGACCTCCCGGCCGGCGCCGGGCTGGCCGTTGATGACGCGGGAGACGGTCTTGGTGCTGACCTTCGCCACCGCGGCGACGTCGCGCATCGTGGGCTCGCGTCTCGGTTGGTTCATGCTCACCGCCTGTGACGATCCTTGCGTCATCGTTGACGCAACGGTATACCCGTCTGGTTACTCGTAGCTGCTCTCCCACTACATCAGGTGAGCACGACGGGAGAGCCGGTTACGTCAACGATGACGTAGGAGTGGTCATGCGCAGAACGGTCGGGGTTTTCAGCGCAGCGGCGTTGCTCGTGGCGGTCACCGCGTGCGGATCCGGTGGCGGCTCTTCCGGCGGCTCGACGCTGGTGGGCCTGGTCACGAAGACGGACACGAACCCGTTCTTCGTGAAGATGAAGGAGGGCGCGCAGCAGGCGTCCTCGTCGGCCGGGGTGACGGTGCAGTCGTTCGCGGGCAAGCAGGACGGCGACAACCAGACGCAGGTCGACGCGGTCGAAAACCTGATCGCCTCGGGCGCGAAGGGCATCCTGATCACGCCGAGCGACTCGAAGGCGATCGTGCCGTCGGTGGACAAGGCCCGGCAGGCGGGTCTGCTGGTCATCGCGCTCGACACGCCCCTGGAGCCGGCGAACGCCGCGGACGCGACGTTCGCGACGGACAACTACAAGGCCGGTCTGCTGATCGGGCAGTGGGCGAAGGCGAAGTTCGCGAAGGACGGCAAGCAGGCCAAGATCGCGCTGCTGGACCTCAACCCGAACCAGGTGTCGGTGGACGTGCAGCGCGACCAGGGGTTCCTGGAGGGCTTCGGCGTCGACGTGAAGGACAAGACCCGCATCGGCGACGAGTCCGACCCGCGGATCGTGGGCCACGACGTGACCAACGGCGACCCGGCGGGCGGCCGCACGGCGATGGAGAACCTGCTGCAGAAGGACCCCGGCGTCACCCTCGTCTACACGATCAACGAACCCGCGGCGGCGGGCGCGTACGAGGCGTTGAAGGCGGCGGGCAAGGAGAAGGACGTCGTGATCGTGTCGGTCGACGGCGGCTGTCCCGGCGTGAACAACGTCAAGGCCGGGGTGATCGGGGCGACCTCGCAGCAGTACCCGCTGAAGATGGCGCAGCTCGGCGTGGAGGCGGTCGCGAAGTTCGCGAAGGACGGCTCGAAGCCGCAGAACACCGACACCGGCGTCACCCTGATCACCGACCAGCCCGCCGACGGCGTGGAGTCGAAGGACTCGGCGTTCGGCCTGCAGAACTGCTGGGGCTGAGCCGATGGCCGTGGTGGAGTCCCGCGACCGGTCGCCGCTGACCCGCGTGCAGCACGTGCTGCACGCGCAGGCGACGATCGGGCCCGCGGTGGTGCTGCTGGTCGCGGTGGTCGTGTTCGCGCTGCTGTCGGACCGGTTCCTGACGCCGGGCAACATCTCGCTGGTCCTGCAGCAGGTGGCGGTGGTGGGGACGCTCGCGGTGGGCCAGACGATCGTGATCCTGACGGCGGGCATCGACCTGTCGTGCGGGGCGATCATGGTGCTCACGTCGATCGTGATGGCGAAGGTGGCCTCGTCGACGGGTCTTCCGGGGCTGCCGGCGTTGCTGCTGGGGTTCGCGGTCGGCACGCTGTGCGGGCTGCTCAACGGGGTGCTGGTGACGCGGCTGAAGCTGCCGCCGTTCATCGTCACGCTGGGCACGCTCAACGTGTTCTTCGCGGTGAACCTCTGGTACTCCGGCAGCGCCACGATCCGCGGCACGGACATGCCGTCGTTGCTGCTGTTCACCGGGCAGACGTTCACCGTCGGCGGCACGCGCATCACCTACGGCTCGATCATGCTGGTGGTGCTCGTGGCGGTGATGGCGTTCGTGCTGAAGAACACCGCGTGGGGCCGGCACGTCTACTCGACCGGTGACGACCTGGAGGCCTCACGCCTGTCGGGGATCCGGACCGCGCGCGTGCTGCTGAGCGTGTACGCCACGGCGGGACTGATCTACGCGGTGGCGGCGTGGACGTTGATCGGCCGGATCGCGTCGGCGAGCCCGCAGGCGGGGCAGACCGACAACCTGGACTCGATCACGGCGGTGGTGATCGGCGGGACGTCGCTGTTCGGCGGCCGCGGCGCGGTGGTCGGGTCGCTGATCGGCGCGTTGATCGTCGGCGTGTTCCGCAACGGCCTGGCCCTGGCGGGCGTGGACGTGCTGTGGCAGACGATGGCGGTCGGTGTGCTGATCATCGTGGCGGTGTCGCTGGACCAGTGGATCAGGAAGGTGAAGACGTGAGCACCCCGATCCTGCAGGCGAAGGGCCTGGTCAAGCGGTACGGCAGGGTGACGGCGCTGGCGGGCTCGGACCTGGAGCTGCTGCCCGGCGAGATCCTCGCGGTGATCGGCGACAACGGCGCCGGCAAGTCGTCGCTGATCAAGGCCCTGTCCGGGGCGGTGGTGCCGGACGAGGGCGAGATCTTCCTCGACGGCGAGCCGGTGTCGTTCTCGACGCCGCTGGACGCGCGGCGGGCGGGGATCGAGACGGTGCACCAGTCGCTGGCGGTGGCGCCGTCGCTGGACATCGCCGCGAACCTGTTCCTGGGCCGCGAACGCCGCCGGCCGGGCGTGCTGGGGTCGGTGTTCCGGATGCTCGACCGCCAGGGCATGCGGGAGGAGGCGCGCCGGCAGCTCGACGCGCTGGGGATCATGACGATCCAGAACCCCGGCCAGGCGGTGGAGACCCTGTCGGGCGGTCAGCGCCAGGCCGTGGCGGTCGCGCGGGCGGCGGCGTTCGGCAGCCGCGTGGTGATCATGGACGAGCCGACGGCGGCGCTGGGCGTGCGGGAGTCCCGCGCGGTGCTGGACCTGGTCCTGCAGGTGCGGGAACGGGGGCTGCCGGTGATCCTGATCAGCCACAACATGCCGCACGTGTTCGAGGTCGCCGACCGGATCCACATCCAGCGGCTGGGGCGGCGCAAGGCGGTGGTGGACCCGTCGTCGGTGTCGATGTCGGACGCGGTGGCGATCATGACGGGCGCGATGGAACCGCCGGAGTAGCCGGTGCGCGACCTCGTCCGGTGGCTCACCGGGCGAGGTCGCGGATCACGGACTCGAGCGGGGCGATGACGTTGCGGGAGAGCATCAGCTCCTCGGAGACGAGCACCCGGTCCTTGGTGAGCCGCTGCCAGAACTGGCCTTCGACCGGGACCTGGAACACCTCGAGCCGGAAGAGCGGCCGGTAGCCCTGTTCCCGTTCGAGGTCGGCGACGACCTCCTGAACCCAGGACGTGAAGCTGACGCGCAACTGGTCGCGCCGGGCAAGGCTCTCCGGCCCGGCGGCGTCGAGCCAGCGGCGGTAGGCCGCGCGCAGCTCGTCGGGCAGGCCGAGGGGTTCGCGACCGAAACCCATCATGACGCTGTCGCGCCACCACCGGTCCCAGTCCTCGACGATGCCCGGCTGGATCAGGGTCTCGGTGTAGGGCGGGACCGGTGGGACGAGGGGCGGAACGGCACCGGCGGCCGGTGTGTCGATGCCGAGCGCGTCCCGCACGAACAGGGGGAACGTGCCGCCGTCGCCGCTCGAGATCACCCACGTGGAATCCCCCGGGAAGCTCATGCTCCACGGTAGCGGCTCCCGGCGGCGTGCTAGAGCGGAACGGCGTCGAGCGCCTTGAAAATCCTCTTGTCGCTCACGGTGTAGCGGGTGCCGATGGTCTGGGCGAAGTAGGACAGGCGCAGTTCCTCGATCATCCAGCGGATCTCGTCGAGCTCGGGCGCGGGTTCGTCGGCGGGGGTCTGGGCGCGCAGCTCCCGGTACTCGGCGTGGACCTCGTGGACCTTGGCGGTCCACTCGAGGTCGCGGCGCGGGTTCTCGGGCAGCTTCTCGACCCTGCGGGAAATACCCTTGAGGTAGCGCACCAGGTCCGGGAGCCGGTCGTACCCGGTGTGCGTCACGAAACCCTTGTACACCAACGAGTTGAGCTGGGCACGGATGTCGTTCGCGGAGTCCGGGGCACCCTTGAGGCCGCTGAGCTTCAGCTCGGCTTCGTGGGCGGCTTCGAGGACTTTGCGGACCTCCTGCACGACGACCCAGGTGGTGTCGTTGAGCGCGGCCTGGACCTTCTTCAGCTGCGCGGCGTAGGACTTGGCGTCCCACGCCGGTTCGCCCATGAGCCGGTCGACGGCGGCCATGATGCAGTCCGCCAGCAGCGCGGCGACGCTGCCGTGGGGGTTGCGGGTGAGGGCGAGCTTGGCGGCGTTGTCGAGGTGGCGTTGCAGGTGCTTGACGGGTGAGTTGATGCCGAGCAGCAGGAGTCTGCGCACGCCGCGGCGGTGGGCGTAGGCCTGCCGGCCGGGGGTGTCGAGGACCTTGATCGCGACGGTGTCGCCGCGGTCGACGAGCGAGGGGTAGGCGGTGACGGTGATGCCGGACTGCCGTTGCTCGATCGTGCGGGGCAGGGCGTCGAGGTCCCACGTGGTGAGGCCGGTGCGTTCGAGGTGCCCGGCCGCCTGGGACAGCGACTCGCGGACCTCGTCGCGCAGCTTCTCCTTGAGCGCCGCGATGTCCTTGCCCTCGGCGAGGGTGCGGTTGTGCTCGTCGACGACCTGGAAGGTGAGCTTGAGGTGGTCGGGGACGGCGTCGAACTGCCAGTCCTCGCGGTGCACGGTGACGCCGGTGAGGGCTTTGAGCTCGCGTTCGACGCCGCCGAGCAGCGACGTCTCCCCCGGCTTGATCCTGGCCAGCACCGCGGTGGCGACGTCGGGCACGGGCACGAAGTTGCGGCGGATCTGCTTGGGCAGCGACCGGATCAGCGCGACGACGAGGTCGTGGCGCAGGCCGGGGATCTGCCAGGAGAACGCGTCGTCGTCGAGCGTCGTGAGCGCGGGCAACGGGAGCTGCACGGTGACGCCGTCGTTCTTGGTGCCCGGCTCGAAGTGGTAGCTCAGCGGCAGCGTCAGCTCGCCCTGGCGCCACTGGTCGGGGTAGGCCTCGGGGGTGACGTCGGCGCGGTCGTTGACCAGCATCTGCTTGGTGAAGGTGAGCTGGTTCTTGTCCTTCTGCTTCTTCCACCAGGAGTCGAAGTGCCGGGCGGACACGACCTCCGGGGCGACGCGCTGGTCGTAGAACTCGAACAGCGTCTCCTCGTCGACGACGATGTCGCGGCGCCGGGCGCGGTTCTCCAGCTCGCCGACTTCCTCGAGCATCGCCCGGTTGGTGTGGAAGAACCGGTGGTGGGTGGTCCACTCCCCCTGCACCAGGGCGTGGCGGATGAACAGCTCGCGCGACAGCTCGGGGTCGATGCGGCCGTAGTTGACCTTGCGGCCGGCGACGATCGGCACCCCGTACAGCGTCACCTTCTCCAGCGCCACGACAGAACCGCGCTTGGTCTCCCAGTGGGGTTCGGAGTACTGGCGTTTGACGACGTGCTCGCCGAGGCGTTCGGCCCACTCGGGTTCGATCTTGGCGACGATGCGTCCCCACAGGCGGCTGGTCTCGACGAGCTCCGCGGCCATCACCCACTGCGGTGGTTTCTTCGCGAGCGCGGAGCCGGGGAAGATCGCGAACTTGGCGTTGCGGGCGCCGAGGAACTCCGTCATGGGGCGGCGTTTCTCGTTCGGTGCCTGCTTCTTGAGGACGTCCTTGACGCCGATGTGGCTCAGCAGCCCGGACAGCAGGGCGATGTGGATGTTGCGGGGGTCGCCGGGCTGGTCGTTGAGGTGCATGCCGATCTGCTTGGCGACCTGCCGCAGCTGCAGGTAGATGTCCTGCCACTCGCGCACGCGCAGGTAGTTGAGGAACTCGGCCTTGCAGCGCTTGCGGAACTGGTTGCCCGACAGCTCCTTCTGCTGCTCGCGCAGGTACTCCCAGAGGTTGAGGAACGTGACGAAGTCGGATTCCTTGTCCACGAACCGCGCGTGCTGCTGGGTGGCGGCCTCCTGGTGTTCCTGCGGCCGTTCGCGGGGGTCCTGGATGGACAGTGCCGCCGCGATGATCATGACCTCTTTGAGGCAGCCGGTGGTGTCGGCCTCGAGCACCATGCGGCCCAGGCGCGGGTCGACGGGCAGGGCGGCGAGCTTGCGGCCGGTGGGGGTGAGCGTCTTCTCGGCGGCGTTGATGGCGCCGAGCTCCTGCAGCAGGCCGATGCCGTCGTTGATGTTGCGGGCGTCGGGCGGGTCGATGAAGGGGAACTTCGCGACGTCGCCGAGGCCGATGTTGGTCATCTGCAGGATGACGCTGGCGAGGTTGGTGCGCAGGATCTCCGCGTCGGTGAACTCCGGGCGTGCCTCGAAGTCCTCCTCGGAGTACAGGCGGATGCAGATGCCCTCGCTGACGCGGCCGCAGCGGCCCTTGCGCTGGTTGGCCGACGCCTGGCTGATGGGCTCGATGGGCAGCCGCTGGACCTTGAGGCGGTGGCTGTAGCGGGAGATGCGCGCGTTGCCGGGGTCGATGACGTACTTGATGCCCGGCACGGTGAGGCTGGTCTCGGCGACGTTGGTGGCGAGCACGACGCGCCGGCCGGTGTGGCGCTGGAAGACGCGGTGCTGCTCGCCCACGGACAGCCGGGCGTAGAGCGGGAGGATCTCGGTGTTCTTGAGGTCTTCTGCTTTGAGGGCGTCGGCGGTGTCGCGGATCTCGCGTTCGCCGGAGAGGAACACGAGGATGTCGCCGGGCCCTTCGGCCTGCAGCTCGTGGACGGCGCCGACGATGCCCTGGGTCTGGTCGTCGTCCTCGTCGAGGGGCCGGTAGCGGGTCTCGACGGGGTAGGTGCGGCCGGAGACCTCGATGACGGGGGCGTCGCCGAAGTGCTGGCTGAACCGCTGCGGGTCGATCGTGGCACTCGTGATGACGATCTTGAGGTCGGGGCGGCGCGGCAGCAGCTGCTTGAGGTAGCCGAGCAGGAAGTCGACGTTGAGGCTGCGTTCGTGGGCCTCGTCGATGATGATCGTGTCGTAGCGGGACAGGGTCCTGTCGGTCTGGATCTCGGCGAGCAGGATGCCGTCGGTCATGAGCTTGACCAGCGTCTCGTCGCCGGACTGGTCGGTGAAGCGGACCTTGTAGCCGACGGTGTCGCCGAGCTTGGTGCCCAGCTCCTCCGCGACGCGTTCGGCGACGGTGCGGGCGGCGATGCGGCGGGGCTGGGTGTGGCCGATCTGGCCGGTGATCCCGCGGCCGAGCTCGAGGCAGATCTTGGGCAGCTGGGTGGTCTTGCCGGACCCGGTCTCGCCGGCGACGATCACGACCTGGTGGTGCGCGATGAGCTCTTTGATCTCGTCCTTGTGCTGGCTGACGGGGAGCTCTTCCGGATAGCTGATCTTCGGGACGGACTCCCTGCGCAGCGCGACCTTGAGGGCGGCCTCGTCGATCAGGGAGGAGATCTCCTCGGCGATCTTGCGGCGCGCCATCGGGTCTTTGACCTTGCGTACGCCGTCGAGGCGCCTGGCGAGCCGGCGTTGATCACGCGGCATGAGCTCGGGCAGGCGTTTGTGCAGTTCAGCGAGCGGGGTGTCCATTTGGGTTCAAGGATAGTCAGGCCGTGCGAATCGTTCGCGCCAATAACTACCCCACCTGCCTGACCAGGTCAAACAGGTGGGGTGGCCTGGCGGCTGGCCGGCCGGGCGATGGTGGTTCTCGGCCGCGGGAGTTCTCGTCGCGTTCCGCCGCCTGCCTTGGCCGGCCTCCCTTCCACAGCTCGCGCTCTCCGGTCCCCGGTGACGCCCGCCTTTCCCGCGATCGCCGCTCCCGCGCCTGCTCTGAGCTGCGGCGATGCCGGTGCGTCCAAAATTGTCAGACCCCCTCGCTAGCGTTCTCGGCATGGACCTGAACGCGTTCTGGGGCCTGGTGGAGTCCTCCGCTGCGGAGACCTCCGGCCAGGACGAACGGCTGGAGTGGCTGACGGCCGCTCTGGCCGCGCTGCCGCCCGGTGAGGTGGTGGAGTTCGCGGTGCGGCTCGACGAGGTGCGACGCCGGGTCGACACGTGGGAGCACTGGCAGGCGGCGGACCTGATCTGCGGCGGGCTGTGCTCGGACGACGGGTTCTTCTACTTCCAGGCGTGGCTGGTCGGGCAGGGGCGGGCGGTGTTCGAGGCGGTGGCGGCGTCGCCGGACGCGCTGGCCGGGCTGCCGCACGTCCGGGTGCTGGCTTCGCGCGGTGGTGTGCACGCGTGGGCCGATGACGACTGGCCGGACTGGGAGGGCCTCGACTACGTGGCGGACGAGGCGTTCGACGGTGATCTGGAGGCGGTGCTGGCCGAGCGGGGGCTGGAGCTGCTGGCGTCTCCGGATCCGGAGGGTGAGCAGTTCGACTTCGCGGACCCGGCGGAGATCTCCGCGCGGGTGCCGAAGCTGGGCGCGTTGTTCGGAAAGGTGGCGTGATGGACGTCCCGGTGGAGGTTCCGGTGGATGCCGCGGCAGGTGCTCCGGTGAGTGCCGCAGTGAGTGCCGAGGTCGACGTTCCGGTGGACGTGGTGGTGTGGCGGGCTCCTGGTCCGGCGTCGCTGCCGGAGGCGGCGGCCCGGTACGCGGAGCTGCGGTCCTCGCCGTTGGGGGCGTTCGAGCCGTCGGTGGCGGCGTTCGTGCGGGAGTTACGCCGGACGTCACCGGATCCGTCGTCGCCGGTGTCGTGGGACGAGGCGCTGACGGTGGGCACGGACGCGGTGATCGTGCACGTGGTGTGGCCGGGGCAGCGCCGGGTGCTGGATCTGGTGGCGTTGCTGGCGCAGCGGCACGGGCTGGTGTGCTACGAGCCGGCGCGCCAGGTGGCGATGTCCTGACGCAGCGCCGTTTTCGTGGCGGCGGGGGCGAAGGAGGCGTCGACGGCGTTGGTCGCGAGGGCGGCCAGGGTGTCGTCGTCGAAGCCGAGCTCGTCGCGCAGCAGCCGGTACTCGTCGGTGAGCGTGGTGCCGGTGGTGGCGGGGATGTCGGTGCTGAGCGTGACGGTCAGCCCGGCGGCGAGCAGGTGTGGCACCGGGTGGGAGGAGACGGATTCGACCAGTCCCAACGCGACGTTGGACGACGGACAGGCTTCGAGGGGCGTGGCGCGGTCACGCAGCAGTGCGACGACTTCCGGGTCGTCGAGGGCGCGGAACCCGTGCCCGATCCGGTCGGCGAGCCCGACGGTGACGGCTTGGGCGACGCTGTCCGGCCCGCAGCACTCCCCCGCGTGGTGCACGAGCCCGACGCCGGCTTCGCGCGCGGCCCGGAACACGGCGGCGAACGGGGTCAGCGGGTGGTTCTCCGCTCCGGCCATCCCGATCGCGACCACCTGTGGGTGCGCGAGGGCCAGCCGGAGCGAGGCCTCGAAGCGTTCGACCGACCTCTTGCGAGGGTGGTCCACGATCACACGGCATTCGATGCCGTGGGCGGCCTGTCCTGCGGCGAGCCCGGACAACACCGCCTCGAGCGGCATGTCCGGATCCGAGAGCCGTTCCCCGTGCGCTGCCGCGGTGAACGTCACCTCGGCGTAGCGGGTCCCCTGCGCTGCTTCCTCGGCGCAGAACTCGTACGCGACGCGGTGGAAGTCCTCCGCTCGCCGCAGGCAGTCCCGCACGAGTCCGTTGTGCTCGGCGAACTTCGCGAAGTCGTCGAACGGCCCGGTCCGCGCCCGCACGTCGACCCCGTGGTGGTCGGCGAGCTCGGCGAGGGTGTCCGCGCGCACCGTGCTCTCCAGGTGCACGTGCAGGTGGGCTTTGGGCAACGCCGCAAGATCACGCATGGGACGCGACGCTACCCAGGCCCACCCGCCGGACGCCCGGCATTTAGCCGCCGGTGAGGCCGCGCGGCCGAGCGGTCCGCGCGGTGAGGGCCGGCAGGGAAGGTCAGCGCAGGGAAGGCCGGGCAGGAACGGGTTGCCCTCCCCGCCGTTGACTGCCCGCCCTCGCCTGCCTTGCCCGTCAACCGGTTCCGGCCGCGCTACCCGGCCGTGTCACCCGGCGAGGAACCGGACCGCGTCGTCGAGCTCGTGCGCGGGCACTTCGCCGTGTCCGCCGGGGTTGGCGTGCAAGGACTTCCGCGGTCCGGCGAACGCGTCGAACAGCGCGAGTCCGGCGTCGCGCGGGACGAGCTGGTCGTCCCACTGCAGCAGGAACCGCACCGAGGCGGTGATCGTCGTAGCGGCCAGCGTCAGCGCGTCGGTGGCGCCGACCAGCCCGAACACGGCGGTGCGGATGCGGGGTTCGGCGGCGGCGAGCGGGATGCCGAGCGCGCTGCCCATGGACACGCCCCAGAAGCCGACGTCACTGCCGGTGGCACCCCCGAGCGGCTCTACGAGCGTGTCGAGGACGGAGCGCCATTCGGGGATGGCGCGGGCGGCTTGCAGGGCGTTGTACTCGGCGACGACCGCGGTGGCGTCGCGTCCGGTGGTGAGGCGGGCGCGGATCTCGGTGGCGTAGTGCTCGTCCTCGGGGGTGCGGGGGCGGTCACCGTGGCCGGGTGCGTCGAGGGTGACGACGGCGAGTCCGGCGGCGGCGCAGTGGTGGGCGCGGGCGGTGCTGCCGAGGGCTCGTTTGTGCTGGCCGCCGCCGTGGGCGCTGAGCACGAGGCCGGTGGGGTCGCCGGCGGGGGTCCAGAGGACGCCGGGGACGCCGTCGTGGTCGAAGTCGCGTTCGGTGATGCCGTCGGACGTCGTGGTGGTGCTGGTGTAGCGCATGGTCGTTCGCCTTTCGGGTGGCTGCTGGAGCGCTCCCGTGGCGACGCGCGCTGAAGGCGTCAGGCCGTGCGGGTGGAGGAGCGCCCATCGGTGTTCACCGCGTTGATGGGTCTCACCTCCTCCGGTCGATCGCGTGCGGGTGATCTTAGCAAGGCTCCCGGCGCAGTCCGGCGAGGGCGGCGTCGAGGATCGGCTGCCGGTACTGCGGGGTTCCGGTGATCTTGGCGATGGCCATGACGAGGTCGAGGATCTGGTCGAGGTCGAGGTCGTCGGCGATCTGGTGCGCGTCCTGGGCGGCGGCGAGCAGGGGCCGGCCGGCGGCGACCATGCGGCCGCGGCTCTGGAAGACGGGGTCGGTCCGGTCGGTGTGCTCGAGCAGGCCGAGGACGACGGGCCGTTTGGTGGTGACGTACCGGAAGAACCGGCGCAGCCAGGTCGTGAGCCGGTCGGCGGGGGTGTCGCCCTCGACGGTCGAGGCGGCGGCGCAGACCTCGTCGACCTCGTCGACGAGCAGGGCTTCGAGGAGCTCGTGGCGGGTCGCGAAGTTGCGGTAGAGGGTGGCCGAGCCGACGCCGGACCTGCGGGCGACCTCGGCCATGGACGTCTCGGGGCCGAGGTCGGCGAAGGCGGCGCGCGCGGCGTCGAGGATGCGCTGCCGGTTGCGGGCCGCGTCGGCTCTCCTGGCGGGTGGCTGGTCGGTCATGCGGGTGCCCCTTGCGTAAGTGGGGAGGGTGTCCATATATTTCCGGGCACCCTCTCCGTTTTCGTCGGGGACTCTATCGAACCTGGTCGGGGATCTGCGAATGAGCACTCCGAACGCTGTTTCCGCGCGTCCTGTTCGCCGTCGGCTGGTGCTGGCGATCTGTTGTCTGAGCGTGGGGGTGACCGGTGTCGACCTGTCGATCGTGAACGTGGCGCTGCCGTCGATCGCCGGGGAGCTGCACGCCTCGGTGAGCGGTCTGCAGTGGACGGTCGACGCCTACTCGCTGGTGATGGCGTGCCTGCTGGTGCTGTCGGGGTCGATGGCGGACCGCTTCGGCCGGCGCCGGGTGTTCCAGCTCGGGCTGGTGCTGTTCTCGGTGGGGTCGCTGCTGTGCGGGCTGGCGCCGGGGGTGGGGTGGCTGGTCGCGTTCCGCGGGCTGCAGGCGGTGGGCGGGTCGATGCTCAACCCGGTCGCGATGTCGATCATCGTGGGCGTGTTCACCGACCGCGCGCAACGGGCGCGGGCGCTCGGGGTGTGGAGCTCGGTCATCGGGGTCACGATCGCGGCGGGGCCCGTGCTGGGCGGTCTGCTGGTCGGCGGGGTGGGCTGGCGGTCGGTGTTCTGGGTCAACGTGCCGATCGGGATCGCCGCGGTGCTGCTGACCCGCCGGTTCGTGCCGGAGTCGAGGGCGGTGCGGGCGCGGGCGTTCGACCCGGCCGGTCAGGCGCTGGTCGTGGTGCTGTTCGCGTCGGTGGTCGCGGCGACGATCGAGGGTCCGCACCGCGGCTGGACGGACCCGTGGGTCGCCGGGCTGGTCGTGCTCGCCGTGCTGGCATTGGCCGGGTTGCTCGTGGTGGCGCCGCGGCGCGCCGAGCCGGTGATCGACCTGTGGTTCTTCCGCAGCCCGCCGTTCGCCGCCGCGAACGCGATCGCGGTGCTGATGGCGGCGGCGCTGGGCGGGTTCCTGTTCCTGACCACGCTCTACCTGCAGCAGGTGCGGCACCTCAGCCCGCTGCGGGCAGGGCTGATGATCGTCCCGCTGGCGCTGGCCCAGGCGGGGGCGGCCACGCTGTCGGGCCGGCTGCTCGCCGCCAGGGGCGCGCGCGTGCCGCTCGTGGCGGGTGGCGCGCTGCTCGCCGCGGGCGGGCTCCTGCTCGTTCCGCTGTCCGCGCAGACCGGGGTGGCGTACCTGCTGGCCGCGTACGCGGTGTTCGGACTGGGCGCGGGGATGGTCTCGCCGCCGATCTCCCAGACCGCGGTCTCCGGGCTGCCGCCCGACCAGGTCGGTGTCGCGGGGGCGCTGGCGGCCAGCGGCCGTCAGTTCGGCGCCTCGATCGGTGTCGCCGTCACCGGTGCGCTGGTGGCGGGCGCCGGGTTCGTCGGCTCGGGCGGTGCCCCGTGGGTGCTGCTCGGGAGCTGCGGGCTGGTCGCGCTCGCGCTCGGGGTCGTGTCCACCAGCCGCTGGGCCGAGGCGGCCGCGGTGCGCGCCGGCGCGCACCTGGCGGCGCCTGTCGCTGATCGGCGGCCGCAGTCCGCGTGATCCACTCTCGAATGATGGAGGCCTCGTCGATGACCGCACCCGAGTTGCAGACCACCCGTCGTTGCCCGTACGTGCCGCCGCAGGAGCAGACCCGCATCCGCGACACCGGCTCCGGGATCGCCCAGGTCACGTTGCCCAGTGGCCAGGTCGCGTGGGCGTTGAGCCGGCTGGAGCACGTCCGGTCGATGCTCACGGACGCGCGGTTCAGCTCCGACCGCCGCCACCCGGACTTCCCGCGGTTCACCCGCGAGCGGCCGACGTTCGACCTGTTCCGCCGGTCGATGATCCAGCTGGACCCGCCCGAGCACGGTCCCGCCCGCCGGGCCGTGCTGGGCGAGTTCACGGTGCGGCGCATCGCCGCGTTGCGCCCGCGCGTGCAGGAGATCGTCGACGAGCGGATCGACGCGATGCTCGCGGGCCCGCGGCCGGTCGACCTCGTGCAGGCGCTGTCGCTGCCGGTGCCGTCGCTGGTGATCTGCGAGCAGCTCGGTGTCCCCTACGCCGACCACGACTTCTTCCAGTCGCGCAGCGGGTCCCTGCTCAGCCGCTCCCTCACCGCCGAGACGAAGAGGACGGCGCTCAAGGAGCTGCGCGACTACCTCGCGGACCTGATCGCCGCGAAGGCCGCCGCACCGGCAGAGGACCTGCTGAGCCGTCAGCTCGCGCAGGGCAACGACCCCGAGGACGTGCTGTCGCTGGCGTTCCTGCTGCTGGTCGCCGGGCACGAGACGACCGCGAACATGATCTCGCTGGGCGTGGTGACGCTGCTGGGGCACCCGCGGGAGCTGGCGGCGCTGCGGGAGGACCCGTCGCGCACCCCGCTCGCGGTCGAGGAGCTGCTGCGGGTCTACACGATCGCCGAGTTCGCGAACGCCCGCGTGGCTGTCGAGGACGTGGAGATCGGCGGCGTGACGATCCGGGCGGGTGAGCCGGTGCTGGCGTTGAGCAACGCCGCCAACCACGACCCGGCCGCGTTCGAGGACGCGGACGAGATCCGGCTCGACCGGGGTGCCCGAAACCACGTCGCCTTCGGGTTCGGCATCCACCAGTGCCTCGGGCAGAACCTCGCGCGGATGGAGCTGCAGGTCGTCTTCGACACGCTGGCGCGGCGGATCCCGTCACTGCGGCTGGCCGCGCCGGCCGAGGAGCTGTCCTACAAGGACGACGTGCTGATCTACGGCATCCACGAGGTGCCCGTGACGTGGGAGGGGACGGCATAAACGCGATCGCGGCGCGGCGGGGCCGTCAGTAGGTTGCGGTGCCATGGTCGATGTTGTGCAGACGCGCCACGGCGCGACGGTGCTGATGTGCGCCCCGGACGGTCCCCCGATCGTGGACGAGCAGTCCGCGGTGGACCTGATCGGGACGTTGTGGGGTCAGGACGTGGGGTGGCTGGTGCTGCCGCTGGCCAGGTTGTCGCAGGACTTCCTGGTGCTGCGCACGAAGGTCGCGGGCGCGGTCGTGCAGAAGTTCCAGCAGTACGGGTTCCGGCTCGTGGTGGTCGGCGACATCGCCGAGCAGGTGGCGGCGAGCACGGCACTGCGGGACTTCGTCCGCGAGTCGAACCGGGGCCGGCAACTGTGGTTCGTGGCGGACGAGGCCGAGCTCGACGCCCGGCTCGCGGCGGCCGCCTGACCACGCAAGACCGGCCCTGTTGCATATCACTGGCAATAGCTAGGGTCGGGGCATGCAGATCCGTCGTTCCCTGTCGCACCACAGCGGCCCGCGCCGGTCGCCGCACGAGGTGCTGCGCCGGCTGAGCGCCTACGTCACGCCGGACACGGCACCGCAGGACCCGGTGCGGGAGCTGGAGGACCGCGTCGCCGGCCTGCTGGGCAAGCCGCGGGCGTTGTTCTTCCCGTCGGGGACGATGGCCCAGCAGGTGGCGCTGCGGGTGCACGCCGAACGCACCGGGCGCCGCACGTTCGCGGCACATCCGCAGACGCACCTGCAGGTGTGGGAGAACCAGGGCTACAGCGCGGTGCACGGACTGCGGCTGCACCCGGTGGGCGACCGCAACGCGCTGATGACCCTCGACGACCTGCGGGCCGCCGGTGAGCCGCTCGCGGCAGTGGTGATCGAGCTGCCGCAACGCGACATCGGC
The DNA here is from genome assembly GCF_042738015.1 of Lentzea sp. NPDC059081. Classification (NCBI taxonomy): domain Bacteria; kingdom Bacillati; phylum Actinomycetota; class Actinomycetes; order Pseudonocardiales; family Pseudonocardiaceae; genus Lentzea; species Lentzea sp. NPDC059081. The sequence goes on from NZ_JBHYGW010000001.1 coordinate 511,799, forward strand.
GGCCTGCTGCCCTCGTTCGAGGACCTGGCGGCACAGGCGAAGTGGGCGCGCGAGTCGGGGGCGGCCGTGCACTGCGACGGGGCGCGGTTGTGGGAGGCGCAGACCGGTTACGACGCGACGCTGGCGGAGATCTCGGCGTTGTTCGACACGGTGTACGTGTCGCTCTACAAGGCACTCGAAGGGGTGCGGGGCGCGGTGCTCGCGGGCGACGACGAGACGATCGCGCAGGCCGCGGTGTGGCGGCGCCGGCTGGGCGGGGCGGTCGTGGACGCGTGGCCCCTGGCGGCGGCCGCGTTGATGGGCATGGACGTGAACCTGCCGCGGATGCCGGAGTTCCGGGACCACGCCCGGCGCATCGCCGCGGCGGTCAACGCCGACGGGTTCGCGCACACGACCCCGGACGTGCCGGCCACTCCCCTGTTCCACGTCCACCTGCCACTGTCGCGGGAGGACGCGCAACGCGCCGCACGGAACCTGGAGGAGGAGACCGGCATCCGGCTGTTCCTGTACGCCCGGTCGAACCCGGACCCGCGCCGGTGCAGCTTCGAGGTGAGCGTGGGGATCAGCGGCCTGGAGTTCACGCCGGACGAGGTCGTGGAGTTGATCAAAGGACTACCATCGCGGGTGTGAGCCTGCCCGAACCCGTTCAGCACGCGCTGGTCAGGGTGTCGCACTCGGTGCTGATCGACGTCGACGCGCTCGCCAGGGTGCGCGAGCGGTTCGACGACGAGCAGGCGGCGTCGCTGTCGTCCTACCTGCGCAGCGCCCAGTCGCCGAACACGGTGCGCGCGTACCGGTCGGACTGGATCGCGTGGGCGGGCTGGTGTCAGGCAGAGGGCCGGCAGGCGCTGCCGGCCGATCCGCTGGACGTGGCGGTGTACCTGGCCGCGGCGGCGGACACGGTGAAGCCGGACGGGTCGCCGGCGTTCGGGGCGTCGACGCTGGAACGCAAGTCGGCGGCGATCGCGGCGGCGCACGCGGCGAACGGGCTGCCGAGCCCGACGCGCAGCGACGTGGTGCGCCTGACGTTGCGCGGTATCCGCCGCACCCGCAAGTCGCAGCCCCGCCGCAAACGCCCCGTGCTGCTCGACACCCTCGAGGCACTGCTGGCCGAACGTCCCGCGGACGGACCGGCCAGGGCACGCGACGCGTTGCTGCTGCTGGTGGGGTTCGCGGGGGCGTTGCGGCGCAGCGAGCTCGCGGCGATCGAGTTCGAGGACGTGTCGGTGGACGTGGACCCGCGCACGCACGAGCCGTTGCTGCTGGTGCGGCTCGGCACGACCAAGACCGACCAGACGGGCCGCCACCAGCAGTCGGTGGTGCTGCCGCGCGGCAGCCGCCGTCCGACGTGCCCGGTGTGCGCGTTCGCGGACTGGTCCGACGTGCTCGACGGCCGCGAGATCACCGAGAGCGGCCTGCACCGCTGCCACGGCTTCGACCGCTCCACCCGCACCGGCGCGGTGTTCCCGGTGATCAACCGGCACGGCGGCGTGGGCGGCAGGGCGATGTCGGGGCGCGCGGTGGCGGAGCTGGTGAAGCGGTACGCGCTCAAGGCGGGCCTGGACCCTGCGTTGTTCGGCGGGCACTCGCTGCGGGCGGGGTTCGCGACGCAGGCGGCGCTGGGCGGGGCGAGCGACCGGGAGATCATGCGCCAGGGCCGGTGGACCAACCCGCGCACGGTGCACCGCTACATCCGCACCGCCAACCCGCTCGAGGACAACGCGGTCACCCGTCTGGGCCTGTGAACTGTGACCGGGCTCTCAGTTCGGGAGTTGACCGTAAACAAGATCCCCTCCGGTCGAGCCGCGCCGGACGGAGCAGCGCGCTAGGCCGTCGGGCGGATTCGTCACCGGACGTTTCCGTCTCGTTTCCATGCTTGTTGAGCTGCATGTTTGTCCCGCCATTCGGACAAAACCCGACACCCTGACCAGCGGTGCAGCCACATTCGTGAACCGATCTCGCATCCTGGGACCGGCTGGTCGCATGCACTCAGAGCAATACGATCGCCACGCCCGGTCATCGAAACACCGGCCGGGCTGTTCCACGGTGACCGCCCGGCACCCCTGTAACGCCGGAGCGATCACTCCCTGCACCGGAACAGGAGCGTTCATGAAGCGCACGACCCTGGGCGTCACCACCGCCCTGATGTCCGCGGCGGCCCTCACCGCCACGGCGACCATGGGAGCCAACGCCGCACCCGACGCGCTGCACGCGGCAGCCGAGCAGGCGGGGACGATCTCCACCGCCCTCGGCCTGTCCGGCGGCGAACAGCTCGTCCCCCGCGACGTCGTCCGCGACGCCGACGGCACCGCGCACCTGCGGTTCGACCGCACCCTCAACGGCCTCAAGGTCATCGGCGGCGACCTCGTCGTCACCCAGAAGGCCGGCCAGGTCACCGGCGTCACCAAGGCGTCCGAGGCCACCCTCGCGGGCCTCGACACCACCGCACCCGCCGCCACGTCCGCCGAGAACGGCACGCTCGTCGTGTTCGCCCTCGACCACGCGCCCGTGCTGGCCCGCGAAACCGTCACGCACAGCGTCAAGGACGACCAGACCCCGTCCGAGCTGCACACCTTCACCGACGTCCGCACCGGCGAGACGCTGCTGACCTACGACGACATCCACCACGTCGAAGGCACCGGCCAATCCACCTACACCGGCACCGTCGCCCTCAACACCACCCAGTCCGGGTCCACCTACCAGCTCAAGGACCCCGCCCGCGGCAACCAGGCCGTCAACAACCTCAACAACGGCTCCGGCACCGGCACCCTGTTCACCGACGCCGACAACAAGTGGGGCAACGGCACCTACACCGACAAGGCCACCGCCGGCGTCGACGCCGCCTTCGGCGCCGCCAAGACCTGGGACTACTACAAGAACGTCCACGGCCGCAACGGCATCAAGAACAACGGCCAGGGCGCCCTGAGCAAGGTCCACTACGGCACCAACTACAGCAACGCCTTCTGGTCCGACTCCTGCTTCTGCATGACCTACGGCGACGGCGCCCAGAACCAGAACCCGCTGACCTCGATCGACGTCGCCGCCCACGAGATGAGCCACGGCGTCACCTCCGCCACCGCGAACCTCGTCTACTCCGGCGAGTCCGGCGGCCTCAACGAGGCCACCAGCGACATCTTCGGCTCCACCACCGAGTTCTACGCCGCCAACACCACCGACGTCGGCGACTACCTCATCGGCGAGAAGATCAACATCCGCGGCGACGGCAAGCCCCTGCGCTACATGGACAAGCCCTCCAAGGACGGCAAGAGCCTCGACTACTGGTCCAGCAGCGCCGGCAGCGTCGACGTCCACTACTCCAGCGGCATCGCCAACCACTTCTTCTACCTGCTCTCCGAAGGCAGTGGCGCCAAGACCATCAACGGCGTCGCCTACGACTCCCCCACCGCCGACGGCCAGTCCGTCACCGGCATCGGCCGCGCCAAGGCCGAGAAGATCTGGTACCGAGCCCTGACCACCAAGTTCACCTCCAGCACCAAGTACGCCGCCGCCCGCACCGGCACCCTCGCCGCCGCGAGCGACCTCTACGGCGCCTCCTCGGCCGAGTACGCGGCGGTCAACCGCGCCTGGGCCGCGGTGAACGTCAAGTAGCACCCGCCACGAAGGCGATCGGGGCCCGGACCGCACCCCCTGCACGGTCCGGGCCCCGGCGTGTTCAACGACCGCACAGGCGCAGGCGTCGAGGCCCGATGTCCCTCAGGGCTCCAGGTCGGTCGCCGCCAGGAACGACCCGTCCATGTGAAACGGCACCGACTGGTGCTCGTGCACCACCACCCACCGCCCATCCCGCCGCCGCAACCCGACCGTCGTGCGCAGCCACATCGAGAACCCCTGCGGGTACCCGACCGGCACCGCCGCCAGCCGCGCCAGCCCGTGCACGAACGCCACGTCACCCGACACCGCCACCTCCAGGTCCCGGTGCTCCAGCGTGATCGGCCCCTCGAACCCCGCCATCCACCCCGCCAACGCCTCCGCGTCCCGAGCGGCGGGCCCGGCGTTGCGCAGCGGCGGCGCCAGCGTGCACGTCACCGCGTCCTCCGCCAGCAGCGCCACCACCCGCTCCGGCGACCGCAGCCGCATGCCCTCCTCGTACTCGGCGAACAACGCGCGGATCGCGGTCTCGTCCTGCACCAGCGTGTGAGTCATCGAAAACCTCCTCGGAACTGACTGACACACCGGTGTCGAGACGGAACCGGCGGCCTCGACATGGCGGTGAGAAGATTTTCCGCCGAGCCAGCGCCAGCAGGAGGCCGGAAGTGAAGTACCTGATCCTCATCTACAGCAACCCCAAGTCCCGGGCCGCCTGGGACAAGCTCACCGAAGAGCAGCAGCGCAAGTTCGGCCAGGACCACTACGACCTGTCCGACAAACTCCGCGCCTCCGGCGAGCTCGTCGTCAGCGAAGGACTGCCCGGCCCAGAGACCGGCAAGGGCATCAGCATCAGAAACGGCGAGGTCGTCGTCACCGACGGACCCTTCGCCGAGGCCAAGGAGTACCTCGCCGGCTTCTACCTCGTCGAAGCCGACACCATCGACCAGGTCATCGCCCACGCCGCCACCCTGCCCGACGCCCACAACGACGGCATCGAGGTCCGGCCTGTCTGGGACTCCGCCATGCTGGACGACCTGTGACCACACCGCTCGACGGCCTGCTGCGCGACCTCGCGCCGCAGGTCCTCGGCGTCCTCGTGCGCCGCCACGGCCAGTTCGACGTCTGCGAGGACGCCGTGCAGGAAGCCCTGCTCGCCGCCTCCCGCCAATGGCCGGCCGAAGGCGTGCCGGACAACCCGAAGGGCTGGCTCATCACCGCCGCCAGCCGCCGGTGGATCGAGCAGTACCGCTCCGACCTCGCCCGCCGTCAACGCGAGGAGAAGGTCGTCGCACTCACCCCACCCGTCGACCCCGCGCCCGCGCAGGACGACACGCTCACGATCCTCTCGATGTGCTGCCACGACAGCCTCACCACCGCCTCCCAGATCGCACTCACCCTCCGCGCCGTCGGCGGCCTCACCACCGCCGAGATCGCCCGTGCGTTCCTCGTCCCCGAAGCGACGGTCGCGCAACGCATCAGCCGCGCCAAGCAGAAGATCAAGCAGTCCGGCGCGAAGTTCCGCTCGCCGAAAGACCTCACCGCGGTCCTGCACGTCCTCTACCTGATCTTCACCGAAGGCTCCACCGCCAGCTCCGGCGACAACCTCGTCCGCGTCGACCTCACCGCCGAAGCCATCAGACTCACCCGCCAGCTGCACAAACGCCGCGACGACGGCGAACTCACCGGACTGCTCGCGCTCATGCTGCTCACCGACGCACGCCGCCCCGCCCGCACCGACCCCCACGGCGCCCTCATCCCCCTCGCCGAGCAGGACCGCGCGAAATGGGACCACCACGCCATCGACGAAGGCACCGAACTCGTCCGGCAAGCCCTCACCACCGCGCAGATCGGCCCCTACCAGCTGCAGGCCGCCATCGCCGCCGTCCACGCCGAAGCCAAAACCGCGCAGGACACCGACTGGCACGAGATCCTCGGCCTCTACGACCTGCTCACCGTCACCGCACCCGGCCCAATGGTCTCACTCAACCGCGTCGTCGCCGTCGCCATGGTCCACGGCCCAGACCAAGCCCTCGACGAACTGTCCACACTGGACCTCGACCACCACCGCGTCCACGCCGTCCGCGCCCATCTCCTGGACCTGCGGGGAGAACACGACAAAGCCCGCGAAGAATACGACAAAGCCGCCAAACGAACGCTCAGCGTCCCCGAACAGCGCTACCTCACGACCCGGTCGCGCCACCCACGGTAGCGTCCGACGACGGCTCCTCCTGCGGCGGCGCCTTCGGCACCACACCCGCCAGATCCCCACCGTTGTCGTTCACCCGCAACACGAACGGCCGCGTCTGCGTGTACTGCACCACCGAGATCGAACACGGATCCACCACGATCCGCTGGAACCCGTCCAGATGCACACCCAGCGCATCCGCCAAGATCGACTTGATCACGTCACCGTGCGAGCACAACACCCACACCGCACCAGGACCGTGCTCCTCGCTGATCCGCGCATCATGCGCACGCACCGCCGCGACGGCACGCGCCTGCACCTGCGCCAGACCCTCACCCTCCGGGAACACCGCCGCCGACGGGTGCTGCTGCACCACCGTCCACAACGGCTCACCCAGCAGGTCCTTCAACGCCTTGCCGGTCCACGCCCCGTAATCCACTTCGGACAGGTCCGGCTCCGTCACCGCCTCCAGCGACCGCTCCCCCAGCAGAGGCGCCAGCGTCTCCTCGCAACGCTGCAGAGGAGACGACACGACAGCAGCGACCGGAACGTCCGTCAACCGGCCCACCAGAGCCGCGGCCTGCTTCCGCCCCCGCTCGTCCAACCCCACACCCGACGATCTCCCGGCCAGCACACCGGAACCGTTGGCAGTCGAACGAGCATGTCGGAGCAGGATCACAGTGGCCACGACGTCCACCTTAGATCGGCTGCAGCAACCCCATCGACAGCAGCCCCATCAGCACCAGACCCAGCATCAACCGGTACCACACGAACGCCGAGTACGAATGCTTCGACACGTACTTCAACAACCACGCGATCGTCGCATAGCCGACGACGAACGAGATCAGCGTCGCCACGATCATCTGCGGAACCGACGCCTGCACACCCTCACCCGAACGCTCCAGCACGTCCGGAATCGAGAACAACCCCGCCCCGAACACCGCCGGAATCGCCAGCAGGAACGAGTACCGCGCCGCCGCCTCCCGAGTCAGCCCCAGGAACAGACCCGCCGTCAACGTCCCGCCAGACCGCGACACACCCGGGATCAACGCCAGCGCCTGCGCCAGCCCCATCCCGATCGCGTCCTTCATCCGCAGCTCGTCCCGCTGCTGCTTCGCCAGGTGGTCCGCCAAACCCAGCAGCAGACCGAACACCACCAGCATCGTCGCCGTGATCCACAGGTTCCGCGCCGACGTCCGGATCTCGTCCTTCAACAGGTACCCGAGAACCGAGATCGGCACAGAACCGATGATCACGTACCAGGCGAGCCGGTAGTCCTTCTCCTTGCGCGCCTCGGCGTTGACCAAGCCGCGGAACCAGGCGCTGATGAAGCGCCCGATGTCCTTGGCGAAGTAGATCAGCACCGCCACCTCGGTACCCAGCTGGATCACCGCGGTGAACGAAGCGCCCGCGTCGTTGCCGAAGAACAGCGTCGACGTGATGCGCAGGTGCGCACTGCTGGAAATCGGCAGGAATTCCGTCAGTCCTTGGACCAGTCCGAGGACCAGAGCCTGCAACCAGCTCAACTACCCACTCCTGCCAGATCCAGAGCCTCGGCCGCGGTGCGAAGGCCCGCGATCCCCTGCTCCAGATCTTGCAGCATCGGCGAAACGGACAGCGTGGTGACCCCCGCCGCGGCAAGCGCCTTCATCTTGTCTGCTATGCGCTCCTTCGGCCCCAGCAACGCCGTCGCGTCCAGGAACTCCAGCGGAATCGCCGCCATCGCCCCGCCGTAGTCCCGCGCCAGGTACTTCTCCTGAATCTCCTCCGCCTCAGCCGGGAAACCCATCCGCACCATCAGGTTGTTGTAGAAGTTCTGCTTCCGCGACCCCATGCCGCCCACGTACAACGCCGTGTACGCCCGCACCGGATCCGCACACGCCTTCCAGTCGTCCCCCACGATCAACGGCACCGTCGGAACGACGTCGAACCCGTCCATCGACTTGCCGGCCTTCTCCCGGCCCGCCCTCACGCTGGCCAGCGACTCCGCCGAGAACTCCGGCGAGAAGAAGATCGCCAGCCACCCGTCCGCGATCTCCCCCGTCAGCTCCAGGTTCTTCGGACCCACCGCCGCCAGGTAGATCGGGATCTGCTCCCGCACCGGATGCACCGTCAGCTGCAACGCCTTGCCAGGACCATCCGGCAACGGCAGCGTGTAGTGCTCACCCTCGAACCGCAGCTTCTCCCGCGTGAGAGCCTTCTTCACGATCTCCACGTACTCACGCGTCCGCGCCAACGGCTTGTCGAACCGCACACCGTGCCAGCCCTCCGACACCTGCGGCCCCGACACACCCAGCCCCATCCGGAACCGGCCACCCGACAACGTGTCCAAAGTGGCCGCCGTCATCGCCGCCATCGCCGGCGTCCGCGCCGGGATCTGGAAGATCGCGCTACCGACGTCGATGCGTTCGGTCTGCGCGGCCACCCACGCGAGCACCGTCGGCGCATCGGAACCGTAGGCCTCCGCGGCCCACACCACCGAAAAGCCGAGCCGGTCGGCCTCCTTGGCCAGTTCGAGGTTCGCGGCGTCGTTGCCGGCGCCCCAGTATCCGAGGTTCAGTCCGAGCTTCACGCAGCGAGACCCTACCGGTCAGTAACACCGATTGCCAGGCTCACACGATGATCACCCCTTAGCATCGCGCACGTGCAACAGCGATACCTCGGCCGCAGCGGCCTCCGCGTCTCCAGGACAGCACTGGGCACGATGACGTGGGGCCAGGACACCGACTCGGACGAGGCCGCCACCCAGCTCATGGCCTTCGCCGACGCCGGCGGCACCCTCGTCGACACCGCCGACGTCTACACCGACGGAGAAGCCGAACGCATCCTCGGCACCCTCCTCGGCGAGATCGTCCCCCGCGACGAGCTCGTCATCGCCACCAAAGCCGTCGCCCGCCGCACCGAAGGCCCCTTCGGCGGCGGCGCCTCCCGCGGCGCCCTCCTCACCGCCCTCGACGGCTCACTGCGCCGCCTCGGCGTCGACCACGTCGACCTCTGGCAACTCCACGCCTGGGACACCAACGTCCCCCTCGACGAAACCCTCTCCGCCCTCGACCACGCCATCAACACCGGCAAAGTCCGCTACGCCGGCATCTCCAACTACAGCGGCTGGCAACTCGCCACCGCCGCCATGACCCCCACCACCCACCCCCTCATCTCCACCCAGGTCGAGTACTCCCTGCTCGAACGCGGCATCGAACGCGAAGTCCTCCCCGCCGCCCTCCACCACGGACTCGGCCTCCTCCCGTGGGCCCCCCTCGGCCGCGGCGTGCTCACCGGCAAATACCGCAACGGCACCCCCGCCGACTCCCGCGGCGCCTCCGCCCACTTCGCCGGCTACGTCGAACAACACCGCAACGACCGCGCCGCCCGCATCGTCCAGGCCGTCGCCACCGCCGCGGACGGCCTCGGCACCTCACCGCTGTGCGTCGCCCTCGCCTGGGTCCGCGACCGCTCCGGAGTCGTCGCCCCCGTCGTCGGCGCCCGCGACACCAACCAGCTCATCGCCTCGCTCGAAGCCGAGCAGCTCACCCTGCCCCCGGCCATCCGGGCCGCGCTCGACGACGTCAGCGCCATCGAGCTCGCCTACCCCGAACGCCCGATGCCCTGATCCGTCTGAGCTTTGCTTTTGGCCTCTGCGTGACTGTGGACGTGACATCTGCGAGTAGTATTTTCAGTCAACACTGAAGCAATAGAGATTACTGGCCTGGGACGGCGAGGAGTTTCACCCCACCCCTTGCGTGACCTCCGGCCGAACGTGGTGGATGCTGGAAGTTCAGTTCCGTTCCACAGGAGGACCCGATCTTGCGCCGGCTCGCCGCTCTGCTCTTGACCACCGCCGCCCTGGCAGCGTGCGGACAGAGCGAGAGCTCCCAGGACCCGTTGCAGGTCGCGGAGACCCTCGAGGCCGCCAAGCCCGCCCTCTCCCCCGCCCAGAACGGCACCCCCGCCGGCGCCGTCACGCCCGGCGGCGGCTTCACCGAGGGCGACACCACGCGGAAGTTCCAGGTCAACGGCCGCGACGTCGAGCTCGACCGGCTCCGCAGCGCCGTCTTCGAGATGACCAAGGACGACAAGGGCACCGAGGTCAGGGGCACCGGCCTGCGCGCGGGCGACGGCGCCACCAACGCCGTCCCCGACCGCTACGGGCGCCTGCTCGTCGTCGACACCCGCGGCGGCGAGTTCCTCGCCTTCTCGATCAACCCGCTGATCATGCGGCAGCGCTACCCCGTCCCCGGCAGCCCGTACGGCATCGCCTACGACGCCAAGCGCGACATCGCGTGGATCACGCTCACCGAGCGCAACGAGGTCGTCGGGCTCGACGTCGCCGGCGGCGAACCGACCGAGAAGCACCGGTTCCCGACCGTGCGCCAGCCCAACACCGTCAGCGTCGACCAGGAGACCGGACGTGTCACGGTCACGTCCGGCGACAACGGAGGGGTACAGGTGATCTCGCCATGACCGAAGGGGTGATCGACGGGGACTGGGAGTACCGGCCGCTGCGCCTGCCACCGGGCATCTCCCGCCGCACCGCGACCACGCAGCTGGCCATCCACGCCGAGTTCGCGGGCTGGGAGCTGTCCCGCACGCTGCTCTACGGCGACGGCTCCCGCAAGGTCTGGCTGCGCCGCAAGCGCCAGCCCGACCTCGTGCCGGGCCTCATCACCTGACCACCGGCCCCGCGCCGAAGTCCGCCGGAAAGCCCCGCTCGACCGGGGCCGCCGCCTATTGGCGCGTGACCGCTTCCGGCGGCGCCGAGCTCTCCATCACAGCCCGGCGCGCGTTCACAGACCGCTAGCACCTGGCCGCGTCGCTTTCGCCGGCCGTCGCCACTGACCGCCGTGGCCTGCGTTCCTGTGTTTTCGAGACGTTGTGAGTGTTCGATGAACGTGAGCGCAGAGTAATCTCTTACTTCAGTCAACACTGAAGCAATAGAGATTTATAAGCGAACGTGACCTGAAAGAATCTTGGCCATGCCTCGCCCGGAGAAGCCGCTCGACCCGTTCGCCGGGCCCGTCCAGCAGTTCGCCTTCGACCTCCGCAAGCTCCGCGAGAAGGCCGGCTCCCCCGGCTACCGCGAGCTCGGCAGGCTCAGCCACTACTCCGCCAGCACCCTCGCCGACGCCGCCCGCGGCGACCGCCTCCCCAGCCTCGCCGTGACGCTCGCGTTCGTCCGGGCCTGCGGCGGCGACGAGGAGCTGTGGGAACGGCGCTGGCGCAGCGTGGGCGAGAACCAGACGACCGAGCCCCTGCCGGACTCCCCCTACATCGGCCTCCGAGCGTTCACCGAGCACGACGCCGGCCGCTTCTTCGGCCGGGAACTCCTCCTCGGCAAGCTGCGGGCCAAGCTCGCCGAGCACGACACGGTGCTCGTCATCGGCGCGTCCGGGTCGGGCAAGTCGTCACTGCTGCGCGCGGGTTTGCTGGCCCACGAGCAGGGCACGTTGATCACCCCGGGCACCGCCGGCCTCCCCGCCGCGGACGGCCTGCTCGTCGTCGACCAGTTCGAGGAGGTCTTCGCCCTCCCCCACCGCGACGAGTTCATCGCCGCGCTCACCCGCCGCGAGCACAAGACGGTCATCGGGCTGCGCGCCGACTTCTACGGCCACTGCGCCCGTCACCCCGGCCTGGTCAGCGCCGTCGAGGACGCCCAGGTGCTGGTCGGCCCGATGACCACCGACGAGCTGCGCAGAGCCATCACCCAGCCCGCCGTCGAGGTCGGGTGCGCCCTGGAGACCGGCCTGGTCGCCCGGCTCGTCGCCGACGCCACCGGCGAGCCCGGCGTGCTCCCCCACGTCAGCCACGCGCTGCTCGAGACCTGGCGCCGCAAGCGCGGCAACACCCTCACGCTCACCAGCTACCACGAGAGCGGCGGCATCGCCCGCGCCATCGCCAACACCGCCGAGAACGCCTACACGAGCCTCGACGAGCACCAACGGGCCCGTGCCCGCCAGGTCCTCCTCCGCTTGGTCACCCCCGGTGACGGCATCGAGGACACCAAACGCCTGGTCAAGCGGTCTGAGCTCGCGGCGGACGACGTCGTCGAGCACCTCGCCGCAGCGCGCATCCTGACGGTGCACGACGGCCGCGTCGAGATCAGCCACGAGGCCGTCGTCCGCAGCTGGCCGCGACTGCGGGACTGGCTCGCCGAGGCCCGCGACGACCTGCGCGTGCACCGCAGGCTCACCGCCGCGGCCGCCGACTGGGAGGCGCACGGCTGCGACCCCGGCTCGCTCCACCGCGGCGTGCCCCTCTCCCAGGCGACCGACTGGGCCCAGCGCGAACCCGAGGCTCTCAACGCCGAGGAGAAGGCGTTCCTCGACGCCAGCCAGACCGCCGCCGAGCACGATCTCGCCTCCGAGAAGCGCCGCACCACCACCCTGCGCCGCGTGGTCGCCCTGCTTGCGGCGTTGCTGCTCATCGCTACCGCGTCCACCGTGTTCGCCGTGCGCGCCCAACGACAGAGCACCGAGCAACGCACCATCGCGCTCGCCCAGAAAGCCGTCGCCCAGGCCGGCGAACTCCAGGAACGCGACCCCGGCCTGGCGAGCCGGCTGCGTCTGGCCGCCTACCGCCTCACCGGCATCCCCGCCGCCCGCGACAGCCTGCTCAGCACCTTCTCCGCACCGCAGGTCACCATCGTCGGCGGCCACGACGAACCGGCGTCGTACGCCGTGTTCAGCCCGGACACCAAGCTCCTCGTCACCGCCGGAGACGACCGGATGCTGATCGTCCGCGACTTCACCGATCCCCACCACCCCGTCGAGCTCGGCCGCGTGCGCGTGGGCGACGACGCCACCCACGGCCTCGCGTTCAGCCCGGACGGCAAGACCGTCGCGGCGGCTGGCTGGGACGGGTTCGTCCGCCTCTTCGACCTGTCCGACCCGCGCAGGCCCGTCGAGAAGGCCCGTGTCAGCGGCCACCAGGGCCAGGTCCAGGCCGTGCGGTTCACGCCGGACGGCAGGTCGCTCGTGAGCAGCGGCGAGGACAGGACGATCCGGGTCTGGGACGTCTCCGGCCCCGCCACCCTCGTGCGCACGATAAAGGCCCACGACGACAACGTGCACGGCATCGCGCTCGACGCGGACGGGTCCCGGATCGTCTCCGCCTCGTGGGATGGCACGGTCAAGCTCTGGGAGCTCGCGACCGGAGCCCTGCTCTCCACCATCCGTCCCGCTCCCGAGGGCACGGCCGTGGACGGCGTCGACCTCTCGCCCGACGGCCGCACGGTCGCCACCGGCGCCGACAACGGCGAGGTCAAGCTGTGGGACGTCGGGGACCCCCGCTCCCCCGCGCTGCTCGGCCTGGCGTCCGGGCACACGTTCTCGGTCCACGCGGTGACCTTCTCCCCCGACGGCCGGTTCCTCGTCAGCGGCGGCGGTGACCGGACCAACCGCCTGTGGGACGTGCGCGACCCCCGCCACGTCCGGCTCGCCTCGGAGCTGAGCGGGCACACCGACGCCGCGACGTCACTGGTCTTCAGCGCCGACTCGCGCTGGATGGTCACGGCCACCAGCGACCCCGAGGTGCGGGTGTTCGACATCGGCAACCTCGCCCACCCGCAGCACGAGCAGACGGTGTGGAAGCTCGACTACGACAAGCGCGGGCGGTACTTCGCGACCGTCTCCTCTGACGGCGCCGTGAAGCTGTGGCGCCCGGACGACCGGCACGCGCGGGAGATCTCCACCCTGCCCGCGCTCGCACCGGGTGACGAGGGCCAGACCGTCGACATCAGCCCGGCCGGCGACGTCCTGTTCAGCTCGTCCTCCTCCGCCGCCGCGCTGTGGGACGTCAGCGACCCCGCGACGCCACGGGAGCTGACCAGGGCGATCACGTTCGCCGCCCCGATCGTCGCCGCCACCTTCAGCCACGACGGCAGGACGCTCGCCGCAGCCGACGAGAACGGCGTGGTCGAGCTCTGGAACGTCACCGACCCGGCCGCTCCCGTGAAGACCGGCGGGTTCGCGGTCCCCCGCACCGCCACGGTGTGGCAGGTCGAACTGTCCGACGACGACCGCACGCTCGTCATCGCCAACGGCAGCCGTGAGCTCCACCTGTGGGACGTCAGCGACCCGGCCAGGCCCAGGGCCCTGCCGGCGTTGAAGACCGACGACAACCCCGACCCCATCCGCCGCGGTGGCCAGGCCGGCCGCGAGGAGGTCTTCACCGTCGTCCTCCACGGCGACCTGATGGCGTTCGCGAACCAGGGAGCGAGCGGCGCGCTGTACGACATCAGCGACCCCGCACAGCCGCGCAAGCTCGGCTCCCTGCCCAACGACGGCGGCCCCCTGCAACGGCTCGCCATCTCCCCCGACGGCACCCTCGTCGCCGCCGGCACGACCGACGACGCCGTCCGCGTGTGGGACGTGCGCGATCCCCGCAACCCCCAGCTGCGGGCAGTGCTGCACGGTCACGCGGAACGGGTGTGGGGCGTCGCGTTCGCCCCGGACAACCGCACCCTCGCGACGGCCGGTGCCGACCGGACCGTCCGCGTGTGGGACCTCGACGTCGAGGCGACCGCGGCGCGGGTGTGCGCCACTACGACGGCGCACCTGCCCACTCGTCATTGGGACCACTACTTCCCCGGTGTCGATCCGAGGCCCCTCTGCTGACCACTTCACTCCCCTCTCCGGCCTGCACCGCATTCCTAGTGCGGGAACGTTGTGCGGTGTCGGCCTCGGGGCGTCGCACTACAACGTGCGGTCAACGGGCATGACCAGCCGACGGAAGGTGACTCTTCAGTCAACACTGAAGCAATAAAATACACCGAAGTGGTTGGACCATGTGATCAGATTCCGTGTCATGGAGCTCGTGCCGCACGAAGTCGGGGTCGCTCACAGCGCACTGCCGCACGACGAGGAGTCAACCCGCGCCCTGCTGACGGAAGCCGCGTCGCAGGGCCTGCACACCGTGGTGGTCACCGCCGACGAGGACGACGAACGCGCTGTCGCCGTGTTGCGCGACCTGCGCGCGGAGTACCAGACCGAGAACGGCCGGATCACCGCCCAGCTCGACACGGACGCCCAAGGGCAGCTCGCCCACCTGTGGGGCCTCACGGAGGAGCAGCGGGCCGCCTGGCTCGCCGCGTTCCCCCGCCACGACGACCCGAACTGGTGGATGCACCGCCTCCTGGTGCTCAACCACCACCCGGAGTGGGCGCCGCTCAAGGACTGGCTGGTGGACGAGCACGTCCGCCTGTTCGGCCGGCCACCCGGCCGACGCCGCTCGAACGTCTGACCTCCAGGAACCACGACATCGGGCCGCTCCCCGCGAGCGGCCCGACCGCTGTCACGCCTTGGCCGCCACCTCGCGGATCAGGTTCGCGAGCTCGGCAGGCCGTTCCAGCGGCAACATGTGCCCGGCGTCGGTCAGGACCACCGACGTCCCGCCGAACCTCACCGCGTCCGCCTCCGGCACCAGCCGGTCCTCGTCCCCCACCACCGCGACGACGGCCTTCTCCTTCGCCACCATCAGCCCGGCCTCGCGGTCGTAGCGGTCCACCGCCGGCCGGAACAACGCGATCGTCTCCGGCCAGTGCCCCCACACCATGTCCGCGGTCAGCTCGACGTCCTCGGCGGCGGGCTCGTCGCCGAACAGCCACCACCGCAGTCCCGCGGTCTTGGTGGGCTCGATCCTCTCCCGCACCGCCCGCACCAGCGGCCCGAACGCCCGTTCCAGCTCCCGCACGAGCTTGCCGAGCGCCTTCGGCCACGCGAGCGACGTCTCCGACATCCCGCTGGCGGCCGTCGACACGAACACGATGCCCAGCACTCGTTGCTTGAACAGCCGCGGCCGCCGCTCCGCCATCGCGAGCGCCGCCATCCCGCCCAGCGAGTGCCCGGCGATCACGACCTGGCCCGAGGGCACCGCCCGTTCGATCAGCTCCCCCAGGTCGTCGCCGAGCTGCTCGATGGTCGCGGTCTCCTTGGTGGCCGCCGACGACGCGCCGTGGCCGCGGTGGTCGTAGGAGATGACCTGGAAGTCCGTGCTCAGGTCGGTCACGACCTTGTGCCAGCTGCGGTGGTCGAGCGCGTAGCCGTGCGCCAGCACGACCGTCACCGGGGCGTCGGGGTCGCCCGCGCGCACCACGTTGAGCTCGGTCCCGTCCTCCAGCAGCACCATGCGCCGTTCCTTTCGCCGTGTCCTCTGTTCGTCCTAACGAGACGACACGGCGAAAGGACACGGTTCAGACGCGTCCGAGCACGACGTCCGGTGGCAGCTGGCCCGCGCCGGGCACGCCCCGGAACCGGTAGGCCGAGGCCTTTCCGCCGGGCTGGATCACCCAGGCCTCCCCGGGTTCGCCCTCCGACAGCACCGACTCGAGCGCGTCGGCGATGTCCGACGGCGTCAGCAACGGGAACGCGACGGCGTCGAACTCCTCCTTCGCCGCCCCGAGCAGCAACGTGTCGACGAAACCGGGACACAGCGCGGACACCACGATGCCCTCGCCCGCCAACGCCTGGCCCGCGGCCCGCGCGTACCCGACCACCGCGTGCTTGGTCAGCGTGTACAGCGGGTCGGCGGGCATCGCCGCCAGCCCGGCCAGCGACGCCGTGATCACGATCTTCCCGCCGCACTGCCGCCGCAACGCCGGCACCGCCGCGCACACCCCGTACACGACGTGGTCGACGTTGACGCCGACGAGCTTGCGGTACCGGCCGACGTCCAGCGCGTCGTCGATGCCCGCCTGTCCCCCGCCGATGCCGGCGTTGAGCAGCACGACGTCGAGCCGCCCGAGCTCCTCCTCCACCCGCGCGACGACCGCCGGCATGGTGGCCGGATCCGTGACGTCGCCCTGCACGGCGAGGCCGCCCACCGCGGACGCGACCCGTTCGGCCCCGGCGGCGTCGAGGTCGAGCACCACGACGCGGGCGCCGAGCTTCGCGAGCCTGCGCGCGGCGGCGGACCCGATGCCGCCCGCACCGCCCGTGACCAGCGCGACCCGGCCGGTCAAGTCCGCAGTGGGCACGGCAGCCTCCTCAGCTGTTGCGCAGGAAACGGTCCAGTACACGCACGCCGAACTTAAGGGCGTCGACCGGCACCCGCTCGTCCACTCCGTGGAACAGACCGGAGAAGTCGAGGTCCGACGGCAGCTTCAACGGCGCGAAGCCGAAGTTGCGGATGCCGAGCTGCTGGAACGACTTCGCGTCCGTGCCCCCGGAGAGCATGTACGGCAGCACGCGCGCGCCGGGGTCCTCGGCGATGATCGACGCCGTCATCGCGTCGACCAGGGCGCCGTCGAACGTCGTCTCCACCGGCGGCAGGCCGATCCACTCGCGTTCCACGTCCGGCCCGAGGATCTCGGCCAGCTCGCGGTCGAACGCCTCCTCGCGGCCGGGCAGGATCCGGCAGTCCACAGTGGCCTCGGCGGTCGACGGGATGACGTTCGCCTTGTACCCGGCGGACAGCATGGTCGGGTTCGCGGTGTCGCGCAGCGTCGCGCCGATCATCCGCGACAGCGCGCCGAGCTTGCCGATCGAGCCCTCGACGTCGTCGTCGGGGAACTCGAGGCCGGTGATCTCGGTGACGCCGTCGAGGAACTCGCGCACCGACGGCCGGATGATCAGCGGCCACTGGTGCTGGTCGAGCCTCGTCACGGCGGCGGCGAGCTTCGCGACCGCGTTGTCGCGGTGGATCATGCTGCCGTGCCCGGCGGTGCCCTTGACCCGCAGCTTGAGCCAGCGGATGCCCTTCTCGGCGGTCTCGACCAGGTACGCGCGGACGTCGTCCTTCAGCGTGATCGAGAAGCCGCCGACCTCGCTGATCGCCTCGGTGACGCCCTCGAACAGCTCCGGCCGGTTCTCCACCAGCCACTTCGCGCCGTAGAGACCGCCGGCTTCCTCGTCGGCGAGAAACGCGAAGACGATGTCGCGCGGCGGCACGACGTTCTCGCGCTTGAAGTGCCGGGCCAGGGCCAGCGTCATGCCGACCATGTCCTTCATGTCGACGGCGCCGCGGCCCCACACGTAGCCGTCCTGCACCGCGCCGGAGAACGGGTGCACCGACCACTCGGACGCGTCGGCGGGCACGACGTCGAGGTGGCCGTGCACCAGCAGCGCGCCCCGGCTCGGGTCGGCCCCGGCCAGCCGCGCGACGACGTTGCCGCGGCCCTGGGCGCCCGACTCGACGTAGGTGGTCTCGTAGCCGACCTCGGAGAGCTTCTCGGCCACCCACTCGGCGGCCTTGCGCTCCCCCACGACCGTCGCGGGGTCACCCGTGTTCGTCGTGTCGATCCTGATCAGCTCGCTGACGAGCGTGACGACCTCGTCCTCGGCCAGTGCCAGTGCGTTCCCCGTTGTGCTCACCCCGTCTTCCTACCACCCGTCAGAACACAGACCAGCCTGTGGACGTGGTGAAACGGTCCAGCGCGTCCACACCGGCGACGGAGTTGCCGCGTGCGTCGAGGGCGGGGCTCCAGACGCAGATCGCGCACCGGCCGGGAACGACGGCGATGATCCCGCCGCCGACCCCGCTCTTGCCGGGCAGGCCGACGCGGTAGGCGAACTGGCCGGCGGCGTCGTAGGTGCCGCACGTGAGCATGACGGCGTTGACCCGCTTGGCACCGCTGACGTCGAGCAGCCGGGTGCCGTCGTTGCGGACGCCGTGGCGGGCGAGGAAGAGAGTGGCGCGGGCGAGGTCTCGGCAGCTCATCGCGATGGAGCACTGCCGGACGTACTCGTGCACCACGACGTCGACCGGGTTGCGCATGTTGCCGTAGGAGCCCATGAAGTGCGCCAGTGCGCGGTTGCGGTCGGAGTGCTCGAGCTCCGACTTGGCGACCTCGGGGTCGACGCCGATCGCGTCGTTGCCGCTCTCCTGCCGCAGGAAAGCGAGGAGGCGGTCGGCGGCGCCGTGGCCGAGGTGGTCGGTGACGACGAGCGCGCCGGCGTTGATGAACGGGTTGCGCGGGACGCCCTGCTCGGTCTCCAGCTGGACCAGGGAGTTGAACGGCGAGCCGGACGGTTCCCTGCCGACCCGCGTCCACACGTCGTCGTTCTCGGCGAGGGCCAGAGCGAGCGTGAACACCTTGGAGATGCTCTGGATCGAGAACGGCGTCGTGTGGTGCCCCGCGCCGAAGACCTCGCCGTCCAGTGTCGCGACGGCGAGGCCGAAGGCGTGCGGGTCGATCCTGGCGAGCGCGGGGATGTAGTCGGCGACGGCACCCCCTGGCGTGACCTCGGTCGCGATGCGGTCCACCAGTTGCTGGAGCTCCATGCCGCCATCCCATCACGGGACGGGCGTCACGCCACCGGGAACTCGTGGAACTTGGTGACCTGGCCGGGCTTGACGGTGCAGGGGACGTTCACGACCCCGATCCACGTCGGCTCGCCGTTGGCGTAGCGCGGCGTCAGTGCGAGCGAGGCGTTGCCGAGGCTGATCGACGCCGTGCCCGCGTTGGGCAGGGTCAGCGCCGGGAACGTGCCGTTCGCGACCACCTGGAACGAGCCCGAGTTCGGCACCGCGGTGTTCGGGATGGCCAGCGTCGCCGTGAGGTTCTGCACGGAGGCGCCGATGGTCACGGTGACAGGCGTGGTCAGCGTTCCGTCGACGGACCGCCCGCCGATCCACCACAGCGTGTTGCGGACGTCGTCGGACACCGTCGTGGTGACCGTCGTCGTGGACGGCGCGGTCGGCACGCCGACGGCGGCGGAGTCCGGCACGTCGGGAGAGCTGACCACGGACGGCATGTCGTGCGTGCCGGCGATCGAGAACTGGCACGAGTAGGTGATGCTCAGCGTGGCGACCGCGGCGGAGCTCGTGCCGGCCGTCGTGACGCCCAGCGCTCCGGCAACCAGAACGACGGCGGCGACGCGCGCGAAAAGTCCGGTCTTCATGTGCAGGGACCTCCTGAGTACGACATTGAACTGCAAGAAGGCGGTGTTGCTTTACTCGCCAGTAAAGTAACCGCGCCGCATTCCGGGAGGCAAGCGAAAACCGGCTTTTGTCATCCGCGTGCGAATTGCGTTCCGACGATTTGTCAGTCGCGCCGCAACAAATAGTGCGCCCGCAGCGCGAGTTCGAGGGTGAACCTCTCCCCCGCGTCGTGCAAACGGTCGCCGAACAGTTCCTCCAACTGGTTCACGCGGTAGCGGACGGTCTGCGGATGCACCTGCAGCCGCGCGGCCACCTCGGGCGCGCCGCCGCGGGCCGAGAGCCAGACCAGCAGCGTCTCGGCGAGCTTCGTCCGCTGCCGGTCGGTCAGCGGCGCGAGCGGCGCCAGTGCCCGTTCGGCGAGCTGCCGGGCCAGGAACTCGTCGGCGAGCACGGTCAGTTCGACCAGGTGGTCGGCGCTGTCCAGGACGGGCTGGTCCGGCAGCACCTTCTCCCTGCTCAGCGCCAGGACGCGGCGGGCGCAGGCCAGTGACGTGCGGGCCTGCGCGGGCGCCACCGGCAGCCCGACCGCAGCCCGCCAGCCCGGCAGCGCGGTGCGCAGCCAGCGCGTGACCGCGACGGGGTTCGGCACGAGCAGGTACGGGGAGGCGTCCTCGAAGTCGACCAGCACGTCGGCCGGCAGGTCGTCGGCGGGGGCGGCGGACGGCTCCAGCGCCACGGCGGCCAGCCGCTCCGGCATGGGCCAGGCCGCCGCCCGTGCCGCGTCCAGCACCGCCTGCCAGTTGCTCGTCGGGTCGGCGACGAGCAACTCCATCAGCTTGCGCCGCTTGCGTTCCAGCGTGCCGGCCGCACTGGCCTGCGCGGCCGCGTACCCCTCGACGGACAGGCTGACGAGCTCGTCGACGTGGGCGATCATCGCCTCGCCCAGCACCGACATGAGCCGCAGCGACAGCTCGCGCCGCTCGGCGAACCCGCACACGTGCCGCCACGCCACCCGCGCGCCGATGCGGTAGGCGGCCTGCAGGCTGTCGAGGCTGCGGCCGGACTGGAACTCCCACGCGCCGAGCTTGCGGTGGATGTCGTCGTGCGGGTCCGGTTCGGCCTCCGGTTCCGCGATCATGTCGACGAACTTCACCAGGGCCTGCCGAATGCCGTGGACGACGTTCTCGCGGAACTCGCTGTATTCCGGAATGGCTTTCTCGATGGCGTCGACAATGCTCACCGAAACAGGCGCGACCTCGCTGCGGAGCAGCGGCGCCAGCTCGTGCGGGACAGATCTGCGCGGATCGTCCAGCGGAGTCATCCTGGCGAGTGTAGAAGGAAAACGAAACCGGGTCGTTCAGCCAACCGGACCAAGTGGTTCACAGGAAGAACAGCCGTGCGACGGCATCGCGCGCCACCAGGAAACCGGCGATGCCGAGAACCCAGCCCGTCGCACTCGCGCCCTTCTCGGCGAACCACGTGCTGATCCGCGTGAGAACCGGGTCGAGCCTGGTCCCGAGCGCGAGCCGCGCGCCGAGCAGGACGAGTGCCGGCACGATCATGACCAGGCAGTACCCGGCCAGCAGCAGCCCGATCTCGGCCGGCCGCAGGTCCGCGGCGCTCATCATGCCGATCGCGCCGAGGTACGGCAGCATCGTCGCGAGCTCCACGACACCGGCCAGCAGCGCGACCCCCGCGAGCGCCGGCGTCGAGCCGCCGAGCCGGTTCTGCCACTTGCCCGTGTCCGTCTTCTTCTTGCTGTCGAACCGGAAGCTGACCGCGAACAGCGCCACCCCGATCACCAGCTGGACCCAGTACGCGACCGGGTTGTCGAGGTGCCCGACCAGTTTGGTCGCGCCGAGCACGATCAGCATGCCGACCGCGAAGTAGAAGACCGTGATCGTGCCGAGGTAGACCGCGAACCTGCCCGGTTTCAGCCGCCCCGGCGTCAGCATCAGCCAGATCGGGATGAACAACGTCCCGATGCTCGTCGAGTCGAGCAGCGCCAGTCCCGCCAGCGCAGCCACCAGCCCCAGTGTCATGCATCCCCCCGTTTTAGTACGTTCGTGAGATTACCAGCTCTCGCAGGTGGCGCAGGGAGTTTCCGAGGTGATCGGGACCGAACGGCGGGAACCCGATGATGGCGCGGCGCTCCTCGTTCACCTCAGACCAGTCGTAGGTGAGCGTCACCTCGGACGTCTCCGGCCCGGTCCGCACGAGGTCGTAGCGCCAGACCCAGCCGCCGAGCACCAGTTCGCCCTCGTCCGTCTCGTAGCCGGTCAGCCAGCCGATCACGCTCGGCTCCTCGAGGACCTCGACCCTGTTGGCGGTCCGGTAGTCGCCGTCGGGGTGGCCGTCGTGGTGCATGGCCATCCGGAACACCTGGCCGGCCCTCGTCAACGGTTCCCGGTCGACGACGCCCTGGGCCCAGCCGGTGCCGTCGATCGCGGCGTGGCTCGCCGGGTCCGCCAGCACCGCGAACACCCGCTCGGCGGCTGCGGGGAAGCTGAGCGTCGCACTGACCTGGTCCATGATCTCTCCTCCGGTTGTCCTGCTGTGGCTGCCTCGACCACACGTCGAACGGGGAGCGCGCTTTTCGACCCGCATGACATCTGTCATGGGGAACTGGTGTGGTGGCGCACTGCCGCGGGGCCGTTGGCGCCGACATCGTTGAAGCATGACAGCGATCGAGGTGCGCGAGCTGACTCGCCGCTACAGCGGTGGGTTCGAGGCCGTGCGAGGGGTGTCGTTCGAGGTCGAGCGGGGCGAGATGTTCGCGTTGCTCGGCACGAACGGAGCGGGGAAGACGTCGACGGTGGAGGTCGTGGAGGGGCTTTCCCGCCCGGCGGAGGGGACCGTGCGGGTGCTGGGCCACGACCCGTTCAGCGAGCGCGCCATCGTGCGGCCGCGGGTGGGCGTGATGCTGCAGGAGGGCGGGTTTCCACCGGACCTGACCGTCGCCGAGGCCACCCGGATGTGGGCGGGAACGCTGACGACGGCGCGTCCGGTCGACGAGGCGCTGGCGTTGGTCGACCTGACGCACCGGGCGTCGGTGCGGGTGAAGCAGCTGTCCGGCGGCGAACGGCGCCGGCTGGACCTGGCGCTGGCGTTGCTGGGCAAGCCGGAGGTGTTGTTCCTCGACGAGCCGACCACGGGCCTCGACCCGGAGAGCCGGCGCAACACGTGGGAGCTGATCCGGTCGCTGCTGCTCGAGGGCGTGACGGTGCTGCTGACGACGCACTACCTGGAGGAGGCGCAGGCGTTGGCCGACCGGCTGGCGATCATGCACCGCGGCCGGATCGTCGCGCAGGGAACGGTGTCCGAGGTCGTGGACGCGTACCCGTCACGCATCTCGTTCGTGCCGCCGCCCGGCGTGTCGCTGCCGTTCGTCGCCGACTCGGACTCGTCGGGACGCATGACCGTGCGGACCAACGACCTGCAGCGGACGTTGCACGAGCTCTTGGCGTGGGCTCATCAGAGCGGGGTCGAGCTGTCCGGTTTGGACGCTCGTTCGGCGTCCCTCGAGGAGGCGTTCCTCGCGATCGCGGAGGAGGCGGCATGAGGGCCGTGGCTGTCGGGCAGGCGGAGCTGAAGCTGTTCTGGCGCAACAAGACCGCGCTGTTCAACTCTCTCGTGCTGCCGTTGTTGCTCATCCCGGTGCTGGTCTCGGTGGACGCCGAGGGGGTGCCGCTGGTGGTGGGCTTGATCGGATTCGCGCTGATCATGGCGGTGTACTACAACCTCGTCACCACGTTCGTCGCCCGTCGCGAGGAGCTGGTGCTCAAGCGGCTGCGCGTCGGTGAGCTGACCGACCCGGAGATCCTGCTGGGCGCGTCCCTGCCGTCCGTCGTGGTGGCACTGGGGCAGATGGCGTTGTTCGCGGCGATCGTCGGCGTGATCACCGGCGTCGACCTGCCGTCCCGCCCGTGGTTCATCCTGCTCGCCGTGGCGGGCGGCGTGGTGGTGTTCGCCCTGCTGGCGGCGGCGTCGTCGGCGTTCACCCGCACGGTGGAGATGGCCCAGGTGACGTCACTGCCGGTGCTGATGGCGTGCATCCTCGGCTCGGGCCTGATGTTCCCGCTGTCGATCCTGCCGGACAACCTCCAGCAGGTGCTCCGCTTCCTGCCCCTGACCCCGGTGCTGGACCTGCTCCGCGCCGCCTGGCAGGACGGCCCCGTGCTGCGCCCCACGATCGTCCTCGCCGCGTGGATCGTCCTCGGCACCTACGCTGTACGACGCTGGTTCCGCTGGGACCCCCGGAGGTGATCTTGCTCGACTGGTGGCGGTCCCGCGGCAACGCGGCGCGGTTCGACCTGTTCGTCCGCGCCACGTTCTACCTGGCCTACCTGTGCCTGCCACCGTTCCTGATCCTCGCGATGGCGAACGAGATCAGCACCGCCGGCGTCGTCACGGCGTCGGCGGCGGTGCTCGTCCACGTCGTCCTCAGCGTCCGCCTGGCCCACCTCGGCATCGAGAACTACCTGGGCAGGACCACGTTCCCCGGCAAGTTGCTGGCGATCTTCCTGGCGTACACGACCGCGGTCCTGGTCACCGCCGAACTGGCCTACCCGCTCCCGTCGGGCGACTCCCCCGACAGCCCGGCCGACGGCATCGCGGTGATGTTCCTGGCCCTGACCATCACCACCCTCTCCGCGCTGCGGCCCATCCGACCGCTGCTCGTGGTGACGCCGCTGACGTGCCTGTTCCTGTTTCTGACCGCCCCGATGGGCCATGCCCTGGCGTCGAGCATCATGCTGACGTTCCTGGCCTTCGCCTTCCGCAGCACGCTGTGGATGCTCGGCCTGGTCTGGGAGCTCGACCACAGCCGCGAGATCCGGGCCAACCTGGCCGTCGCCGAAGAACGCCTCCGCTTCGCCCGCGACCTGCACGACGTGGTGGGCCGCAACCTCTCCGCCGTGGCCCTGAAAGCCGACCTGGCAGCCCAACTGGCGCGCCGCGGCCGTGAGTCGGCCATCGACGAGATGCTCGAAGTCCGCCGCATAGCCCAAGATTCGCTGGACGAGCTCCGCGCCGTCGTGAGCGGCTACCGAACAGCCGACCTCTCCGCCGAACTGGCCGGCGCCCGCTCACTGCTGGCGTCCGCCGGCATCGACTGCCGTGTGATCGGCGACGTGACGTTCGAAGGCGAACCGGCAGGCGCTCTGGGCTGGGCCGTGCGCGAGGGCGTGACCAACGTCCTGCGCCACAGCAAGGCCAGCACGTGCACGATCACGTTGCGCGGCAAGACCTTGACCATGTCCAACGACGGCGCCACCTCGTCCGACCTCCGCTACGGCAGCGGCCTGACGGGCCTGCGGGAACGCTTCACGGCCCTCGGCGGCTCCGTGACCGCCACCCCAGAAGCTCCCAACCGCTTCGTCCTCACCGTGGAGCTCCCGTGATCCGCATCCTCCTGGCCGACGACGAACACCTCATCCGCGGCGCCATGGCAGCCCTGCTGTCGCTGGAAGACGACCTCGAGGTGGTCGCCCAAGCCGCCACCGGCGCCGAAGCCCTGGCCACCGCCCGAGCCGTCCGCCCCGACGTGGCCGTGATCGACCTGCAGATGCCAGACCTCGACGGCGTATCGGTGGCCCAGTCCCTGTCCACCGACCTCCCCACGTGCGGCACCATGATCGTCACCAGCCACGGCCGCCCAGGCCACCTGAAACGAGCCCTGGCAGCAGGCGTACGAGGCTTCCTCCCCAAAACCGTCTCGTCCGACGTCCTGGCCACAGTCGTCCGCACAGTCCACTCAGGCGGCCGCTACGTAGACCCGGCCTTGGCCGCCGAGGCAATCAGCGCCGGCGACAGCCCCCTGACACCCCGCGAAGCCGACGTCCTGGAACTGGCCCTGGAAGGCGCCCCGGTGGACGAAATCGCCCGCCGAGCCTCCCTCTCCCCAGGAACCGTCCGCAACTACCTCTCCTCAGCCGTGGGCAAAACCGGCGCCTCGAACCGCCACGAAGCAGCCCGCTACGCCCGCGCCAAGGGCTGGATCTAGCTCCGCCACCACCACAACACCCTTGTGGCGTAGAACGTCAACCACTTGGACGACTCGCCTTCCGGCACGTCGATCTCAAACCACACCCGCCCAGGATGCCGCCCAGCCTGCAACCAGGTCCCGTCCTCCTGCCGGGCAGCCTCGATCATCTTGATGGCGCCGGCCATCCGCGGATCTCTGGTGTCAGCCGCCCGGAAGTAGTCCATGGCGTTGAGCACGCTGTACCCCCACCGAAACGGCGACCGGAACTTCCCGACCCACTCCCCCACAACCTCCTGAGTGGACAGCCGCTTGTAGAGCTTCCTCTCCAGCAGGTACTCGTCCCCACGCTTCCTGGCAGCCTTGGTCGCCTCAGTCCCGCCGGTGGCCGTTTCGTACGCCAGCAACCCCTTCAACGAGTTGAGCGTCGAGTGAAACGACGACCGCGTCGACCCCTCGACCCACTCGCAGTTCCACCCGCCATCAGCCAACTGATGGTCAACAAACCACTGCGCATTGCTCGCCACATCGACCCCGAGCCACACCCCGTTGGCCAACGTCCACGAGTTGATGCAGCAGTCCACCTCCCCACCCCAGTAGGGCAGGTCGTCGTACTCCCACCGACACCCGGCCTCGAGCAACTCGACAGTCCGCCGCTGTGTGAGCACCTCCGCATCAACCCCCCACTCCCGCAGGGAGTTCAACGACCAGGTGGTAGCCGTCCACGGCTGCCCCTCCTCCTTGCCGTCGAACCCGGCAGGAAAGAAGGCCCCACCTGCCCACATCCCATCGCTGCCCTGCTCGGCCAACAGCCGAGCCCCAAACCCCTCACAGGCAACCCGCG
The DNA here is from genome assembly GCF_042738015.1 of Lentzea sp. NPDC059081. Lineage (NCBI taxonomy): Bacteria > Bacillati > Actinomycetota > Actinomycetes > Pseudonocardiales > Pseudonocardiaceae > Lentzea > Lentzea sp. NPDC059081. Next base: position 538,235 of record NZ_JBHYGW010000001.1, read on the forward strand.
CCCGCGTCGCCTGCCAAACCTCAGCCGGCTCCCCCACAAGATCCCGCTCCACCTGCCACCGCAAGGCAGGATCGGAGTCGAGCAACCACCCAGTCAACTCATCCACAGCCGGACCCTAACCCGCCACCCAACCCCTCACCAGCACAAACACCAGTAGACGCCCCCGATTTTGGCGCGCGCCGACGATCATGTAACCTATGCACACACCACGGCGAGAGCCGAGGCAGAACTGAATACGTCCGGGTGGCGGAATGGCAGACGCGCTAGCTTGAGGTGCTAGTCCCCGAAAGGGGGTGGGGGTTCAAGTCCCCCCTCGGACACCAGCGTTATTCACCCCCACGGGGTTGATGGAGACATCAGCTTCGTGGGGGTTTTGCTTATACCGGACTTGCAGGTCTATCGCCTCGTACAGCTCTTCCAACCTCGTTGGCGCGCTGCCTCTCAGTGCCGCGCTGACATCCCCTATCGAGTCGATCGCCGCGTAGATCTCGGCGACGTCCACCTCCACCGGTGCTGGGACATTGTCCAGGGCCGCCCGTGACGCGAGCCGCTCGGCTTGCGCCTCGTTGATCGCTTCGACCAGCGCCGCGGGGTCCACGCCGGCCATGATGGCGTTCTGGAACCTGGTCAGTTTGGCGTCAGCTTCAGCGAGTCGCTTCTTCGCAGCGTCACGACCGATCTGGATGACCGGCTCTTGCGAATCCATCAAGGCGGCAACGGTCCGATCGCGGTTCTTCCGATCGAAGACATGTCCTAGCCAGCCATTCACCGCGTCCTGAAGAGCGTCCTCTCTCAAATAGACCGCGCCAGGATGCGACGCGAGCACGGGAGAACCCGGAGCCAACGTGCGCGCAGGACACCGGTAATACATCGCCTTCTTACGCGGGCTGCCCTCCATCTTCCGTCCGCAGATGCAACACCGGATGCGACCGCGGAACAGGTAGCGGTGTTTCAGCGCACGCCCCGACCGCTCCGTCTTCCGCGCGCTCCGCAAGCTCCCTTTCGACTTCCGCAGAAGCTGGGCAGCCGTGAAGTCCTCAATCTCCACGATCTTCGGGTGCGCAGGATTACGCGACCGGACCACTCGATCCGGACTGGCCTTCCGAAACCGCACCACGTGACCAGCCGACACGTCGTCAGGGTCGAGCAGCGTCTCGAACTTCGTAGAGCGACCGAAGAACGCACAGCCGGTATAGCGAGGGTTCTCCACGATCGCCCGCACCGTGCTGCCCTGCCAACCATCGCCGGGCCGATGCTTGTTCTGATCCGGCCGGCGCGCGGACGGGCACAGAATCCGGTCACGGTTGAGCCCGTTGGCAATGGCCCGATCACCCATGCCGCTCAAGTACTCGGCAAAGATGCGCTGAACGACCCATGCGGACTCGTCATCGATCGCGAGCACGCGCAACCGGTAGCCCTCCGCTGACTTGCGCGGGTTCGGGTGCGGACCGCCGTCGACCGTGACATACCCGTACGGCGCTCGGCCGCCCTGGTGGCGTCCCTCGTTGAGAACCTGCGTGTCCATCGCAGCCCGAACGCGAGCCTGGACGTGCTGGCGCTCGGACTCACTCATGCCACCGAGCACGCTCATCAGCATCTTGTGCGACGGGTTACGCGGGTTGTACTTCCCGCCCAGCTCCGGCACCCACAGGTCAACGCCGTATGCCTCGAACCGAGGAGCGATCAACGAGAACTGGTTGCCGAACCAACACCTCGTCCCCTCCCCCACCACGACGGCATTCCAACCACGGTGCGGGTTCTTCAGCGCTGCCAGCAACCGTGAGGCTTCGTCTCGCCGTTCCCACGGCACGGACCGCGACTTTCCGACGTCGAAGAACTCCTCAACGATCCGACCACCCAACGGCCCGACGAACTTGTCCGCGTTGCCGAACTGCCAGCCGCGCGACGTCTCGGGGTCCTGGTTGTCCTCAGTCGAGCACCGGCCGTAGCCCGCTACCGGACCGATGCCGTCCTCCACGACTTCGCTGACCTCGATGCCCCACAAGTCATCGAGCGTCGCCCACGGGTCTCGGCTGATTTCAACAGTCATCGCACCTCCCTCCCGGAGGCCCGTTCAGGGCCTCCGCCTCGCTCAGCTCGAACAGGATGCCTAGCAGTATGCGGCTTACTCGCCTGGTGAGAATAGGCAGCTCCGCCGGAAGATTGACCTTCAGCTCTCCGCGTTCCGGATCATCGCCGGTCATAGCTGGTCCACGGCAGGCAGACTCGATGAGCCGATTTCAACAATCGCAGCCCGAATGTCCACCGTCAGGTAGCCGCGGACCCGCCGCGTGCCCTCTTCCTCCTGGACGTACTGCCTTGTGGGTCGGCAACCAAGGTCGCCCATGTCTTTCGCGAACGTCGTCGGCTCGACGTTCAGCACGTCCACCAGCTCGGCCGTGGGCACGAACTCCCGCTCGTCCAGCCCATCTCCGAGGTACTCGACAACCGCAGCCAACGGCTCCGGCAGCTCGATCTCGTCAAGGCTCGCTCCGCTGATCTCCCGCGCGACCTCAGCACGATGGACCAACGGCGTCTCCTGACCTGCGGCCTGCCCGGTCAACGTGCCTTCGGTCTCGCGGAGCGCGCGACCTCGTTCGCAGATAGCTCGCCAGTCCTCGTTGGGCATGTAGAACGTCCGCACAGTCAGCGCGAGCACATCGGCCCCAGCCTGCGTCTCTCCGTCCGGCCGCAGGATGCCGACGCCCTTGTGCGACGGAAGCAACCGACTGCTGTCGTACCCGCGGGTGTTCATCTGCTCCCCGAGGACGATGTTGCTGTCCCGCCAATCCATGACCCGCAACGCGAACCGCGACCCGAGCACCGCCCGCAACTTCGACGGAATCGTGTTGCTGTCCGGCCGCTGCGTAGCGAGCACCAGCACCAGCCCCGCAGCCGGCGCCTTCTTCGCGAGCCACGTCAGAAGCTCGCCGATCTGCTCCCCTGCCGTGAGCTTCTTCCCCTGCACCACAACAGGAGTGCGATCCTCCAGTGCAATGTGGACCTCGTCGACAACCAGCGCCGTAATCGGCATGTCCAGCGACGGATCACGCGACATGAACGGCGTCACCTTCGACTCTGGACACGTCACGTCGTCCAGGTCCTGCATCCGCCGATACCGCCGCTGAACGTCCGCGACCAGCTCAACGAGCCAGTCCAGGAACGCCAACACGTGCTCACTGTCGTCACCGGCCATGAACCGGTGTGCGACCTGCTCCGCTGCCTGCCAGTCCTTCCCGTTCTTGAAGTCGGCGACGTACAGCCGTGCGTACGGATCGAGGATGAGCCCCGCCGCAGCCAACCGTTCGGCCATCGTCTTGCCCTGTCGAGGAATCGCGCCGATCAGTACCGACGTCCACACCAACGGCAGGTCAATTCGCCGTCCACGCGCATCGGTTCCGAACGGCACTGGTCGCCACGCGTCCCATCGTTCGACCGCGAGCAGCGGCGTTCCGATCGGCGGTGAGGCGTACGGGTCCTCATCGGCCACCCACATCGCCACGCGTCCGGCATGGCCGCCATTGCCACGCACACGTTCGACGCTGAGCTGGATCTCGTCGACCGCCAGCGCCGACGCCAGGTCCTCCCGATGCTTCACGACGTCGGCAGCCTTGCGCGTGGCTGGCAGGTCCACCGTGATCGCCCAACCAGCACCCTGCCGAGACGCCCGCTCGACCAGCCGAAGCGACTCGTCCTTCCCGATCAGCTTGGCATCCCGGAACGCGTCGACCAGTACCTGGGAGTCCATCGTCCACGTCAGTGTGCGTGGCCCGGCGAGCACGGACTTCCGACCTGGTGAGCCGTCCTTCGCCCGTCCAACGATCGCCAGCACGGCCGCGCCGATACCTCCAACGCTCCACAACACCAAGTCGCCGTAGAGCACCCAGGCCACCGTGATCACCGCACCGCCAGCAAGCAGCACGGTTCCGGTGACCTTCCACCGGAACAACGTCAACGCGCGGATCTCAACGAACTTGTCCGCCAGCTTTTCCGATTGCTCGGCAGCGTCGCGGTAGTCCCGCACCCGAACCCAGTTCCGCCAGCCACGCGCCGCAACCACCAAGCCACGACCAACCGCACTCGTGCACCGAAACGGAGCCCGAAGGACCCACGCGAGCGCATCCTTTGCGGTGAGCTTCAACGCCTCCCGAGACTTCAGCGCCGGAGGCACAGCACGCGAGTAACGCCAGGTCGTCTCGATCCGCCGGACGAGCGCCTCACGCTCGTCGACCAGTTCCCCTTCGATGACCTGCTCCGCAGGCACCAGCTCACCGGTCATCGCTGGTCCCCGTTCAGCTCGGCTGCCAGCTTCGAGGACAGCCCGCGTGAACACCCCGTGACTTCACGAACCCAGGCCGGCGAGACCTTGGCGCTCGACTTCCGAGCCTTGCGCGCCACCGCCATGTACTCAGCGAACGACGTCCGCGGAGCGGGTGCCACGGCCTCCACCGTGGCACCCGCAGCGGTTCCAAGGCTGTCCCGCAGGTCCGTCACAGCCTCAGCAGCGACGAACACAACGAGCGGCGGCACCGAGTGCAACACCACGAGCGCCGCAGACCCGGCCACGAACGCACTCCAGGTGTTCATGACGTACGTAGCCCCGAGCGTGAACCACTTCGCAGCCCGCACCCATCCACCAAGCCGCACCCCGGGGGGGGAAGGCGCCCGCTTTGGGCGGGGGGGAGGCAAAAGCACCAACGAAACCCCCCGGTTTCAAAAACCCGCCACCAAACAGGGCAAAGAACACACCCCCCCACCCCCCACCCCGGACCGTTGGA